>CAXHEV010000005.1:0-84214 GCA_964015875.1 uncultured Candidatus Poseidoniales archaeon
ATAGTGTCACGCAGGTGAAAGCCATGTTCACTGTTGTGGACAAAGGTTAGAATTCCGCCCGGCATCAATCGATAACAATCTGATCAAGGCCATCGGCAGCGGGAGGGAATTCCATATTCAGGCCAGACAAGGTCTCGATCATCAGATTGGAAATAATCTCGTTGCGGTATTTTTTGTTGTTGGCTGGAATAACATACCACGGTGCATCCTTGGTGCTGGTACGCTCAATCATTGCCTCAAAGGCGTCTTGGTATTGTTCCCAAAACGCACGTTCCTTCAGGTCTTCTTTCTTAAATTTCCAATTCTTGTCCGGCTCATTGAGACGGTCTTCGAAGCGACTCTTCTGCTCGTCTTTGGAAATGTGGAGGAAGATTTTGATGATGGTTGTACCTTCATCTGCGAGAAGTTGTTCAAAATTACGAATATGCTCATATCGCTTTTCGACCAAATCGAGTGGTGCATACTCGTGCACCTTTACCACCAATACATCCTCGTAATGACTGCGGTTGAACACCATAATCTCGCCATCACCTGGGACGTGTTTGTGAACACGCCAAAGGTAGTCATGAGCCAATTCTTGCTTCGTCGGGCGTTTGAACGATTGAACCTTTACGCCTTGAGGATTAAGCCCACCAAAGACCGAACGAATGGTCCCGTCTTTCCCTCCTGCATCAATCGCTTGGAGAACCACTAAGACGCGTTGCTTACGTTCGGCCCACATCAATTTCTGGAGGGATTGTAATACCTTGGTGTTCTTCTTGAGCGCTCGCTTGGATTCCTTCTCATCGAATTCTGCTGGTGGATCGACTTGACAATTTGACAAGGCGAAGTTTTCGGCATTGGAAATCAAGAATTCTGATGTATCCATGCCCTTGGCTCTTTTCAGGGCCATAAAATCGTTGTGCGGTTCGCAAACAAAAACATGGAAATTCAAGCCTTGTGACTCAGTCACGAGGTTTGTCGTCTAAGCAGGCTCAATCGCAGCAACTTGGCTCGTCATCAACCTGAGCACAGAAGCAGGTCACCGATGGCACCATGTCTGCTCGAGACGAGCGCTCTTTGAACAGTGCTGTGACTTCAGCCAGTTCCTCAGGTGCATCGCCTCGTGCTTCAAGGCAGAGTTTGAGTCCCAAGAGACCCCACATGTTGTCCTTCCAGAGTTTGATATCTTCGCGGTAAACAGCTTCTGCTTCTTCGACGTGACCCTGCTCAAAGAGCAGAGCACCGAGGATGTGGCGCACAGGTTGCATTTGGCCCCATGGTTCGTTGTAAGCAAGGTTCAGTGACAAATCGACGGCCCGTCGAATGTGACCGAAAGCATCGGTGAAGTCGTTTGCTTCGCCTCGCTCCTTTGCAAGGTATTGGCGCCGGTATTCGATTTCACCCTCAAGAACTGCTGCGTTGACGAGCAAAATACACGGCCCATCGCTTGGATCTTGGTACATCAGGTTGTTGTGCAGCACACGGCCAGCGAGGGCTGGATTCTCGAGTGCTTGGTTGAACAAGACTTGCTCCGCTTCGGCTTCTGGAACCATGCCCTTGGAAGCATAAGCAACACCGCGGGCGTAATGTTGTGTAGCGATTGTGGCTGGGAAAACGTCCTTGTCACTGTACATTGGTTCAGCCAGAATTTCATCCCACTTTCCGAACCGGATCATCACGTGCCATGGCATGGTCACGTATGATTCGAGGAAGATCGCACCCATTGGAATAATGCCGGCAAGCATGAATTGCACACCGGAGTTTTCGTCACCAGCAGGCAGAGTGTCAACGGCCTTGCGAGCGTACTTGAGCGCAGTCTCGTATTGACCTTCAAACATGGCACACCAGACGATGAAGTGGTGGTTGTGCATGCGGTAGAACTTGTAGAATTGAGATTCATTACCAGTAAGTTCGACGTACCTGTCATCAGCTTCGACCGCTGCAATGTTGCATTCAACGGCTTCTTTCCACTGACCAACCCATGCATCGATGTGCGACGGCATGTGGACAAGATGGCCGAGACCTGGCATCAGGTTGCGCAGGACATCTGCAGCTGGGAGCGCCTTTTCTGGGAAAGGTGAGAGTTCCAGAGCGTGGCAGTACAGGTGGCAAAGAGCGGGGTGGACTTTGGCTTCTTCACTGCTTGCGAAAGCATCTTCCATAATCTTGACCAACAACAGGGTGTTGTCGTCTGCCGGAGTGATTTCGCCTGTGGCTGTATTCTTATCCCACAATTGCCATGCTTTCAAGTTCATCAGGCCTTCAACGTAGATTGCGGTGACGTCCAAGTTTCCGCTGTACTTCTCATACAAAGGTGCCATTGCTTCAGCGAAGGCGACGTTTAATTCAGGAGAGTTGCCCATGTTGAGTACGCTTGGATCTGCTGCGTCACGTGCTTCTGCAGAGTGGCGTGTTGCAAGAGCATCAATCAAATCTTTCTCCAATTCTGTGCAGCCATCCTTGAGAGAAACTGCAGTTTGGATTGAGTCGTGGCCAGAGCCAAGTCCAGGCGCCCAGTTGTAATTTGAAGAGACACAGTATGCGATGCCCCACCAAGCCATGGCGCAGGTTTCATCGAGTTCTGCAACCTTGCTAAAGCAGGCGATAGCTTGTTCGTGGTTGTAATTCAGCATGTGGCCATAGCCTTCGACAAACATTGCACGTGCTTCGTCGTTCGCGCATGTTATTTCTGTGGCAAAGGTATAATTCGCTGGTACTCCATAGTCATAATCAGTTGGTGCAAGGCTCATATATTGCCTTAAACCGGCATATGTCTTAAGGAATATGGTCATAAATCATGGGATTTATCCTTATTCTAAATATCATAATCCTGTAAATTATTACCATGGTCAGTTCGAGTTTAGAACCCTGAACGATTCAAACATTCAAAGGGTGGCAAGCACACCAAGACCCATGGCCCTCCCGCAACGAAGCCCACTTGCCAAACATTGGCTGCTCGATGAGCAATGTGTATTCCTCAACCACGGTTCTTTTGGAGCCACGCCAGTGGCCATTCGAAAGGAACAGCAGAAGTGGCAGGACCTGTTGGAGGACGAACCCGTACGATTCTACGAGGACTTGGCCATGGGATTCATGGAGACTGCACGGGGCGCCCTTTCCAAGATGCTTGAATGCGATCCAGAAGATTTGGCTCTGGTGGAAAATGCGACCACAGGAGTCAACACTGTCCTGCGCTCCCTCGTGTTCGAACAAGGCGATGAAATCCTCGTACCCGACCACGCATACCAAGCCTGTAGGAATGCAATTGATTTTGTGGCTGAGCGTTGGGGTGCAAAGGTTGTCACCGTCAACATACCATTCCCAATCGATGGGCCACAGATCGCCATCGATGCCATCATGGCTGGCGTAAGTGACCGAACGGTGTTGGCAATGATCGATACGGTGACAAGCCCAACTGGGCTTCGAATGCCGTTTGAAGAACTCGTTGAATTGCTCGAAAGCAGAGGCGTTTCCGTGCTTCTTGATGCAGCACATGGTATCGGGATGGTGCCTCTTCGGCTTGACAATTTGGGGGCTTCATACACCACGAGCAACTGCCACAAGTGGTTGTGTGCGCCGAAAGGTTCTGCGTTCTTACACGTCCGAAAAGACCACCAATTGAAGATTCATCCTTTGACCATCAGCCACGGCATGACCTTTCCCCTAGGCGACACCACGCGCTTCAGACACGAATTTGATTGGACTGGGACAAGGGACATTTCGGCATGGTGTTCACTGCCAGAAACCATACAATTCATGTCGAACATGATTGACGGTGGTTGGGATGCCATCATGCAGCACAATCACGATCTTGCCATGCAGGGACGAAGGATCCTTTGCGACCGCCTTGGACTCGCCATTCCTTGCCCCGAATCGATGATTGCTTGCATTGCTACGATGATGCTCCCTGAGGGTTCGGTTGGCGGCATCCCGTTGCATGAACCCGACCCGTTGCACATCGTGTTGCAAGAGAAGTATGGCATTCAAGTTCCGGTGTGGTCGTGGGATTCGCCTAAAGGTAGGTACTTCAGAATATCAGCACAGTTGTACAATCATGTTGACGAATACCATTACCTGGCGGAAGCATTGGCGAGTGAACTAAGTCTTTGATCAGAATGTGAGGACCTTCTCGCTGGTCATCACCCAATCTGAGCACTCCCCCATTGTGGAAAACTGGGCACCATCGTAGTAGCCTTGACCCTTCAAGACACCACACCTGTTTTGGCACGTACCGCAAACTTTCACTGGTACACCGACAGAGATCAACCCCTTGAGCATCGCAACCATGTCCTCGACCCCTTCAGGCGGCTCAATACCATCCCGAGCCAAATCAACACTATCGTTCATCAAAAAGATTCGAACTTCAGCTCCATCTTCGTCGAGTCGCTTTGCCAAACGCAACGCGTTCCAAGTCACATCTGTACCGTCGTAGGGTTGTTGATTCAAAATCAATAAAATCGCCATATGTTCGGCATGGAAAGACGGTGCTTGAAACCAGCGATGTCTGTTTTGTATCATCAATAAAAAACATCACTTGAAAAGGCGAAGACCGAAGCATTCTGTATGGGAAGGGACTTTGCCTCGTTTTCAAAGTGGCTTATCCCACACAGAAAGAAGGTTCACGTCGCCATCTTTCTGCTTTCATTACTGATGATTCCCGGAGCCATGACTGCCCTCCAACCCATCGATATGGAATCATATGAAATGGAGTCACCAGAACTCACAGCACAGGCGATCATCGATGATGAGTTTGCAAACTCTGAAATTATCCTTGGTTTCCTTGTCTCAGCACGCGACCCGAACTACGTTCCGCCCATCGATGAATGGACACCGGTCCCCTTGATGAGCGACGGTGCCCCCGACTATGCCAATCTACCCAGCGTCACTGAGATGGTGGAATCCGGTGAACCCTGGCAGGGCATCTATGCGCCGACTGGTGGTATCCTCAACCTTTCACTGCTGCAAGAAATAGACGGGAAAATCGACATGATTCAAGACCACCCGCTCGCTCCAGCAATGAAGCCCCTCGTGAACGACGTCACCGGTTCCCAAGCACCTGGTGCAATTTCTCTTTCCGACCACTTTAGAGGCTTCATGAACAACACCTCTGTCCTCACCCAACCGGGCCTGACTGCCCAAGGCATCGTCACCGACCCTCCTACAAACTGGTATGATTGTGGTCTATTGGAATGCCTTGAGTTCGATGATGCGAATGTATCGCAGGCTCACATCGATCTGGCTGCTGCGCGCATGGCTGAGGCTTCCGACAATAATTTCCTGCGATGGTTATCGCTAGACCGTGGCTTTGTTGCTGATATGAACGCCCTGCAGGACGGCCCAATTGGTGGTCAACTGAACACCGACGGAACATGGGAGGGGGGATTCACTGGAAAGGGTCGCTGGTCTGCTTCCTCTACATGGCTTCTCGTTCAATTCGACCGAGGCACTCTCGAATCGATGGGCTGGGAAGTGATTTGGAAGGACGCTCATCCAGAGAAGAGCATCGTGTTTTCTGAAGAAGGGACCCGAATTGGTGGCTACAGAATAGCAGATAACTCACTCGTCCTGCACCCGCCCCAATACAACGAGAGCATGTGCCTCGAACTTCTGAAAGAAACGGGTGGTTGTTCGACCGAATGGTCCTACATGGATCTCGAAGGTCAACTTCGAACTCACGACCGAACCACCATCACCCTGCTTGTTGGACAAGGTGTGAATGTTGAAGTGAATCGGGAATTGCAAGCCAGTGCTGGCTTGATTTTGCTGATGGGCATGGCCATTGTTGTGCTTCTTTATGTCAGTCTGCGCCGACTGTCTGACGTCATCATCGTCATGTTTGCTCTTGGCAGTGCTTTGCTATGGATGCAAGGCATGATTGGGCATTTCTCAAGCCTGACCTCGATGTTTGGTTTCAGCCTCATAGCCAGATCACAATTTTCAAATCTCCTTCCAATTCTTGTCCTCGCCTTAGGTATTGATGACTCGCTGCATGCCCTTCATCGTTACAAAGAAGAGCGAGCGATGAAGAAGTCATCCGAGACATCTGCTGAAATTACCCTGTCGAGGGTGGGTCGAGCAATCATGCTGACCTCGGTCACGACCATGGCGGCGTTTGCTGCAAACCTCTTCAGTGACATCGCTGCGCTGCGCTCTTTTGGAATTGAAGCGGCACTTGGTATTCTCGCAGCATTCATCCTCACAGGCCTTTGGGTACCACTGATTCGGCTGTCCGTCGACGATTGGTTGGCTGGGCGAAACCGCTCGACTATGCCACAAGAAGGCACCACGCACCTTGTCTCAGAGGATTTGCTCAAGAGAATTTCCACCTCGTCTGGAACATGGAAAAATGCCGTGGTGATCTCCATTATTGCTGTCCTTATCACAATACCAGCAGCCTACGGCATGGCTCAGCTCGAAGGCGACTTCGCTGTCGAGGACTTCCTCGATGAGTCATCTGACTTTGCCATTGGTGTTGATGAAATCTCACAGCGATTTGCCGATGAAGGGGAACCTGCAAACCTGTTAATTGTCGGCGATGTGCTCGACCCTGAGGTTTTCGCCGCTATTGATGTGTTCAGGCAAGATATGGACGTATTACCTGAAGGCGTACCTGATAAAATCACGAGACAACCAGACGGTACAATCGATATTTTGGCTCTTGACGAAATGGTCTTCGCCGCTCAAGGTTCGCTCCTGCTTAATCCAGATCCGTTTGTCGAAGCGGGTTGGGTCGTCAATGAAACCGGCCATGGCATGGGTTGCAGCGAAGATGGCGGGGGCCTGTTGATGGACTTGACAAACCGCAATTGCCTAGCGTTCTTCTATGGATTCCTCTCGCTCAACGGCGTTCCCGGCGTTGGACCGATTCCTGATATTCCACCCAGTATTGTCAGCCTTTACATCGCTCCAAACGTGGAGCTTGATCCGACCCAACCGTGGTTGGATGTAAACGGTGAAGATGCGGAGTATGACCACATGCTGATTCGATTTGGGATGACCGCGCCTGAAGATTTCCCTGGCATGGCAGGCGGAATGGAAGAGGTTTGGAGGGACCTTTCCTCATTCACAAACCTCTCAACGGGAACCCAAGAAGAAGCAGGGCCGGTCAGTGAAGATAAGCCGCTGACATGGGTGATGCCGACCGGTCGGCCTGTGACCAGATTCGTCGCTTCAACCACCATGCAAGAGGAAATGCAATCATCACTCATCCTCGGCTCGCTGTTTGTCTTTGGAACCCTTTCAGTGGGCTTTAGATCCTTCAAGCAGGCAAGCGTCACGCTTGTTCCAATTCTCCTTGTCGTGGTTTGGCTTTACGGGTTGATGTACGTCGCTGGCTCCTCACTCAACATCGTGACGGTCACCATTGCAACAATCTCGCTTGGTGTAGGCATCGATTATTGTATTCACGTCACCGAGAGGTACAGGGAAGGTCGGGAGAATGGGGAAACCCATCATGAAGCTTTGATTGGGGTTGGAGGGGCCTGTGGACTTGCCCTTGTTGGAAGCGCCGCATCCGACATCGCCGGATTTTCGATGATTGCCCTGTCCCCAATGGGCTTGTTCAGCAATTTCGGTATTTTCTCCGCAGCAATGATTGCCTTGTCCCTCATAGCCAGCCTTGTGCTGACCACCGCTGCCCTCGGATTAATCGCTTCACTCGACCCAGACCCTGCACCTCCTTTGGAGGAGGTTTGATGGACGCATTGCGACGCCTCACACCAGAAGATGTCCCCCGAATGGTCGTCATCAACGAGCAGGGTTTGCCCGGAACGGGGAAGGTATCAGAAGCAGAAATGGCAGATCTTCTCAGACTCAGCGAACTGGCTTTCGGGTATGAAGAGGACGATGTTCTCAACGGATTTGTGCTCTGCCTCTTACCCAAAACAAGGTATGGTAGTTTGAATTACGCTTGGTTTAACCAGCGCTATGACGAATTTCTCTATGTCGATCGAATTGCCGTTGCAGAAAACCTCAGAAGCCGCGGGATTGGCACTCATTTGTACAACAAAGTCATTGCTCATGCAGAACATCTTCAGGCCCCAGTGGCCGCTGAAGTCAGTCTGCGACCACCCAATCCTGGCTCAATGAGATTTCACGACAGCCACGGTTTCGAGCAGGTGGGTGTCTTTGAACAGAAAGCAAAGGCAGTGACGATGTTGCTTCGACGAATCCAATGAGCAACCAAGGGCAGTCGCCGGCAAAGCATTCAATAAAAATGTCACATGTGTATTGCCATGGCTCAAGACAAGCCCCCTGAAGCAATCACGCTTCAGCCAGCGAATCAGCCTAATCCGACCCGCCCCGCGAACACCTTCTCGGGAGAAATTCAACAGGTGGCGCCAATGATCAGCGGCCAGGCGGCAATGCCAGGTCAGCAACCCATTGTTGTGTCCTCTGGCAAGCCTTCACCCGCGCTTATGTTGGGTGGGTTTTTGACCATGCTTGGTGCAACTCTAATTCCAATTTTAACTGCCTTTGGAGATGGTTTTTCCAATGTCGATGGTGAGACACTTTGCTGCTTTCTTTGCAATGGCAATGCTATGGGATTGGGTATGATAGCGGTGTATTCATTTCAGTATGGCGCTTGGGAAAGCAATACTGGAAAGCAAGGTTCAGCAGCCATGTCATACATCGTTGGCGTCGGTGCACTGGCCATTGGAGGGGTCTTGAGCGCCCTCTTTTTCATCAATGTTTGATTCTTCCCCCCCAATTAGCCGGGCAACAAAGGAAATGTGAACCGGTGCGTTCATGAACAGGAGAGGTCCCGGAAGGATTGCTGTCTTTGGGGTTGGCCCCGAGAACGCGGTGATTTTGATGTCAAATGATACACCTGACAAACCAGATGAAGATGAAGATTGGATGAAGTATGCCAATGCTGGATTTGGTGAAACAGATTACTCCCTATGGGACGACCAACCCGCTGAACAAAACGAGGTTGAACAAGAGCCTGATTTTGACCTCAATTCAACACCGAATCAATTGGGCACACATATGGAGGAAATCCCACGCGCCCCATCCCCCGCAGGGCATAAGCATCTTGTCCGAATAGGCACATGTGACCATTGCTTGGGTCGCCTGGGTGGCAAAAAGCGCTATGAGCAAACCATCGCTGAATCTGGAGCAGAAATTCGAGCAGGGGTTGTTCGAAGGGATTCGCACCTTGAAAACGCTCGTACAGAAATACCACTGTGTCCTTTTTGCGAGAATCTCTACGAAGAAGCGGACCTTCTCGCCGAGATTATCTATGATGCAATTCAGCCGTATGAAGCCACACGTTTGCAGTTGGGCGCTCGTATACCCAAAGATCAGATCGCTGCCGAAGAAGAACTCCGCAAGCGCCTAGGCGCTGGAGGATCTGATGCTTTGAAATCGGGACTGGTCACCGAAATCGCCAGAAACCTCAATGACCGTTTAGATGGAAAGAAACTGGTGAATGATAAGCCACAAATTTTGGCCCTCATCGACGTGCTAACCCTCACTGTGGAACTCGATATTCGTGCACACTACCTCTATGGCAGGTATCAAAAATTGGAACGGGGCATTCCCCAAACCCGCTGGCCATGCCGTGCCTGCAAGGGCCGGGGTTGTGAGAAGTGCGATGGTACTGGTCTGCAGTACAAGAAGAGCGTTCAGGACCTCATTGGCAACCCGTTGCTTGGTTTGTTTGAAGCAAAAGAGCATGCGTTCCACGGCATGGGTCGAGAAGACATCGATGTCCGCTGTATGGGCCAAGGACGACCATTCGTGATTGAGATGAAGGAGCCAAAGACTCGAACTGTTGACCTTGACGCAGCAATGAATTCTATCAATGAGCTGGCGGAAGGGAGCATCAACATCACTGGCCTTCGCAGCTCAAATCGAAGCGAAGTGGTTCGAGTGAAGGACACTCCCGCTGAGAAATCCTACACCATTCGTTTCCGTGTCATGCCCCTGAGCGAGGCTGAGCATGCGGTGCTGACTGCACCGGTCGACTTGACGCATGTTGATGTTCAGGATCGAGGGGGTAAAGGCCGCAAGAATCCAAAACGACGCAACAGGCGAGGTGATCGTAAAAACGACCACAAAAAGCCACTTCCTGCCGTTATTGAAGTCGTCGAAGGCCCATCGGAGGAGGAATTGAAAGCACTCAAGAAAGCAGAATTGGTCGAAAAGGCAGAGGCACTTGGCCTAGCCAAGTCTGGAACGAAAGGCGAATTGATTGAACGGATCATGAGCGCCGGGCCACCTGCTCCTGTGATGTTCGACTTGCCTGAGGCTGAGTTCATCAAAGAAACCATCGACAAACTGGCTGGTGTCAAACTCTTCCAGCGCACACCTGAAAGGGTAGCTCACCGAAGGGCTGACCTGATCCGAAAACGAACCGTTTTTGAAACCTCCAAACCAATCATTGAGACCATGGCAGATGGGGTTTTGGAAGTCGAGTTTACCCTCCGCTGCGAGTCGGGGACCTACGTCAAGGAAACTGTGCACGGCGACGGTGGACGAACTCAGCCAAGCCTCTCATCCTTGATCAAAGCGAAGTGCGACGTGATGTGGCTTGATGTGGGCGACATTCACGCTGATTGAAGGCGAATTTCCACCCTGAATGGGCGGTTTTTCAGTGGTTTTCACGATGAGTTCACCTCGTGCATCCGTCGCGGTGCTTATATGGGGAAGGCAGGTCGCCGAATTGCTTGGAAGATGTACATCTGCTAATCTGAGCGCATAGGAGGCGAAAAACATGAAGCGATCCAAGGGCCTGCGAGTCGGAACACGAAGCGTTCTACGACGCCGCAAGAACGAACGAAGCCGAGTGAACATCAGCCGAGTCATGCATGATTATCAAGAAGGCGACCGCGTCGCCATCGTCCTCGATGGAGGACAACAGATGGGTATGCCCCACCGCCGGTTCCAAGGCCGCACTGGATTCATTCAGAAGCGCCAAGGTGTTGCGTGGGTTGTTTCGGTCAAGGACGGAAACATGCCAAAGACTGTGATTGCTCGACCTGAGCATTTGCGACCACTCCAGTGAGGAATTCACATGACTGATGAAGAGCGATTCGTTGACTTTGCCACTGTTCGAGAGATGCTGTTGAACGCTCAAGAGCGCCGCAACAACTTGACCTATGAGCAAAAAGCCGCACTCCAGCATGCAGAATGGGCCGCCAGCGACCATCGCAACGGCTACAAAACCCTACCCGAAGTCTTCGAATCACTTCGTGATGCATTGACTGCAACCGACAAACTCACTCCACACCCCCAACTCGCTGCAAAGCTTGCAGAGTTGATGCCAATGTACCCTGATGACGTGAAAGCAGTCCTTGCCTCTCGCCGTCTTGGGATTGAAGACAGTGAAATTCAAGAAATTCTTGACATCGTTCGCCAGCATGTTGGCGTCGAGTGAACACAATCCCCTCAGTGGTGACTCGTTATGTCAGGATCTCGTCGCGACCGCAACATCAAGGTGCCAACACGCGGCAGTAAAACCGATCGTACTTCCACAGATGGTCATGGCTACTCCCGTCCCGCAGAAGGGCGCCCTACCGTCCCAAGGCCTCAACCAAAGAAGGCTGCACCTCAACCTCGGCAAAACAACAACCGTCAAGGTGGACAACGCAGGCAAAACAACCGCCAAGGTGGGCAACGCAACAGCCGGCCCCAACAAAAATCGCCGCTTATGGAAGAGATATGGGCACGTGTCATTGACCATGACGTGACCGACAATGTCATTGTGGCCATCAGTGAAGAAAAGATGCTGCTCTGCCGGCTTGAGCCAAAACCTGGCGTTGACCCATTGTTGACCACCTCTCGAGTCTACATCGGCACGGATGCATCGAAGCGAGTCAACATCGACCGTGTTCTTGGGATGACAAACCTCGGACGGGTTGCAAACCATGTCAAGGCAGACCTACCACTCGTCATACAGATTTTCATTGAAGAGAATGAAAAGCATTTCATTGACACCTTCTTCAATCGAGCAGGAAACATGTCGCTCAAGCAACATTCGTTCGAACTGCTGCCCGGCGTAGGCAACAAAAAGGCCTTGCAGATGGTTGATGCGCGGGGTTCAAGTGGCTTTGAAACGCTGGCTGCGCTCAATGAAGCATGCAACATCGATGCTGCAGATCTGCTCGCAAAACGCTTCCATACGGAGTTGGAGGACCGAAATATCCAACCACGATTGATTGACCTGCTCCTTCCGGTGAAGGCATGAGGGGCGCCCGTTGGTTGGTCGATAGCCTTAGAGCGAAATTGCCTTTTGACAAATCCCTTGGCCAGCACTTTCTCGTCAATGATGAGTTGGTCCAACGCGCTGTGAAACTTGGTGAGGTTGAACAGAGTGATCACGTCCTCGAAATAGGTCCTGGCCCTGGAGTGCTGACCGAAGCCTTGCTTGAAGTGGGGTGCAGAGTGACCGCCATCGAAATTGACCCCGGCGCAGCCGAACATCTCCGTGGCGCCTTTGCCCCAGAGATTAAGACAGAGCAACTGGTGTTGATTGAAGGAGATGCCCTGAATGTCACATGGCCTTCTGATGTGGACAAGGTCGTTGCCAATATTCCCTATCAGATCTCATCGCCTCTCATCGAACATCTCACTCGCTACCTGCGAAACCCGAGAACAAGTGATCTGAACCACGTCGTTCTCCTCGTTCAGGAAGAATTCGCTGAACGCCTCGTGATGGAATATGAGGGTGATGTGGGGTCACTCGGCATGACAGCCGCCCTGGATTGGGATTGTGAAATTGAGGACAAAGTTGGCCCCCATAATTTCAGTCCAAACCCTAAGGTGAACTCTCGCTACGTCACTCTAGAAGCCCATCATGAGCAGTGGCCATGTGATGTACGTCTTGTCCGCCAAATGATCCACCAGTGCTTTACTGAGCGGAGAAAGAAGCTCCGGACCACTCTAAAACGGGCCCCAAAACGCATCAACAGAGTCGCTGGATGGCACAATGCTCGTTGGAAGGATGCCTATGCCGCTCATGCGGATGACGAGCGAATGGAAGCACGCCCTGAGGAATTTGAGTTGGACGACTGGATTTCTTTGGCTGTTTCATTTGTTGATTCGGCCCTCGATTCTTGAGTTCAAATACAGTCGAAATCTGTATTTTTAAGACGCTGATGCGGGAGAGCCTTTTCTTAGTGGTGCCTCCTCGCATTGACTTGTCGGAGGGGATGCTATGGCTAAGAAAGACACCTATCTCGCTTTACTACGTCGAGGAATTGACGATACCACCGCCCAGCAGTTGGCCGATTCTGGGCTAAAAATTGGCGATTTGAAGAAAATCGACAAGGACATGCTGATTGAAAATTACGGCTTGAAAGCAGACATTGCTGACGGTGTCATCTCAATTATCGCTGCTGGCCCACAAAGCCACGGTAAAGAGCGTTATTTGTCAAAGGTCCTCGCACCCGAAAAGAAGCAAGAATCAAAGATTGAAGAAATCAAATTCCAACGCAAGCAAAAGGACGTGCTCACCGAGCTTGCCGAGCAAAAAGAACGGCTCAAAATCGCCAAGGTCGAAGCGTTTCGAGCTCAAAAGTTGGTCATGAATAGGTTGGGTAAAACTGTTGAACTGATCGTCAAACTCGAAAACAACCTTCATGATGAAGGAAAAGACGACCAGAAAGTCAAGATTCGCGACCAATTGGAAACCCGTGGCCTCGAAGCCGCACGTGACCATGAAATGCTGGAATTGGAAGGTACGCCTCAAGATATCGTAGACTTCCGACGCAAGCACGTCCCTGCGCTCATCTTCCATGCCTGTCCATTTTGTGGCGATGAAATGGACCCGCGCCAATCCCGGGACCAAGACAGGCCCGATGATTGGGCCTTCATGTGCTGGGAATGTGAGACCAGTTTCACCTCTGGACTCGCTGACCTTGTTGAGACCAGAATGGCGAACGGTACCCGGATTGTCATCGATGAAGACAAGCCCCCACGCAACCCGGTGCCGCCAAAGCCTGCGTCGATGGACTTCAGCAGTGTAAACGAACTGATCCGAAAGGACTTGGAAGAAACTGGTGCTACAGCTGATGAGATGACGAAGGTCGTCGAAGAAGGCGGTTTGACTGGTGGTCTCATGGACATCAACGACTGGATTGACCAAACCCTCGCTGCTAAAGAATACATCCAAGCGCAGGAAGACCGAGAAGACTTCATTCTGCGAACGGGAGCAGGCGCTACCAAGTTCAACAAGTGGATGAAGAAGGCTGGTTTGTTCTTCAACAAGCAAACTGGTCGATGGACCCGTCACAAGGACATGCGGTGAGGTGTTTGTAATGTCCGCAAACGCGGTTGCAGCAACCCTCGACTTCGACCCAAGTCACGATCAGGTCCGGCCTGTTGTTCGTTTTTTGCAAGGCCCACACCTGTTAGGCCAAACACCATTTGTAGCGGGAAGAACCCTCGTTGAACACGCAATTGAAGCAGGTGTTGACATTCCTACGAATTGTACCTCTGGAACGTGTGGCGCCTGTATGGTCACGCTATTGCTTGGCGACGTTCCTCTGCCAGACCCCCTACCTCCTGGTTTAGATGATTTTTTGGTGGATGAGGGCGCTCGACTGGGCTGCATCGGATTGCCTGCAGGTGATGTTGATATTGATCTGCGACCACCGATTTGAATGGAGGAATTGTTCTGTTCGAAGAATGGGGGCGCACTGAATGGCTTCTGCTTTTAGTCAACGCCTTTGCCATGTACGTTGTGGTGCGGTTTTTACAACGGAAGATACAACGGAAATTGAACGAAGTCGAGGCAAGGCAACGGCACCATCTGCACCAAAAGAGAGCAGAGATTGAAGATGTTAACAAGGACCCTGCCGATAAATAAACGCATATGATTCAAGAACCGTAGGCGGTTGTTTCCTAGCATGACGGAGCGAGCGGAAGTCACCACAGGCCCGCTTGCCGTCGGTCAATTTGTCTCCATGGTCAAACGTACACTAGCGCATGAACCAATGTTCCAACGACAAGCGATTCGAGGCGAAGTGTCGCAGTGGAAACCCTACCCTTCGGGCCATACGTACTTCACCCTAAGGGACGATGATGGTCAACTCAGCGCCGTGATTTGGAAAGGGCGATGCGCGATAGATCCTTCCATTAAGGAAGGAACCGAAGTTGTTGTCACGGCAAGTTTAGACGTCTATGTGAAGCGAGGTAACATCCAACTCATCGTCGAGCGAATAGAGCCTGTGAACAGCCTCGGAGCGATGGAAGAAGCCAAACGGATATTGATTCAGCGGCTCCGTCAAGAAGGTGAATTGGACAGGACTCGAATGCATCTGCCTTTCATTCCAAAGCATATTGCCATCGTCACTGGGACTGGCTCAGCTGCATTGTCTGACATGCAGCGGCTGATTGACAACCGCTGGCCTGGACTTCGTCGAACCGTGATAGGTGTGCTCGTTCAAGGCGACAGAGCTGTCGAGGAAATTGTCCGTGCTTTGGCCCTAACCCGTCAATTGAGCCATCCAGAGGTCGCAGCAAAACGAGGGGAACCTCCTGTGGATTTGGTCATTGTTGGCCGGGGAGGAGGATCTCCCCAAGATCTTTGGGCGTTTAACATGGAACCTGTTGTTCGCGCCGTACTTGCCAGCCCTGTCCCCGTTGTTTCCGCAGTGGGTCATGAATCTGATTTGTTGGTTTCCGACCTCGTAGCCGATGTCCGTGCTTCAACGCCTTCAAACGCGATTGAACGAAGCGTGCCAATCCGTGCGGAATTGGAACAGTGGATGGATGATCTCGACGAACGCTTGGACCATGCTACGCGCAGAACCTTTCGTGATGCGAGGGTCCGTTTGACTGGGTTACATGCACGGCTCAAAGTAGCCCCGCTTGCTGGTATCAATGCAGAAAAGCGATTGCTGCTGGCCCATAAAGCGAAACTAAATCGAGTCACGGAAGGTATATTTTCCCGAGAACGTACTCGATTAAGTGGTTTGGAAGCAGCCCTGCATTCCATTCACCCACAGCGGGTTCTTGAACGTGGGTATGCGATGACCCAAACCCAGGATGGAACCGTGATCACCAATACAGGTATGCTTGCCGTTGGCCAACAGTTTAACCTGCACTTTGTCGATGGAACCGCAGAGGCTGCGGTGACTGAAATTCACACCAAGGAAGAATGAAACAATGACTGAAAAAGAACCTACATACAACGAAGCTGCTCTACGACTCGAGGCAATAGTGGCCGCACTTGAACGAGGCGGTATGGGACTGGATGAAACTCTCAAACTCTACGAAGAAGGAGCTGAACTCCTGAAAACCTGTCAAGCAGAACTCATCGCAGCTGAGGGTCGTTTGAACGAGCTTCGATTGGAAGATCTCGAACACGAAGTTCAAGCACAGGAAACCTCAGACTGAGATTGAAGCCGGGAGACCCAATGTATGAAGCCTCGAAAGCACAAAGCTCTGAGCCTTCGGGTTATTCGCTTGTTGAATGGCTGGAAAGACCCGCATTCCGATCTTCCTTACACCAAGACTGAAGCGATGAAGAGCATTGAAATTGGCGAGACTGGAATCATTACAATGTGCATCACGCCACATCGCCCTCACTGCCCTTGCTGCCTGTTGGACCTTCGAGCATTACATCGTAAGGTGTCAAGCGTGAAGGGCGTCACTGGGGTCGAAATTACGATTGAAGGGGTTCCGGCTGCAGAGCGTTGGACTCGAGAAGTGAATGGTTGATGTCCCTTCTTCGCAGAATGAGATAGACCGGGTATGACCACCCGCCAACTGATGCAAACCATGCCAAAAGAGAGCCTAAAACAGGCCCTAATGCAGGTATTGACCACATCACAACCAGCGCGTACACCGCTACGCTTACCCCACCGAGCATCATAGGTCCTGCGGCACCTCGAGGAACGGTTTCGCCCTGAGCAAGCCACAGCGCAACCATACTCGTCAAGAAAATCGCAGGGAACACAGCGGCCAAGCCTGCAAGCAAGGGTAACCCTTGGCTGGAAAGCCAAACCGCACAGCCAATGGCAAACGCTGCAGCCGCTCCTCTGCCAACGAGAACCGGCCATTGGACCTGGCGCGACCCCTTTGGAGTCGGACGGGCTTTGAGATTAAAGCGCACAGCCAAGGCAATGAGGAGAAATAAACCGAGAAAGCCAATCATCCAGTTGGAAGCTCCCTGGCTTGTAGCTTCGCCAATAACTGCGAGCAGTGCCACTCCCGCACAAGCCCAGACAATCAGCGAAACAAGTGCTGTGACCAACAATGGCCGGCGAGTCGAAAGATGGTTTGGGAGCATCACCCATACGCCAAGAAATAAGGCGTTGAGAAGCATTCCTAACGGAACGATAGCCATGCTTTGCAACAATTCATCTTGACTACCTGAGAGATACATTCCAGCCGCAGCAGGGACAATTGTGGATGGCACCGTGCCAAGCACACCACCAACAAGCCCACCCCATCGTTCGATGGCAAGCGTGACACCAGTGGCCACTAGGCCTGCAAGTAAAGCCGAAAGAAGGACCGAGGATGCAAGCATGGTCATGCCCGTCCGTTGAGTTCCATTGCTAGGCGATCTAAACTTCCGCCAGCCCATTCAGCAACACGTTCGCCGTCGATGTACAGGGCATTGAATGGCAGGATGTCCACCAATGAGACCCACGGGTTGTCGATTTTGAAATGACCGAGTCCGGGTGCATCGAGCAAAAGCACTCCCACTCGAACCTCATTGGTGAGTTCATCCGTTTGCTTCTCAAGCGTTCCTGTCCATGTTTTACAAGGTTCGCACCCTGTTTTTCCAAGCACCAGCAAGGAAATTGGAGCATCGAGGAAGGATTTCCATGTGCCTGAATCAAGTTGTTCAATCCTCACCAACAAGCCCGCCTCTCAGGTCTGGGATTCGACCCATGCTTCGAGGCAGGAGCGTCGGCACATCAACTCTACCACGGCTCTTGTTTGCGGATTGAAATCGTTAGAGGGCTGAAACTACACCTTGATATGGCATGAGAGTTTCCGGCAATTGAGGCAGGAATATGAGAGGAATGGGTGATAGTAATGCAGACGCGACGTGTCCAGTTATGCACGGGGCCATCAGCGCACCGAGCACTGGAACGAAGAACAATGATTGGTGGCCAAATCAATTGAATCTGGCCATCCTTCACCAGCACGACAGAAAAACAAACCCGATGGGTGAAAACTTCGTGTACAAGGATGCATTCAACAATGTCGATTACGCTGCTCTGAAGAAGGACCTACACGCACTTATGACCGACAGCCAAGACTGGTGGCCCGCTGACTACGGACACTATGGACCATTTTTCATTCGAATGACCTGGCACGCTGCCGGTACATACAGAACCGGTGATGGCCGCGGTGGCGGAGGAACAGGAGCACAACGATTTGCTCCTCTCAACAGCTGGCCAGACAACGGAAACTTGGACAAAGCACGAAGACTACTTTGGCCAATCAAGAAGAAGTACGGAAACGGTATTAGCTGGGCAGATTTGCTCATTTTGACCGGTCAAATCGCTATTGAATCAATGGGCGGACCTGTGCTCGGATTCGGTGGAGGAAGACCCGACATCTGGCATCCTGAAGATGATATTTATTGGGGCAGTGAAGACGAATGGCTCGGCGACGACAGGTATGGAGATACTCGTCAAGATCTAGAAAACCCTCTCGCTGCTGTCCAAATGGGATTGATTTACGTCAACCCGCAAGGACCCAATGCAAATCCTGACCCACTGCTCAGTGCTCAAGACATCCGTGAAACCTTCAGTCGAATGGCAATGAACGATGAAGAGACTGTTGCTCTAACAGCAGGTGGACACACTTTCGGAAAAGCACACGGTGCTGGCCCAGAAGATCACAAGGGGCCAGAACCAGAAGGCGGAAGCATCGAAGAGCAAGGCTTCGGTTGGACAAGCGATTTCAAGTCCGGTGTAGGTCGAGATACGATCACAAGCGGAATTGAAGGCGCATGGACGGCAAACCCAATCACGTGGGACAACGGCTACTTTGATATGCTATTCAAGTACGATGAAACATGGCAATTGGAAAAGAGTCCTGCAGGCGCACACCAGTGGACGCCATCAAACCAAGCAGAGGAAGACATGGCTCCTGACCCAGAAGACCCATCGATCAAAGTTCCCACAATGATGACGACTGCAGACATGGCAATGATTCGAGATCCTGAGTACCGAAAGATTTCCAAGCACTTCCACGAAAATCCTGATGTATTTGCGGACGCATTTTCCAAGGCCTGGTTCAAATTGCTTCACAGAGACATGGGGCCAAAGTCACGATACTTGGGCCCAGACGTTCCTGATGAAGATTTCATCTGGCAAGACCCAGTTCCAGCAGGCAGCACATCCTATGATGTCAGTGCCGTCAAGGAAGCCATCAAGTCAAGCGGGCTTTCAATCAGTGAAATGGTTGAAACTGCTTGGGCGAGCGCATCCACATTCCGAGGCTCTGACTTCCGCGGGGGCTCGAACGGTGCTCGAATCAGATTGGCACCACAGAAAGACTGGGGAGCAAATAAGCCAGCGCAACTGTCCAAGGTTCTCGGGGTCCTAAGCGGAATTGCCGATGCCAATGGTGCGAGTGTCGCTGACACGATTGTACTGGCCGGAAATGTTGGTATCGAAATGGCAAGTGGTGCAGAAGTTCCATTCTCACCAGGTCGTGGCGACGCAACTGACGAGCAAACAGATTCAGACTCATTCGCAGTCATGGAACCGGTTTCTTGTGGGTTCAGAAATTACCTGAAGGCCAACTTCGCAATCAGCCCAGAAGAAATGATGCTTGACAAAGCTCAACTTCTAGGACTCTCCGCTCCTGAGATGACCGTTCTCGTTGGAGGAATGAGATCCCTCGGTGTATCCTCAGACGATCGAGGACTGTTTTCAGACGGTTCTAGCCTCTCCAACGAGTGGTTTGAGACCCTTCTGGATATGAACGTTCAGTGGACACCAACTGGAAGCAACTCCTATGATGCTCGTGACCGTTCAACTGGTGACAAGCTCCGCAGCGCAACCCGTTATGACCTCGTGTTCGGTAGCAACTCTCAACTGAGAGCCATCGCTGAAGTCTACGCTCAAGATGACAATCAAGACAAGTTCGTCGCAGATTTCATCTCAGCATGGAACAAAGTCATGAACGCAGGTCGATTCGACGCTGCTTGATGGCTCTGTTTGGCTCATCGAAACAGATAAACGCCGGCGGTGGTTGGCATTGGCATGGTCAATATTGGAGACACTGCCCCTGCCTTTACCCTCAAAACCACAGACAAGAGTGACGTCAGTTTGGCTGACTTTCACGGTCAAAATGTGATCCTTGCCTTCTACCCGGGCGCTTTTACTGGCGTGTGTGACAAGGAAATGTGTGCCTTTCAGGACAACATCGGCTCATTGAACGACGCAAACGCAGTCGTGCTGGGCATCAGCGTCGACTCGCCTTGGGCCAATGCAGAATTCTCCAGGAAGTACAATCTTGATTTTGCTCTGCTCTCTGACATTGACAGAAAAGTAGTGAAGGCTTACGATGCAACTTTTGTTGGGCTCGGTGGCATCGAAGGGTACGTCAGCGCTAACCGTGTCGTCATCATCATTGACAAGGAAGGCACGGTCCAATACCGCTGGGTCGCAGAAAACCCTGGTGTAGAACCAGATTACGGTGCGGTTGTCGCCTTTGCTGCGTCGCTTTGAGTGCTTCAGATTCACTCAAACGGATCGATGTGAACAATCTGTTCCACATCGATTCTCTTGTAACCCCTTTCCCTGGCTGATTCTGCAGCCTTGCTGAGCATTGCTCGCATCCATCCAAGCGACATCAGCGTCTTCATTCGGCCGATGGATTCGATGAACTGTACGGGATTACCACCGAGTTGTGCATGCTTACGGATGTCCGATTCCAGCTGTTCAACCACCATGTAGTATGTTTCCAGTAGTTCTTCGACAGCATCACGGGTTACCGGCATTTTGGCGTGAGTCTTCGCCAGCGCCAGTAACGTGGATTCTGTGAGTACGCCGCCTCCTTGGCTGACGACGAAGTCTTCGGTTGGAACCGATTCCATTGTCTCGCCGTCCTCGTCTTCGTTTTCTAGCCCCATACCTTGGATGGCGATTTCGAGGTGGCGTGGTTTGATGGTGGCTACTCGATCTTTCTCCGCCGCTGCTTCTGCATGTTTAATCAAAGCTGCAAGGTGGCGTTCAATATGTTCAATCCCTGCTTGAACAGCTGCTGAACCTACCGATTCGACAGCATCCAACTGATCGATCATTAGTTCGCGGGTGCGGTTGTAATTCAAGCGAGTTCGATGTGCATCGTCAAGTGTTTTCCTGTCTGGGTCTTGGGCAAGAGTTGCTTGTTCCATCTCTGGGACGAGGCGTTCAATCTCTTCACAAATGAGTTCGACAAGCCGTTGTTTGACGGCACCTGCAAGACGCATTTCTGTGTAATTCGATGCCACCGCACCGATGTGTCCGGAGGAATAGGGCTTGGCCATAACCCCCACTCGGGAGGAGGCATATTGAACACTATGGTCGCTGAAGATGGACTTTTCATTCCGTAAGCCCGTCTTCCCTGCTCATGGCTTGAGATATCTCCCAAGCATGAAGGCATTCATGGCCACCGAGGAATCCACCAGCCTCTCGACTGGGCCCTACGAATTCTGAGCCACAAAATTGACAGAAGACCGCAACGATTGGTTCGTTGTAGTAGGTGCCGTTTGGCGTGCTGCGTTTTGGTATTCTCTTACCCACATCTTCATGTGTCCATCCCTCAAGTTTCTCGCAAATATCATTGTCAATCTGTTCTTGTTCCGTCATGTTCACCACTCCGTGATGGCTGGCCAAAGGCCGTCTGCTGTGAGGGGGCGCATGCCATCCTCATCTCGAATCCACGTGTCTTCTGTGCCGATACTACCTTCGATGTGAACCACTTTTGGTTCGATGGCCATTGTAGCTCCGATTGGCATTGGTCGTTCAAACCCAGCCGCAACCACTGGAGACTCGTCAAGTTGGAGTCCGACTGAATGGCCAAGGAATCTGCTCTGGTCGGGCGCCATACCCATCAAATGAGAAGCATGACCAAGTTCCTTGGCCAATTCAAACCCTTCATGCCATGCTTCGCTGCATAAACCTCCACGATCAAGGACATCGACAACCGTATCCTTGACGGCAACCATATCTTCCAAACGTGAAGTCCATACTTCATCAAGACGACCTGCGACAAACATTCGCGTCATGTCCACAATGTAGCCTCGGTGAGCGTGAACGAGGTCGACCAAGACGGGTTCGTTTGCTTTAATCCGCGTAAAGCCAGAACCCATCCCGTTGAGTGGATGGGCTCCAGTTCCGCCAACAGCGGAATCGAAGAAGGAAGGAATGCCTCCTGCCCTTCCAGCAACAATAACTCCACGGTCGCATGAAAGTGGGAAGCGACGCATATACACTTGACCACCAAAACCTTCTGAGCGACTTACTGCTTCTGCTGCAGCAACCAATTCGAGTTCAGTGACCCCTTCTCCGCCGACAGCTTGTACCGCCTCAAACATCCTGAGTTGTACGTCAGCGGCTGAGTTGAATTGCTCTTGTTCCCATGTCGATTTTACCTCACGCTGGCCGTGAATTATTCCTGTTACATCGGGGCAATCGCCTAGCGGTGAAAGAGCATTAACAAATCGATCTGAATATGTCTTGGGCACTTCTCCAAACTGAAGCCCGGGTGCGTCTGAAGCACCTCGCTGTGAAAGGATTTCGGCAAATTCCTTCATTCTTGGAAAGGGGAGAACTTCGTGCGGGCAATCATCACCACCACCCTCGAACTTCGCTCGTTGTAGCGAGCGTCGGACGAACAGCACTGGGCCATTTCCGCCTGCCTCAACACTACCTCCAGTCCCTTTGGCAGGGATGTAAAGCGAAGCATTTTGTCGGCCACCCGAGAAATAATACAAATCAAGGGGGTGTTGAATCAATGCTCCTGCAATTCCGGCATCCTGAAGCAATCGCCCAAGTTCCGATTGGCGGGCTTCGAGTTCAGAAGAAGGTACGCGCCAATCTTCACCTTCAGGGCCCGACAAATCTGCCACATGCCAACCGGTCATTGGTTGACTGTGAATGGCGGCTGTTCAAAATGACTCCTATCGCTTCAGCCTGAAAAGGCCAATGGGCAAACCGTCGAAGGAGGATGTTGTCAACCGATGCAACAGATTCAGACCTGTACTTCGGGTGCAACCCAAACTTCAGTTGATTGAATTCTTTGTTCTGCAATTTCACAGTAGTCCGGAGATAGGTCGACGCCGACATAGGTTCGCCCGGTTGCTTTCGCTGCTACGCAGGTCGAGCCTGAACCATTGAACGGGTCAAGCACGACGTCGCCGACAAAGCTGTACATTTCGATGCAGCGTTTTGGTAGTTCAACGGGGAATGGAGCCGGATGGTTCACGCGTGAAGCTCGTTCTGTAGGAAATGACCAAATCGATTTTGTGTGCTTAATGAAGTCGTCTCTTGGGATGGTGTCAATACGTCCTTCTGCCCGCTCTTTTTTGTCGCGTTTCAGTTTGTAGTCGCCCTTTGAGAACACCAAGAGGTATTCATGAACATCACGTAAACACGGGTTGCTTGCGCTTTGGAATGAGCCCCAGGCACAAGAAGATCCAGCGCTTGCTGATTTGTCCCAGATAATTTCGCCACGCATCAAAAATCCAATCTCGGTCATCATGACGTTGATGTGACTTGAAAGTGGAATGTATGGCTTGCGACCAAGATTGGCGACATTGATGACCATTCGACCTCCAGGGGCAAGAACTCGGTAGCATTCTGCAAACACACCGTAGAGAAGATCGAGGTATTCAGCAAGAGAGAGGTCTTCATCGTATTCTTTGCTGGCATTGTAGGGTGGCGAGGTCACCACAAGGTGAACACAGTTGTCTGGCAGGTCAAGGTTTCGAGAGTCTCCAACGATGATGCTGTTTGCCATTGTTGGGGGGAGAGATTGTTCAACGCCAACCTCTCGGCTCGAAACCAAACCCTCGTTCACTCTGCTTCCATAGTAAGTGGACGCGTCGTGACCCTCTCGACGTGAAACGCCGAACGACGAGGTGCTTGTGCTGGCGCGGCGGCGTGCTCCTTCCAGCGATGTGTCCCTTTCGGGTGCCTCGCGCGCCATCCTTCGGAAGCGGTGTTCGCGGCTATATCACCTTTCGGACAACTGACCGGCCGAACACGCGCGGTTTGCAAGTGGTTATCGATGACCACAAAGGTTTGATTTGATGCGTGGGGATGAAAAACCGACAGCACTTGGACTGGATAATGGCGAGTGTTCTTACCCTCGGACATGTCAATGTTGAAGGGCGTACAGTCATCGTTCGAGTGGACATCAATTCCCCGATGGCTCCGGACCAATCCTTCTTGGATGACACCAGAATCAAGGCCATTGTTCCAACACTTAATCGTCTTTCAAAGGCCAAAGTCGTGCTCCTTGCACATCAATCTAGGCCCGGCAAAAAGGATTTTACAAGCACATTAGGGCACTCGAGAGAACTTGGACGAATCCTTGGACGGCCTGTGAAGTGGGTTGAGGACCTGGCAGGAGACAAGGCCATGGCTGCCATTGAAAGCCTCGAGGTTGGCGAGATCCTCATGCTCAACAACGTCAGAATGTACGATGAAGAGATCAAGACCAAAGGCACCTTTGACGTGATGGCTGAAACACAAATGGTACAGAAGTTGGCAAGCGTTGCAGACCTGTATGTCTACGACGCTTTTGCATGCGCCCACCGTGCAACACCATCGGGTGTTGGATTCACAAACCTCATCCCTTGTGTTGCTGGAGAACTGATGGCAAATGAAATACAAAAACTCGACAAAGCTCTTGAAAATCCTGCTCGCCCGTGCATCGCCGTGCTTGGTGGCGTGAAGGTCGATGACTCAATTGCTGTTGCCGATAATATGCTTCGAAACAATATTTGTGACGAGGTGTGGGTCACCGGGGGTGTGGCGAACCTTATGCTCGAATTGGTCGGCCACGATATCGGTCTTGTCAACCATGATTTCTTGGTGGGCGAACTTGGTAAGCAATGGAATCCCACTGTTGAGAAGGCCAAATCATTGCTCCTCGACTTTTCTGAACAGATTCGACTCCCGGTTGACGTCGCTGCAAACATTGCAGATAATCGAGTTGATCTTTCCCTTGACCAACTGCCGGTCTCAGCCCCAATCTTTGATTTGGGAATCCAATCAATTCGTAATCTCTCGATGGCAATAAAAGCCGCAGGAACCGTCCATCTGAACGGGCCTGCTGGCGTCTTTGAATTACCTGATTTTGCACTTGGGACCATTGAGATGCTCAACGCATGTGCGGAATCTAATGCCTACGTCGTTGTTGGTGGCGGCCATACTGCAACCCTCATCATGAAGCGAAATCTTGCCACAAAAATGGGCCATGTATCGACTGGCGGTGGTGCTTGCCTTGACTACATCTCCGGACGGAGTTTACCCGCCGTAGCAAGCCTCGAAGCGAGTGCTAAAGCCTTCTCGATGAGGTCTGAATCCTCAATCAATACTCAGTAATTTGGAGCCACTGGGGAGGTTCGAACTCCCGACCTCCTGATTACGAATCAGGTGCTATACCAGCTAAGCCACAGTGGCGTATGTGATGGGCGGTGACTCGTGAACATAAGCAAGACGGTTGAGAGGCCAGCGTTGATGAGGGGGCGGCACCACCACCACCCATGGGCGACGATGCTGCGGTGAGGTATCGCAACACCGTACTTGTTGACGAAAGCGGAAACAAGCATCTCGGCGATGTGCTTCTGCACAGCGACGGAGCATGGTCTGTATCCAATGGTGACGAGGATGTCAAACAGGAGGTGGATGGCTCCAACCGACTCATCACACGAAGTTTGCAAAACTGGCACACGCACTTGGCCATGCAGTTGAATGCACGAGATTTCAGTGATGGTTTTCCACTTCATCGTTGGCTAAATGAAGCAATTTTCCCCACTGAGGCGAAGATTACACCTGAGTTTGTTCGTGTTGGATCCCAAGCTGCCGCCGCAGAGATGATCAAAACCGGAAGCTCGTTTGCGGCGGACATGTACTTCTATCCTGCAGTCACCGGGAAAGTGCTTGAAGATGCAGGTTTGCGAGGATTGATTGGAGGGCCTGTCAGTGATGCAGCACTGCCATCTCATGAGGATGCGGCATCTGCACTGGATGAACTTGATGGGTTGCTCAAAAATCAATCTCCGCTTGATAACATCCAATACGCCATCGCCACCCATTCAGTCTATCTTTGCAGCGAAGACACCCTGCGAAGAGCATCTGAACTGGCAGAGCACCGTGATGGTCGTTTGCACATCCATGTCAGCGAGACAAGGAAAGAAGTAGCTGAATGCCATGAGAAAACTGGGATGTATCCTGTCGAATACCTCGACAGTTTGGACTTCTTCAAACCCGGAACGGTGTGTGCTCACGCCTCATGGGTCAAGAAAAACGAGATTCGTACGCTGGCTCAACACGGCGTCACAGCAGTCCATTGTCCCTCGTCCAATATGAAATTGGCCTGCGGTGGAACGCTATCATTGCCTGCTTACAATGAAGCGGGCGTCGATGTTCGCCTCGGAACCGATGGCGCAGCCTCATCGGGGAGTGGTTTGGACGTGCTAGCGGAGGCGCGATTAGCCGCTCTGGTTCAACGTCATGACCACTGGGACCCAACGCTGATGACCGCCCAAGATGCATTCCAGATGGCGACCAAAGGCAGCAAAGATTGGGCTGTTTGGAACATTGATGACATTCGAATGCGTCCTGTTGGCCGCTCGAATAATCGCCACATCACCAACCTGCTGTTTAACGGTGCCACGTGCCTTGACTTATGGGTCGATGGACAAGCACTCAGGTTTGATGGAACTACTACTGCGGTTGATGAGCGACAGGCATGGACCGAATTAGATCTTGCCGTTCAATCGTATTACGATGGCGTAGAATGAACTCATTGCTGTCGAATGAGGAGGATGCCTGCTCCTTCTGCGATGATAAGGAAGAGGTAGCCTGCTGCGCTTAGCGTGAGGTTAATCGAATAATCGAGATTGAGTTCGGTTCCTTCTGGAAGCACGCCTTCCTTTGTTCCAATTCCTGCGAAGAATTCGCCCGATTCGACTCGCCAGTCTAAGCCTTCAACTTCGTTATCACCAGCGGCCTCGTAGCCTTGATCCCCATAGGTACACGTCTTGCTGTTGGTGTCAAATCCGCTTAGAACTCCACCATTTTGTGCAATGTCGTCGCATTGTTTCTTTTTATCACCATCAGCAATGACGAGAAAAACATCATCTCGGTCCCATTTGATGTTCGTATCTGCATTGATGACGAGGGATGCAGGGTTGCCTGGGAGCGCATCTTCAGAGAAGAACACCAAACCTTGCACGTTCGGTGTTGGTACATCATCAACGGTTCCTTCCAAGGTGTATCCTACTGTGCCGCCGAGCAGCAAGAAGGTTGAAACAACGATAAGAGCCAATCCTGTTTTTTTCATAGCCTCACTTCCTCAAATCAAAAAGAAAGCCGCACCAAGGATGATGTAGCTTGCAAGAAGCATGGCGCCTTCGAGCCAGTTTGTTTTCCCATCAGAAACAATTGAATTAGCTACAAGCACAGAAATGAAGGTCGCTGCAGTTTCTAACACTCCAAATTCAAGCGTCAGATTAACTTCGAGAATCCAGGCCAAGATGACCATGACAGGGGCGACGAAAAGAGCGATTTGGACGCTCGAGCCAATAGCGATTGCAATCGCCAAATCCATCTTGTCTTTTCCGGCTACGATGACGGCTGCGAAGTGCTCAGCAGCGTTGCCAAAGAATGGGAGCAAGATCACACCTACGAACAATTCAGGAACGCCCAAATCGTGAACGGCACCCTCAAGGTTGTGAACGAGAATATGGGCCATCCAACCAACAAAAGCGGTTGAAGCAATCAACAGGATCCACGCGTCCTTGATGCTCATGGTTGGGTGTTCATGGGTGCCATGGCCTGCTTCTGCTGCAAAGACATCAGCGTGAGTTTTCAATTGGAAGAGAAGGGCAAGTCCATAGATAACCAGAAGGATGATTGCAGCAAAGCGGGAGACATCTCGAATCGCATCACTTGTGTCGACGCCCATCATGCCAACAGCGCTCGGTATAATGAGGGCCAAAATAGCGAGCAACAGTAACGAGCCGTTCATCTGGCCAGCGTCCTTGTTGAAATGCTGAATCTTGTGGTTGATGCCGCCCCAAACCATGGCAAGACCCAGCACCAGCAAGAGGTTCCCCAGAATGGAGCCTATCAAGGAGGCTTGAGTCACTTCAATCATCGTTTCAATCGTGGCTTCATTCGTTGATTTCGATGCCGCATAAAGAGCAAGACCTGCGATAATCATCTCAACTGCGTTTCCAAAAGTGGCGTTGAGAAGACCGCCAATCGCTTCTCCTGTTCGCAAGGCAATCTCTTCGGTTGCTTTGCCCATGAGGAAGGCCAATGGCATGATCGCAACCATTGAGAAGATAAACGCAAGAGCTACGTTGTGCTGGTGATTCATGAAAAGAGCAACTGGAGCCGCAAGTAAGAGCCAGTTGAGTTTATTTTTCATGGGGTTGAATGAATCAAGTAGGTTGTCAAGGGCCACCTCGACGTGTTCTGAAGGTTCGTCTTTAGTGGCCTCATTCGAGGTAGCGGAATCGCCCATGCTCAATTGCAGCTCGCAAGAGGCCTTGAGGTCACCGCATAAACAGGAGCGTCAATCATCCTTTTTGGCGCGCCCAACCTTTCGGCGGGCTGGAGCCTTACGTGGTGCTGAGCGACGACCTACGGTTCGCTTCTTAGCGACTGGAGCAGGTTCTTCCTCCTCCTCATCATCGTCTTCGTCGTCATTCCAGTTGAACATGTCATCGTCATCATCGTCCTCTTCTTCTTCGACTGCGGCCTTCTTGCTGCGTGTCTTGCGTTGAACGACATTGACTGCGAACGGATCGTCTTCTTCTTCGACGTCTG
This sequence comes from uncultured Candidatus Poseidoniales archaeon, assembly GCA_964015875.1. Taxonomy (GTDB): domain Archaea; phylum Thermoplasmatota; class Poseidoniia; order Poseidoniales; family Poseidoniaceae; genus MGIIa-L1. Next base: position 28,956 of record CAXHEV010000005.1, read on the forward strand.
CGGTTGCTTTCTCTTCCTTCTTTTCGCCGCCACTTGTATCGGTGACTGCGGCCATATCAAGATCTTGTGAAGTTCCGATGAATTCAGACATCCAATCATCATCTTCGCCGTCTTCATCGCCCTTTGATTTCTTCTTCTTCGGACCAGACATACTGGTTTGAATGATGAGAGCCATGACAATCAGTGACATGACAAAGACGCCGGTAAGAACCCAGACCAGCACATATGGAGGATCTGACATTGAGGGCGTAATGACAATTGGTTCTGGCTCCGGTTGAAGGGATTCTACATAATTACAGGATGTTGTACCATCCAAACGATTTCGACACTGATCGACGACGAACACCACGTTCTTGGACACTTCATTTCCTGCGGAGTCGACAGCTCGAACAAACACTGCGTGTTGTCCTGGTTCGAAGTTTCCTGCTGAGAATTCCATGTCAAGGACCAACGAACGGCTATCACCGTCAAGGTCGGTAACAGTGGTCGATTCTGACCACGGGGTAGTTTGAGAATTACCCGTACCGTAGTTGTAAGTGAACTTGTACTGGAACGAAGTAACCATCACGTCATCGGTCGCTCCTGCAAGCACTTGGATTGAATTTCCGTAGAGGTACTTCGAACCATCAGTACCAGAGGAGGGTGCATAGATTTCCACAGTAGGCCGCTTGGCGTCCACTGCCCGATCGGTCCAGGTTTGACTGATTGTGTTTCCAGATTCATCTTCCATAATCAGTTCGATGACCATATCGCCTGCAATTGTTGACTGACTAACAAAGAACTCGAAAGCATAGACTGGGCCACGATCTGGGTCGTTGTTGTTGTCAGCAATCATGTTCATTTCGATTTCTCCACCAGAAATATCGCCTCCTGCGATAGTGGTGATGTTCACGGATGGATTGCCTTGGAGGTACTCGTCAATCTCCATCTGAACCACATAGGAGCCTGAAACAAGGGATGGGCTTTGGAATGCTGATCCCTCCTCATCAAGCAAGATCATGCTTGCAACTGGGAACTTCGTGTCCTCGTTAATTTTCACGGCGTTGCCACCAATGCCACTGAACATCTCTGGGTTTTGATTGCCCCACTGATCTTCAATAATCACCGCATACCAAACGTCGCGGTCGACACCAGCAGGAATTGGAAGTTGGCGAACAAGGGTGCTAGCAGTGCTTTCACCAGGGGAGATATCGCCAAGAACGAATTCCCAACCGTCATCACCAATGTTGCCGATTTGATCTTCATTTTCACCGAAAGGACCTCCGTAATGGCGCCAGATTTCATAGCCTTCATTGACGTCTGGTTCATTGAACCATTCCAAGGTGATTTGATTCAGTGCCCCGAGGGATGTGGCTTCCTTGATGCGGGCTGGGTTTGGAGCACGGGTGTCCTCAGAAATTGGCCCGTAGTGGTTTTGATTCAGTCGGGTGTCCATGTATGTGCCGTTGATGTGCCCATAGAGTGCCTCTGTTGTCACGTAATAGTGAGCGTTGTCTCGAAGAATTTCGGTATCAAGAAGGACGTCGAAAAAGCCAACACCGTCGCTCACGGAGCCAAGCCATTCCATGGATTGGTTGGCAACAAATTCTGCACCGGTGACGCGGAAGTTGGAGCGCCAAATGTGATAGCGCTCACCCTCAACACCGAGTTGATCTTGCCATGTGACTCGAGTGGTGCGCTCGCCGATGAACTCTGCATGAACTTGTGTCGGTTCAGCAATCCACGGAGTAAAGGCATCTTCAAAGACCGGGCCTGCGCAAGAATTCACGGTTGTATTGGTGTCGAGCACGCCATAGAGGTCCACGGTAATGATACAGTAATTTGCATAACCAAGTCGGCCAATTGGGACATCATATTCGAACGATCCTACGCCTTCAGAGACTGTGGCAATCATTTGCACGCTGGAACTGACGATGGTGGAAAACGGATTACCTGACATGTAAATTCGGTACGATTCACCAGATTCATCTGGTACATCTGTCCATGTGATCGTTGTCGTTCCCCCGCCAGAGTCAGGGTTAGGAATGAATTCTGCATACATAATCCCGACCTGAGAAGGTGGCATGTTATCTTCAACAAGAGAGGAGCTTAGTGCGTTGTTCGAAAGGAATCGTACATCTTGGTAATCTTCACCGGGAGCCGTCCAGTTTGGTAGCAGGTATGTCACTGCGTAGTAAGCGTCACGATCCGTGCTGTCTGGGATGGAAAGTTCCACCGAAGAAGTTCCGGCTGGGTAGCTCGCAATAGGTGAGGTGGTTGAAAGCAAATCAGCACCGTTCGCCCGAGTGATTGGATAGTCTGTGCGCCAGATGTTTATCTGGTAAGCATCATCGCCAGTTTCTGGGAGAATCGGGAAAATGTCGTTGTAATTAACCCATGTCAAACTCGTGACGCTGCGTTCTGGATCAAAGTCTGCCACGAGGTTGTAAGGGGTGCGGATTGGTGTTGTTGTCTCTTGAACTGGCGCTTCAAGAACCGAGGCATTTGTGTCCAAATCAAGAAGTTCAGTCCCATCGTCGAGGGTTGTCGTCACTGCGTAGTGGAATGTGCCATTGACTCCTGGTGGAACGAGGAATGAAGCGGTATGATAGTCGACTGTCCCGTTGAGTCCACGGCACTTGAAAGCATCATTGAGGACTTCAACAGAGGAACAAGCGATGATTCCATCAACAAATGGTGTGAGGGAACCGATTGATGACTGGTTGATTGGGCTGGCAGATCGGTAGACATTGTAGGTGGCCGAAAAGAGCCCTTGCAACACTGAACCATCATAGTCGATGTTTCGCCATGTGACGGTTGTCGTTTCGCTGGAAGGGTCAAACATTGCACTGATATCTTGTGCTTGGAGGTTGCTTGGATTGCCAAGATCCTCTGCCGCGACATTGGAGAGTGGCATGATGGCGAGCACCATGCACAACACGAGGAAAACTGCTTTCCTTTCAGTGCCTTTACCGAACATTTGGTCTGTCATCAATGGTCTTGTAGCATGCTACCGTTATGAGTATGCCGCCTCTAATGCAGGCAATTGAGCGGTTCAGTGCACCCCGTAGGGGTGGCGGAATCATTCAGATTCTTCGTTTTGATTCGGTTGAGGAAGGGGGTTCTCTCGGTCGATTTGAGAAATCTCATGGTTTGCTTGGACAAATCGAATCAAAAAGGTCCAAAGCCCTCCGAATGCGGAAATGACGACAGCGAGGCTGATTGGGTTGATTTCGATATGGTCAAGAACGCCCGGGAACATTCCAAAATTTTCAACCTCAAGATGAATGAAAATCCCCATGAGAACAAGTGCAACAAGAGCGAGGATGGTCCGATCCGCACGGGAGAATCCACGATAATTGCGAGTTCCAGCAACTGCTTGAGCCTGCGTACCCATGTAGGAGCCGAGCAGGGTCAACAACGCAGCGAGGAGGCCAAGAGTGAAGTCACCCACAAATACAGAACCTGCTAAACACACCGTCCAAATAATGTCAAGGAGCCGGTCAAATGTATGGTCAAGGTAATCACCCCACCGTGTGACTTGCCCCGTTCTCCGAGCCAATGGACCGTCAAGTGCATCGAGCACCATTGCAAACCCAATCAAAATTGCCCCACCGAACAACATGCTTGCGCCATAGGTGTCATTTGGAGCCATCAAAACAGATAATCCACCAAGAACGCCAATCGGTAAGGCAATCCATGTGAGTGTGGAAGGTTTCCAAGTGGAAATTGAGTCAACAACGGGGTCGACCATGCGTTCCCACGAACTTCGAAGTTTCTCTAATGCCATTGCAATCGACTTCTCTGCGTTGGTGGGGGGTGTTTGTTCTTTGGGTGGTCAAGCCAACCAATCAATCGCTTCTGCAGCGCTTGCCTCAACACCGTCGCTAGGGCAATCTTCTTCAATCCACTGAAGTACTTCCGACATGAGGTTCTCGTCAGATGTCGCACTTCCATCAATTTCCAAAATGGGTACGTCGAGTTCAAACTCGAGAATTTCAGACCATGTCCCCGCAATCATTTCCCATTCCACATTTGATCGCACCTTACGCTCATCATAGCCCCGCGCTTCAAGTCGCTGCTTGAGATGATCTGGGTGGCATCGAATCAAAACAATGGCATCGATTTCCAGCAGGTGGGACAGATGCCCGTCCACAAAGATCGTATCGTTTGATTCATCAAACCACAGGTCGGCTAACCTGTGAACATCGACAGGAGCTGCACCATCGCTGGCGTCTTCTTCTCCAAGGCAGTCGAAGCGTGCCGCTAAATCAATCACCGATTCGACCGAATACCCTTGCTTGCCAAGCAGAGAGCAAAGTGTGGTTTTACCACAGCCCGGCGTCCCTGTGACTGCGAAGATTCGTGGCGATTCCATGCCTACGCCATGACGTGTCGGTTATTACTTCCACCTTGACAATGGATATGAAACGCCGGTACAAAGGCATCAATAGGTGGGAGGCGCACCCACGAAATGCTGCCATGTTTGGAATGAATGACCCTGCACAGACGCTCATTCAACTTGAGCGCTACATCCTCGACGGGCGAATGGAAATGTCCGAAGTCATGGCCATGCAGTTTACTGAGATGTTTCTCGCTCGGAAAAAACGCTCTGCTGATGACCAGATCATGCTGGTCAAAGGACTTCGAATTCTTTGCGACGTTCTTGTGGCGAGGGGTAAGGGGGCTCGCGCTGTTGCAAGCGTTCATATTCTTCTAAAAGAGCGAAAGAAACTTGTCAAAACCCTCCGCAATGGGGCGCCACATCTGATTGAACAAATGACACCTGAGGCTGAAGATCAACATCGAGCTGGCAATGTGCTCGCTTCGGGAGGGAAAAAACGAGCGGCAAAAAAAGCCTACGCCAAGGCAGAAAAGTTGGCACCTGGCAACCTCTCTGCAGCCCTTGATGCATGCAGGTACGTTGGGTATGATGCGAAATTAATCGATTGGTTAGCGACCAGTTGTGAAACGGCTGGTCCAGTCATTTACACCGGAGGCGTGTTTATGTTGGAACCTGTTGGAACAGCACCTGTTGATGCATCTCAAGTGGCTGAAGCCTTGCTTGGGGCTGTGCCTCATGGGCTTGGAAATTCGTCATTGTGTGCCGATCAAGCCCAACGGATTGAGGAAGAGAAAGCAGCCATTGTGCGTGGCGAAGCAGCTGCTAATGCGCGTTTGCAAAGCGCTCTTGATTCTCTCACGCCAAAACATGACTATTACGAATACAGTTAGTCTGTTGAATGGTAACGAGGGATGGATTTGAACCACCGATCTCCGGGTTATGAGCCCGACGGGATATCCAGACTACCCCACCTCGTTAACCAAAGCGCCGACCTTCCCTCCTTTCAAACCACCGATGCCAAGGTGTGGTCAAAATCCACGATGATTGCTCAATGAATGAATTTTCAAAATAGGTGGTGATTTCATGAAGGAGGACCTCGTCTACAACATATGCGCCCGCAGCTTGTTCGACCGCTCCTCATGTGTGCGGTGCTCATTGCGGCGTTTGCCTCGGGTTGTCTTGGGGGCACTGATGAAGAGGAAGATGTTGGTCCAATCACACTCACTGTCTACTACGAAACGACCTCAGGAACCATCACTGAAACCATTCAAAACAATCAGCAGGTTTCTGAACAAGGAGTCGAAGTTGTGTTTGACTATTCATACACCAAATCCAGCGAAGGTGACATCTCATCCTTCGTCTATGATCCTGGAGATGGGTCAAACCCGATCACCATCAATGCTGCAGATACGAGTGAAATCAGCTACACATACCTGACCCACGGTATGTTCTCTGCTGCTGTTGGTGCCATCGACGCCGAGGGCAACGAGCGATTCGAGAACGTCACGATCAGAATCGATAAGGAAATCACTTGGACCGATAGTACGACGACAGACCCACGAACAATGAACATCGATGCAACGCCCGACTGTGAATGTCAGCTTCCTGAGCAAATCAAAATAGATTCAACCGTTACCAACCCTTCCAACTTAGCTGGATTTGGTGGATCGCCAGTCACCGTCACCTGGTACCTCAACAACAGTGAGGGGGATGCTGTGGCTGAGTCACCGCCTGAACAACTTGCTGACGGCCAAGAAGGAACCTGGGCTCACAATGAGTTCGCCCCTATGGCTGGAGTTTGGACGCTCGAAGTCGGATTGAATCAAGACCAAGAGAATGTTGATGTCTCACACATCGTTACCATTGCCTATGCTGCTGAAGAAAGCGCTAGTAATCCGTTCCCTACCGATGAAAGTACGCCTTAATGGACCGAAATTCGAGACGTACGAATTCACTTTCACAACTGGTAAATCTAAACTGAAAGTGAACTAAAAAGGCCACTGCGCCATGAAATAATTCGTCATCACGATGGTTTTAATCGATTAAATATTCGCGCCGCCGTTCGTTCTTTGATATACACTCGCCGAACCAGAGGGGGTTGGAAGTGAACAAAAATGGCGACCAAATCGAAGAAAAAAGCGAAGATAGAAATTGAAAACAATGAAGACCCTCAAGAGGAGCCAGTCGAAGTAATGGCGACCGAAGAAGAAGCACCCGAGATCAAAATCGATGACTTACCTGGTGTTGGACCTGCGACAGCAGAGAAACTACGCGAAGCTGGATTTGACGATCTCCTCGCTCTGGCCGTGATGTCGCCTGGCGACCTTGCAGACCAAGCTGAACTTGGAGAAGCCGTGGCAACAAAAATCATCGGCGCTGCAAAGAAGATGGCAAACATTGGTGGATTCGTTTCTGGTGGAGCGCTCCTCGAACGTCGAAGAGAAGTTTTGAAACTCTCATCCAAGGTTCAATCGATCGACGACCTGCTCGGCGGTGGATTTGAAACCCAAGCGCTGGTTGAAGTCTACGGTGCATTTGGAAGCGGAAAAACCCAAATTGGCCATCAATTGGCCGTCAACTGCACACTCCCAATGAGCGAAGGTGGATTCGATGGCGATGTGTTTTACATCGACACTGAAGATACATTCCGTCCTGAGCGCATTACACAAATGGCACGCGGCCACGGGCTTGATCCGGATGCAGTATTAGCGAGAATCCATGTTGCACGAGCGTACAATTCTGCTCACCAAATGCTCCTTGTTGATGAAATCAAGCGCATGAGCAAAGGGCTCAATGTCAAGATGATTATTGTCGATTCGCTGACCAGCCATTTCCGTGCGGAGTACATTGGACGGGGAATGCTCGCAAACCGACAGCAGAAACTCAACCGACATCTCAAGGACTTGAAGCAACTCGCAGACGTCAACAACGCATTGGTCTTGGTGACCAACCAAGTTCACTCAAAGCCTGATGCAATGTGGGGCGACCCAACAAAGCCGATTGGTGGGCACGTACTTGCTCACGCATCGACCTTCAGACTGTACTTGCGCAAGGCAAAGGCAGGACGTCGGATCGCTCGCCTCGTCGACTCGCCGAATTTGCCAGATGGTGAATGCGTCTACCAGGTCACACAAGAAGGCCTCCGCGATTGAATGCCCCCGTTGAAAAGGCCATTTTGGCCCATTCAGGGTGCGGCACATTCAAGGTCACATCAACAAGGAAAGCAGCATGCGACATCTTGTTGAACGAGTCTTGGAACTGTCAGAAGCAGAACAGGCAGCGGCGAATACCGTCGCTCCGCCAATGAATGAAAATTCTGAGGTTGAGTTGCAAGCCCTTCTCGAATCCCTTCAACCAAGGATCCGAGTGTATGGTGTGGGTGGAGCTGGTTGCAACGCTGTCAATCGATTATTCGATGAACGTTTGTTCAAGAATTCGTACGTCACAGGATACGCCATCAATACAGATGCCCAGGCATTGCTGATGTCACCGATCGAAGAAAAAGTGTTGATTGGAAGGACTGCACGGGGCCGAGGTGCTGGTGGCGACCCGACTAAAGGCGAGGCTGCAGCGTTAGAGTCTGAACCTTCCCTACGTCGAATCACCAATGACACGCAGCTTGCCATCATCACGGCAGGCATGGGTGGAGGATCTGGTACTGGTGCCGCAGGCCACATAGCTCGGCTTGCAAAGCAACAGGGTGCGATGACCATCGCAGTAGTGACATATCCTTTCAATTCAGAAGGAGCTCTACGAAAGCAGAACGCTGAGTGGGGATTGGAACGCCTGCGTGAACACTGTGACACCATTTTGGTCATCCCGAACGAGAGATTACTCGAAATTGAAGGTGTCAAAGATCTCCCTATTGGAGACGCATTCAGAGTTGGTGATGAACTGCTTGTGCGTTCAATTACAGGAGTCGCAGAAATGCTAACCACCGATGGTATGGTCAACCTCGATTTCGAAGACCTACGTTCCGTCATCCAGTTCGGTAGCGGTGTAGCTATGATTGGACTTGGAGAAGCAAGTGGACCTGGTCGGGTTGAGGCTGCCACCGAGGAGGCAATGCATTCACCATTGCTCGATATTGATTCATCGGATGCCCGAGGTGCACTCATCAACGTCGTTGGTGGTCCTAGCCTTACTCTTGGAGAGGCTGAGAAATGTGCTAAAATCATCAGCGATCAAATTTCACCCCACGCCCAAGTCATCTGGGGTGCTGCTGTACGCGAGGAATTAGGCGATGAAATTCGAGTCATGCTTGTCTTGACCGGGGTGAAGAGTGACCAGATCCATGGTGCAAGTGAAAACAGACAATTGCGAGCGCTTCAAAATCGCCACATAGAATTCGTCAACTGAATTCACTTGAGTGTTCTAAGCAAGAAGTAAGCCAGGGCAAGGATGCCTATGGCGAAAATCAATTGGTCGAATGCATCGATGTCTGTCTGGTTCATTGGGGCTTGTTCGACTGGAGGACCATCCACATGGGCGATTGATTTACTAAACGACCCCCATGCATCGCCGCTTGATTGTTGATTTCCATTGACAGCGTTTCCAATGAGGGTGAATTCCATGGGGTCCGTGGAATTGTTCGGTGATGTCCACGTTAGATTCCAAGTTCGTTGATAGGTGCCATTGGATTGATGCGTCCATCCTTCTTCCAAGTATTGAACCTCCTCGAGGTCCTCAAACAACACGGTGCCACCCCCCTTGATAACCAGCCTAAAGCCACCTTGATGTTGTTCAGCCAGCGAGTCAATAGTGCTCTGAATTTCTATCGAGAGGTTGTATGTTGTGTTGGATTCAAAAACGGCTGGTAAACCTTCGAGTTCAACCACAGTTTCGACCGATGCCCCGCCGTGACAAATACAACCTTCATTTCCAGCCTGACCAACTCCACTGGGAACGCTCGAAATGCTTGGCGCGCTCAACAGAAGAATGAGCGAAGCCGCCCAGAAAACTGATGATGTTGCCCATTTGATTGCCATGTGCTTCAACCCAATCGAATCCGTCGGCCCCTTTGATACTTGGCTGCTGAGAGAAACCTGTTCCATGATAATCTATCGGTTCTTCGTTCGAATTTAGCGTCGATTAAAACGAACTGGAAAAAACATCCTTTGATGTACTATGATAACAAGATGGGGAAGTGATAACATGATGGGACCGTGGGAAGCAGCACCTGAAGAGGTCGTGGAAGAAGAGATTGATATTTTTGCAGAATTAGGAGCAGTACGCCCTTCTGCACCTCAAGTACAACCCCAACAAGTCCAATCTTCCGTGGCGGCCTCCGATCCACTTGCGATGTTCATGGACGATGATGACGATGAGCCTCTGATCGACGGATTCTCAGTCTCTTCTGTTGAGGCAGACCTTGGGTCGGGCACGCTCGCCCATGACTCCGTAGACATGACGTTGCAACCGAAGCATGATTCTCCTGTGTCAAACGAAGTTATCTCACAACTTCTCGAAATTCTAGTCAAGAAAGAACTTCATTCTAGGGTTGAACGAGGCGAAGATTGGCTTAGTGATTTGCCAGCCGACGCTGTGGCTAAGATTGAATCTGCAAAGGTGATAAAGGATCAAGAAGCATACCATCTATCTCTCATTATCGATATGGTTGGTACTGGAGAAGTTCGACCATTTGCTACTGTTTTGTCCACTGAACAAGGTACACTCCCTGTTGCCCCTCCGCCACAAATTTCCAAAACATGGCATCCACTCTACAATGCCCTTCGTGAATTATTGCTCAGTGCAATGAATTCGCTGACAGCACTCAAAGTTGTCACTCAGTGAAATTTACTCGTGCACTTCACATGCGTGAGTTATGTTGACGTCAACAAACATCTGCGAAACGGTGCAGTATTTCTCGTGACTCTTTGCGACAATCCGCTCGACTAGCTTGAGAGGGACATCGCCCCGTACGTGATAGACCATGTGAATGTCCGTGAACACCTTTGGACGAACTTCGGCTCGCTTGCCGTTCATTTCGACCCAAACCTCACTGAACGAGCGCTCCTTCAGACCAAGAACAAGGTCTGCCGTTGAGCAGGCGCCAATCATTTGCATCGTGACTTGCATTGGCGTCGGCCCTTCTTCCCAATCCAAGTGAAGACGGTCGCCGCGTTCATTTATGCATGCGACAGTGTCGCCTCCAGTCCACTCAACGCGGCCGTACATGGAAAGCCCACGGGCGGTTCATTCTTGAAGGGGACGCTTCTGCGTCGTATCGATTGCAATGACAGGAACACCCGTCACCATGGAAAATGGAAAACTGAACATCCCAAACGACCCAGTGATTCACTACATCGAAGGCGATGGGATTGGCGTGGACATCACACCGGTTATGATCAAGGTGGTCGATGCATCGGTTGCCAAAGCCTATGACGGTGGCCGAAACATTGTTTGGTCAGAAGTGCTTGCCGGTGAGAAGGCGTTTAACGCCACTGGTGAATGGTTGCCTGAAGCCACACTTGATGCTATGCGAAACGGTTTGGTCTCTATCAAAGGTCCATTGACAACACCAGTTGGCGGCGGTATTCGCTCCCTCAATGTAGCCCTTCGACAAAAGCTCGACTTGTTCGCCTGTGTTCGACCAGTGCGCTGGTACGATGGTACACCTTCCCCAGTGAAAGCACCTGGAGATGTTGATATGATCATCTTCCGAGAAAACAGTGAAGACGTCTATGCTGGAATCGAATGGGAAGCTGGATCAGAGGGCGTCAAGAAAGTCATTGATTTCCTGCAGAATGAAATGGGCGTTGACAAAATACGATTCCCTAACACTTCTGGAATCGGCATTAAGCCAATCTCGCAAGAAGGTACCGGACGAATTGTTCGTGCGGCCATCGAGTATGCTATTGCAAACGACAAGGAGAGCCTGACCCTGGTTCACAAAGGCAACATCATGAAGTTCACAGAAGGAGGATTCCGAGACTGGGGCTACGAGATTGCAAAGGAAGAATATGGGGCAGTTGAACTCGATGGGGGGCCGTGGTGCACCTTGGAAAATCCAAACACAGGCCGAAAGATGCTGATTAAGGATGTCATTGCGGACGCTATGCTCCAACAGATCATCACTCGACCTGCCGAGTACTCTGTGCTTGCAACAATGAACCTCAACGGAGATTACATCTCTGACGCACTTGCTGCCCAAGTGGGTGGAATCGGTATCGCTCCCGGTGCAAACATCAACTACGACACAGGAATTTCAATTTTTGAAGCAACTCATGGCACGGCTCCAAAGTATGCCGGGCAAAACAAGGTCAACCCAGGCTCATTAATTCTCTCGGCAGAGATGATGCTGCGCCACATGGGCTGGGTTGAAGCAGCAGATTTGATTGTCAAGGGAATGGAAGGTGCAATTTCTGCTCAAACAGTCACCTATGACTTTGAACGATTGATGGACGATGCCACACTGCTCTCCTGCAGTGACTTTGGCGATGCCATGATTTCACACATGTGAAGCTGCATAGGGCTGAACGGAAGCCCTCATTCGGCGATACCACGAGTGTCACACATGTTTATATCCAGTTCGGGAATCTAATTTCCATGGACACCAAGACCATTGCACTCAGTCTCCTCGTTGCTCTGATTATGGGCAGTTCCGGCGCAGTCGTGTACACACTGAACACCTCCACTGTCGACACCGAGGAAGAAAAAATCGAAACGATTGAAGAAACCAAGGTGGAAAATTACCCACCAAAGCTCATGATCGATGAGGAAATCTCGATGATTTGGGACGGAACTGCAGTCTCCATTGAGGGTTATGTCTACGACGAGAACCTAGCAACCTCCTGGGTCACCTTATCTGTATTGAACGAGAAAAATTTCGCCGTGCTTGAATCGATGAACCTGAGCATTCTACCCTCTGGTAAATGGTCCGCAGAGACGAGCATCACTGGGCCTGGTTCGTTCGTGCTCGACATCACAGCGTACGATTCTGAAGGGCTGGAAAGCGAAGGAAATCCTGTCATGCTTGTCATCAACCCACCAGAAGAAAACGATGTCCGCTTAACCTTTGGATGGACACCACCAATGGAGAACGAAACATTAGGGATCGTTGAGGGTGCGGTTCTCCATGAATACCCTGAAACCTGTTCGATCGAGTACCGCCCAGGCGACCAAAGCGCAACGTCCATCGTCGGAAACCTGTCCGAGTTTGACGGCACCTACGCCCTTTTGATTGACACGAATGAACACAGCACGAACGGCTTTTTGGTTGCCAAATGCGGCATGTTTGACGAATCCGAACAAAGCATCTCTGTTAACCTACCCTTGCCGCCTGAGCCTGTTGGCGATGAGGACCAAGATGGGGTGCTCGACGATGTCGATGAATGCCCAAGCACACCCGCTGGTGAGCCAGTTTACTCAACGGGTTGTTCGGACTCCGAAACTGACGATGACGGTGACGGAGTGGTCAACTCGAACGACCGCTGTCCAAACACCTCAGCGGGTGCCAACGCGGACGCCGAGGGGTGTGCAGATGCTCAAAAAGACACAGATGATGATGGACTCACCGACGACGTCGATGTGTGTCCTAACACCCCCGCTGGAGAGCAAGTCGACGCTTTTGGCTGCTCAGAATCTCAAAAGGACGACGACAACGATGGGGTTAGCAACGACATCGACACGTGCCCTAACACACCAAGCGGCGAGACCGTCAATGAGGTCGGATGTTCACAAAGCCAAATCGGTCCGCAAGGGCCACTGAAGATTCTCGCCCTCCATGGCGGTGGACAAACCGCCAACAGTTTTCGAAGCATGCAAGGCATGCAGGACTTGATGGCAAGCTTAAGCGATTATGAGTTCGTCTTCGCCAGCACGCCTGAGAGTAACAACGTCTGGATTCGAGACCCTCCTGGAGGAAAAGGTGAACCCACGACCGACCCAGATTGGGCCGACGCGTCCATTTCCTACCTCGACCAAATCGTCGAGCAGCAAGGGCCCTTCCACGCCATCTTGGGCTATTCCCAAGGCGCAGCAATGATTCCTGTTTACCTTGCCAACACCGACAACACGTTCGATAAGGTTCTGATGTACAACGGCTACTTGCCAACCACGCACGAAGGACTAATCGACACCATCAATGAAGAAGCGCCCCTTTCCACGCCGGCCATGGTCTTCTCAGGAGAAAACGACGACGGTTTCAAGGACATGGCTCCCGCTCTCGCTCAGAAATTCTCGAATTGTCTAGAAGTACACAGCCCTACTGCAGGCCACAACCCACCGTATCAAAGCGATTCGAAATACAATCAAATCTTGAACTGGATCACCAGCGACTAACCTGCCAGCGAGCATGGTGAGCCGTTGACGTGAACGGACGATGGGCCAGCGACAATTGTGATTTGTGACAACGTTGAATCCAAACTACCTCTCAATGGTTCGCTACAAGAGAGTGAAGCAAATTCATCCGTGAAGGAAACTATTGAGTGCGCGGCTGTTCTTTGCCACGCCAAATCCAAATCGCTCTTCGAGTGCTCTTGAAACCAATGTGAAATCACTGTCCCGTGTAGCCACTAGAATGGTTCCAAGATTGCCCAATGATTTCTTTGCCAGGTGGATAGCGAGATGCATAATGGTGCGATCTGGAGCCTCGGGATAGACATCCAGCCCATCAATGACGGTCCGTGCAGGTTCTCCACGTGTTCGCTTCATGGCAGTAATTTCTTCATAAATTTCAGTGTAATCTTTGAAGAATTCAACCACACCTGACTTGTTTTCTTCTTCTTCTGCTTCTGCTTCGAGTTGCAAATCCATTGGGCGCCACGTGCTGTAGTCTGTGAGTACTCTGTCTACGATTTCGCTGATGACGTCTTTTTGGAAGACCGTATCAAGCATGGTCGGTGGCACCAAGAGATCACTGAACCTATTGCGTAGGAAGTTCATGTCGCTGGCAATTCCAGTGAGTTCTTGCTTCACAATCTTTGGAAGCCAAAGTTGAATTTTACCTTCCTGTGCACGCTTGAGAAGGACGTGGTGGAAGTGCCCGTGCCCACCAATATCAAGACTGGCTTCAGTGAAAACCTCGAGTTTTTGCTTGATAGCATCCATCAGTGCGTCAACAAGAACATTGGTGTCAATGAGGACCAATGGGGAGAGCGAGAGGTTTCTGAGGTACCTGCGAGAGCCATTTGGAATTTGGTCTTTGTAGGCGGAAAACAGACCCTGTTCTGCATCTGCAATTCGCTTAATCTCCCGTATGTTGAATTGGCCACGGTTTTGAGCCCGTTCAAGGAACATCAGTCCTTCGACTGGTTTTTCTTCAGCGGCCTCCTTTGCTAAATCGTACAATTCATCCAGTGAAGGAGAAGAGCCTTGCATCAACTGAGTAAACCTCGTATCGAATGCATTTCTTTGCCTGCGGCGGTTCTTTTGTAGGGAATTCACCGCTGCTGTGACCCTACCGCAAAACGGATCTGTTGGCAGAACACGTTGATGTTCAAAGGGGTATGTCTTGAGCATGTCAAGATCGTCTTCTGCAAAATAAGTGACTTCGATTTCTTCGAGTTCCCCAGATTCATTCTCTTGTGAAATAACCTTTGTCGAGCGTACGAAATCCTTCAGTAAACGGGTCGCCTCATTGGTACTTCGCATCGAAGTAAACGATACCCGGAGGTACAGTTGAAACCTCTTAGTGATTGCACTTCGAAGGGAGGGTTGGGCTTCGAGTAATTCCACTGCTTCCTTCCACTGTTCTGCAAATGCCAAGTGGATGAGTGATTTACGATAGAGCACCACTTTGTGCTCGTAGTCAAAGCCGTCATGATCTCCTGCTCTACGGTAATCACGTGCGGCATTCAATTCATCCTTCTTTGAAGCCGAAACCGAAGCGCGTGCGAGGGTGTGCCAAGGCGAAAGGGGATCGTTTGTTTGGTACCATCGTACCAACGAAGGCAATCCAATATCGTGTTCGAGAACGAGATGGCGTACGGAGTGAATCATGGCAGTTGGAACATTTTCATTGCTAAGCAAGGTGTTGACGCTTTCCACAGTTGCATCATCCGATGTCCCATGTTGGAGCATGAGTGCCACTCGATTCAGCCTTAGCGTGTCGATGACGGCCGTGAAGAGGTGTTCCTCCATCAAGCTAAGATTTGCTTCTGCGATGCTGGTCTGCAAGGCATTCAGTTCCTTATTCTCGACGATTCCTGAACCGCCTTCGCGCAGTGCACGGCGGATGACGCCGAAGGCAAGGAGGCCACTTTTGTCAAGCAGAGTTCCGAGCCTTTCGTCATCAACATTCTCACCTTCAAACAGCATGAGTAATGCTTCACTGGTTGAAGAGAAGGCAGGCGGAGCATCCGTGCTGTGAACAGAGTCCAACGCCTTCTCACGAGCAGATCGGACAGCATGCCACAAATCGTTGTCTTTGCCTGCTGCTAAGAGATGCGCAGCGAGAAGGGTCTCATATGGGTGCGAGAGAGGTGTCAGATCATTCTTCACGATAATTTCTGACAACCTTCGCAAGTTCATCGAACGTGTGTAAATGTCAATGACGACTGGGAGCACTTGCTCCCACGCTTCGATGTTTTCTGGGCTGAGATGCTTTGCTGCCAGAGCCTGAGTTTCTGTATGGATGCCAGAACCACAGATGATGTCAACGAGGGCGCCGTCATCAAGATGGGGAATCTGACTTTCGAGCCACGCTTGAACTTCCTCATTCGAAAGATCAGAGACAAGCGGGATTAAGTTTGATAGTTCAGCATGCACATCGAGTTTGAGAGCAGTCAATGTTTCGATGGTTTCTTTTGACTTTCCTTCACGATGAAGGGCTGCTAAGCGCCACCATGTCACGCGCTCAATCGCCTGCGTTGGTGCATCGCCATTCTGAAGCAATTCGAGCCCTTCGGTTAGGCTTGCTGCATCCATTTCTGAAGAGGATTCTGGAGGGTGTTGCCAGGCAAGGAACCGGCGGCGAAGCGCAAGAGAATGCTCTCCCTTGGCGTTTGCACTTGCATCCCAATCCTCAACTTGGCCGTTTTGAAGTTGAGTCAAATCCATCAATTCAGAAGCAAGTTTTTTGTCGACCTTTTCAACTCGAGCAAGGGCATCTGTTGCATCGCTATCGGTAGCAATGTGAAGCAGAGCCGAGAGCACCGACGCCTGTCCTTCAAGATTGAATAACAAGTCACTGGGCGTTAAGGTGCGGCCTGCTGATAATTGTGAAGTGACGTTTCGTAGTGCGACTTGAGCATCGGCCGTATCGACCGTTGCCGCAAGAGAGTCGAGGGCTGTAGCCAAATCCTTCGAAGAACGAGGATCGATAAAAGCGGCTGACATGTCTACCTTTTTCTTAGATGATTTTTTCTTTGGTTTTGCGACTGGGAACGCCGCAAATTGACCAAACACCGGGGTATGTTGAGCAAGTTCGCCCCACACAGGATGCACTCCCTTTTCGAGGCAAGAGTTTCGAAGACTGGTTTCAGTTGTTTCCCAAGAAGAATCCCAATCATCTTTGTTGAGGAGTTTATGAGAGAGAAGGACTGCAAGTCGGTATGCATCAGAATAATCGCTTGGAATAAGCATTTCCTCGGGTGACGGGATCAAGTCCATTGGACTGGTTGAACCTCGGCCACCTCGCCTTGTTCTTGTTCGCCGCATATTGACTGACTTTCGCATTGGCGAGGGTTGTTCGTCTTCATCTGCGGCTGGAAGTTCAGTTTCTGCAATCGCTAAGAGAAGAATTGGTCGCCATGATTTCTCAAGCAATTGCCAGTCGGGTGTTCGTACAACGAGGGACTGGCGACGCGCTTTTGTTGCGTTTGATTTGAACGCAACTTTAAGGCAATTAGCCAGATACTCCTCCTGCAGAATGCTCGCCCCTCATCTATTGGCTCAACCTACCCTCCTTCAACCCACCGGCATGGGTCACTCCTCTACTGAGCAGGTTCGACTGAGGTTTCCAATAACAACCATGAGGCGGGAGCACATCCGACAAAACACAGGGGGCAAATTGTGGATTTAATCAATGCATTCATTTTGCTCCTTCATCCTGTCCTCGCCACGCTTTTGTTGGTTTGGATTTGGTGGCAGTATTCATGGCGAAGAAAAAGCTACGAACTCAAAGGTGAGCAGAGAAATGCGGCACGCAGCCGACATGAAACAATGGGCGAGCGTCTACTTTACGCGTCTTTTGGAGTAATTTCCGTTGCGTTCGTGGCCAGAGCCATCGTTGCTTGGCGTTCGGGAGAACAGGTGATTTCGAGCCTTATGCCGCAAAGTCTTCACGGTTTTATGGGTCCAGTTGGCTTCGCTTTGCTGTATGCTTTAGCACGGATGGGGCGAAAGGCAAGGGATGCGCGCATGGCTGGTGAAAAATTCAGCCACCACAGCGTCAAGCATGGAAGGGCAGCAGACTTGATTGTCGTCCTCGTTTTCATCCACGCTTTCCTAGGATTCCTGTACCTGTTTATCGTGCTCGAATAGTCATTGAATTGCTAGAGCGACATCGCGGTCTGCCCACATCGCAAGCCAGTGGTCAAGGTTGGCGTCAAGCCCCGGTTCTTGAACGCGGCAACCACATGCGTTTGCATGGCCGCCACCCGTTGGATCAAGAGCCGTTGCCATACGAGACAAGTCAAACCTTCCTTGACCGTTGGGAAGAAATGAATTCGCATAGAAACTCGCAGAGAGGGGAGGATGTTCGGGGGTCTCAATTGAACCATCGGCGTAGCCGTGGATAATGCAACACGCATCTGCTCGGTCGCCTGCCCATGCGGTGACGAGATACCCATTCGAGCGAACGCCTTTTTCATCCATACGGCAAACCGCTAAACGATCGATGATTGTTGTCGAAGTTTCAACAACCCGTTGTGCGGCTGCTCGTTCCTCTTTTGCTCGACTCACGTGAGGAAGTATTCGCTCATCAGCCAAGACATCAGCCAAGCGGGTGCCTTTGGAGAGGAGGGTCAAAAGAAGTTGCATATGTTCTGGTTCTCTCATTGACAAAGAACGCGCAAGTTGGAGAATCGGTCCATCAGCAATGAAATCCTCTCGAGAGATTTGACCTGAGTCTAAGGCATCAACAACGGGCATAATCTCTTCTAAATGATTCAAATCAATGTGCGGGCTGAGGACATCGTAAGCCAGGCGTGCGGCGGATGGTGTTGCTTCCCAATGACAGGTTCCACCCTTCGCAATGAACGATGCTTCTTCATCTGGACTTGGCCTATTTGTTTGATGATGATCCAGATACCACCCACAATTTGGATGAAAAGGGAGGTCGACCATTGCAGTTTGGTGGTTGATGAGATGATCTATCGTGCCTGAACGTACCAGTGCGGCATGAGCAAAATGAACTGTAGCATTGGGGTTGACTGCTTTCAAAACTGCTGCTGCACAAAGCCCATCGAGATCTGAATCGGCAACGATTGTGGTGAACTCTGGCAACCCTGCCTCCTTCAGAACATTGAGTGCCTCACCCATGAACGAGGCTAATGAACCGCCTTCAAGAAGATTTGCCGATGTTACTTTCGCCACAAATAACTTGACTGTTGGCCTCTCGGTTCACACCATGGAGACCTCCTGCGGTGTCGTCTTGGTCAATTATGGGACGGTGCTCCTGCTCCAATACCCACAAGGGCATTGGGATTTTCCAAAGGGGCACGTCGAAGAAGATGATGATAGCCACCATAGCACTGCACAACGGGAATTAGCAGAAGAAACGGGTATTGATCAAATTCAATTCGTCGATGATTTTGTTGAGCGAAGTGAATACTCATACCGTCACCGGGGCAAAAAGAAGGTCAAGCAAGTCTACTGGTATGTAGCACAAACCGAACAAATCTCGGTCAAACTTTCGCATGAGCATCGCGGCTACATGTGGCTTGACTGGGACATGGCCGAACAGCAACTCTCACACGAGGAAACAAAAAGCGTACTGAGAAGTGCCCGCCAACATATGAGTGCTCTTGGACTTGAATGATTAGAGCTTCTCAAAGTCTTCATCAGATGCGTGAAGGCGACGAATTCGGTCCGCTACTCCCGATTCTGGACCTCGTTTCCCAAGTGGTAGCCACAGCATTTCGTTGTGACCAAGTCCGGCAGTGACCCAGCGGCCAAGGACAAAGAGCCAGTCAGAAAGACGGTTGAGGTAGACTTGAACGAGCGGCCTTACCGAACCTTCGCCCTCGTGCTCTTTGAGCCGAACAACACCACGTTCAAGCCGTCGCGCTACGGTTCGAGCAAGATGGAGCATGGCCTCGGGACCATGCCCAGATGGAAGAATGAAACTGGTGAGTGGTTCGATGTGCTCAAGCCATGCATCCATCTCTTCGACCAATACTGAGCATTGATTCTCGTTGATGAGCACCATATATTCTGGAAGTTCAGATGGCACGCAGGCAAGTTCTGCTCCTAGATCAAATAACTCATTTTGGACACGAGTAAGAACCATCGAGAGGATTGTTTGAACCCGTTCAACCGTCGCTCGACTACCACCATCTTCATGCCGTGGTAAGCGATTTGCTTCCATTGTAACGAGCCCAAAGATAGCGTTGAGTTCATCACAAGTCCCAACCACTTCAAATCGAAGGTCTGCTTTTGATCGACGTGAACCATCGACAAGTGATGTCTCGCCTTCATCACCACCGCCGGTGTACACTCGATTGATTCTAACCATGGTTCCCCCTCATGCTTGGGACGTCACGCTTCTATGAGTGGTTTTCGGGCCATGAAACTGGCATCAATCGGGTGGTACCATTCAATGTCTTCTTCTCCAAGGCTCCATGAATAAAGAGCAAGATGTTCGTCGACCACGCCATACCATTCGAGTCGCCCTGGTTCCAAACATGCAATTCTGGTTCCAGTCGCCTCAATTTTAGCAGTGGTGTGTTGCCAATGCGTCACAAGTTGTGCAAGATGCTCTGCAACTTCCACGACGTGTTCATTTTCAGGTTGTAATGATTCGAGAAGCACTTCGAGCTCTTCAGTGAGATCGTGTGCTTCATCACTCATTGCCTGAAGTTCTGCAAGCCAGCGGGTCACTTTTGGAAGGTTCTCCCTCGCCTCTTCAATCGTTACGATTCGGGCACCTCGGGGGAGTACGCGCATGGCCATTTCTTCGTCTTTCAATGAACATGTGTCCATTGGTCGACCAGAAAAGAATGGAACATCGCCAGTTTCTCTCACATGAGTTCCTTGTCTTGGCGGACCTTCAAGTCATCGGAAGTAATGTTTGAAATTCGATGAATTTCGAGGGTGACTGATTTCTTCGCTCATCATGATTGAAGGTTCAGCAGCCAAACTTGGTGTTGAAAAAGAACATTATGCGGCGATTGGGTTTGGGCTTGGGCTGGTCCAGGTTTTCTTGAGTACTTTCTTGACCAAAAGACTGCCCAAGCTGATCCACACGAACAACTCAATGGCAAGAACGAGGTAGTAAATTGGCCCTAGATTTTGAAGCAGTGCAACTGCGTCATATGGTACGCCGTTGAAGGCCATGTACACTGATTGGGAAAACAAACTTGAGGCGAACCAAACGAAGATAGCATACCACAATAACGTGCTCATCTCAAGTGCATCTGGCTGTTCTTCGACTGTTTCCATAGTAATAAATCGACTTTCATGGTATTAATGAGTTTGTTTTATTGAGTCGTTATTTGCTCATGAAACTTTCATTAGGGAATAATACCGGTTTAATCGAAGATATTTCCGCAAACCGGAGTCATTCCTCGCTGGATTGCAACGGGGGAAGTATGGCTGCTGCCTCGGGGCTGATGCGAACCAGAGCGTCATGAATTGCCTCAATCCACTCTGGAGCAACGCCCTTTTCACCGCCGACATCCTCAAGCGCATGCAACCATTCTGTCGCTTTATCTTGGTCTCCGATGAACAAATTCAATCGGTGAAGAGCAACATATGCCATCGGATTGAGATGCTCTTCCTCTGCATCCCAGCCTTTTTCGAAGCAAGCAATTGCACCATCCTGTCCATCAACAAAACCGCGCTGCAAGGCAACCATTCCAGCTTGGCTCCATGCGAGGGGGAGCCTACCGATGAGAAGTCCGCGGAACACAAGCCAGGTTTGGCCGCCGCCCAGCATGACCAATGCAGCAAATCCAGACCATTGTTCAAACGTGTTCAACTCCGACCATGTTGAAACCATCAAACCTCCAATTCCGACGCAGAATAAGAATCCTGAAAATGGTGCAATCAGGACTTCTCTGCGGGTACGAATGAGATGATGAATGCCAATCAAGAGTCCAAATGAGCCAAGACCTGTCAATATCACGAGGTGGCCAAGGACAGAAACAGGGTTTGGTGCGAGTTGCCCAAGTGTTAGCATAAGAGCCACGGAAAGTACAATCCATCCAAAGCGACGGGAGGGGAGGGGGAAAGGTTGACTCTTTGAAGCGAGGATCAAAACAAGTCCGATGAATCCTTCAAAGGCGAGGAGGCTCCAACGCAAACTTTCCTGTTCAAACAGCAGCATCACTTGCCTCCAAATTCTTCCAAGATTCCGTGCTTCTTGACCCTTTTGTCACGCCTTGTGATATTCACTACCACGCAATATTTCGGTCGCCCTGTAGAGTTGTTCAACCAGAACAACGCTTGCCAACTCATGTGGCATGGTCATTGGTGAAAGGGAAAGTCGCTTACAATCACGACTTTGAACATCAATCCAGCCCTCTGCCGGTCCGATCGCCAAGTGAGTTGAATGGGTCTGGACCGTCCAAGATTTGAGCCGTTCTGCAAATGCAACTGAATCTTCAATCACCCCACCTTCATCCATCAAGTAGAGATCGCCTTGAAGTTGAAATAGGGCCTCGAGGTAAGCCGAGGAAGACAGTTTGTTCGAATGAACTTCAATCCGAATTCCGCGATTATTGACCCTCTTCGAATACATTTCAATGAGACGATGAAGTTCGTTCTGTTTCGTTGCCCCATGCAGATGAACGACAATCCGACCCATGATTCAAGCGTAGGATGGCTGGTTGATGAACATGCGTCACGAACTAATCCCTCAGAGAGGGTAAAAAAAACGTACAATCAGACTCAGACTTCGCCATCCATGCCAAACCACCATTCAACCAGATTGTCTTGCTTTCAATAGATGGCGTTAAGTCGCCCCCATCCTTCAGCATAACATGGGTTGGTGGCCATTTGGTAAGAAACCGAAATCAAAGCGGGCCCAAGTCGATGACCCATTACTGAAAGATGCTCGGACATGGATTTCTGAATTGAGAGATCTATGTGAGATGAATTTTGAGCAACCCGAAGAAGCAAGGCGGCGAATTCGTCACATGCAGGTTGAATGGCATGATGCAATGGAGCAGGGTATGCTTTCTGCTGCAAACAGGGAAGGGCTTGAAGCTCGTGCCTTCAGGTTGTTAACTTGTTCAGACGAAGAATGGATGCGGTGGTTGGACGACCTAGACTTTTGGAAACCTGGGTGGAAACCTGCTGCCTAGAATGATAACGAGCCTTGAAGAAGGAAAGGCGGCAGGGTAGGTCATGGGTCAAACCCCCACCGTACACATGCTCTACACGTGTCCTTTCTGTTGGAAGGTACGTGGCGTCATTGAACACATCGGTTTGGACGTTGATTACATTGGCGTCAATGGCATGAAAATCAAGAAATCCGTTGCCTTTGCAGGTGACTGGGGTAAAGTTCCTGTGTTCAGTGATGAATCTGGGGAACACCATGTCGATTCAACGCCGATTATGAAGCACATCGATGCTGTATACAACGGTGGTAAACTCGCATCGACTGGTGATGCCAAAAGGCAAAAACAATGGTTAGAATGGGCGGATACGAAGGTCTCTAAAGCAACGGTACCAATATTGTACGGGACCCTTGGTTCAGCACTCAAAACAACTACACGTATCTCCAAACTTGAGAAATTTGGATTTATCTCTAAGCGACTCTATGCTTGGGCAGGTTTCCCAATCATGTGGGGTATTATCGCAAAAAAGCGAGTGAAAAGTGATGGTCGAACGCCAAAAAAACTGTGGCATGATCTTCTCACCGAATTTACCAACGAGCATGGTAATGAGAAATTCTTTGGAGGAACATCGCCTGATTTGGTCGATTTTGCCGTGTTTGGCTACGCCCGATCGATTTCGCCATTCCCACAGTTCTCCCTTCTTGAGGACCATGAAAAGGGAATGGCTTGGTACCGCCGAATGGAAGGCACACTTCGGTGAGGGATTGCGTTGGAACACATCACGCTTGGAGGACTTAGGTTTCAGCGTGTTGAGGCTCAATCATTGTACCTTGGAACCGACAAAGGTGGTTGGATTTATGCAAGCCAAAGACCCCGCCATGAGGTCCGATTACCTGCATTTTACATCATGACTGACCCGCTCAGTGCTGCTGATTATGACTCGATGCTCAATGGAGGAAAGAGAGAACAAAACGACAGATTTCAAGTCACTGCAGAGGCACTCAAGACGATTATGAAAGCAGGCCAAACACTCATTGATTCGGGAATCGAGGGTTTGGATGAAGAGCAACAATGGGAGATTCGGTGCCCCTCGGAAGCAGAATGGAGGTGTGCTGAATCCAACTTTGGACTTGGGCTCGACAAGAAACAGATCGAGGTTTTGGCCGACGCAATCAATTCCAATTATCGCGGTGCAATGATGGATGGACGGCCTCGGCGATTTGAGGGCATTGGCCCAATGGCATTACACAGAGCTGCCATCGAAACTCACCCTTCCAAGGAAGGCATTACCGCCCTCTCAAGCGTGCCACTCGATCGCCCAATTGAAGGAGTGAAGGCCAGATTGGTCATCACCCCAATTCGTGAGGGGACCCCTCAACGAGTTCCAGAATCTGCTGATATGATTGCAAACATCCGAACTGAAGTGGTATGCATCTTCCTTTTAGGCGTCATTCCTTCGTTTGTGATCCCTATCTTGAGAGGTATGAGTGATTATGCTGTATCAGGGTGGGCTAACCTGCTTTTTGGGGGACTTTGTGCGGGTTTCGTGTCCGGTGCGTTTTGGCGACCGCGCCGACCTACGGTGCAATATCAAGAGCAATGATGCTCAGTTTTCATCAACAGGATCAATCAGACTTTCCCAGTAAGGTTCCTGGCGAATTGCATCAGCGGCACAAATTGCAGCCATGTTCACAATGTGGCGCACTCCGTCTCGGCGAGCAACAAGTTGGACAGGTTGAGCCATGCCCTCCAATATTGGGCCAGTCATTTCTGCATCACCCAATTCTTCGAGCAACTTGTAGGCAATGTTGGCAGCAGCAAGGTTAGGCAACACCAACACATTGGCAGCACCCGTGAATTCCATGAATGGGTACTCGCCTTGCACGTCTCCGTTCAAGGCCGTATCGGCCTGCATCGGCCCGTCAATGACCAGTGAGGGGTCGAGTTCTCGAGCAAATTCAATGGCGTCCTCGATTCGTTCAGAACGTTGTGCTCGACTGCTGCCAAAGTTCGAAAACGAAAGCATGGCAACTACGGGATCGACACCAAATCTTCGAGCCACCTTTGCAGTTTGTACCGCAATTTCAGCCAGCGTGCGACTGTCTGGATACACGTTGACTGTTGCATCAGCGAGGAAGATCGTACGACCTTTGACGTTCATCATATAGCACCCAACAATGCAGTGGGCATCATCGGCTGGCCCAATCAATTCAAGTGTTGGTCGTAGAACATCCGCATAATTTCGAGAAACTCCGCCAACGAAGCCATCAGCGTCCCCGTTGGCGACCATCTGGCTTGCAAAATATGGCCGAGATTTGAGGAGGCGTGCTGCATCGACTACGGTCATTCCTTTGCGGTTACGACGGTTTAGCATCGATTGGGAATAGACGCCCTTTCGTCTTGGGTCCTTACGAGGGTCATAGACTTCGTAATCAAACTGTAGGCTGAGCTCGTCAACCATTCGATGTATGCGTTCTTCAGGACCAAGAAGGATTGGATAGCAGATTTTCTGTTCGGCCAGTTGAGCTGCTGCTCTAATGACCATTTCATTATCGCCTTCAGGGAACACAATGCGCTTTCCTCGCCCGCGAACCTGGTTAATGACATGGCGCATGATGGAGTAGGATTGGCCTAGACGAGCCTCAAGTTCGTCCCTGTAGTCGCTGATAGAAAAATCATCAGCCGCCACACGAGCGATGCCTTCATCCACCGCTGCTTGTGCAACTGCAGATGCTTCCCAAAGCAGGACTCTGCGATCGAATGGTTTTGGGATGATGTATTCCGGACCATATTGCATGACGGCCCCGTCATAAGCTGCCGAAATATAATCGGGAACTGGTTCTTTTGCGAGAGCTGCCAGAGACCGGGTGGCTGCCATCTTCATGCCCTGAGTGATGTCTGTTGCTCGTACATCGAGGGCTCCACGGAAAATGTAAGGGAAGCCGAGGACGTTGTTGACTTGATTCGGATAATCTGAACGCCCTGTCGCAATGATGGCGTCGGTGCGCACCTCGAGAATTTCTTCAGGGAGAATTTCTGGGGTTGGATTGGCCAAAGCGAATATGATTGGTTTTGGGGCCATGGTTGCCACCATTTCCTTGCTGACCAATCCGCCGCGCGAAAGTCCAAGCATGACGTCTGCCCCATTCAGGGCGTCAGACAAATCCCCAGGTTCACGTTCATGAGCAAAGGGCGCCTTGTATTCATTCAATTCTCCTGCTTCCAGCCGTGCTTTCGTGACAATGCCCTTGCTGTCAACCATAGCGATGTTCGATCTGGTGACGCCTATGGCCACGTAATGATTGGCGCAAGCAATGGCGCTTGCACCCGCTCCGATGACGACCACTTTGATTTCAGAGAGTTTCTTTTCTTGAAGTTCAACCGCATTCAACAGCGCAGCAGCGGAGATAATTGCGGTCCCATGCTGGTCATCGTGCATCACTGGAATATCGGTGGCCTCAGCGATACGGCGTTCGATTTCAAAGCATTCAGGAGCCTTGATGTCTTCGAGATTGATGCCTCCAAAAGTCTTGGCGATATTGACAACTGTTTCTATGAAGGCCTCTGGATCTTCGGTGTCAACTTCGATATCAAACACGTCAATATCTGCAAATGTCTTCAAAAGAAGGCCCTTGCCTTCCATCACGGGCTTGCTTGCAAGTGCCCCGATGTTGCCCAATCCGAGGACAGCTGTTCCGTTCGAGATAACAGCCACTAAGTTGCCTTTTGATGTGTAGCGGTATGCATCTTCTGGTTTGTCCGCTATCTCGAGACAAGGGTAGGCTACGCCAGGCGAATATGCCAAACTCAATTCATATGCGGTACTGTGCGGTTTGGTGGGGACGACCTTGATTTTCCCCTGTGGTTCGGCCTCGTGATATTCGAGAGCTTCCTTTTTGAGCAGGCGCTCTTTCTTCTCCCGATTCATAGGCAATCGATTCCAACGAATGTGGTTCGGTGTTTGAGTGTTGTGTGTCCGGAGAACCAAGGATGACCAAAAGCAGTGCTCTCAGATTCCTCCATGATGATTTCAAAACCCCCATTTTCACTGTAATTCTCCGTTTTTTTGGTTATTCAAGTGATGAATATAGCACACGACCAAGGGCCGCGTTCAAATACCCCAAAAGTCCCCTCACCAACATGAAGCCAGTCTTTGCTCTATTTTCCCCCGGCTCGGCCGGCAAAAGAGCCGTCCTGTTGGTCGCTTTGATGCTCTGTTCTTCTGTCGCTCCAATGATGATGATTCCTGGTGCATCCGCCCACGAATCTGCCAATGACACAATCTGGCCAAAATCGGGCAGCAATGACACCGGTTGGGTGCAGTTGGATGCTACGGGAGCCAACCCCTTGACTGGCGGCCAAGCAACAGCAGATTGGACGCTTGAATTTGCACCAGGTGCTGATTTGTCCAACGTTTCATTCCAAGTGCGAGTTGATGGCAGTGACGGTTTGATGATTGAAGAGCCAATGCTCGTTGCGAGTGATATCGGGATTAATCTTCTCGATTGGCGGGGGTTGGGGACCCTGGGCGCTGCAGATTCATTCGAAGGCACAAATCCTCACGAAGGAAGACTGGCCCCCAACAGCGATTCTGGAGCAACCTGGACCCTCCCTTCCGATGCGGAAATCACCGATTTGGTGATTGAAGCCTTAGCACCAGTGGATCCTGCAGTTTCCTTCGAACCTATCGATCTGGCAATTCAAACCCATGCAATCCACCCCTATGACGGGCGAATGTACATCGCCATCCTTGACGACGTTCTTGTCTTGGACTACAACAACGATCCACCAATCATCGACATGCTTGAGTTTGAAAGCGATGTGATTGACATGGAGATTGATTTGACAAATAACCTCATTCACATGCTGACTGAAGAAGACGGTTTCTTTGCCATATCGCTCATCGATTCAAGTTCTCAAAAGGTCCTTCCAGACGCATCGGATCCAAATTATGTTCAATTCGATCAATTCGTATTGGCCAGCACTGGTGATGTCTATGCAGCGAATCAAGACGAACTTATGTTGTGGAATGGCGGTTCATGGGCCAACGTCGCTGACATGGAGGGAACGACCTTAGCCATGGTTGAAGCCAATGGAATTCTGTATGCATCAATGGATGACCGTGGTGTGGCTCGATACAATCTTGCAAATGGCCAGCTGCTTTCGACATGGTCCACTGCTAACAGTTTGCACTCCGATGAAATTGTTGAAATTGCGATTTCAGGAAATCAACTTCTCTTCGCTTCCCCTGATGCCGGTTTGGCACGATATGATTGGAGTTCGGGCTTCTGGCTCTCGACTTGGAACGATGGAAACTGGTTGGCAAGCAACGACATCACTGGACTTGCCCGCTCCGGTAATTCACTGTACATCTTGAACGGCGACTCCTTGCACACATACAACACCGCAAGCAATGTATTTTCGGGCTCTCAATCCCTCGATGCTTTTGGTCTCGCCAACAGCGGCCAAGGCCTACTCACGTGGCCAAACGGCGGAGAAAGATCCCCCTCTACAGAACTCATTTTGGTTAGTGATGGTGATGGTGCTTTGGTTGAACTCACCCCTGGCGCGACGCCACTCAACACAGGAGTTTTGCTGCTCGGAAGTGGCCCTACATCTGGTCAAATGATTGATTCGACCGAATTGGACGGTGTGCTCTTCGTAGCAACAGATGACCAGTACCTCAATCGATTTGACACGCAAGCGTCGCGCTGGATTGAGCCCGTGTTTATTGGAGCAGACATCGCTCGGCTCAGCACAGACGGGAACCACGTCTACATTGCTGCAGGCAATGGTGCACACCAGATGCACGGCAACGGAACCGTTCTCCAAACTTGGGATACTTCCAACACCGACCTGTCAGGAAATGAAGTGACTTCTGTTGAATCAGATGGTTCTACGGTTGTCGTTCTGAATGAATTCTATGGGGAATTTATGGCCGTCAACCTCACTGGCTCCCTTCCAGTGGTGTTCGAGTCACTCGCTCTTAGTCAGGGAACCGTGACCGATGCAGCGATTCACAACGAAGTCGCATATGTTGGCACTCAAAACGATGGCCTTCTTCGGTATGACATCACCAACGACACGTGGTTGACCCCGTGGATCTCCACAGGCATCAACGGAGCAAACGATGTCCCTGTTGCTGTTGTTGGCGATATCTTGTATTTCGGAATCCCCGGATATGGCGTAGCGCGAAAAGATTTGGGGACCAATGAAATCTTACTCCCACTCACCGAATTTGGCACCATTGGAGTGCTTCCAAGCGACACGATCTATTCCCTTGAAGCAAACGGCAACCTTCTCTACATTGGCACTAACAACGGCGCTATTGAGTGGGATGAAAGCGCGTCCAGTTCCAGTTCATTCCAGCTTGGCCGACAGTGGGATGAACGGCCACAACAATTCTTTGATTTCGTCGTTGTTGGTTCAAATGTATATGCGGCAACCAACATTGGCGTATGTGAATTCCCAACCTCTACCATCGATATTGAAGAATGTTTGAATGTCTACGATGGGATGCCAAATTGGGCAACCTATTCTGTGGGCGTCGGTGTCTCGAACACGTACTTGTTTGGAGGAACAAACTCAGGCGTCGGCATCATCAGCATCTCACCATTCGACGTTGTTGGAGAGTGGACTGCCGGTGAGCAGACCAACAACGCACCTGTGGTCGTGGTTGGCGATGTTGCATTCATCGCTCTTGACGGCATTGGTATCGCTCGTTATGACATCACGAATAATGAGTGGCTCACTCTCTGGACTGATGACAATTTCCTCGATAATGGCAATGAAGATGCGACTGCACTTTCAGCAGATGTGAATCCGAATTACGTCTGGATTGGCGGTTCAGACGGATTCCAACTCCTCAACGCCACCACCGGGGCCGAAGTGTATGATATCGAAAAATCCAGCAGCCTCTTTGCAGGGAATGGTGACCCCCTTGATATGATTCTCAAAGGCGATATAATGTATTATCACGATGGAGCAAGCAGCGACAATCTGTACCGATTTAATGCTCGAAACTTCACAGCCCTTTCCGCACTCGACGCAGGTTCCCAAATTGGCCAAAACAATGGCGATGTGAACGGAATGGGCCTTATTGGCGACACCATCATGATCAGCATTGCATCCCAAAACTGGTGGCAAGTCGATGGCTCGGGTGGTATCGCACAATGGAACACAAGCAGCAATTCCTGGGAAGATAACATTCTACCGATCGGGCAAGTTGACCGCGTGACTGCTTACGAAGCGACGAGCGGTAATATGTGGGTCTCATGGGGCGAAAATTCACTCCAGTACATGGCAGCAAACGGCACATTGCTTGGAGAATGGGACGAAGACGACTTCGACTTCCCCATCCGTGAAATCATAGAATACGATGGTGAAGTTCTGTTTGCTACCGAAGATGGAGTAGCGCGATTTGACGAGTCCACGGGCACTTGGTCCTCGACTTGGACACCTGGATCTGGCCTGCCGAACGACGCAGGAGAGCAAGTGTATGAACTCTGGACCGACGGTACTGACTTGGTCGTCGGCAGCGGTGAACTCAATGGATTTGGTCAGTTCAGAAATGGAGCGATTTCCCACTGGGATGGCGGAACGTGGAACAACTATGAAACCGGATCGAACGGCGTGCCAAACGGATACCCAATCACCATGACAGAATGTGACGGTGTGCTTCATATCGGGATTTATGCCAACAACGGTGGTGTAGCACGGTTCGATATGGCCAACGACTCGTTCCTTGGCACCTTCACTCGAAGTGATTGGAGTGAGGACTACGGTGAAGTCTCTGGCGTTGCATGCGATGGTGCAGGCACTCTCTATGTGGCATTCTACGAAGACGAAGCAGATGTCAAAAAGTACAGCTATGCCTCAAACAGTTGGCTTAACCCGATCACGACAACAATTCACAATTTGCCAAGCGACAGGGTCTGGTGGGACGCCATTGATTATTCCAACAGCATGCTTGTGCTCGGTCATGGAATTGGTACCAGCGGCGACAACATCATCGGCGGAGGTTACAGTGCTGTTGCCACATCTGGTGGCTCGACTGCTCAAGTGAATTTCAACGGCCAAGGCTCATCTGTGACTTCATTCCAATGGCTTGGAAGTGAATGGCTCATAGGTCAAGCCGGCGGCTCTTCTGGCTACAGCCACGTCGATACCGTAAGTTCGCTCGGACAAAACACACTGCTTGATTTCCCCGGCCTCGTTAGTGGACAAGTGACGAGTATGGCCGGCAATGGTACTCATCTTTGGGTGGCAACCCAGGGAGCCAGCCAAGGCTTTGGAAACGGAGGGGGTTCTGCCGGAGCAGGTCTACTTCAAGGAGAACGCCAAGCAGATGGTACAGTTGATTGGCAACAAGGTTGGACAATGACTGCAAATTCTGTGGTCAAGGACACAGAACTGATTGGAACTGACCTTTACATTACAACAACGCCAACGGGCTTGTACAAACTCGACACCCTTACAGGAATCTTGACGCGCATGACCGGTGGGCTTCACAACAATATGGATGGACTCTTCCTCTATGGAAACGATCTGGTCATCGGTTTGCAAGGAAGCTCTGGATCTGCTGCTGGTGTTCAAATCTACACGCCCGGCACAGGGTTTGGAAATGGAAGATTGCTCGGTGGATTGCCTTCAAACAACATCAATGCATTCACTGAGTCCTCAACCATGCTCTACATCGCAACGAATGGCGGCATCGGCCGTTGGGACTACACCACGAGCGATTGGGCTAACCCACTCACAACCAGTGATGGGTTGCCAACAAATGTAGTAGAAGACGTGGTCATGGTTGGAACCGATCTGTGGATGGCGACCGCCGCAGGTGTTGTCAAGATGGATACCTTAACCAACGCTACAACCCTCTACAACAGCGGAAGTGGCCTTATGGCAACTTCAGCACAATCGCTTACAACCGCCATTGAAACCATTCAAAATAACGACGGCACAACATCAACCTCAACCACGTTATTCATTGGACACGACGGGGCGGGTTCTGAACGACCTGGCGTCACAAGTATGGACGGCAATGGTGCTGTTGAATGGCACAAGTTTGACCAGTTGTCTTCGAACACCGTCGACGCACTTGCAGCCGATTGGTGGGGACTTCACATCGCCACAGATATTGGGCCGATGAACCATTACAACGGTCAGTCAAACCAATTTGAAGACGGAGTTCCTTCGTTCCAAGTTGCTGGATGGCCGATTCAAAAGATGGTCAGTGATGGCGACCACGTGCTTACGATTGGCGCCAATGGTGCTTCGATTTTGAGCGCTCGCACACCAACTCACGCCACACTGAAAATGTTCCAAGGCAGCGGAATGACTGGAGGCACAATCACATCAGATGCCATCTGGCTGACAACCGAAGACATCGGTCTCTTTGGCTATGAAAACAACGCACAGTACAAGGAAATTGAACGATTTTCATTGCGGAAGGCAAACCCATTGAATGTTGGATTTAACCTGGCATTCACCGACATCAGCGATATGACTCATCCCGGTATGCCAATCGTTCTTGCCAACGCAACAAACACAGCAACACTTGACCCAACGCTTGGGGTGGTTGGCACGAATGGAATCATGTTCCAAACTGTTCCACTGGCCTTCACTTCACCCGTTAGCAATGCAGCGACGTGGGCCAAGTCTGTAAGTCTGAAGTACAACGCCACAATTGAACTCAACAATAATCCAGATTTTGAAACGACCATGCAGATGGCTGTTGACAATGGAATTATCATCAACGGTACACAATATGTCCAATTGACACTCCGCTCGCCGATTAATGGATCCATGCATGTGCGACTCATCTATGACTACGTCAAAACAGAAACGCCCATCACGATGTCAGAACTTATCGATCGCCCTGATGATGGCGGGGGTGCGTTGATGGCTGAATGGAGTCTTGTTCACGATGATGACTTCGCCCGCTACCTCGTGTATGTTAACGACGGGCCTGTTTGGGATGCCAACGGCATCACAGCAGATGTTCTTCAAACACGAACCGTCGATAAGGCGATTTCACTCCATAGCCGACTCTCAAGTGAGGTCACGACTGCAAATGGCGTGGACCTCATCGATGGCACGGATTACTACGCTGTGGTTGTTGTCGAATACGACGATGGCCGGCTTGGTACACCATCAGCGGTCCTAGGTCCAGCGTCACCAAGTGACGAAGTCCCATTGCCGCCTGTGTGGGCTGACGCTGGCCCGCATGAAGGTGGAGAAGATGGTGACCTCGATGTTGAATGGTCGCGCTGCACAAGCCTTGATTTGGTACAAACCAACATTTACACTTCAACTCAACCGATGAGCGATGTCCTTGGACTCACGCCGGAAAGTGAAGTCATGAAGATGGAAGGCAACTCGACCGTGCTCTCACTTTCGCCTGGCCAACCCTACTGGCTTGGACTCACTTGTGTTGATGAAGCGGGACAAGAGGACATTATGAACGCCCTCATCGTTGGACCATTTGTCCCAACAGGTGGCCTCAATGACAACACTGCTCCACCAAAGATGGAAAACGTAGCAGCAGTTGACACCCCCGATGATGACGGTGGCCGAATCACCGTCTCGTGGGATGTTAATCCAGCAGAGGACTGTACCTTCTATGCAATCTTCATGCGAACAATTGAATCGACCGGTGCACAACTTAGCGGCTCTTCTGTAGCTGACGGTAGTGGGTTTAGTCAAGCAAAAATCATCAACGATTGCACTGAGAACTCAACCATTGTAACCAGCATCGACGGCATCGCACTCCAAGATGGGCAGATGTATCTTGTTGGCGTTGTTGCGTACGACGATTGGTTGAACGCAAACCTTGACGATGTAGATCTTGTTGAAGTGACACCACTACGAAATCAAAACGGTCAACCGACTCCTCCTGACCGAACTGAGTTTGTTCAAGCCTTTGATCATCCCAACGATGATGGAACATCCATTGATGTGCTTTGGTCGATTTCGGACGCTGACGATTTCTCACACTACACCGTCTGGGCCGCAGACCAACCAGTCACCGATTTATCTGCTGCATGGGCATTGTTTGGCAATGACCCTGCACAGTGTGGTTGTTTGAAGGTCAACAGGCAATGGGTCGATGAATCGTTCGATCCTCTCGAAGTCACCCTCACAACAGCATTGTATGGTGGCGCCGGTGGCATGATGGATCTGACTCAAACCACACCCCAACCAATCCAACCAAACGTCGAGTTGTATGTGGTTGTGACAGTTCACGATTTGTCTGGCAATGTGTTCCTGACCGATCTTAATCAAGCGACAGTGACGCCTATTGACAACGCTCTTGACACCACAGCACCACCTCGACTTGACGCATTGACGCTCTCGGACAGAGCACTCGATGATGGAAGTGCTCTGCTTCTTGATTTCGAATTGAGTTCTGCGAGTGATGTAGGGTCATACGAAGTCTATGCTGCAACATGGTCCTTCACCAGTGTTGGAACAGGCACGCTTGGACCAAGCACCCCAATTGCGGTTCTCGACCGTGCACCCGATTTGCCACTCACCATCGACCTCGTTGCGGGCGATACGCCTGTGATTCCGGGCCAAGAAATCTGGGCTGTTGTTGTAGTGAAGGACACATCGGGCAATGCCTTCACTTCAGATTTAACAGCAGTCTCCGCTCAATCTGTGGATGATGGATACGATGCTTCTGGCTCTTACCTACCCAATGTTGCTGGACTCAGTGCTGTTTGGATTGAAGAGACGAAAATCCTCGTTGAATGGACGCCGGCGAGTGACGACAATCTTCGCGGCTACCAAATCTACATCGCCGAGGAAACCTATGACACAATTGACAGCGCGACATTGGTCGGTGAAGTTCAATCCTCGAATTCGTTCCTCATCACCTCGAACGGCTTCCCTGATTTGAACAATGACTCGGCATGGTACATTGCCGTGACTCCATTCGATGATTTGGTCAGCAAAGAAAGCGTAAACCCAATCCAACTTGATGCTTACAAGGCGAACGCAGGCGCTGGGTCTGGAGATGAAGGCGCAAACGAAGGTAATGATTTCTCGTCGTTGCTGACGACACCAAATCTCCTCGCAGCAGGGCTCTTCATTACAGCCATTTTCTTGTTCATCGCTGTGATTCGAACACGAGGAAATCAACAGAGAAAGGCGAAATCTTGGGAACTTCAAGAGGCTACGTGGGGTCTTCAAGACGACCAAGCTTGGGATGACTCTCCACCTGCACCTGCTCCACCTCCAACACAGCCGGCGACGCCTGCTGCTGACATGTATGCACAACCTACAACTTCCCAGGACATCTATGGCCGACCAGCCTACCAACCTCAGCAACCAGTCATGCAGCCCGCACAGAACAACGATCTGCTCAATGAATTGGGTGTTGGAACAAACCCTCCACAACAAAAGCAAGCCATTGATACATCGTTCCTTGACGATTTGCTCTGAGGCCATAGGATGTCAGAAACGGGTGGGCAGAGTCCTAGGGACTTGGTGTTCACAACCATGGTATGGGATGGCAATGCAAGTGTTGCAGATCTTCAAGCGCACATCGGGCGCATGAAACGTCATGCGCACCGATTGCGAATTCAGTGGCCTGAGAACATGAATGAGTTGATTGCACGTGCAATGGACAAACTTGGACACAACAACACAGGCCAGCCACACCAACCAAACGGACTCTTACGCATGGAGCTCAAACGTAATGGAGAATTGAATATCGAGACCCGGGAATTCTCACTTCGCAATGAGCAGATTGAGGCAATTACCGTCGAAGCACCCCGATGGTCCCCTAAGGTCAATGGTACCAAGCATGGTGATTGGCAACCTTATCTCGATGCCATGAATCAAGCAGACCGAGCAGGGACTGACCTTGCCTTACTTGTCCATGAATACGCAATTGTTGATGGCGATCGTGCTACGCCAATGGTGTTTGATGAGGACAGTACTGTCTGGGTCTGTGATGATGCTGAAGGGGGAGTGGAGAGCATCACTGCCTCCATCCTAATTCCTCTTTTAGAAGACAGTGGAATACCAGTTCAGAGGGGACGATTGAATGAACGACTTGTGGCTCGAGCGCTTGAGATGGTCGCTGTTGGAAGTGGGCTTGGTGCATCGCAAATAGAGTCGATTAACGGGGATGCAATCGGAACAAATCATGGTTTTGCTATAAAATGTCAAACTTTGCTAACCCAACACTATGAAAACAAGAACGCTTGGAGTGATGTGGGGGCCTAAGCATCGATGAACGGATTCTCCCCTTGATGAAACATTTCGATAATGTTGGATTACTTGGGGGCAAAGCGATTCGCCACGGTGGACCTGACCAAATGGTCATGATTTCAGGTGGACCTGCTTCACACCTCTCAAGGTATTCGATTCTATGTGGTCCCTCAAAGCGGAGGCTGGTCGTTCGTCAACCAGACATCCCTCATGCTCCATCCCATCAACCAAGTAAAGGTGAAATTCAGCTTACTCACCAATCATGCCAGTTGGTTGGCCATGTGGAAGAATGGAAGCACGGCTGTTGGTACCATGCCACCTCTGTCTTCGGAACGAATCTCGCTGATCTTCTTGACAAAGTGAAGGCTCTATCGAAAGCAGAATCATTTTCTCCACGCCCGCCAGAAGGCCTTCCAACGCACCCTTTCTGGGCTGGTACACTAGCGTATGACCTTGTTCAATGGACCCAACCAATCGCTCTGCAGCACCCCCCTGAACAAGATGAAATCATAGCAGTTCTATGGCTCATTGAACGATTTGTGGTTGAACAGAAGAATGATTCAAGCCTTCACGCATTCGACTGCTTAGACGATGATTGGGCCCAGCAAGCAAGGGAAGAATTTGACAATCACCCCCCCTCGGTCAGAGTCCCTCCATCAGCAAACCCTCATTCAGAAACTTCCAACATGACCGACCAAGAACATGAAGAAGGAATTGAGGCAATCAGGCATGGTATTGCTGCGGGCGAATTCTATCAAGTCAACCTCGGACGTTGGTGGGAGGGGCAACTCAAAAGCCATCCATTGGCAATTTTCGAGGAACTTTGTTTCACCAACCCTGCGCCATTTTCCGCATACATATGCGCAGAGGACCTCGGACTTGCTCTTGTCAGTTCATCACCAGAATCACTTCTTCAGTCGAATGGGAGCACTGTACGAACCGCCCCCATCAAGGGCACTCGTCCACGCGGCAGAACGAATGAAGAGGAAGTCCATCTCAGAAATGAGATGTTGAATGACGAAAAGGAACGCGCAGAACACAGAATGCTTGTCGATCTCATGCGCAACGACCTAGGCGCAGTGAGTGGTATCGGCAAGATTGGCATAGAGCGATTTGATGTTGAAGCCTATGCAAATGTTCAGCATCTTGTGTCACAAGTTGTCGGTGAACTTTCTGATGGGCTTGATTCGGTGGATGCATTACAGGCAGTCTTCCCAGGCGGCAGCATCACTGGCTGTCCTCGAACTGTAGTCTGCGCCACAATCGATGAACTTGAACAACGACCTCGTTCCTTTTGGACTGGTTCAATCGGCTGGATTGATCTTCAGTCTGGAGCATGTTCTTGGAATATTTTGATTCGAACATTAATCGCTAGAAAGAATCGGAAGCATTGGCATGGCGCTATTGCTGCGGGTGGTGGCATTACAATTGGATCTTCACCACGGGATGAAGTTGAAGAAGCAAAATGGAAGGCTTCAGCACTACGAAAGGCCTGTGGCTGGCATGTGGAGGAGCGAGATGAACTTCCGCAAGGTCCGTTGGAAATTCACTCACTGGAGATTGAACCCGCACCTGTGGCGACCAAACAAGGCACCATTCAAATCGACAACGGAAAAATAAGTTCGGATGCATCGATTCTTCTTATCGACAACCTTGATTCCTTTACGCAAAACATTGCCCATGCCATGGCAGGATTGGGCCATGATGTGATCATCCATCGATCGAGAAATACATCTGTTGCTGCGTCTCCAGAAGACCTGCTTCAGGATCTTCTCACACGACTTCAACCCAGCCACATCGTCCTCGGCCCAGGCCCAGGTCAACCAAAGGACTCTCCATTAACCATGCATGCTGCTGCAATGGCGATGAATGGCTCAATCAATCGACCTCTTCTTGGAATATGCTTGGGTCATCAAGCCTTAGGGCTGGCGGCGGGCATGAAACTTGCACAAGTACCGTCTGGCCCAGTACACGGGTCACCTCGAAAGGTTCGACATGGTGGTTCAGGCTTGTTTGAAGGCTTCACCTCGCCTCACCCCTTCACATTGTATAACTCGCTCATCATCATGAACAGCGGGGGCACAAATCTAGAGGAAATTGCTTGGAATGAAGCGACTGGAGACGTGATGGCGGTTCAACATCCAGACTTGCCAATATTCGGCGTTCAGTTTCATCCTGAATCTGTGGGCTCAGAAAATGGAATCCATGTGCTGAGCAATTTCCTTCAAATGAGAGCGGATGCTTGAAGAATCGTGAGTGTGTGGAACGCTTTGAGGGAAGACCATGCCGACTTGCCGTCATTGCTCAAGCACGTATCCACGTGAACAATTCATCCATGGAAATGGTCCTCATACACAGGTTTGTGTTCGCTGCGGTTTGGAAAAGGGATTGGTTTCCAAAGAAGAGGCAGCTAACATGTTTGATGGGGGTTTGGGAAGCGCCCGTCTTCAAACCATGGCCCGAAGGTACAGCATCTTTCTCTACATACCGTTGCTATGGACACTATGGATCATGGTAATCAAGGACATTCAGCCGTGGGGCCTCTACTTCCTTTTGCTGTTGATTGTGCTCACCCTCATTACACCAGTTTGGTTCATCTATCGAGGCGGACAATACTCTGGAGACATGGCTCGGTTAACCCCATCTTACGACCGCCCTAAGGGCCACTGATCAAACCTTAGCGTGAATCTTCAAGACATCACCGTCTTGCAATTCGTGGTCTGCGCCAACAACTCTTCGGCTGCGGCCGTCGACACCACGAATGAAACCATCTCCAAGATCACTGTGAACTTTGTAAGCCAGTGCTTTGGCCTGAATTCCAGATGGAACCACAAACGCATCTGGTAGGACTTTACCATCGCCATCTGTCCATCGATTCTCGTCTTGCACTGGATAGACAACAATGTGTTCCAATTCATCAAACAGAACAGTGTCCAGCATTGTAGCAACGCCTGTTCCATTGTGGGTTTCAAGCCGTTCTTTCATATGAGCGAGTGCTTTGATTTGAGCCTCATTAAGTGTGTTTGATTCACTGAAGGTGAACGTGCTCAACCCGGGAGTGTATTCAATCAATTCTGCACCTGCAGCACGGCGCAAACCGAGTTCAACGTCAGCCATGCACGGGATGATGCAGCCATTGGCCTCAACGCCTTGTAACACACCTTCTGGAGCGACATCAAATTTGTTCGCTGCGATATGAATTGGGAACAACGCCTTACGAAGGTGTACGGCGAGTGATGAAATAACAGCCCCATCCCAATCCCATGGTGAGCCAAGCGATGGTTGTTCCATTCGGAAAGCATCGTGGGCAAGGGATACGGATTGTAAGGTAGCACCGAGCCCGGTTAATCGTTCATGGATGAAGGATACAAGCCCCTTGTCTCCTTCTGCTTGAACACGGCGAACACCTCGCGCCCACCCGTCCATGAGCAATCCTGCGATCCAAGCATCCAGTTCCAATGCAAGGAATTCAATTTCCTCGATCACTCGGGCTCGGGCAATTTCGGTAGTTTGATTCAATCCCTGAGGGTTGCCCTCAAGGTCCGTACTTCCAGCAGCATCGACCACTTGGATCAGTGCGTTACAATTAGCAAGGTCAGCAAGGAAAGCATTCCCCCTTCCGCGCCCCTCACTTGCACCTGGGACTAAGCCGGCTATATCAACGAGGAAACATGGCACGAGTCGCATATGCCCTACGCATGAACCCGTCCTTGGTTCACAAAGACTGCCCTGGCGAGGGTCATCCGGGGATGTTGGTTCTATACGACCCTCTTGCTCAAGTTTGGTGCGAATATCTTTGCAAGGGCATTGTAATCGAGCTGAAACGAAGGCTACGCCAACGTTTGGTTCGATCGTACAAAACGGGTAATTTGCAATATCGACCTTGGCCAAGGTGGCCGCACTAAAGAATGTAGATTTGCCAACATTTGGTTTGCCAACAAGGCCGATTCGCACCTTGTTCACATCCCAAGGTGAGTTCACTCTTCCTCGCTCGAGCCTTGCTTGGTTCGAATCGTGGTAAGGGCGATGTCGAGTTCTGGCAAGTTGATTTTACCGTCTCCGTCAAGATCGACCGCCTCAAGCAAAGCGCCCATTTCCCAAGGTGGGAGGTTTGCAATGTCTGCGCTCTTGAGGGCCCTTTGGAATTCGAAACCATCAACTGTTCCGGAATCATCAAGGTCGATGGATTGGAAGAATTGGAAAATGGATTGTCCTGACGATGCAAGATAGTCGGCCAACATCACCAATTCTTTGGGTGCCTCTTTTCCGTCATCCGGGAATTCAGTCACTTCGTCGTTGTGAAGGTGGGCACCTACCGCAATGATTGTCGCCCCAGATTCATCTTCAGTGTGGCCAATGTTGAGTTGAGTGTCAACACCAACACCACGTCCAATGAGGGTTCGGATGGTTGTGGTGCCTTCGACCAGAGTGTAGGTATTGATGTCGCTTACTGCGCCAGTAGCAACAGCATCTGGATTGCCACGGGTTCCGGTGCGAATCATAACTTGAGTTGCCATGATTGCTGCAATAGCGCAGAGGTAGAACATTGCAGAAGAGACGAGTAAGAATCCACCAGTCGAGGCTACGGCGTCTTCAACACCTGAGTTGGAGACGGCTTGAGTTGTGAAGTCGCCCATGAGGCGAACGATGGTCGAGGTAAGGCCACCGATGATGGTGAACCAAACTGCGAGTTGGGCGTTTGAAGCACTTGCGAGTTGCTTACCTGCTGCCAATGGATAGGCTGTGAATATACTAGCGAGCATCATGAGGCCACCAATTGTGTACATGAAGCCCTGATCAACCGTTGTGGACATGGTTCCAAGATTACCAAGACCGACAAAGACATCCATGCTGGTGAAGTACCCGCCAACGGTGTACAGAGGGAGCAAGAGCATGGCCCCAGTTGCTGCAAATGCCCCTGGGCTCTTAACCACGGCTGCAGCGTTGGCCTTTGCCGTAATCAGCAAGTTGATTGAACCTGCAAGGAGTGGTAGCATGCCTAGAGTGAGTAGGATAGCGCCTACGTTTTGTAGGAGTTCCGCACTGGTTGCTGCAGTCATGAAGAACGGAGGCACCGTCACGAAGAGCAAGGTCAAGTTGACCTTCAACATGCTTTCTGACCAAACAGGCGTACCTGTGGTGTATGGGATAATATGGTAGGCCAATCCGAAAATCAAAGCGAGCGGGACCCAGCCGGTGAGAACGTGTTCAGCCATCCAAACTGTTTGAGTCGAGTCGCCCAACTCCCCAAGGAAAGCCATCAGACCTGCCACGATCTTGGCCACCAAGGCCAGGGTGAGGAACCATGTGGTTGGTGTAATGGTATCCGAAGTTCGATTTGCGATGGTGATCAGCACGTTGATGAGAATAGCAGTATGAAGCAAAGAGCCAACAACAAGTGAGGAAACATCGGTGACGGTCTCAATAAGTGCAGCCTCGTTGTCAAGGGTCACGAAGGAAAGAAGTGCAGGAAGCAAAAGGTATGCCACTGTTGATACCGTGAGCAAAAGAGCAACCATAGTGGCACTCTTCTCGCTGGCAAGTCGTCCTTTCGCCGTACGCGAAACAGCAACCAATGCACCACCGATCAACATGTAGTTGAGGGCAGTGTGGAAGAACACATTGGTGTAGTCTGTGAGCATTGAACCGTCATCATAGGACCAGCCAATGCTTGCTAGAGAGTTCAAAGCATTCCCATCATAGCTGTGCCACAAACCTAGGAAACCTGCAATAGAGGCGAGGATGAACCAAAACATTCCAAATCGCATCCAAGTCTTACTTCCACTGCCTGCCTCATCGCTGAACAGATCAATGATTCCGGCTGGAGCCTTGTTGAGAAGGAACATACCGATTTGCTGTAGAGGGGCACTCATGCCTCCAATTCCCTTGACAAGGTAGTTAGCAGTGAGCAAGAGTGTGGCCAACAATAGGCCAGACATAATGAAAACAATCTCCATACATCACACCTCCTAATCGACGATAACCTCTGTCAAGAGTGAAGCGACAATTGCACCCAGGCCAATGAGAAGTCCGATGAGGTAGTACCAAATCCCACTTCCGCCAAGGTTGCCGACCAGAGGAACAAGTTCGCCGAGCAAGGGTATGTTATCCCAGCCAAAGACATTTGAAAACAAAGCAAGCATACCGATTACGCCGACTAAGAAGAGGGTCAGGAGAATCCGGCTGGAGGCCGGTTCGCCGGTTCCAACGGTTACATCTGGAAGACTGGTTGTGTTTGTCATGTGATTCACCCGAACATGACCCATAGGGTCATTCCGCCCACTGGAACAGCGGTCATAAAGATTGACACCCATCTTACAGGGAATGGACGGATTGCTGGAAGCCAATCATGGGGCGCGAAGGGCGTCCAAAACATTGCCTCTGCGCGGCTTTGAGATACCGAGCGGAGTCGGGAGGGCGTGTTCGAGTGAAATCTCTTCGGCCCATGCTTTTTCACATTCACATGAGAGTCCATCGAACTCCTCGAGCTCGCCTGAAACAGCATATCGCTCAATCGCTGCAACGACTTCTGCGTCGCATGAACCACAATTGTGAGCGCCTCGTACTCGGCCTCCCGCAGTTGGATGAACGATAAGACGGCTCACTTGGCCTTCCCCGCCATTCCCTGTGTTCTTTGGATGAATCGTTGGATGGGCTCGACGAATCATTTCGACCAAGGACCACAACCAAGGAGGGCGGTATTCGTTGTGGCGGTGCAGTCGATCAATGATGGTCCCACGTTGAATGTTCATCGGATTTACAGAAATCTCATCGCTCTGTTCTGCCACATCTTCAATCCACTTCACGCCGTGGAGAAGCGCATCGGCCTCGTTCATGAACGGTGGTTTAAACATCAAATATGTCTTGACACGAATGTTGAATTTCTTGAGATTTGTCACTGCTCTGTCCCAGGATTTGGTGGTGAAACCCTTGTTGACGTGGAACCGAAGAACCTCGTCATCGTATGCTTCAAGTCCAATTGCAACTGCAAAACTGGTGTTGATTGATGTCGCCCATGCTAATTTTTCTTCTGTCAATTGCTCGCACCGTGATTCGACAATCAGTTCTTTACCAAGGGTTTGGCAATCCCGTAAGACGGTCTCCTGGAATTCGACCGGGATTTCTCGGTCTTCGAGAAGAGAACCGCTGGTGTAGACCTTCACCATCCCGTGATCTTTGAAATCATCAAACTTTGATTTGGCATACGCCCACTGCGCATGTAAATCGTCATTGGTTACATCGTCCCGTGTATCGTTGAAGTATCCGCAGAATGTACATCCACTCGACCACCACCAGTGGCAACCTTTTGTCCTCAAAATGACGGTGACTGCACTGCATGGCGTTCCATCAGCAAGAGTTTCAGGTGTGTAATACACGGTGGCTGGCTCGCTTGCGTCCCACGACTGTTGCTTTGCCTTTGCCCATGGCGTGTTTGCAGGGGCCTTGACTAGGTCATGAATCCGAGAACCTTTGGTCCCGTCACCGACCAACGTGAGTGATTTTTTCCCCAACATCAAGGTCCCCCTGCTGTTGGTGGCTGGCCGAATATGTTTCAATCCACCGACGCGAATCAGGTTCGAGGATTGAACAGGAC
The DNA here is from genome assembly GCA_964015875.1 of uncultured Candidatus Poseidoniales archaeon. Classification (GTDB taxonomy): domain Archaea; phylum Thermoplasmatota; class Poseidoniia; order Poseidoniales; family Poseidoniaceae; genus MGIIa-L1. Next base: position 72,481 of record CAXHEV010000005.1, read on the forward strand.
GCTCGAACCGGCCTGCACAAATTCACCCTTGGGGTGCTTTTCTTGAGCCATTTCTGCGCTGGTAACTCCAGGCTCAAACAATGCAGCAGGAGCACGTAAGTCGACGCGTGATCCAAGACGAATCATGCCGTAGCGCTGACCCCTACGCATGACATCACCAATGCCTTGCCATGGTACAATTGTCCGGGCGAGGGCGCCAGAAATCTGAGTCACTTCTATTCGTAGACCTGTCTCATCCACGAATACGGTTCGAACCCGCTCGTTGTATTCGCTTTCCTTTTTGTACGCAGGACGAAATGGACCACGCTTCATTCCCTTGCCAGTCCTGTGCTCCATTCGTTCAATGGTGGCCGCCATCGGGGAGCGATTCACGTGAACGTCAAGAGGCGACATAAAGACGGCTATTCGGTAGACGTCGGTGTCTTTTTCCTCACCCTTCTCAACAGGCTCGAACCGTTGTTCTGTAGTAAATTCTAGGGGGTTTTGGCATGGTTGAGGCATCCAATCACCTGTCAAGTCATCATGCTCCACTTTTCCAGCCTCGTAATCATTCTTGGATGGTCGTCGACCAGTTGCCCGTTCACGGCGAATGAACATCACATGGCCATCCGCGGGAGAAACGAGAACGCCTGGCTGCTTCGGAATTGGGCGATCAGGGTCGCGCCAAAAATTGACAAAGAATGCTGAAGTCATGATACAGAGGATGCCGAAGAGTGGAATCACTCCGCTCAGAGGATCGATAAGTGAGCCCACGATGATTGAGCTTACGCCCATCATAAATGTAATCAAAACGGGTGCATGGCCACCATGGGCCAGCCCAGCCATGTCAACGCCTCACTCTGCCCAAGGGTCTTCGCCGTTGGACCAGTCGGCTGGAGATTCTTCTTCGGCTTCGGCTTCGGCTTCTTCAGCGGGCTCAGCTTCTGCAGCTTCAGGCTCTGCGGCTTCTTCTTCGGCGGGGGCGACGTTGCTGTTGTTGAGCGTACCATCGTCGAGAAGGTCCTCCACGGCATTGTCGCCAACAATTTCTACGGAGGCGGATTCTGTTTCAACAGTGATTTGTTCTGCTTCTTCGATGGTCATGTCTGCAGCACGGGCTTCAACCATGTCTTCCATGCGTTCTGTGAATGCTCGGGACATGTGCTGTGACTTGCGTTCTGCTTCAACAGCGCGCTCAATCATGTCATACCGTTGCTTGATGGCCTTGTTGAGGTCCTCGAAAATTTGCATGTGATCGACATACCAATCGTCCCGGGCCTTCATTTCTGAAACGGCGAGGCGGAGATCGTTGTCAAGCTCTTCCGCAATTCCGAAGACTTTGCCGAGGCGATCTTTTTCACGGGAATACTTTTCTTCCATTTTCTCAAGTTCTGGTTTGAGGTGTTCGACTTGCTTCCCTGCTTTCACAGCGCGCAGTTCGAGTTCTCGCACTCGGATTTCTCGCTCATTGAGCAAGGCTTCCTGAGTTTCTTTTTCGATTTCCCGTTCAATGATTTCTTTTTCCAAAACTTCATTTTCGGTCCGAGCATCAAAGAGTTCTTTTTCAACGGCTTCATATGCAGCGAACAGCTTCTGGAGGCGGTCTGTCTCGGTTGCGAGTTGTTCCTCAAGTTGTTGAATTCGAATCTCTGGCGTGACGGTCCCTTCTTCAGTCATGGTATCACCGGGAGGTAAGCCTCCATGTGGTTCCACTTAACTCCACCCTATCAAGCCGACGCCTAAACGACCCTGCAATATGGCCTGAAATAGTGAAGTCAATCATGTGGTGATTGCATCGGTAGCTGCCACGAGTTCTCTGGCAATACTTACTTCGCCCATCGAATGACCTGCATCCGGTACAATGACCAGTTGACTGTTTGGAAGCTTCTTGTGCAGCTCCCAAGCACTTCTTGCGGGGCAAACCACATCATAGCGCCCCTGAACGATGATTGTTGGAATGTGCTCTATGGTCGATGCATGATTCAAGATATGAGCCTCTTCGACGAAAATAGCGTTGATGAAATAATGACATTCTATTCGTGCAAAAGCAACTGCGAAATCCAAATCCTCAGCTTTTTCGAGATAGGAAGGGTCTGGGAATAAACGACTTGTAGCCATCTCCCACCGAGTCCATTCCTTTGCTGCGGCCCGACGTACACCGCCATCATCGCTTGTCAAACGGGTGTAGTAAGCTTTGATCAAGTCCGATTGCTCCTCTTTTGGGATGTGTTCACGGTATGGTTCAAACGCATCTGGGAAGATATGACTGGCACCGTCTTGGTAGAACCAATGTAATTCGCTCTTTCTACACATAAAAATGCCACGAAGCACCAAACTTGTCACTCGGCCTGGGTAAGTTTGGGCGTAGATGAGCGAGAGTGTGGAGCCCCATGAGCCACCAAATACGTGCCACTCTTCGATGCCAAAGGAAACTCTGAGCGCTTCAATATCGGCCACCATGGCCTGGGTTGTGTTGTCTCTTAACTCTGCATGTGGAGTTGATTTACCACAGCCTCGTTGGTCGAATTGGATGATATTGAATTTCGTCGGATCGAAGTATTGACGGTAGGCAGGCTGACCCCCACCGCCCGGCCCACCATGAATAACAACGACAGGAATGCCTTCGCTGTTGCCTGACTTTTCCCATGCGATGGTGTGAAGATCTGTGACTTGCAGCATGCCAGAGTCATAAGGCTCAATCGAGGGGTAGAGCACTTGTTCGATGGTCGTAGTGGTGTCGAGCATGGTTCTTCCAAAGAACGACCAGTCATGTTCCTTTCGTTCGAAGGGACATGTTCAAGCGATGCCCATTGAAGCGGGAAACATGGCCACAAGATCTGCGACTGACGTGTTCTCCGAGTGGGCGATGAAAAACAAAGATGAAGGGATGGAGCGAGGCCATGCTGCATCGGTGAAAGCCATGCTAGAACTGGCCTTACCAAGGCTTCCGACCCCTTACACAGCCGTAGACCTTGGATGTGGAAATGGGTGGGTTTGCAGGTTGCTCGAACAAAGGGAAGATTGCAGCCATGTTGTCGGTGTTGACGGGTCAGATGTGATGATTGAGAAAGCCAAGAATTTGGGCGAAGGTGAATTCCACCTCGCCAGATTACCTGAATGGAGGCCAAAAACGTCATTTGATTTCCTTCATTCAATGGAATTTCTGTATTACCTAAAGGATCCAGCAGAAATGCTGAACATTATTCATGACGAATGGTTGAACGTAGGTGGAGTCATGGTTGCTGGAGTTGATCATTACTTGGAGAATGAAGACAGTCATGGTTGGCCCGAAGCACTTGATGTACACATGACGTTGCTTAGTGAAGCACAATGGAAGCAAGCCATGACTGATGCTGGTTTTTCGGGTGTCGAAATTCATAGGGTAGCTGCGAAAGATGACTTTGTCGGAACGCTTGTGATGTTTGGTAAAAAAGAATCCAATTAATCTTCTACCATCGGCAAGGGGATTCCAAGAGGTTCCCCCGCAGGGCCACACAGGCGTACATGTCCGCGATAGAACGGGCATGTTTGACAAGGTTCTGAAGCGTCAATTTCGAGACGACCGGGTTCATCAACGGATTGAGGTGAAACCGCAAGATGGCCAATCCAATCAAGGTGTTTGGATAATTCCTTTTCCGCTTTTTCAAATTCCTCTGTTGTCAATTGGAGCATGCGTCCCGAAGCACCTACAAGCAGAGCAGGTGGAAGGATGCTCCGTCGCTCATCCGCAGGTTTCCTCTCTTCCACCGCTTTCAGCGCTAACGAGTAAAGTGTAAGTTGGAGGCGGTGTTCATCAAGAATCGCCTGTTCTGCAGGAGTGGAGGGATAAGGGTTGAGCAGATCGCCATTAAATCGCTGAAGTGCTAAACCATCCTTCGGTTTGTTCGAGTTGAATCCGTCACGGCAATCCTTTGTTTTGAGATCGACAACTTGGAGGTATCCAGCGCAATGATCATCTCGAAGTGCAAGCACGAGATCGGCTCGGCCATCAAAAATGAGGTTGAGGTCATCGATCACCGCTTGGGAGACGTTGCCCTGGATGGTGAATGTGGTGCGTTCAAGCCCCTCAGTGGAAACATCGTGGCTGTGATAAAACGGTAATTCTGTTCTCAACCCTTCGACCTTCAATCCGTGGAGGGTTTCACCCTCGGCTAAGCGACCAAGCGGGCCTTTACGAATGAGCCGTCCAAGTTCAGCAAGTCGTTCGCCGGTTCGTATGGCCATGGCTTGATCCACTGAATCATCCTCGATCGAATAGCCTTCTTCACCGAGGACTGATTTTATAATTTCAGAGTCGTCAAGTCCGTCTTGACCATCAAACCTCCACGCTTCTGGCAATGGTGTTGAATGAGGCAAGGCGCTCTTAGAAGGGTTTGCCAAACCCAATTCGACCAAACGGTGCATCATGGTTCCAAAGGTAGTAGCAGGAGGATATTGGCTCATGGAAGTGGACGTTGTGCTGGCCGTTTCAATCATCTTGAGTTGTTCTGGAATCCAACCCTTTACCTCGCTGAGCCAGTGACGGCGGAGGCACGCTTTGCTTGTGTCCAATCCGTGGGCAGTCATGCGGACTGATTGTCGTACAGCCAGGGCCTGAGGTTGAGGTGGTTGATGGCCTTCCATCTCTAGAATACGTTCCTGTAACGCATTCCAATCATGAAGAGGTGTTGTAATATCAGTCGCATCAAAGCAATCTGGATGGTGGTAGATTCGTATGGATTGGACTGAAGTTGTGCCGAGATGTGCGTTGTTGAGAAGGCCGTACGGATCAAGAGAAAGTGTTCTCTTGTCATAGGCTGGCAAGACCGTCGCTTGCATGTCTCCGTCAAAGCACCATGGCGCTTGTTCGTCTTGAGACTCACGTGCAAGGCTGCGAAGGCTTTCGAGGAACATCCCTCCCATTGTGCTTCGTGAGGCTTTTGTCTTTACCTCGAGTTGGCCTGTTTCAGTGTTTATTGAACCCTCACTCGAGTACGAACCAACCAGAATAAGACGATCTCGAGCCCGGGTAAGGGCGACATAGAACGAGCGTCGACGCTCTGCTTGAGTCTGCGCTTGGTCGAGTCGATGGGTGAATTCCCAGAGTCCATCTTGGGGTTTTTCAACAGAACGCCATGGGTTGATTCGACCTGCGATGACCTGAGGTGTGACCAGAACATTATCCCTGGTATTGAGTTGGGAGTCTGATGCCCCCGCCTTGAAAAGTCCTGCTACAAAGACAACATCTGCCTCTAGACCTTTGGCGTTGTGCACAGTCAAAATTCGAACTGCACCTCCTGCAGGAACTGCGGTTGCCGGAGGACCGCGTGCTCCAAGTCGTCGAAGTTCAGCAAGTCTTGAGTGGATTGCGGCCGCTTCGTGACCAAGTTCATTTCCGATTGCTGCGATGAGGCTGTACCATGCTTCGGCGTTTTGACGGTCTGCGTCTTCTGGATAAGCTACGAGTAAATCTGAATGATCGAGTATGGCATCGATTGCTGCGTACAAGGCACCTTGTCGGACCATGCCCGCAATGTGTTCAATCAGCACAGCGATTTGGGGCGTTGGTGCATGGACTTGCATGTGATGCCACCAATCATGTTCGGGAACCTGACCCATCATGACTTGGATCTGCGAATCTGTGAAGCCCAAGACTGGGGAGCGAGCCAAACCAAGTACTGCAGAGCGGGAAGTGGGGTTGGCAATCAAATCTAGGGCTGCCATCAATGGTTGAACAATTGGGCGATTAAGCAGGGCACCTTGGCGGTCTGCTGCCACAGGAATGCCTCGTTCTTGCAGGCGGCGAATAAGATCTGGAACGTGGGTTCTCGAGTGGACAAGAATCATCACATCTGAAGGCAGAACAGGTTCATCGACTTGCCCGGCATCCTCGAAATCCCTGCTGTTCGCGTTCCAAACCCTTGTGCTCCCACCCCTCAATAACGCAGCAATTCGGCCGGCAATGAGTTCGTGCTCCAAATGCACATCCTTCGACTTTGGATTGGAAAAGACATCGACTGGTACCTGGAGATCGGTCTCTTGCTCTCCACTTTGTGTTGACAAAGGCATCAACCACTCCAACACCCCCGGTGAATCATCCTCTTCGCGCCCTGCGACTAAATCCTGAGCTGCGGCGTGCCAATTACCGGGCAAGAGGTGGTGTCTTGAATGAAACACATCGCGGAACATTCCATTCATGGTGTGGACGAGGTTTGGTTTCGTTCTGTAGTTGCTCGTAAGATCGATGAGGCCTTCGGCGCGTGCTTGCTGCCGGCCAGTGCCCGAAAATTCGGGAGCGAAACCGTCGAGATCCTCGCCAAGGGAGAGGTGGCTGTACGGCTCTGAAACTGGTTCATTGGCCTCGAGCGATGTGGCTTGTATGAACGCTGAGGTCTCTCCTCCAGCCCCACGAGGTCTTGGGTCTCTGCCAAAACCATGACGACGAATCCCTTCAGGCCAACGGTCCTCGTGCATTTCGATGACGTTTGCCTCGCGGATTGCGGCAACGGCGCGCAACATCACGGAGACTTCTGCTTGACGGAACCGGTAGATGCTCTGCTTCATATCACCGACAATACAGATGGTGGGGTCCCAAGGGCCAAGCGGCCGGGACGGTTCACCGATGTTGAGCGCCCGATGGCCCCATAATCTCGCCAGTAAACGGAAGTGAGCTGGGTTTGTATCCTGATATTCGTCTATGATGAACGCACGGTATTGACGTCGTAATGTTTGCAGAACATGGAACCTACGCTGCAAATCTGCTGCACATTGCTCATCATCATTGGCAAGCACAAGTGCCCTCGAAATATGATGGTCAGTCCAGGGTTCGTCACCGAGTGAATCAAGTGCCTCGACAACCGGTTGAGGGTACTCGAATCGAACCATATCTGGACATCTTGCGAGAAGGAGGTCTGCAGCCATGTTCTGGATATCATCGAAGTCATGAACGCCTTCTTGTGCCTTCAATTGAGTCAAAATGTCTTTGCATGCATCGTGAACTCGCAAAAGGTCCATCAAAATTCGTGATTGAAGGGCGGGGCCTACTCGCAAGGAACCTGTGGATGGCGTGGATTGAGGGATTTCAGTGCCAAGTTCAGCCATGAAATGTGAACAATCTTCTGGAATGTATGGGGAATCAATTCGTGGCGAAAGGAGGGATGAGCTACGGCCCATGAAACAAATCAAGCGGCCTGTTTGAGAATTTAGCATCCTTGAGATGACCTCGGTGATCGCGGATGCGGATGCGGAGATGAGGTTCTTCTCAGGATTTGGAAGGTTAACCTTGCCTTTGGTGAGGATCCCGGGGTGCCATCCACTCGCACGAACAGCAGGAAGTGATGCGTTTTGGAAAAACGTGGTGTTCGTGCCATCGGTTTTGATTTTCCCTGCCGCTGCAAAAGCCACATTCCAAACCCATTGCATGCGGTGAACGGGGTCGTCCTCAAAGGCATGGCGAGCTAGGTGTAAAAGGTGATTAAAACGGGTTTGAACTCCCCCGAGAGATTCCAATTCCGCTGGAGTAATGTAGGCTGCACTGTGCTCGAGATAAAGATCGACGAAGGCATTCAAATGATGGTGAAGTTGACATGCAAAAGTATCAATCTCGTCTGCAACCGGTTCAAGGAACATTTCGAGGAACAGCTCTTCAGGAATTTGATGGTCATGGTGGAGCGTCGTGCCAAGGCGCTGAGCATGGGCCTCGAGTGAGCGCCTTGATTCTTCAACGAAAAGCGATTTGTTCAGCATACCTGAAAGAATAATCGAAGCATGTTCTTGGCCCCCGAGGGCAACAGCAATTCTATTTCTTGATTCGATAAATGAATTCACATAACCGAGAACCCCTGCTTCTTGTGCATCGTTGATGGTGCGGATTCGCCATGCCGAGTGGAGTGCTTCTTCAATCAACAAAGGGGCTCGTTCTTGTGCGATTTGCTCCCTGCTTGGATGAATCGCAACGAGGTCAAGGTGGGGGGAGAGCAACTGGGAAAGAAAAGCGTCAATGGTCGAAATTGGTGCTTCGTCAAGCGAAGACAGAAGCATTTCTACATCTGCATCTGAGCGAATTCGGGGGTCATAGACGCTGACTTCATCATCCGGATCGATTGGTGATTTACTTGTTGCAGCAACCCTTGCGCGGATTCGAGCCTTCAGTTCTGATGCAGCCTTTTTAGTGAAGGTAATGGCTACAACTTCACTTGGAAGAAGGCCTTGCCACTCTTTCCGATCTGTGCGTTCTCGTGCAGGTGCTCGCAGAGAGCCATGACCGGTAAGGGGCTCCCTTGGCCCATTCGGCAGCACGAGGGTCGAACGTTGAATCGAAGCGATGAGGTGTTGAACATAACGTTCAGCCATGACTGTAGTTTTTCCAGTTCCTGCCCCGGCATCAAGGGCAATGTGGCGATCGAGATCCAATCCGAGGCGCTGACTATGGTTGAATGGAATTCGTCTATTTGTCAACGCAATTCACCTCCATGGACTGATGAAGGACACACGGTTCTCACTTTACAAAAAGAACAGCCAGCACCAGGTACAGGGTGGACTTGTCCGGACCCTGCGACATCGATGGCTCTGCGGGCAGTTTGCAATCGCTGATACATCCAGGCCCTGAATCCATTGCTTTCATAGGACTCGTCGCTGACGAATCTGAACTGTTCCGAAACAACACTTGTGCGCTCTCCGAGCGAAAGGCCTACGAGGTACGGTTCAATTTCGGGATCCAGTTCCACATAATGTGCCGAGGATTCGCCGACTTCCATGACCCCAACACCCACCACGCGGTCACCGGGATGGGCACGCTCCCAAGCTCGAGCATAGATGGCAAGTTGGATTTCTTCAAACAGCGCCCGTAAGTGACGTAAGCCTGATTCACCCTTTTTGGGGCCGTTTACGGTTTTCAAGTCTCGAATGATGACCCAGCGCCGTGCGGGAGACGATGATGGATCGCACAAATCTACGGGGGTTGGACAATCATCGTCTGTGAGGAGGCCTGCAGCAACCGCTGCCGCTCGCGCATCAGCACCAAGGATGACCTCGTCAACGCGGTCAACATTGCCGCGAACTCTGAATGGTGCTGCGTCCTCTTCATCGTTTGAAGCGTCGATTTCAACAAATGTTGAGGTTTCGGTCGAAACTGGCCATTCGCATGCGATTGGTGCCGCATCGAGCACGTCATAATCCGTTTGGACCATTCGCCAAAGACGCCCGGCCGGTGCAATGCTTTGTTCACCAGCGATGTGGGCCTGCCAATCTGATGGCGAAACACCCACCAAGTCTCTGCATCGATGGGTTGCAATTGCGTCGTTTCTTGACAACCATGGCACATGTTCCTCGAGATGAGCAAGGACAATCTGCCAGCCATGTTCTGGAGTTGGGCATGCGCCTCGAGCAAGGGTTGTTGATGAGCCCAGCACCTCGCCTCCGATTGGTACGCCATGTGCGGCCAGCAACGCTGCTTCAGCATCGTGAATAATCTGCCCTCGGGTTCGATGATCGATGTCTTCCAATTCATCCTCTGCATTCTGTGCCCTCAAGTGGCCATCAACCCAGGCTTGGCGTGGGCATGAAAGCCATGGTTGAATTCTGCTTGCCGACCATACTTCTCGTTGAACTCCGCCAGCTTGATGACCAAAAATTTCTGAGATTACTCCCCCGTCGAATTGCGCAGGTGGTAGCGGCCTTGGATCGATTGAGACGCCACGTGAATTGCCGTTCTTCTTGAACCCTAGATGCGGCCATTGAGGTTGTGACTTTGAGCCAACCATGGCTTGAGTCATGCTTGGCCTCAAGATTAACGGGTCTGTAGTGACCATACGTGCATGGGCGTCCCAAGGCATATATTCGCCCTTTTCAAGGTCGTCAAATGAAGGCTGACGTTGAATTCGGTCGTTCGCAATTGAAGCTTCAAAGCCCATGGCGATGCCATGAATCGCATTCACATCGCCATACGCAGGTCTGTTTTCTTTGAGTGCAAGACCTAGACGCTGTCGAGCATCGCGTAGCCGATAGCCTGACCGAATGCCCGAAACAGCGCCATCAACTGATTCTATTGTAAACGGGCGGGGCGTGAGCCAGTGTTCCCCATGGGTAGTCGATTCAAATTGCCATGCCCTGCTTGGATGAGTACCAGTGACTTCTTCATCTGCGAGGAAACTCGGGGCGCCTTGAAGCGCCGAATAGGACCCATTGCGTTGAGCGTCACTCAACCATTCTGCAAGAGGTGCTGCGGGCCCTCCGCCTTCTTCCAAAGTGCTATCAAAAATAATGACAATCTTTCCGGCATGAAGCAGGTGATTGAGATGATGTCGCCCCATTCTCACTGCCAAATCAGTATGCAGCATGCCTAATTTTAATTTTGTAGGAGCGTCTAGCCACGGGATCTTGGATGTTTTCATCGACCAAGAATCAACATCAACCCCAACAAGAAGCACGAGTTCAGCCTCTACGCCGTGGGCCTCTTCGGGGGTTAACACCTGCATGTCGGTGCTTGAGGTACGTTCGCTTGGCAATTTTGTACCGGAAACGAGACGTTCAAGATGTTCAATAAACGCCAAGCCACTGGTTGGCAAACTCATGCTCGCCTTCTCGAACAGTTCCGTTGCCCCTGCGTGAGCGGCACTCATCAATTGCAATGCTGGAACTGTTTGATCGTAGGCTGCCGTTCGGCCAATCAGTTCATCCCAGTTCAATTGGCTTAGAATGTGATTTAACCACTCGGCTCCACTAAGGCACGTCTCAGGCATCGGTAATGTCGCATCGGTGCTACAACCCTGAACACGTTCTTGGATGAGATGACGTTCCTCTCCTTCAATAAATGGCGCCCATAGTCTTGCTAGACTCGCCAGCCACCACTGCGTTTCTTCTAGCGCTTGGCGGGCCGCGTCTGAATCTCTACCCAGTTGTGGCTGTGCATTAGCCATGGTCCGAACCCATCGGCCTAGGGCCCCGGGGCCTCCACGAACATGGAATGAGCGAGCCATGCCTTCAAGCACATCAAGATGTGGTCGAGGGGCCCACGAATCATGAATTGGGTGGCCGGGGTTAGTGACGCCACCGTTAATGAGGCCGAGACTATGATGCGATGTCAAATCACGGAGATGGCCCATCGACCAAGCGTTGCTACCATGAGTGAGACGAGCAAGACGAATCAGATGGTGTATCCCTGGCACAGTGTTCAACGCCTCAGGTGGTCGTGCCATTTCAATTCCAATTTCTGAAAGACGCATTCTCCAAGTAGCCCTACGAGTCTGAGCCTGACCATCGATAATGAGGACCGACCCTCTCTGAGTGGATTTGTACGATCGAATCAATTCCAAGGTTGAATCCATTGCATGCTCTCTTTGGTGTAATTGCACCCTACGAAGTTCACGCCCGTTCGAATCGAGAGAAGTGATGGGTGCAGAGGGATGGGCAATGGCGTGCTTGGGAACCCAATGGGGGAGTGTCTCTTCAGTCACATAGGGCACATCGTCGACGTAAGCGCCATGGAATCCGAGGCGGAATGAACCCGGGTTGCACAAGTGGTGAATCGGTCGGTGGCGAGAGACTGCTCTGAGGAATGTAATCTCGCTTTCCGTGTAATCTGGCGCAGTATCCAAAATCAAAATCCCTTTGACGTCGTTAAGGGTGAAGGGCGTTGGCAGTTTATCGAGCGCATCGACAATGTTTCGCTGAATCAAAGCGGGGTGTGTACCTTCGAGGAGTCTGCCTGCTTCAACGAGAATCGTATGAAACTCCCTTGCCCCGGGATCTTCATCCCAGCGCCAAGGATGATCGAGGT
>CAXHEV010000006.1:0-83503 GCA_964015875.1 uncultured Candidatus Poseidoniales archaeon
CGAGAGGCATGGTGTCGGAACCGATGTCGAAATTGATCAGTGAACGGGCTGTTTGACAACCGTAGTATTTGTCGGCTGGAACTTCGAGCTCGCCCATGGTGTCCGCCTCAATGCGTACATTTGCCATGGTACAGCGTAGAGGCCGTACTTCTTCACCGTTCTTACGGTAATCCTGCATTCTGGCCCAATGTAGTTGGTTTTGAGGAATACTCTTCATTCCCAATACCGGTTGTGACCATCCCCGCCCGCCACAAACCCCTGTACATGAGCATGGTCTGGAATGGCAATGCCACTTCACCAGATTTCGATATGGCGATGATGCCGCCTCTGCCACCCATTGGTTTGACCATATCGAGGACGGTGTCACAGGCCTTTGCTAAATTTCCTGAATCGCTTCGAAGTTGAACTGAAACCTCATGTGCCGCACAAGTACGAATGAACGCTTCACCAACACCCGTGCAGGAAACTGCTACTGAAGCATCACACCACGTGCCCGCCCCAATAATTGGCGTATCGCCGATTCTGCCAATTGGTTTGCCCGTCATGCCGCCAGTCGAAGTCGCTGCAGCGAGATCTCCGCTGGAATCGAGGGCGACTGCGCCAACTGTGCCCATGCCTTCGGGTTCTCCAAGGTCGTGATCCAATGCTGCCTCGTCATCTTCGTCGGTTGATCCTGGCCGACTCTTTTCGTTGTGCCATTTTTCCCACTGCGCTTGGCGAAGTTCGGTTTTCAGCCAATCTAAATCGACTTGTTCGAGACCGTTTTTTTCTGCAAAAGCGTCGGCAGCTGAGGCGTTCAGCATCACCGGCCAGCCCTGCTTAAGCAGAAGGTGCGCGGCTCTGATCGGGTGGCGCGTCGACTCGATATTGACCACCGAACCTGCGGCTTGGTCGCTGCCTTGCATAATGCTGGCGTCCATGTACACGCGTTCGTCGGCAGCCAAAACTGAGCCGCGCCCGGCGTTGTACAACGGCTCGTCTTCCATTGACTCAACTGCGAGGGTCACGGCTTCCAGCGCATTGATTTCGCCTGCTTCTAGGCGAGGGCCTAGATCGTTCAAAATGCGCTCCATGCACGCTAAGCGCTGCGGGTCAAGTGCGGTCATACCACGCCAAGGGCCGTCGCCGCCAGCGCCGCCATGGAGGGCCAGAATGGCCATTTCTCCACCTCACTCGACAATTGAAACGCGCACGATTTGCTGCGGCTCTGCTGGGCGGTCGCCTGGGAGCTTTCTGCAGCCCTCGATGGCTTTTACAACGTCCATACCTTCGACGACTTCACCGAAAACGGCGTGGTTTCCATTGAGCCAAGGTGTAGCAACAGTGGTGAGGAAAAATTGCGAACCACCGGTGTTCTTACCGGCATTTGCCATCGAGAAAATACCCGGTTTGTCGTGCTTGAGTCGAAGTGCAGATGGTTCACAAGGAATTTGCCAACCAGGGCCACCGGTTCCTGCTCGACGGGACATTGGGTCCTTGGAATGAGGGCAGCCGCCTTGAATCATGAAATCTTCAATCACACGGTGGAAGTGCAGACCGTTGTAATGGCCCATATTGACTAATTTGACGAAGTTCGCCACTGTATCGGGGGCGCTGCCATGATAAAGTTCGATCGTGATGTTTCCTGCGCTGGTCTCCATGAGTGCGTGCATGCATCGCCCAGATGAAGGAGGGTCAAGAGCATTCGCTTCGGATTATCAGAGGTGAAATCAGTTTTTCAGCCAAGGTCGGAAGTGCTGATCTGCGTACGATCGTGCATAGTCTGCAGGGTATCCCGAAGCGACCAATTGTTGCTCATAGGCGAGTTGTTCCGCAGTGATGCTCGGGTCGTTTGCGGCGAGCGTAGGTGCGGCCCCGTAGGCCTTTTCTTGGGCTGCAAAGGCGCTTGTGTCCGCATTACCACCACGGCCTCGAAGGAGGAGGACTGAAAGCAATCCAGCAACGATGAGGCCGACGACTGCATAGACAATAAGTGGCGACATGCCAAAGATTTCCGAATCCGCTTGGACATCGTTGAGATCGCTTGCTTCGTCTGAATTATCGACCGCTCCGTCACCACTGTCATCGTCTGTGCCATCGACTGGTGTGGTGATGTTGCCGTCACCTGTGTTCGCATCTCCATCATTGCCGTCATTGTCGGAATCGTCCACTGAGTCGTCAATTTCACACCCGTCTTCGCCAACAGTTGCGCCATCAGGCGTATCTGGGCAGTCGTCATCTGCATCGACCACGCCATCACCATCTGCATCGACGATAGGTGCTGGGCATCCGTCGCCACCTTCCCCAGCTGCGACGCCGGGGACATCTGGGCATTGATCACCATCTGTGCCAAGTGGGTTGTCGCCAAAGGAGTCACCATCAGTGTCGAGTGCTTGAGTAGGGTCGAGCGCCCACAAATCGTTCAGGTTGGACACTCCGTCTTCATCGATATCCGCACAACCGTTTCGGTCGATGGTCGACTCGCCAAAGGTTGTCGGGCAATCATCAACAATGCCGTCACCAGTATCAGTGGTATTGAAGCCATCACGATCAACGTCATTGGCCCACAATTCCTCTTCGTTTTGGATGAAGAAAGCCTCACCGATGTGAACGTTATTGGCCTCATCGCTTTCATCGAGGTCATCATTCACATCGATGGTGAGTCGACAAGTGTAATTGCCAGTTGTGGTTTCATCAGGCGTTGTGTAAAACTCTGAGTCGGCTCCGAAGGTCAGGTTTCCTTGGGTCGAGACAATTGCTGATGTTGTGACCATGCGATCGACTTCACTACCGCTTTCATCAAGCAGGTCGACATAAAGAGTGATTGTTGCACCATTCGCTGGTCCTCTGAGGCTGACCAGTTCCCAAGAGACTTGGACTTCCTCGCCAGAGGTGTGGTCGGAAGGACATACGAGGCTCGAAACTGCAACATCTGCTGGTGCTGCGCCGACTGTATTGATTGAAAGATTGTACAATCCAGAGCCACCTGCTGCGTCAACGACCACTGTGTAATCCTTGGTCTGACCTTCGTATGCTGTACCAAGTGTTTGGAAAACCATGCCATAGCTTGTGTTGTCCGCAGAGGCAACCAAATTGCCTCCCGCATCTTGGATGGTCAGGGTGAACGGTAGGCTCGTATCAGCATCAAAGATAAGGTCAAAGTTTTCATTTTCATTCATGCTGAATGCGTAGATGTCAAGATCGTCTGCACCTGAGAAGCAGCCCTCGCCGCCCACGGACGGGTTCTGTCCAAGATTGATTCCGTTTCCTGCTGGCGCATCTTGACCAATTCCGAGGTCGTTTTGTTGACCGCAATTAAACGAATTTGGATCAATGCCTTCTGTTTCGATAACGAGGGTGTACACACCCAGTGAGAGGTAGGCTTCAACGCTGATGAAGTATGTTCCTCCGGCACCGGCATAAGTCGCATCGTCGGCTGTCGAGATGGTTTCATCATTTGAACCAGCCAAGTAACCTCGCTCAAACCACTGTCCTGAGCTGTCTCTTAGGTAGACGTCTGCGTCTTGATCGGGTGAATTGACAAGGGTCACGGTAATGTTGAGGCCTGGTGAAACTACAACTTCGTACCAATCGGCTGTGTCTGTATTTTCATCAACGCATCCGGTAATCGTCATCGAAATATCTTCGCCGAGGAGGTAGGCTGTGTTTTCATCCTCACCAGCGTCGCTACCAGAGCCCCCATCATCCTGTGCAGGGCAAGCATTTGCTTTTTGATCGACAAGAAGTTCATCATCGGCCAGTCCTTCGTTGTCTAATTCATTCCTCTCATCGATCAGTTCATCCGAATCTACTACAACAATGACGCTGTAGTTTCCACCTTGTGCATTTGCAGGAATAGTTCCCGAGAATTGAACAACATCTGATTGATTGGCGTCAATGGATGGAACACTTGTGTTACCAAGCGGCAGGTCCCAATCAGGCGAAAGCGCGCCGTCAACAGATAACCATACAGAAAGTGTACTTGCTGGGGCAAGTAAAGAGCCCGTATTGTTGACAACAACATCAACAGCGAGACTCGATCCTGCAACACCCGTTGCTGGAGCGCTCACATCAGACACGATGAGGTTCGCTGTAGGGGCTGAATAATTCGTCCAGACATCGAGCGTCCAGTTCACTGCAGTCCCTGAACGGCTGATGTTGAGGAAGTACGTGTCGCCGACCCCATCATAATCATCAGTTTTTGTGGTCACGAAACCTTGTGTGCCAACATAGTCAACAGTCACATCATTGGAAGTGGTCAAACGTAAGGTGAAAAAGACGGATTGATCCATCGTCAGTTGTGCTTCAATAATATGGTTTGACGGAACATCGAAGGCGAACACGTCGCTGCCTTCACGCCCATCAATACAACCTGTGTAGGAATCTGTAACATTTGTTCCTAAAGGTGTTGATGCAGCTGATTCATTGTTTGGAGCGTCGGCGCCAAGACCCGCATCATCTTCGCCGTTTGGATTGTAATCCTGACATGAATCGCCAACGAGCATGGCTTGGTCGGAAGCAAGGTTGTTGTTGGTGTCGTTGTATTCTGTGAGGTTATTGTAGCCATCTGCCCAAACAATCCAGTAATACGAACCGTCTGAGAGACTGGTCGGCAATACCACTGAGGCAAACGTTGTTCTCGACGTGTTTTCTGCGAGTGCTGCCTCGCTTTGTGATTCAGAAAGGAGGGTGTCAAATTGGTCGTATGATTGATCTGTTGAAAGAATGAATTGGACCTCGAATGGGTCGGAAGTGGTGTTGTAGATGTTCTCGACCACATATTCTACCGTTACAGTGTCTCCAGCTTGGGCAGTTGCCGGCTCAATGACCGAGGTAATGACCAAATCAGGACGTGGCGGGGTGTTGTTGGTCCACGTTCGCAACGTATACTGGCCATCTCCGCTGTAGGCTCTGACGTTGAGGTAGAATGTTGAGGCAACGCCTGAGAAACTGGTGCCTGTCGTGCTGACCTTTTCCAGCGGGTCGTTGTATTCCGACCAGTCATGGTCATATTCTCCACCGGAGGAGTCGACCAAATACAGGTCGAAATCTGCTCCCGAAGGCACAACGAGTTCCACATCAACGTCTTTACCCGCTGTTGTAGTCACGGTGTACCAATCATCGGTATCGGTTGCGTCAACGCATCCTTGGACTCCAGTTGTTCCAGAATTTGGGTTGGTTCCAAGGGACCTTGAAGTATTCGCGTCGGCGCCCGCATCACCGCTTGATCCACCATCTGATTGGAGTGTAGATGGGCTCGGGCATGCTGCCCGACCACTGGTCGATGTCGCCTTTGGAGTGAGCAGTTCTAATGATTTCAATGGCAGTGCGTCAATTGATTTGATAGAATCTTCGAAGGAATCAAATGTGGGTTGCTCCGAATCAATTTTTAATTCCGATTCTGGATTGGAGGCGCTTGCGAGCGGCATCATCGGAGCGACGAGGAACAACAGAGTCAGGCAAATGGCAGTGCGGCGTGCGTTCTGCATGAATTCAAGGCGGTCATGGTCCGTTATCAAACCTCGGATGACGCGGTCATAAGATGCCTCACAGATGGTGTAAGGTCAACCTATACAAGCCATTAAAGGCAGAATTAGCAGATTTTTACCCATGAACGTCGGCGGGAGGGAGAGAGTGTTGCGGGCAACCTTCGGCACCTCTGCGGTGATTATCGACTTTCTCGGATCCTTTCAAATCGAAATTTTCTTTCTCTTCGTCGGCCTTTGGGGCGTGATTACTTCGGCAATTGGCTACTGCCCGTTTAACACATTGATGGGGCGAAACAGCTGCGAGCTTCCAGCCCCAAATTGAATGGACTTTGAGCGTCTAAAATCCGGTAATGTCCACATTATGGATGATTTTTATTTTATGTCCGGCGTAAATTATAATATACAAACTCCATTGGTTTGCACCGAAAAATATGTCAGAAGCACCCGTTAGGCCACGACGTCGAAATCGAACATTGGCCCAGAAAAATGACAGGCCAGGAAGCCTGTTTTCTTCAGAAAAACCGGTGGCTATGACCGAACGACCAATTGGTAAAATTCAATCCAAGGAAGAAAATATTGAGCTACAAAAGTTCGCTCAATTGATTTTGTACGGAATCTCACTCGCCGCTATATGGGGAGGTATCCTTTCAATTGCTTGGGACGATTCAACTTCAAATGAGGATTTTTTTGTTCTCGGCTTTGGAGGTATCATTTCGGCAATGATGGCGATAGCACTCGTGGAGTGGCAACGCCGCAAAGGAGGTAACTTGGTCCATAGCATTCATGGCTACATCATAGGTATTGGATTCTTCTTCTCCGCTATTGGAGTGCTATATACGATGCGTTTGTTGATCAGCATCGCTGCTGAATCCGGAATAGATATCTTCGTTGATATAGAAAGGCCATGGCAGGAAGAGAATTGGCAACCTGCTGCTCAAGCAATTTATGTCCAATTGGCCGGTTGTGTCCTACTTGCACTAGGTCAGTACTGGTACTTGAGAAAACTCAACGGCGAAATCACATTCGGCTTAGCAGTCAATACGCTAACACCTCTTGCAGTCGTAATGATTGGTTTCGGACCATGGCTTGATTGGTCGAATCAAATTGTTTCATATGAGCTTGGTATCTCAATTATCTCACTGTCAGCCCTGTCGATGTGGTTAGCGCTTCGAACTAATAATGGTATTATTTTCTCTATTGTTGCAGTTTTCAGCGGACTTGTTCCGATCCTTTACGAGTTCGCACATACGCCCGATGTCATTGGCGGCGAAGGTGGTGCGTTATCTTTGATGACGTTCATCATCTTGGTCCAGGGTTCTCTAGCAGCCGATGACCGGCTAAGGCAAGATTTGATGCAATGGACCTCTATCTTCTTGGTCGGCGTGGTCATTTATGCGATTTGGTTGGTTCAACATGATGATCTAAATTTGGTCCTCGGCCCACTCAAAGGAAATGATCTCGGCGCTTTAGAAGGCGTTGTGAATCTTCAGGTCATCTTATGGCTCACGGTCCTGGTTGGGTACTTCCCCGCCACACTCAAGCGGAGAATACCCTACATGCCAATCGGACTTGCAGGGTCTCTTTTCTTATTCACCCCAGAGTCCAGTATCATTCCATGGATCATCGCTACTGCGATGTTACCCTACCTCGTCATCATATCGAAAGTCACTCGTCGCTGGGTCGCTGATTGGTCTGTAATTGCGATCAGTGGGGCGTTTTTAATCCAGAGTTATTACAACCCTGTGGCCTCCGAATATGATTTACTCGAGGAAATAATTCTGCTCACAATTCTAGTCATTGTAGAGTATTCCAGGCGCAATGATCGGCTCACAGATTTTTCGATAAATATTGCAATCGTGAATTTGTTTTTGTCAAAGGCCGTCTTGTTTGGCACGAGTTGGTTAATACCTTGGGCTGTCGTGTTTTACATCCTTATCTCGGCATACCTACAACAGCAGGAAGCAGTGGAATCGGGCAAGCAAAGAAAATTTGTTTCAGCGAGCCTAGGCATTACCATAGCAATGGCCCTAACAGTGGTGCTATCTTCGCTTGAAAGATTAGAAATCCCAATGCTAGATAATTATCAGAATCAGCTTGATGGGTTCAATGTGAGTTTAGCGATTGTTGCGCTTGCGGCCTACATTATGATGTTCAAATTTAGAGAATCTGAATTGGATCTTGGATATCTACTCCAACTCACCCAAGCAAAAGGACAAGGTATGGTGCCGGTGTACGATCAAGAAAGTCTCGAATGGATTACGCCATTTAGAGATGCTCCGGAGGAAATCGAAGGTTTCGGCCCGCTTGCGCGGTCAAGTCTTTTGGGACCACTAGCACTGATTATGATCTCAATTTCGTCCATCAATATTGAGAGTTTACTTACCGATGTTCATTGGATAGCGACAATTATTATTCCAATTTCAATCCTCATAAGAGAGGTATTGATTGAAGATCGAAACGACTCTGTATCGAGGGCAATCGCAGTATGGGCCACGTTCATAATTTCATTACCAATTGGTATGAGGTTCTTGCTGAATGATATTGAAACTGACGCACTACAGATCAATACTCTTCTCTTCGATATCATTTTGCTCTCGGGTCCAATCATTATCTCTATTCTACTGAAAAGGGATGAAATGAATAAAGCAGAGTTGAATGCAAAAGCCGACGATATGACGCTGTTTGGCCTACTTGCGCTAGGGCTCCTTGATGCAAGCGGAGGCATCTTATTCCTCTCCATGTACTCTTTGGTGATTTACCGAGGGATACTCCATAAGCGAAATTTTGTTTTGTGCATGGCGCCATTGTCGATTTTCCTCTTTGCGAACCGATTCTTGGCAGATGGCTCCCATATCGCACAATTCCTCGACATAAGCATTCTCGGAGTTGCAATGAACGAAATAAGCAATCTGGACATACCCACATTCTCTTCTCTCATCCTTTCATTGAGTATGTTTGCGGTGATTATCAAATCCGTGATTGATTCGAAAAGCACTGAAGGAGAAGTGGACGAAGAATTGCCTTTCACCATCCCGTTTATCTGGCTCACTATTGGTTTGTTTGGCATGCTGCCAGATGTAGCTTGGCTGCCAACAGCAATGATTATTCTCGTCACAATTTTCGCTTGGGTCACTGGCCGTTTGGAACATATCCCACTGCTTGTGATCGCCATGTTTGGAGCATTGGCTGTTGGATTTGACAGCAACGTGGACGCTGGACGCAATCCTCATGAACTCTTGGATGTAATCAGTTCGTCGGCCTTCTATGGGGCGATATATTCGTTCATACTCAACCAAATGACAAGAACAGGTGTCATGTATCGCTTTGCTAACGATGCGTTTTTGTCAACAGATGACAAAAATGAAGACGCAGATTTACCCATGTTATTCCATCTCAATGAGGCGCACAAGGAAGTATTCTTGAATTTCTCAAGGAATGCTGCATTGGGCGGATTCTTATTATCGATTACTGCGTTGTCAGGACTAGGGCCTATCGTTGGAGCAATTTATCTGACATACTGTACGGTCACTGAGAAATACACAAATCTGTTCACCTTCTTGCCAGTGGTTCATGTCCTTGTTTTCATTAATTTCTCGATGCAAAACGATGACTTGATCGATCGAACCTTAGCTTACCAGCTAGCAGGATTGATTTTGATTCTAGAAGGGCTCGTCTATACATTCATCTCAAGTAAAACAGACTATGCTTGGAAGATTTTTGGATGGGATGATGAAGAGGCTTTCTTCTCTTGGCTCGATACGGTTGGTATTTTCGCAATGGGGTATGTTGTCGCTGGTTTTTGGTTGGCGATGACAGAATTTGACCCTAATGAATTGATTTGGACACTCATGGCTCTTTATGTTGCAGGAATAGGTTTGCAAGGCTTCAGAGAAGAAACTGAAGCACCATGGAGGCGTGGATTTGGTTCCTTCGGCACCATCATCTCCCTCTTCGCCCTATCCATGGAGTTTTCAAAAGAGGGCGACAGTATCTTCACTTACATCACCTGGATGTTTATCGGCATAGTTGCCTTTGGCTTTGGAATACTATACATGAACCGTTTAGGCGAAATAAGCAACTTGTATGAGATCGAGGGAGAGGCTCAATCAGCAGAATGAGGGGCGTAAACCTACTTCATTTCGTTGAGGGTTAATCACACCGATCGAATTCTGGGCGAGGTTGAAAACCAACTTCGTACAACCACGGCCAACATGAGGAGACTGTTTACCCCCAAGACAAGGTGGGGCAGATAATCGATCTTCTGCCAGAGGGCCAATGAAAAGATGACCAATGATTGAAACCCATAACCGAGGGATGATGATGCGGTGAGTTCGAAGACTAATTTATCCGAACCTTTTCCAGTTATTCCGGCGATGATGCTGTCCTGCCAACTAAAACACAAAACATAGATTGCATGTAAGATATTGACATTTCTTTGTTGTTCCCAAGGATGAGCTGTTGGTCGAATTCGTTCGTCAATCCGACTTGTCAAATCACCAGAACCTCGTGCTCGAAGCAGGATTGAATAGTGATTAAAAAGCGAGTACTGGAACAGAATGGCGAGGATAATGGCAGAAGTCAATAGGCCACTCCAGCCCAGCAAGTTCGCGAATGAACACATCACCGCTATCAGACCGATCGTGTCGGCAACTGTGTCCCAATACCTTCCGACGTGCGATGGTTTTTCGCGCAATCGGGCAAGCTCTCCATCGACAGCATCTAACACGCCTTTAGCGATGAGTAATAGGCAGGCAACAATCACTTCTCCCTGCAGTATTAGCCAGGCAGAAAACAGTGCCAATGAAAGGTGGAGATTGGTTATTTGGAGGACTGAGACTGGCTTTGTCTTGAGAAATCGAGCAAAAATTCGAGCGAGAGGCCGTCCCCATTCAGATAGATCAACCGCTGTGCTTTCGCCGTACTTTCTCTCCGACACAGATACGCCCTTACCTTGGCCTAAGTTGGGTCACTCATAGAGTTGAGTATGAGATTGAGGTGATTGCCCCGGTACTCTGTGGGCAAATCCTTTGGGCACAGAGAACAACTTTGCAATACGCTGAGATCGATTTAATCGCTTGCGGTTGTAGGAGGTGAGGATTGAATCAAGCAAAGGCTCGTTCAATTTCGCTTGTAAGGTTCTCAAAGCGACTTTGGAGTTCATCCATTGCGCCATTGAACGCTTGTTCAGGAGACAGGCTGCCGTCGGTCTCAAAGGAGAACACATAGGCGTGTTCGATTTCTTCGAGGGTAATGGCGTCATCGAAGTCACCATCCCGCCCAGTACCCGGTCCAACTTGGTGGAGCGCGGATTCAAGATCAATGACATGATTGATGTCGGTGAGGGTCTTGTCTTTGCCAAACAATTTAGCGTCGATGCTTGTTCCATCAGAGGTCGTCAAACCAAGACTAAAGAGGATTTGTGCCTTCTTTGGCTTGTTGAGCTTTGCAATGCGCTGTGGCCGGAAACCAACCGCTCCTGCAGAGGCCCACTTTGCGTGGTCTCGGCCGCGGCCAAGGTTAGCGAAAGCATAGAACTCGAGGAATTGGCCTTTCGAGAGAATAGTGAGTGGAATGCGCTTATGTTCATCTCGGATGTCAAACATTTGATCAGAAATGGTCGTAAGGTCACCTGCGTAAACGGTTTTGTATTCTTCTTCTGCATCGGCGGTTGGGCCCCGGGCAGAAAGCGAGTAGAGAACTTGGCACGATGGGCATCCTTTCGATTCTTCAGCGAGGTCGATGCAGTTTGGGCACGTGTCGATGAAGTGAATGCCTTCTTCTGGGAAGGTAGGGATTGGAATCATGGCCAAACGGTGCGCGAGGATTTCGTCAGGCAGGACGTTGACGGATTCAAGAACTTCACCCTTGTTGTCTTGGTTAACACCTTGCGAAAAGTCAACTCGGTGAATTGCAAGTTTTGGGACGTCAGCAATGAGGGCACGGCGAATTGCATTCACTTGTGCAGCGTCAGTATCGGTAAGAAGAATGCGAATTGCATTCTCTCGTGGCCAGCCATCAACAATCTTTGCTTCCATGTAATCCACCTTAGGTCTCAGACACGGCGGCCACGGCGGCCACCCTTCTTTTTGGTACCATCGTGAGCAATAGGCGTCACGTCTTCGATTCGAGTGATGGTCATGCCAGCACGAGTGAGGGCACGAATTGCAGCTTGTGCGCCAGGCCCGGTGTTGTTCGAGAGGTTGCCACCTGGTGCCCGATACTTGATAATTAATTGAGTGAATTCCTTTTCCTTGAGGGTGTCGGCCATCTTCTCAGCAGCCCGTGTTGCTGCAAATTGTCCACCGCTGTCTTTCGAGGATTTGACGACTTGGCCGCCAGAGCAGGTGGTAATGGTTTCAGCACCGGTAAGGTCGGTAGCTGTCATGAGAATGTTGTTGTAGGAACTAAAGATGTTGATAATTGCACGGCGTGTCATCACTCGTCACCTCCAGCGTCATCTGCGGAAGGGGCTTCTGCAGCCGCTTCTTTTACTTCGGTAGCAAATTCTGCGGTTGCTTCTGGATCGACTTCTTCTTCTTCAACAGCGTATTCTGCTGAGGAGGCGCGCCCGTCGATGATTTGGCGAACATGGTGGTCTGGGTCGTTCAAATCAGAAGACATGTGATACTTGATTTCCTCTTCTTCATCACGGCTGACCGGGTAAGACGGAATGGTCACTTTTTGGTCACCGACACAAATGTGCCCGTGGGTGACGAGTTGTCGTGCTTGCTTCATGGTTGCTGCAAGACCCTTGTAGTAGACTTGGGCTTGCAGGCGGCGGTTGAGGATGTCTTCTGTACCGAGGGAAAGGATGTCGTCAAGGGAGGCATCTGATGCAATGAGGCCTTTGTTGTGCAGGGAGCGTGTGAGGTCGTCAACTTCACGCTTGATGTGAGCTGCCGTTCCGTCCGACATACCGATCAGGCGCATTGCTTGACGTCGGTGACGGCGGAGTTGGGACTTTGCCTTCCAAATTTCTCGCATGTTCTTGAGCCCGTGATTCTTCTGAATCTGATGCTCTTCTTCGATACGTTCTGCCTTCCACGGGTGGGATGGCGTGTCAAATTTCGGACGTGCAAACTTTGGTTCTCCCATTCATCATCCCTCCAAATCACTTCGTTCGCTTCACACCAAGTGTGAGGCCGCCACGGCCGTTCGACCGTCCACGCTGTCCCCGAACCTTGTTTCCGCTGGCGTGGCGAACACCACGGTAGCACTTCATGGTTCGAAGGCGTTCAATGTCGTCTTTGAGGGTCAATGTGACTTGTTGACCGGTGAGGTGGAGTTCGTCCCCTGTTTCGAGGTCTCTCTGGCGGTTGAGCATCCAGAGTGGCACGGTTTCTGCATAGCCTTCGATGGCGATGCGGAGGGTTTCTTGCTCTTCAGTTGAAAGGTGGCCGGCGAGTGAAGAAGGTGAGAATCCGGTGTTCTTGCAGATCTGAATTGCGGTACGTGGGCCGACGCCTTTGACCGAGGTCAATGCAGTTGAAAGGGTCTTTAACCCGTCCATGTCGGTGTCTGCCATTCGCAGAATGTATGAGAAATCATCTCCCAAATCCTCGTCTTTTGGTCGTGCCATGTTGGTTCACCTTCAACCTCGACACCTAGTGTCAAGCAGGTTTCCGACCAACCTCCCCTATATCAAGACCGCGACGCGCCTCATCGCGATGCTGAAAGCGAAATTCGCACTTTTTTGAACGGTGAATTTCGTGGTTTTATTGTGAGGTTTTATTCAGAGACACAAATCAGCAGCATTTCGTCACCTGGTTGTTGAACTAAAAACGCATCACGGCGGCCATGGCGCCGATTTAATTGCCGATCGATAGCCCCTTGAATCTTGGGTTGCAGTTCTGGCGCTAATGTGGCTCGTACGATGAGGCGCCTGATGTCATGCTCCAAGAGCACCTCGACAAGGCGGTCGACATTGGCCAGTTCGAGCGTCATCCGAGCGAGGGCGACAACACGTCCAGTTGCCTGTACCAGCAAACGGTCAGCTGGGTCGTCGATTCGCAAGGGGTGATCGTGGTGGATTTGTGGACGGCGCCCCTCAACCACGCCCCAAGCAATTTTTTCTTCTTTTGAGACCGTCTTGAGCCAATCGAGGGCGAGGCCGCTTTCAACCAGTGCTGCATCGAGAATGCTAATCCTCTCGCCGCGCCTTGGCGGGCGCTTGACCAATGTTGGATGGTCGGGCCCGTGAATTAATCGCCGCCCTCCTGAAACGATTGTAGGGTCTAGGCCCAGGCTTGGAGGCACCCGAACAAAGCGTCGGGCAATGCCTTCCTGCGCAGCACTTCCGAGCCAAAGTGCCAAGCGATCAACGCGCCCTCTTCCCCGTGAAGTCCACACCCAAGTTCGAACAATTCCAGGCCATGTCAATTCCACCAGCGCTTCAACTTCCATTCGTTGGTCATGGGTCAAGCGGGGTGATAGGTCGAGCAATAGCGATGGCCCGTTTCTTCCCTCTTCGAGGTGGGCAGTCCATCCTGCAAAAATTTCATCAAGACGGGGGGTCATTTCATTCAATCCGTGAGTTCGACTGTTTCTTGGGCGAGCGGGATCAAGATGGAGCAGTGCAATTTTCGGGTTGACGTCCGTGCCGAGTGCGTCTTTGACTGCCTCAAGAATCTCTGCGCCCTGTCGGCCATCTCCAACCACTACACGACTCGAACGCATCCACTGTGAATCGGTTTCTTGACGTTGGATAGCAATAGTGTTGAGATTTACAGCGCTGGCCTGAGCCCGAAATGGATCCAATTCCACGCCTATACCGGGCCGTTGAAGCACTGAGGTATGTGCTGCAAGTTGGATGCCGCTGCCGCAAGCACAGTCGAGAATGAATCCCTCTGGCAGTGCTGCATGAGCGAGTAATTGTGCCCGAATCAGTGCAACATGCCACGGAGTCGCCAAAGGTTTGCCTTCGCTTGCGTGGTAGAAAGCCAAGCCTGCTGGGGCGGTTGAATCTGGCGCAAATTCACTCAGTCCCTCATTGGAAATCGCAAGCGGATCGAGGACTTCAGGCATGAAATGGCCTCACTGCCCTGCGACATCTGACCGCGTCATGATGCTCTCGAAATGAATCCCTGCTTCAGCAAATGCTTCGGCTGCACCTTCTTGCCGATCGACAATACTGATCACGCCAATGACGGTGCACTCGGTGTCATTGTGGATGCGCTTGACGGCTTTGATCGCTGAGCCACCTGTTGTCGTCACATCCTCGACGATGACAATCTTTCCACCCGGAGTAAGGGGGGACCCTTCTATGCCCGGTGGGTTGTTTGTTTTTCTGCCGCCGCGACCTTTAGGCTCTTTTCGAACCATGAAGCCTAGACGAGGGTGTCCGGATGGGGATGCAGTCACAGCAATGGCGGTGAGTGGGACTGCACCCAGTTCAAGGCCGCCGACGAAATTCGCACCCATAGCATCCATTCTAAGATTGAAAAGTTCCCCCAACAGGTGGGTCGATTCAGGGTGCATCATCACAGGTTTTGTGTCAAAAAACCAACGAGAGGTGCGTCCACTCGCCAGCGTGAATGCCTCATCGTGACCTCC
The DNA here is from genome assembly GCA_964015875.1 of uncultured Candidatus Poseidoniales archaeon. Classification (GTDB taxonomy): domain Archaea; phylum Thermoplasmatota; class Poseidoniia; order Poseidoniales; family Poseidoniaceae; genus MGIIa-L1. The sequence goes on from CAXHEV010000006.1 coordinate 15,021, forward strand.
ATCGATGAATGCAAGGTCGCGAACAAGTTCTACGAGTCTGGGCCACTTCGGATGAGTTCGAAGTGAGTCGTGTACGGTCATGTCTTGGGGGTTGCCCGCTATGGAAATGAACTTTCCTTTCACATTCCGTGCATTTGTTCCCATCGATTTTCGTACGCGCCCCTCATAAACGGTCGCCGCCAAGGCCTGAGGGAGTGCCGTGTCTGCCAAGGAAGCGCGAGGTAAAATCCGGGGGCATAACCCTCTGATTGGAGTCGACGTTGCCCGGTTAGAAGCGGAAATGGTTGCCTACCACCAATGGCTGGATGAACGGGCTGACGACGCCTACATTATCGCCGAGGAAGCACGCAAAAAAGGGTATGATCACAAGGAGTATGTGGAAATCCCACGTGCGGCTGATTTGGCAGGGCGAACAGAGAAGTTACTCATTGAACACCTTGAGGGTTACGAAGTCGCTGACGATATTCGGCTTCTTCTCGCCGAACACGATCGAGAGACGACGTCAATCATGATGGCTCAGTCCGTAGCAAGAGGATTTCGAGAGCAAGGGTATGACTTAGTCACTGCAATCGATGTAGGTTTGCGAGTTGGTCTTGCCGTCCTAACCGAGGCGGTCCTTGTCGCACCTTTGGAAGGAATCAGTGAAGTTCGTCTGCTCAATAATATTGACGGATCTCAATTTGTATCCGTGCATTTCGCAGGTCCAATACGAGCAGCGGGTGGTACAGCACAAGCACTCGCCGTTTTGATTGCAGATATGATTCGTCGTGAACTTAACATCGGACATTACCAGCCAACTGACCCAGAGGTCGAGCGAGTCAAGGAAGAATTTGGCCTGTATCGTGGGAATCTACAATACCGCCCATCGCCAGCAGAAATTGATGAGATTGTCCGTGCTTGCCCGATCATGATCAACGGTGAGTCCACTGAACGAATCGAATGCGCTGGATACGGTCGAGTGAGAAACATCGACGAACCGAGAATTCGTGGCGGGGTGCTTCTTGTCATTGGTGAAGGTATGTGCCTCAAGGCACCAAAAATTCAGAAGCACACTGAACGGTTAAGCGTTCCAGGTTGGGACTTTATTTCGAAATTTGCCGCCCGTGGGAAAGAAAAGAAAACCGAAGGCGAGGGTCCAGTTTTCAAATCGAGAAAGGTTCCCACAATCACGAAATTCATGAAAGATATCATCGCTGGTAGGCCGGTTTTTGGAGCCCCTTTGGAAGCAGGTGGCTTTCGATTGAGATATGGGCGTGCACGGCCTTCCGGCCTAGCAGCTGCCTCAACAAATACGGCGTCGATGCTAGCTATGGACGATTTCATCACCATCGGGACCCAGATGAAAATTGAGCGACCCGGAAAAGCGTGTGCTATCACGCCTTCCGATCATACTGAAGGGCCGTGGGTGGCCCTCAAAGATGGACGATTCTTACGGCTCGATGATGCACAGAGTTTTGCTGCTATTCGCTCAAAGGTCGGATCAGTTTGGGACAACGGCGAGCTTGTGATTGGTTATGGGGAATTCATGGAGAACAACAAGAACCTCGTTCCTGCGGGATATTGTGATGATTGGTGGGCAAGCGATTTAATTGAAGAATTACCAAATGAAAAGGAGGTTGTTAACCTCCTGAACATGCTTGGGTTAAGCCGCAGCGATGCACCAGAGGGTGCGCCCGGTATTCATCCAGAGGATGCTGAGGACCCGGGCGTCCAGTTCCATGTTCGTCGCCATTGGCATGAATTCTTGCGCCATCAGCGCCCAAACTGGGAACAGGCCAAATCCATAGCTGTGAGGTACAAAGCGTCACTTCCTCCACCTCATAATCCGTGGTTCCTCGACCTGCCAATCGAGTGGGTCCCTGGAGCCCTCACGATTCTTGAAGAGGCAGTTATTGAGCAAGCCGGTACCGTCAATTCCCAGAAGATTAAGGTCGAAGATGGGCTTGAGGCATTGCCAAAACCAGAGTCGAGACAACTCCGGATTATCGGCGGCGTTCGGGGATGGAGTGCAGACGCAATGGATGTGCTTCGGCCCGAAACCATCGAGAATGTGGAGGACTACACAATCCCAGGGCAAGAGGTGCGACCAATCGCCTCTGTTTTTGGTGGCGAGACGCCAGAAGCTTGGACCCTCATCCAGCATGGCATGGCCAAAGGAATGGCGATGATTCTGGGACTAGCCCACCACCACGATGGTGAAGATCTCGTCATCACGTCAGGCTGGCCTGCTGTTTTGGAGGGGTTCGGATTTAGTTTCGAGGGCGATACACCGCTCAGAATTGTTGATGCTCGGGCAAGGTTTGATGCTCGTATTGAAGAATTGAAGCAGGCACACATCGTGCTTACTGAGGAGCGGAAAAGGCTGGATGAATTGAACCGCGCCAAGGCCACGGTCAGAATTGCGGCTGAAACTGACGCAAGGCAGCGGGGGTTGGGCATCACGGAAACCGACCAAGTCGGCCGTGAGGCTGCCGAACAAGTCCCAGACCCGGGTCCAGCAGATCGAAAACAATACCTTGCAGCCCAAATTGATGAAGATGACCATGCTGTTGATGGAATTTTAGATCAGGTTCGGAAAATTTCTGACCTGCGATGGGAGCATTCCGCTCCGATCCGGGTTGGTTGCCGTATGGGGCGCCCGGAAAAGGCAGCACCTCGAATCATGAATCCAATGACACACGCATTGTTCCCAATTGATCTCACTGGGGGTAATCAGCGATTGATGTCAATTGCTGCTGAAAAACAAACTATTCGTGTTCAGATGGGACGTCGCGTGTGCAAAAAGTGCGGCAAAGAATCCCCATTCGTCGTGTGCCATCACCGGCTGTTGGACGAGCACGGGCAAGAACGGGTTGGCGAAACTTGTGGGGGCCGCACCGTGATGAAGTCCTCGGAAAATAGCAACAGACGTCGAAGAGGCGAAATACAGTCGGTTCGCTTGGACACTATCCTTGAGGATGCTCGAATTCGCCTTGGCATGGATCGGATTCCACGAACGGTCAAATGCATGAAGAAGATTGCTTCTCGAGATCAAACACCAGAGGCCATCGAAAAAGGGTTGCTTAGAGCAAAATTCCAGCTCCCAGTGTTTCGAGATGGTACGGTACGCTTTGACATGAGTGATGTCCCTGTGACTCACTTCACGCCAAAAGAAATCGGTGTCGCTTGGCAAACTATTGAATCATTAGGCTATACGCATGATATCGAAGGAAATCCTCTGCAAAATGATACACAGATGTTGGAAATTTTCCCTCAGGATTTCATTGTTGCAAAGAATGCAGGCGAATTCTTTGTTCGCACGGCCCAGTTCATTGATGACCTGCTTGTCCGATACTATGGCATGGAGCCGTATTACAACGTCAATACACCAGACGACTTGGTTGGCCACTTGATTTGTGCTCTTGCTCCACACACCTCTGGTGGAGTGCTCAGCCGAATCATAGGATGGGCGGACTGTTCGGGTGGCTATGCTCATCCCCTTTTCCATGCTGCAAAGCGTAGAAATTGTGACGGTGATGAAGACGCCATCATGTTGCTGATGGACGGGTTGCTCAACTTTAGTAGAGAAATTCTCCCGGCAAACCGTGGTGGCCTGATGGATGCCCCACTTGTGTTAACGACCCGCCTCAATCCAACCGAAGTGGACAAGGAGGCCCTCAACGTTGATTCGGGATGGTTCTACGAACGAGATTTCTATGAAATAACGCTCGACCAACCTCATCCAAAAAAGATCGCAGAGCGTATGGATTTTGTCGAGCGTCGCTTGGGCAGCGTTGCTGCGGTCCGTGGCTATGGGTTCACTCACGATTGTGACGCTCTTGATGCAGGCCCTGCACTCTCAGCATACAAGACTCTGGACACGATGATTGACAAGATGAACGGGCAGTTGGATTTAGGTCACAGACTGAGGGCTGTCGATGTTCGAACCGTGGCTTCAAGCGTGGTACGATCTCACTTCTTACCAGATTTGCGCGGGAATATGAACGCTTATGCAAGGCAAAAAGTGCGGTGCCTCAAGTGCGCTCACTCGTACCGCAGAATGCCGATTGCAGGGGCCTGTATACAACCTAAGAAAACCTCAGGTCAGGGACTAGCAAGCGTAGGTGTCGCTAAATCAGAAGGGGGACTATGTGGAGGAAACCTCGCCTTGACTGTATCCGAGGGGGCTGTACGCAAATACATCAAAGTCACAAAGCACGTTATGGCGACCTATGGGGTCGACACCTACACCAAACAGAACGTCGAATGGCTGGCCGACAGCGTCGATTCTCTGTTCAACAACGATCGCGCAAAACAACTCTCGCTGAGTGACTTCTTGTGATCACGCGACTGGGGAAGGGGCCGAAGCGTTGACTGCTTCAGAAACTCCTGCTGCATAACGGGCAAAGTTTTGGTTAAACATAGTGGCGAGTTTGTCGGCTGTTGCATCAAATTCCGCCTTGTCTTCCCACGTGCTCCGAGGTTGGAGGACTTCTGCTGGAACATCAGGGCATTCCACAGGCACTTCAAATCCAAATCGCTCGTCTTGAATGAATTCGACAGCGTCAAGGGCGCCGTCCAATGCTGCATTCAACATGGCTCTCGTGTAACGTATTTTCATGCGACTTCCCACGCCATATGCTCCACCGGACCAGCCGGTATTGATGAGCCATGCTGTGGCGCCATGCTCAGCCATTTTTGAAGAAAGAAGATCGGCGTAAACGCCGGGGTGCATGGGCATGAATGGTTCGCCGAAGCAAGCTGAGAATGTGGCTTGGGGTTCCTTGACACCGATTTCTGTGCCAGCGACTTTCGCCGTGTAACCTGAGATGAAATGGTAGGCGGCTTGTTCTGGTGTAAGACGGGAAATTGGCGGCAGCACCCCAAACGCATCGCATGTGAGGAAAATCACATTCTGAGGATGGCCTCCCTTGGAATCGGCCGTGCGGTTATCGATGAATTCGATTGGATAGGATCCTCTTGTGTTCTGGGTCTTACTGGTGTTTGTGAAATCCGGGACTCCTGCATCGTCCATCACAATGTTCTCGAGAACGGTGCCGAATTTACGAGTGGTGCCAAAGATTGCTGGCTCGTCTTCTTCTGACAAATCGATCAGTTTAGCATAGCAACCGCCTTCGAAATTGAAGACGCCATTTGAGCCCCAGCCGTGCTCGTCATCACCAATCAGAGCCCGCTTTGGGTCGGCGGAAAGGGTTGTCTTACCAGTCCCTGAAAGGCCAAAGAAAATTGCCGTGTTTTCACCCGTGGTGTTGGCAGAGCAGTGCATCGGAAGAATCCCTTTCTTCGGAAGAATGAGATTCATCACTGAAAAAATTGATTTCTTGATTTCCCCGGCGTATCGTGTTCCCCCAATAATCACTTCTTTCTCGGCGTAATTGACGATGACGAAGCAATGAGAATTCAGTCCATCCTCCGGACTTGCTTCGAAATGTGGTGCGTGGAGCACTGTGAATTCAGGAGTATGGTGCTTGAGTTGGTCCTCGCTTGGGCGAATGAACATGTTTCGTGCAAAGGCGTTGTGCCATGCGTTGTGGTTGATCACACGAATGGGGAGTGCTTCGCTGAAATCTGCGCCGCAGTAAAGGTCTTGGACAAATAATGCATCTCTGGAGGAAAGGAAGTCAACCACTTTAGCACGCATGCGGAAGAATGTTTCAGCGTCTGTAGAGATGTTGACATCGCCCCAATTGATGTCTTCTGTGGTCGATGGTTCATCAACGATAAATTTGTCATTTGGTGAACGTCCAGTGCGTTCTCCTGTTTCGGTCACAAGCGCTTTGTGGGCGCTGTACACGCCTTCGCCGCGGGCAACGGCGAGTTCAATCAATGTCGTTGCATCTTGGTTCCAAAAGACCTCGCCGGCAGGGGCGATTCCGTGCGAAGATAGGTCCCCTGTGTGGGCCCCGTGGGCTTCGGCCATGCCGTTGCGTTCCGCGGGCCCTCTTTGTCCCTTTTGGTGGAACGATTGGCAATTATGCTCAATCAAGTGAAGGGGAATGCTACGACGGTGAGCGTTTCCCTTCCAAACGGACAAGAACATAGGGAAACCGCAGGCCCTTAGCGGGATTGTCGCGAAAGCATTCAAGGGTGCGAGGAAAAGGGTAAGTCATGGCCGAAGGGCAAGATGAGAATCCTGGCTCGGCGCCGCCCCGGGATGACGTGCTTCGCAAGCGCGACTTTCGTCGGCCAAGGGGCATGGACCTCGGGTCCTTCATGGTCAACTCAAATGAGCCTGCGGAGGAGCCTGTTGAAGTGGACCCAAAGCCTGCTGAAGAGGTTGATGAAGCGATTGGAGAAATGGTTTCAATCTTCTCATCAGGCGACGAGTCTCGTTTAGAACCAGGAGCTGTTCAGCGAGATGGTACTGTCCACACAACGCCAGAAATGGACAGTGTTGAAGATCTTGCCGTACACGGCGAGCGGCGGTTAGGCCTCGGTTTACTCATCGCAATGGTGACTGTTTGGTCTGCGATTGGCGCCGTTGTCGGAACGGTTTTACCTCCTATGTTGAGCGGTATTGGTTTGTTCACGATGGGTGCTTTCGGGCTTTTTCTCGGCGAGCGTTGGATTCCAAAACCATCCATGCGTTTGCTCGGCGTCACATGGGTCATTATTTCCATGAAGTTGTTTTACGGTCTCGTTCTTGATTCATGGCATTGGGGATGGTTCGACAACTCACCACTCGGGGCAAATGAGACATTGGGGTTAGGCCTGCTGGCTGTTGTAGCAGGTAACGTCTTTGTTGCACAACGCCATGATGAAGATGCCATCGCTGCGCAAGCCACACTGATCTTGCTCATTGTTGGAAGCGCTGCTGGAGCGTTGTACGGAGAATTGGGTGTCGCTGCAATGGTGGGTGTTGGCACCCTACTGATGCACGGGCTTGCATTCATGCGACGTTCGGGCAATTTGGCGAGCCTAGGCATTGCTTCCTCCTATCTTTGGGTTGGTGTTCACGCATTATCGAACGATTGGGTTCTGTTTGGAGTGAAGTTGGTTCCCTTTGAAGACGAATTACTGCTCTTTCTCCTCATGGCAGGAGTTACGGCGACAAATGCCGTCGTAGCAGCGTCGTTTGTTCGAGCGGATAATTGGTTTTCGGATGCGCTCAAAGCCCTCGGATTAGGCAAGCCTGCGCTTTGGTCTGTCTCCGTTGGATTGGGTATGATTGGAGCGCTCTTGGCCATTGCTGCAAATCGTCTCGAGACGGGTTATGCCTTGGCCCAATTGCTTCTGCTCGTCTCGGCTTTCAGCGCTTCCTACCTGGTGGTTCGTGGCGTACATATCCGGGACTTGGCTCCGTTTATCCTCTATCCTGCGCCGGTCATGTTGATCGGTCTGTCCCTGCTTTCTTCAGGTGCTTTCGAGGTGCAATTGCCCGGTAGTTTGAGCCCTTACAGCCTCTATGCTGCGATCACAGCCGCCCTTACATCCGCTGCTTTACTGCGCAATCAGACCTCAGTCTCCGACCACGTGTTGTGGATGGGTGGGGGGGTAATCGTTGTGCTCCTTACCCTCTTGATTCCTGCCGGCGAGTCTGGTGGAAACAGTCGCCTCCTTCTTGCAAGTCAAGGCTTTGTTTGGGTTGGACTCTCGTGGTTAGCGATTCAGCGAAACTCGCCCTCGATTGCTGGAACGGCCGTCCTTGCGCCTTGGGTTTGGCTGATGTTCTTTGCCACCGATGCTGAGTCGCGTATTGTATCAATAGACCTTATTCCAATTTCCATTGATGAAATTGACCTCGCAGTTTGGCTGGGTGTTTTGGTTGTGCAGCAAATTACCGTCAATTTACATCACGGCGAAACTGGATTGAACTTGGCAGCTCGATTGGCTGGGGCTTCTGAGGTTGGTGCCAGATTCAGAGATTCAGGGTTCGCAAAATTGTGGAACCTAAGTTTCATCTTTTCTGTGGTGGTAATTTGGGGAATTACAAGGCCTGGTGCTCTGCCAATGCCGGGCCTGCTTACAGTCATGGGCATGCTCCTGATTGGTCATGCACTGATGGTTTGGCGGGGGCGTCACCTTGGAAAACCTCGAAGTTTGATGACCGTATGGGGTGTGTTTGCCCTCATCCTCGTGTGGAGGTATGGACAGTCCGCCCTCTGGGCCATGATTTTGGTTTCTGCATGTGGCCTTATGCTGCTGGCCACTGATCGTCGGAGAAAAGAGGGTGCCTCAATGGCCGACCTCGAACTTACCGAAGCCCTCCCCGGTCGACTTCTGACGTTGATGCTTGGCTTCATGGGTGCATTCTACATCGTTATCAGTTTAGAACCGATCACAAACGTCGAACTCACTGGGGCTGAACAAATGCTCTCTCCAGAACTCAACTTACTTGTCCTCACAGGGGTCGGGTTGGTTGCCCTCGTTCTTTATCTCCAACGAGCTGTCACGTTGGAAAAACTCCTCCCTCCTGCATTCGCTGCTCTCGGCCTCATTGTGACCATGGGATTGGCCGGATATTCATTGGGCATGTCCATTGTCGTGCTTGCTGCTTTGTTGGCCTTTGTCGGTTCGGGGTCGTATCTCGCCGTTCAAGGTGAATTCCGAGCAGGCATGCGCGCCTTGGCGCGCCGTGATGATCGCCTAGCCCGAATCAAAGAAAAGCAGGAGCGAATGAAGGCGTTCCTCGCTGCTTCAACCGCGGCTAGCGAACACAGTACGATGGACCTCCTTGAACGAGCCAATGATGGTGAGCCGCTTCCAGCCGATGGTCTTGTGATTCAATCTCAACCAGCAGTTGTCGATGATTCTGGCACAAGCCGTGGGTCGCTGAGGTTGATTGATACTGAACTGCTGGCGCTTGCAGAAAAGCAGCGAAAGCGGTCGAAAAACTGGGACACTTCAGGAGAACATGACCTCGAGATTGGCGATATTCATCATCAACCAATCATCACCGTGATGTTTCTCGTGACAACAATCCTAGCCATGAGCGTCATTTCGTTTGTCTCCGGTAATACATTCATGGCGCTCTTGTTTGGGGTCTTGGTCTCGATGTTATTTGTTGGAGCTGCTCGAATGCGCGCCAACGAGGTTGGGCTGCGGCTTCCTGACATCATGGGCATCGAATCCCCTATCGCCATAGGTATGGCGGGATTGATCTTAATCCACGTGGCTGGTCGAGCGTCGAATTCCGTCGTAGTCCTCGAAGACACGATGCACTTGCTCGTCCTCACCGGCGGGTTAGCTATGATGGCAGGATTGGGGCTCATAGGCCGCAGTGATTTGGGACTCAGGTTGCCCAATGCGCTTGAGGGGGTCGTATTCTTAGCAATGATGGACCGCGTGATTTGCTTGCTCATTGGTGGCGAAGTCCCGATTCCATTCAATTACGACCCTTTCGCAGGCTCGCTGTTGAATTCAAGTGGACCGTTGTTGGCAATCGAGACGATGCTCATTGGTGCCGTCCTTGGCTTTGATTGGGTCGAAGGAAAGCGCATCGGGCGGAACATGAACGATCATCGTGGGGCGGCTGGACGCTCTGCATGGGTTCTTGCGGTTTGCGTGCTCTCGTTTGGCCCTGCTGGCTTGCTGGTGCTTGCGTGCACCGCACGCAGAAGCGTTTGGTGGCAACAGCCAGCACCAGCACTTGCTTCATGGATTGCCTTGCCCATCGTCATTCAGGGCATCATGGTATGGGCGCCAAGCATGTTAGGTGTTGAACCGGTTCCAATGTACCTGATTACATCAGTTATGGCCATGGCTACGGTTGGTTTTGTCGCTTGGACTGTGATGCATCGACTTGGTCTTTGGCTTCCGTCGGGGTTGTGGGCCCTACACATATTACTGCTCATTGCTTGCTTCGGATTCCCGAGTTTGGTGTATGCAGTGGTCTTCATCCTCATAGCATCAACAGTCTCCTGGGTCAGCGGAATCCTTACCCTCCGAAAGGGATGGAGAATTGTTGGGGCTCTTGATCTCGTACTTGGCTGGATCGTTGCGGGAATTGTCCTCATCAATGGTGCATCTGTGACCGGATTGTTTGCAATCCTCGTTGCCTCGGCGGTCCTGCTTGGTATCGTGACGTGGCTCACACAAACATTCGAAGGCGAGATGGCCAACGAATGAGGTTTGATCCTGCGTCATCATGCTTTCATCTTGGCATCAAGATGGTGCGTGATCGCTTCGATAAGGAGGGGGGCGTCGTGCGCCTCGATGTTTGGTGAAAGGCGTAAAGAGACGCTGATTTTGGCCTGCGTTCCACTGTTACGTACACCTAGAGAGCCCGGGTGGCCGTTGAGTTCGAACGACACCAGCATCAAGTTCGGTTCACCTTCGAGACCATGGCGGTTCCAGTGTTGGAGGTTTCCTTGTTGTTCGAAGAACGAACGAGCCATCGCCTCAATCTCATCAGCAAGCATGTTTGTACCGTCCCATAACGATCGGTCGACGCCTTTTACCGACCGTCGTTGCTTCCAACCACGCACCATTTGATTTGATTCGCCGCCATTTGAACGGGCGAGTAAGTATGCAACTAAGGTAGCGGCGCCGTCGCCGACCAAGGCCCATTCTCCACTCTTGTGGGGGTGAGGCGTGGGCATCACAATGTGGCCTGAATCTTCTACGCCTAGGGAGCGAGGAGGGGAAACAGAATTGGTGAGAGCTTCGCCAAGAACCTTGGAAAGCCAACGATCTCCGACCGCAGTTTCAGAGGTTTGAATCGCAGCCGGGAGGCGATTGGCGGTTGCCAGAAGCGAAAGGTCTGACTCAATACTTGCCGCAAGGTGCCAAGGGCGAGTGTCATGATGTGTTGAAGAGCAAAGGATGGCGTCACCGATCGAATCGCCATCAACCACCATGAACCCCTCAGTTGTTGCCTCGATGACAAGGCATCGGTCGCCATCCCCGTCGAGGGCCGCACCAACCATGGTTCCAGGCGAGGATGGTGAGAGGTTTTGTAGCAACAAATGGGGAGAGGTTTTCGCCTCGTCAAAGGTCCACTTTTGTGTAGGGGAGAAATCTCCTGCGCCACAATTGAAATTGAGGGCGGTTGCCTCGTGGCTCACTTCGATGCTATCTACGCCCCGTTCAGTCAACCATTGCGCAAGCCACGTGTGGGCTGCGCCTCTTGAAGCGTCTATGAGGAATGGTTTCGCAACATTTGCAAGACGAATTCCATTGGGTCCAATCAAGTGTTGAAATTGCATGTAACGTTCATCAAGCCATTTGGGATGGTGTTGTGCCGCATCTAAGACGGCTTCGGAAATTTGGCTCGGTTGGGAAAGTTCTGCCACATCGATTGCGTCTATTTCCCGCTCTTCGGCTGCCAGGCCATCGGCAACAGATGAAACAAGATCTTCATATTCTGGCTTGGTTTTGTAACCATCTGCATCGAAGACTTTCAATCCAGAATCGGAGACTGGATTGTGGCTTGCCGTAATCATGCAACCAATACGGGCCTTGCTAACAAGGGTTGCGCGGTGGAGGGCGGGTGTTGCGCACATACCAACGTGAACGACGGTGCACCCTGTGAGGCGAAGCCCGAGCGTGAGGGCTGCGACCAATTCTGTATTGTTGGGGCGATCATCCCAGCCAATGACGACATGATTTTCTGTACCGGGTAGCTGATCGATGGTCCTGCCAAGAGACTCACCAACAAGGCGCAGGAGTGTCGTGCAGATGACGCGCTGCTCGTGCAAGTTCTTGACTGCTAACTGCTCGTCTTGTTGTGCCGCAACGACCTTTCCGCGTATTCCATCGGTCCCAAACAAACGGCGGCTCATCTGACTCACCTATGAGTGGACTTCGCAGGATGGATGCCGGTCACAGTCACATTCGGCCAAACTGTACTGTTTGGTCCGAGAACCGTGCCTGGATTTGTGACGCTATTGCACCCTAATTGTGAGTTTTCGCCGAGAACTGCCCCAAATTTTCGCAGACCACTGCCGACTCTTTGGTCTTCAAATCGAAGGTGAACTTCTCCGCCATCATTTCGAAGATTGCTCAATTTGGTTCCTGCGCCAAGATTGGCACCCTTGCCCAAAATAGAATCCCCGACATAGTTGAAATGGGGGGCCTTTGAGCCAGGAAGGAGTACAGAATGTTTGACTTCAGTTGAGTGACCGACAACCGCTCCTGAACAAATCCAAGAATATGGGCGAACATAGGCTCCATGTCGAATAGAAGCGTCCGATTCAATTAAGCACGGACCAATAAAATGAGCAGCGGGTTCGACTGTGGCCGTTGAGTGTACGACAACTGGACCTGCTGATTCATCAATGGTTGCGCCGCTTTTGGTTGGATCTTGCGTCGGACCACCAAACGATGCTATGGCGGACAGGAGTTGTGCTTTCAGGCCGTTTTCTGCGTTCGGGTCAAGAATGCTCCATGCAGGTTGCTTGCTTGGGAAAACTGGAGTTTTTTCCGATTTGTCGTCGCTTGAAAGCGAGGGGAACAGGACGCGAGCAGTCACCCATTCAGGCCATTCCATGGTTGGGGCATGACCATCGCTGGCATGAAGATAGCGCTCCAATCATGCCGCGAGATGGTACAATCGCTTTCCGGTCGAATGATCCAATGTAAAGGAGATGAAATCCGAAAGGTAGCGAGGGATGAAGAAGCCCACCTTGCGCGCGGTGAGGCCGTGGTTCCTCATCCGGCGTTCGTTCGAAAGGTGGTGAACGATGTCGGCGGCTGAGCAGCTGTCCTGCGTGGACACATACTCCACGATCTCGTTCTTCAGTCGTGCTAGTCGTGCTTCTTTTTGTGTCCCGTTGCCCTTCATGTTGCTCATGTTATACATCAACTTCAGCGTATATCAATGGTCGATGGGGAGTCCATGGGAGCCCGGTATTCAGAGGGTGTCAAGCACATCATTCCATTTCTTGGATGACCCGCGACGGAACATATCCTCGTGGAATTGGCGCTGAGGCAGGTGGGTGGCTCTCGCCAATCGGCCACGATTGTCGTAGCAGCCATACCGTGTATGAACCGGGACCATTGTAGCGCTTAGGTCAATTTCCGGCGATTGTGTCGGCGGGGGTGCGCGTTCTACAACCTCATTCTCTCCATCCCAAATGATGTCCGCTGCCTCTGGTGCATCAATGGCCTGATGTTCAAAGTGAAGGGAACCCTCTGCAGGTTTCACCGCCCTCCATGTCCCAGAACGACCATTATCGAGCCACGATACCATGGCCTTCATTTGCTCTATGGTCGCCATTGCCATGTGAGTATTTTCCCACCAACCGGGCATCCTAGCGAGGGTGATATGGTGCACACCAGGGTAAGTGTCGCGAGGGTCAAGGCTGTCTGCGTACGTCCTGCAGAGTCCCGTAATTCGGACAGTAAAGATGGGCATCGGACCAATTCGAATGTCTTGAAGTCGGTAGGGGTTGGCAAGTTCACCGAGAAGTAGGAATGGGCGGCGTTGACTCATTGGAGCGGCGGAATGTTCTGCTAATAACTCGTCAACGGTTCCTTCTGGAGATTCAAATGAACCACAATACGCCTGGAGTGAAAGACCCGTGAGAAGTTCTGTCGTATCATGACTTGGTTGAGTCAAAACACTGAGGTTCCTGTTGGAAAAGAACAGGGGCGATTCTGGGAGTGCTACCGGAGAATTTGCCGGAGCATAAGGCCAGAGCCGAGGAGAAGGGTCTCGCATGTCCCTGCCTCACTGCTGCATGGTATCAAATCAACCCTTATGTCTGAAAGATGGTTTCCTGCATACATTGAGGGCACGTCACTTTGATTGGGCGAACCGACGGAATACCGAGAGCTGCGCCGCATGAAGGGCAGAGAATGGCTTGTTCCACGCGCTCTCTGCGCTGAACGGCTTCCGCAGATGGATCGTATTCAAATCTGAAATTCTGTTTGTCGATCAGTGAAGGAGATGATGGCAGGGTTGGTGTTTCCTTCGTCGAAGGTGCAAATTGACTCGGATCATTTTGTGCCTGAATTGTCTCGGATTGAGGAGTTATTTGCTGTTCAATCCAAGTGGCGGTGACTCCGTAAGACGCTACAATTCGATCAATCTCGAGGACCCGGTCACGCCCAGTCAGGGCCGCGAGGCTTTGGAGGACGCTGTCTGGGACCGAGGTCATGGCTCATTCGAACTGTCCGCCTCTTTTCACTGTTCAGTTATAATGTGTCGAAGCGTTTGCCGGTATCCGGAACCATACAACATGGATATGGAAATTATCATGTCGCCGAAAGCCTTGAAAGAGAAGCGCGTGCGCCGCGCAACCAAGAGAGGGACCTCAATGCCTCAAACCCGCCCCCGTAAGCTGACAAAGGAAGTCATGGCGAGGATGTCGCCAAGACAACGCGCAGAAACCGCTCGCTCAATCACCTGTGGTGAAACCATGCTCGAGGCGCATTGGGTTTGGTTCGATGCTTCAATGGCTGATGTCATCGACGACCTGACTATGAACAACTGGGATCACGTCTTTGTCATCAACCATGATGGGGCGCCCCAAGGACGAATTCATGCCGTCGATGTGTTGAAGATCATTGCTCGAAAGAAGGTCAACAGAGACATTGCATGGATGCATGGCATTCCGGCACAGCAACTGGTCAACCTTCCCCCAATGACCGTCACTCAAACCACGCCATTGCTCAAAGCAGGCGCTCTTATGCTTGCTCACGACCTGAGTCAGATTGCTGTTGTCAACAGCGATGGTGCATTGGTCGGTGTTGTTGGCCATCAAACTATGGCGAGGCACATGCCGAAGTTCATCCTCTGATCAGATGCCCCAGTAGCGTTCGGCTTGGGCTTGTTTGGCTTGCAATGAGCGTACAATCGTCATTGTCATCCACAAAACAACGACCCAAATCAACGGGTTGGTAAGGTCTTCAAGCACCGTTCCCACACTAAACTCGTAGGCGGTTCCGCTCAGGACCTCAGTTGCAATTTCGAGCGCTGTATCTACAAAAGAATACACCACCATGCCGAAAATACTCAGGACAATCAATCGGCCGGAAAAGGACCCGCGCTTCAGTCTTAGGAGCATGAATCCAGCAGTTGAGGTGAGGAAGGCAATGACGATCCAAGCTAATGCTTTGTGGACAGCAGAAAGCCATACAATAGATTGGGACGACGCCTCTTCAAGCACCGTGTATTCACGCCACCCCTCTGCAACTGCAAATATCGCACTAAACAATGTAGCAGTCCAAAGCAATGAAGAAAACATAGCAGCATCTGCGTTCTCTCGCATTTCCTGGATGACTTTGTTGACGGTTGTTTCAATACCGGCGCCCTTGCTAAGAATGTAAAGGCCAGTAACCATTGGAAGGCCACCGATCAGAAGCCCGCCGATTTCGTTCGGCAGCATAATGCCAAGGCCGAAAACTGCCAGCACAAGACCGAAAGGAATCATGATTTTAGCCCGCCACTTTGGATCTTCAAGCGCCTTAACAATGTAGTAGTATGTGCCCTCGATACCCTTTGACTGCTTGACGATGATTTTCTCAACGTGGTCAATGCGAACTTGTGATTGAATAATTGGAAGGACGGATTCGTCTTCTGCCCCATCGGTGACAAGAATTGCCTTATCCGGTTGGAATTGCGCAACAACTTCTTCCAGTTGTGCAGCAATGGCGCGGTCTGAACGAATACCTACCTTTTCGTCGCCAGTAAGAATTGCAATTTCCACCTCGTCTTCTTCTGGCTTCTTTTCCAGGATCTTGTCGTGGGCTGAAAGCGCTCCAAGCATAGCATTCGTATCGCTTTCTTCAGGGTCTGCAATTCCGAGTTTTAGGGCCGCAGTCAGCACCTGCCTGCGACCAATAACGGGACCTCGAATTGCAGTTTTGATGCCGAGGTCGTTGTCTCGGTCAACTGTCAAAACGAGTGTTCTTGCCATCAATAATCACCGGTGGTCGTTTAGCCCTAACCACTCACCCAATTCAAAGTCTTCGCGCGAATGCCCAAACAAAACCACACAATTTTAGTTTAATCTGAAGGCGACTCCTCAGAATCTTCCGGCTCGGATTTTACTTCGGGTTGAGGAGTAGCCTGTGTTCGCGCCTTCCATCGCTGGGTCGCCCGTATGTACTTCAGAGGGTGATCAAGCCAAGGCTGGTCGCACAATCGATCATCGCCAGGAAGCACGGGACAGTTGTGATTGATTTTCAATTTCCCGCACCCAGAAGGGGTGTATCCGTGTTGATAGACGTGGTCAACTTGGTATGAGGTTGTGCTTTCGCTAAAGTCGGGCGCGCCTCGGAAAAAGTTGACACAGGTTTCCTTTGGTAGAGCGAGGACCGCCGACATCGAGGCTAAGAAAAGGCGCCCGAAATGGTTCAGATTCACGCCGGTTGCCAAATCAGAGGCTGCTTTTCGCATACAGGGTGGCCAGTCTTCTTCTGCTGCACCAACCAGTGCAATCGCTTCACTCGCTTGATTGGACATGAGGTTGCGAACCATGCCAACCGGTTCTGCAAGGCGGATTGCAAGGTCGGTTGTCACCTCTGCCATTTTCTCAAGGGCATCCTGCTCGACACCGTTCTTGATGCGCTCACGCAACAGTCTGGCTAACTTAGCGGACGAGCCATAAGTTGGCTCGTCGAACAATGTGACCCAACCTTGGTTCACGTCGCAGTTTGGCAACCGCCAACGAGCCCCCGTAATTTTTGGACAGATTTCGATAAAGTCGCCCAAGCCAATGTTCCAAACCGGCCCCGATTGGGATTGTCGTAATGCCCGCATGTCGCCTTTACCCGACCCGATGCTCATCGCAGCTTGTCTGCCACCTTTGCCTTCTTTTCGTTCAAGTTGACTGATGTAAGTGCGAGCGATCAATTCGATGTTTTTGCTATCTTTAATCAGAATTTGTTCAGCGCGTGCTGCCTCGGCTTGGGCCCAACGGGCAATGAGTCGTTCATCTTCCGAAGCGCAAACAACGAGGCGGGCATAGTAAAACGAGAATGCCTCAATAATTCGACCCTCCTCGGTGAATAAATCTCCGCCCACAATCTCGACGCCTTCCTTGGATTGAATGGAATCGATCAATCTAATTCGGGCCCGTGAGCGGGCTTTTTCCATCCACGAACCGTCCAACAGTTCGTCTAAATCAATCCCGTGGTCAACCGCCATTGAACGGATCCAATCGCTTGCCTGCGGCAAGAATGGATAACGAGCGAATGTGACCTCGTCATCAAGTTCCGGCAGGGACCTTGGGACGGGCATGCTTCACCCAAGCGCGCCGACCGCATAAGAACTTCAACGGACAGTTGATGTGGCCCCTCCCAGACCACGGTCCATGCACGAGGCCATCGATCAGCGCCTGATCGATGTTCAAAGTGAGGTACGAAAGGCCTTTGGCTGGGCCATGGTGGATGATTCTCGTTCCGCATCAGATATGATTGAACTTGTAGACCGACTCGCTTCCTCCGTCCCATTCTGGAATGACGAAGGGCGCATGCATTGCTTCGAAGATGTGAGACGGCGACTTATAGGAGCTGAGTCTGTTTCAATTCTGGGTGCGGCTGCTACACCTGAGGAGGCGCTTGCTTTGGCCGAAAGGGGCGATGTTATCATAGCAGCAGATGGGTCGGTTGGCGCATTGAACTCCTATCAGCAGCTTGTTTGTGTCGTGTCCGATTTTGATGGGGGACAATACCTTGAATCAGCTGCAAACGAGGGGGTGCCTATCGTAGCCCACGGGCACGGCGATAACGAAGCGTATGTCAAGAAGGCGCTCACGAAGTGGGCTGAATTCGACACCCCGCCTCAATTGATCCTCAGCCACCAAACGACACTTGTGCATCCCGGTGCTCACAACTTTGGCGGATTCACCGATGGAGACCGAGCGGTTTGCTTTGCTCTCGCAATGGGTGTGAAGAAGGAGAATATTGCCTTAGTGGGCTTCTCGCTCAACGCTGTCGGTCGATGGTCGGCAACGACAGTACCCGAACAGAAATTGGAAAAATTGAGGTGGATGTATCGGATTTTGGAGATGCTTGGATTGCACGGTGCAATCGTGTCTTAGGAATACATACTATCAAAAGTAAGATTACAGATTGAAAAGTAACATGGAACGAAAACAAGTGATAAATCTGGTCTTGTGGCCAGTCGCTTTGTTGGTTCTGAACAGCCTTTGGATGAGTGTCGCCGGGGGCGTGGCACCTTACGAGATTAACGACAAAGATCACGCCATAGAAACTCGAACTGTTGTTTTGGACTCTGTCTTTGGCCAATCAAAAGAGATGCCGGCTGACTTTGATGTAGAATTCACAGGTGTTTCAGTCGACGATGGCCGGGTGTCCTGGACTATACGTGATGCATCAAATGTTGTTGTAGCCCAATGGAGCGGCATGCTTTCTGATGGCGCCCCTGATTGGGTTGGCACATTGGAGCCCGGCACGTATACTGTTGAAACCGTGGTCGATGAAGGCATCATTGCTGAACAGGTGTTGTACATCCAGCCATTCGAATCGTATCGTCTTGAAGGGCACATTGTTCTCTCAACTTGTTTGTTTATCGTTGCCTTCGGAGAGGTGTTCATCCGTCAAAAGGCCGAAGCTTACCTTTCAAAGCGTGCTGCATCTAATCCCATCCAGCCGGAAAAAAGTCCGTTTACTCCACTTCGAAGTGGTATGCCTGAAGAAGACTTGGCACTGGATGAAGAGGGCCCGTGGCGTTCGCCTATTGGCCGCTAGACTGTTGTCTCACTTTCGATGGTAGACGCTGACCGTGCCACATACCCTGCACCAAACCTTGATGCCGTCTTTACGAGGGGTTGCGCCAGCAACGTCAATTTTTACTCCGCAAACGCATGTCACTGTGTTCTGCATGAGTATGGCGAAGTGGTGCTGATTGATGAACTCAACGCTTATTTTTCATGTGCTATCCATGCTTCGAAACACATGAAACTCTTCGTTGCTGAGAATCCTTTGACTTCACTAAAACTGAACGACTCAATCGTTCTCTCGTCTGAAAGAATCGCCTTGGTGATGTTGTTTTTCTCGGCCTCTTTGTGTTCTCGATCGATGATGGCCCAGCCTCGCAGCACAGTCATTCCGTCACGTCGCAACAATGGCAAAAGTGAGGGTAGGTGTGAAATGCTCTCAT
The DNA here is from genome assembly GCA_964015875.1 of uncultured Candidatus Poseidoniales archaeon. Lineage (GTDB taxonomy): Archaea > Thermoplasmatota > Poseidoniia > Poseidoniales > Poseidoniaceae > MGIIa-L1. Next base: position 34,033 of record CAXHEV010000006.1, read on the forward strand.
GTGGTAAATTGACGATGAGAAGGTCGAATGTTTCGCGTAGTTCAGGACTCAAAGCCCAAAGGGTTGCGTCTTGGCAAACCGTGTCGGCTGGAGAGAGGGGTCGGCAAGGAGTGCCATCAATCATTTTTCTACGCCCGTCCAAATATGCGAGATTGTCATTCAACAAATCCACCGCATCCGGATTGAGGTCCCCTGCACGATACCCTCTGACAAGTTCTGGTTCGCACAATAAAGCCCCCATGCTTGGCCCCACGCCGGCATAGGGATCGGCGACAATGAGTTCGCGACCGAGGTGTTTTTTTAGTTCCATTGCACTCTCAAGTGTGCCAATTCGTTCATTTGACAGCCGCGCAGAGAAATAGACCTTCGAAGCATCGACCCAGAGAAGGTATCCATTCTCCTTGATCCTTGTACGCGTTTCAGTTGTGCCGTCTCGTGTAGCAAGAGGGTGAAGATCGCGAACGCGGAAATCGCCGCGAACTCCCAAGTCCGCGCACACGAGTCGGATATTTGGAAGCTGGGTGAGCATGGCATCAGCTATGGTTTCTGCAAGGTGCCAAACCGAATCCTCGATTTTCACAATCAGGACATCGCCTTGTGTCTCGTATGCGTTTGGCAAGTCTTCTTTGTGTGCACTGTATGTTTCAGGATCCAGATGTTCGCTCCAATGTGTTGGAGATTTTCCAAGGGGCTCGAGTTCTACAATCGCATTCCCAAGCCATGATTTGTCGCCTTGAGGAGGTGCTGTGTCGTTGAGTGGTATCGCTTTGTTTCCGTCGGCCAGTGTCCCGACTCCAATGTGCTCCGCGAGCCATTTTTCTAAACGGCAACGCTGCAACCAGTGTTGGGTTTGCGCGCTCGGCACACTCAAATGACGCATGATGCTCGCTCAGTCCAAGCGAAGGTGAGGTTTGAGCATGACGGCTAAGCACAACATCGCAACCGACCTTCCTACAACCGGATTATTGCTCATTGGGATGGGGCCAGGGCGGCTTTCGGCCATGAGCCTCGAGGCTGTTGAGGCAGCGAAGGTTGCTGATGTGCGGCGGTATGAGGCTTACACTGCGTTATGGCCCCAGTCCGAACTCGATGCGCTCGAAGCTGAGGTTGGCTCGATTGAGAAGGTCATGCGGCCTGAAGTCGAACAGCCCGATGTTTTGTTTGAACTGGCACGAACTTCCTTGGTGGCTCTGCTTGTTGTCGGTGATCCATTGCAGGCAACTACGCACGTCGATTTACAACTTCAAGCCGCTGAAGCCGATATTGAGTGCCGGGTCTTCCATGGCGTTTCCATCACCACATTAGTCACCGGGGCCGTCGGACTATCAAATTACAAATTCGGACGTCAAACAACCCTCACCTACCCCTATGGCGGATGGGTTGCCACTTCCCCATTGGAAGTCATCGCCGTGAACATGCACCAGAACCTCCACACTCTGGCGCTGTTGGACTTGGATCCGACGGGAGAAGGTGTTGGCCATCAAGTACCAATGAAACCATCCGACGCTCTTGTTTCACTTCAGTTGATGTGGGGTAAACTTGGTGAATCGATCGAGGATATGCCGCGTGAAACGGCCCTTGAAGCCATGCGCTACGAGGCGTGTGCATCCCTGCTTGCGCGCTCGCTTGAGGGTGTTTCTGTCGTGCTGTGCGCCGACATGGGGACGAGTGATGAGCGCATGGTAACAACAACCGTGGGCGCTCTAAACGGTATCGAAGGAGGGCGTCTCAACAGCCTTGTGTTCCAATCTACGCCGAGTGAAGTTGAAGAGAAGGCTTTGCTTCGTTGGCAGTGAGGGTGCGTGATTCCATGTCTGACGAAACGATGATTCTGCTGTCTTTCCTTCTCTTTATGTTCTTCTTTGCAGGCGTAGGCCTCGCTTCTATGAGGGTCAAAGAAGACACGACCGATGATTACCTCGTGGCAGGGAGAGGTATGCATCCTGGGCTGGCTGCGCTTTCTGCTGTCAGTACGTGGAACTCCGGCTACATGTTCATCGGGTTCATTGGGTTCATTTACATTCAAGGCTATTCGGCAATCTGGATTGCTCTGGTCTCAACGATAGGTCAGCTTGTAGCGTGGATGTGGTTATACAAGTACATCCAGAAAGAAGGCGAAGAACGGGGGATTCGTTCCCTTACATCACTTGTCTCGAACACGACTGGGTCGCCTGAAGCAAAGGTTGCTGCAGTCCTCTCAGTCATTTTCCTCTCCATCTACGCGGCCGCCCAGTTGACTGCTGGCGGGGTTGCGCTCGAGACAATGCTGAACTGGGCACCGACCATCGGTATCCTCATCGGTTTCGTCCTTGTCGTCGCCTACTGCTACGCAGGAGGGATTCGTGCATCAATCTGGACTGATGCAGCTCAATCAAGCGTAATGATCGTTGGATCAACAATCCTGTGCCTCGTTGCAGTAAAGAGCTCTGGTGGACTTTCAGGGCTGCACAATGAACTCGCAGCAATAGATTCGTCGATGGTCAATGTCTTCCCCTCGGGGCTGAAGTTCGGTGCAAGCCTTTGGATTGCTGCCTTCTTCTTGGGCGGCCTTGGCGTGGCTGGCCAACCGCAAGTGGTGTCCCGTGTGATGACGCTGAAGGACGATGCTGCTCGAAAGCAGGCTCTGGTCTGGTTCTTTGTTTGGCAAACCCCATTCATTATCCTCATGTTCATTATTGGTTTGGCATGCCGTGTCTTGTTGCCAGAACTCGGTACCGATGGTGCACAAACTGGCTTACCTATGCTTGCCATGGAACAATTGAATCCGTTCCTTGGCGGTGTTATTCTAGCTTCGATTTTTGCTGCTACGATGTCAACCGCGGATAGTCAAGTTCTCGCTTGTACGGCAGCGATTACCGACGACGTACAGCCAGATTGGAGCCAAGATCACAAAACGACGAAAATGGTCACGCTCGCAATGGCTGCTCTCGCCACAGTCATCTCGCTTGTAGGCCAACAGTTCCCAGGCTTCGGAGATTCAGTGTTCGCCCTCGTTGTTTTAGCCGTCTATGGCTTAGGTGGAATCTTTGTTCCAATGATCTTGGTGCGCATGTCTGGCTATGAGCCCGATACTACGCATTCGATCATGATGATGATTGCTGCGATGAGCGGCGTTCTGGTGTGGACGGTTCTCGGTTACGGTGATGCCGAGGGTATCTTCCCGTCTGTTCCAGGCGTTGGTGCTGCATTTGCTACTCACTTCCTGCTGTGCTGGTTGCGTGATGAATCGCCAAGCAATGCGTTTGGGCGCTACGCTATGCCGGCTCAAAAGCCAGCCGCCATTGGACTTGCTATTCTCCTCGCTGTGGTCGCCGTGACTGAAGTTTCATACGTTAAACTCGCACCTGAATCAAACGGCTCCGATGCTGGCAGTAGTGGACAGTACACCATGAATTATACCATCGAAGAATGGGAGAAAACAGAAACATTGTTCATTGGCGATGGTCAAACCGCACAATTTTCTTTCACCTATGATGAAATGCTCACTGCCACGTTAGGCATTGAATTCTTCATCTCGTATGGAGAGAGCAATGAACTCATTACGAGCACATGCGATGACGTGACTGTTGAACCCGACTTCAGTAATGTTGTGGGCCCTCATGATGAAATCGATGACACGGCAAAAACCACCTCTACGTGCGACTCTTCTGAACAACTAATGGCCTCGATTACAACCGATTCGACGCTGGTAGAATTTGGATCAAGCCTAGGAACCTACACTGCCAATGGTACGATGGGCGAGCTCGAGGCGAATGCTGAACGAATGAACAACATCGAACGCATGGTTGGCTCCTACGAAGCGGGAGTCACCGTCACAGGCAATTCTGGACCATTTGGTGGAGACAATGGTGAATCGGTGACCATCACATGGCGCGGATTGATGCTCGTTGCTGGCGAAATTACCCCTGCTTGATTAGAGCGTAAACCGTTGACCTTGTTGTGCGACCAGCCAGCCCGTTGGTGCCAAATGAGCAGATGCTGCACTGTTTGGATCATAGAGAGGGTTGGTATGGTTCAGATGGATAAAGTAGATCTCTGGGTCATTCTCTTGGCGCATCCCAAGTAGGTCGATGGTTTGGCTGACTGGGGGGTGCGGCACCTTGTCCTGATTGCGCCCAGCCAATTCATCGCTTGACCAAAAGGTGCCGTCAATCAATGCAATATCTACCTCGAGCGCTTTCAGCCATGAACGAATGTCTGGCTGATTATGCCGTTCTAGCGTTTCGGCCCATGTGTCGTGATCTGGCAGGAATAATAGGGAGCGATTTGGACCACGAATCACGAAGGCGTGCATGTCTGAAAGTTCGTCCCTGTGAGGGACATGCACCGGCTGAACAGTGAGATTGGAACTAAAGTGGAGGTTGTCTCGATCGTGGAAGGTGGTTGGCTGAAAGACGCCTTGGTCAACCATCAGTGCCCATTGTGGGGTCCGGTCGACGAGGTGTTCCATTTCGCTTGAGATGTGGAGTCCAACATTGCGGGCATTCATGGTTTCTTTTCCAAACAACCCAAGCCCGTCAACGTGGCCGAAATGGGCATGAGTCAACAGAACATTCTCAATGTTGGTTTGGCCCCAAATCGTCAATTGCTGTCCGAGAAAACGCGTCGCTTCGATCAAGTGATTCGAGTCGGCATCCGAGATTCCGAGGGCGACTGGATACGATGTGTCTTCTGGACGAAGTCCTGCGCAGCAAGGGCGGGTGCAGCCAGCTTGTGGCCTGCCGCCGTCTTGAGCAACACCGAGTAATGTCACCTCGACCATGCACCGGCCAGAGGGGGCCTCAGCATCAAATCATCCATTGGTTCATTGGACATAGGCGTTCGCAGATTCTTGTCCACCGGCTCCGTAGGGGGCCACTCTGTAAGCCATACCACGGCGCTTCAGAATGTCCTTGAGTGCAGCAGTGAGGTCTTCTTTGGTGATGAGTTCCCTGTCTTCCGAAATCGAAGAAATGAGGGCCGTTTGCACCGTTTCTCTCAGCCAAGCACCAGTCAACCCTTCGCTGGTTTTAGCAAGACGTTCAATGACGTCTCGGTTAACTGTTGCAGCAATAGGAAGTGGCTTGAGGTGTTGATGGAGGATGTGGTATCGCTGCTCTTTGTCAGGCAAACCTACTTCCACAATGCGGTCGAACCTTCCTGGCCGGTCGGCGATTGCAGGGTCAATTTTGTTCGAATGGTTTGTTGTCGCTAGCGTGATGACGCCGTGATTTGGGACGACGCCATCCATTGATTGAAGGAACTCTCCAAGCAGCGGGTGGTCGGATGCGCGTCGATCTAGCGCACCAGCCGTATCGATATCCTCGATGATGAGAAGGGTAGGCGAAAGTTTGCGGGCAAGTTCGTAGCACTTCTTGATGTCTTGACGCCCAGTAATCATCTCAGCGGAAATGAGAATGCACGTGATGTCTGAATGGGCTGCAAGCCACTTTGCTATCATTGTTTTACCGGTCCCGGGCGGTCCTGCAAGAATTACGCCTCTGGAATTGGCAAGGCCGAGTTTTTGGAGCTTCGGCATCGCTTTCTGAAATGTGATGATGTCTTTCCACAACGTTCCCTTGACCTTTGGGTCCCAAGCCAACAGTGCGTCGATGTTTGCATCGCGCTCAATGAAATTGTACTTCAAATCGAAGAACGCTTCATTGAGGGGGCCATTTTCATAAAAATCATCTTCAAGTTGATTGATGAAGTTGTTGAAATCGTATTGTTCGTTCTTCATATCGTGTCCCGTCGGAACATGGATAGTAATGCGATGATCGCCGTCGCCGTCGACTGAGGAAATCAATATGAAACGATGATTTGAGTCTGCCTTACTCTCATAAAAGCGGGTCCCAATCATCATGATACGAGCTCGTTGTTTTCCTTGGAGAGGAATGGTGTCATACATGCACGGGCGAATGATGCCGTCTTCGATTGAAAACTCTTCACTGACCGTGAATTCCGGCTCGAGGTATTGGTCCAAATGCATTTTCATCAGTGCTCCAAGTTGGCCCTTCCAATACCTTGAGTCGCGTTGGGTTTTCGGTGCGTTGAGGAAATTGAACATCTTCGAATCAAACATGTTAGTCCGGGGCTGCTTTGGCATCAATTTGTTTGCTGCCATCTTCGCATCAGCGTATGCTTTCATGTCGATTGACACCTGGCCATAGGGCGATTCGACGACGAATTTCGGGTTTGGTGTTTGCTGTTCTTCCTCTTTCTTTTCTGATTCATCCATGATCTTCACGCTTCTTGAGTTGCTCGCAATTCAACCCGCTAGAGGGGGATTTTCGCAAGCGTACAGATACATGCTCGAGAGTATATGAACGCGCGCTGGTAGAGCACCCCCTCTCCGCGAAGGACTCAAACCAAAGCGGCATCTCGATGGTTACGAGGGGCGATTATGGCACGACAGTCGAAGGTCGAATTCCCCGGTCAAAAAAAGCAACGTGTTCGTATGCGTGGCACGAAGCAAGCCAACGAAGCAACGGCAAATCGCATCAAGCGCGAGTTGGCGCAGTTGCTTGAAGATCCCGAGTCCAAACTGCCTCAGATGACATGGAGAGGGCGACTTCGTTGGGGTCGTGTCGATCCGGTCACCAAAACCTTGAATGAACTTCGAAAAATTATCAAGAAGAAAAACGATGTTCGTTGGCTCAATAAACGAATGATGTCAAAACGCGGGGACCCCGTTGCCAAGGCGTTTGCAGGCTCGCTTCACGCTTGTCATGATGAGGAATTCAAAATGGTCGGAAATTTCAGTTCTGGCTCGTTCGGCACTGCGTCGTTCATTCGTCGAGGTGATGGAAAACAAGGCTACCTTGCAGGGTTGCAAAACCACTCGCACCTGACCCTACGCATGCTGCCATGGGAAGATCACGCCAAGCGTGGTATGTTTTTCTTTACGTGGAAGGGGGGATTTGTGTGCACTGGACCAAAGCCTTCGCCTCCGGACGAATGGCTGGAAGATGTGCTCGAACGCTCAAGATTTGACTTCACCAAGGACGATGAAATCCCGTTGCCTGTATGGGTGACAAAGGGGCTTGATCCAAACGCTGTTCTGGAGTTTCACCCGAGTTCCGAAGGCTATGTTCGATTCTCATTCAAGCACGGGCCTGTTGTTGCCATTGGGCTCGATGAATTGGCCGAGGCGACCAAGAAAGAAGCATCGTTCATTCACCACCTCGCCCTTTCGATGCTGCCACCATTCCTTCCCTCAATTCTGACCATCGAAGCCAATTGGACGCCGAAAGGATGGCCGGAAGGAGAACCGCTGCCAGATGCCTCGGCCGAAGGCATTGACAACGTCATCGATGCTTGGCAGGGCTTGACAATGAATGAGGGTGTGATCGCAATGGCTGTGAAACGTGCGGTCATCGATGCGATCGATAGAGGCCTAGTTCTTGGAGAGACTTGGATCGAGGGTGCTGATTTGGCATCGATTGAAGAAGCGCTTGGGGAACATCCTGGCTCAAATGATGAGCGGCATCTTGCGGCACACATGCTTCTTGCATCGATGGGTGAAGGGCCAACCGATGAGGTTGGCCTTCGAATTAACCCTCGCGGTGATGTTGCTGAACGAAAGGGTCAGGCGCTTGAAATCATGAGTGGGACAAGTTGTGGGAACATCCTTGGCCCTATGTGGGAAAAGTGGGGCATGGCAGGCTTGGCCGGTTTAGGGATCGAAGGCGTTGAAGCCGAAGAAATTTGGAAGAAGCAAGATAAGAAGCCTCAACCGTTCGGTACCTTCCTGAAAGGGTTGGATTCTGCGCGCAGCCAAGCGCGACGAATTGCTCGTTTCCCAACGCGCAGTGGTGAATTTGGCGGTGCTGCTGGAATGATTCACGATTTGGTGCTCCAAGGCTTACTCGACGGTATGGGCAAAGCGGAGCGAGTCGCCACTTCGAGGCACCCCTCGATTGATGAAGCGGCTGCGTCATGGGCTTGGTTGCTCGCATCAGGACGATCTGCAGGTCAAGATTGGCACTTTGAATCCAACGCTCGCGACCGTGCTGGAGCGTGGTTATCGGCAACGAAAATGTTGTTGACAACCGGCCAATCAATCCTTGAAGCTGAAGAAGACGATGTTGTGGCGCTAAGCACAGAATGGCAATCTGCCTTCGATCAATTGAAGATTGTCACAGGGCAATCGGATTAATTTCCAATCAATGTGGAAGAAGAATCCATACTGCGACACCAACAAGGGATGCCCCCAATGCGATGTTCAGTCGCTTGGCGTTTTTCTCAGAACTAAACATACGGCGCAGGGCAACACCGAATCCCGCCCACACCAAGACTGCGGGGTAGCTAGCGAAGCCATTGAGGACAATAAGCGCGATTTTGCCTCCAATGCCTTGGCCGAACAAACTGCCCCATGTCGCCATCAGTGCGAGGAAATGAATCCACGCCTTGCCGTTGACAAATTGCAACATCACACCCGTTCTAAATCCTAAACGCTCCGTGCTTATTGTACCTGAAAGTGGTTTGGGGTCTGCTCGGCCCAATGAGTAACCAAGAAAGGCAATGTATGCGGCACCGGCGTAAGTTAGGAGGTTGAAAAAGCCCTGATTTGATTCAATTGCAGCAATGGCAACACCAACGATGAGGCCAAGAATAGACCAGCCGGTTAACATGCCGAGGGTTAGCGGAACTGTTGATCGAAAGCCATGTTGTGCGCTGTGTGCTGCGCATAGCATGTTGTTAGGTCCGGGGGTGAAACACATCGGAATGATGAACACGAGTAAAGCAATCAATGCGGTCGTATCCATCTGTACATCTCCAAAACAGGAGATCAAACGTTGGCAAAGCCGCGTTCAAGGTCGGCCCACAAGTCCTCGACATCTTCGATGCCGATGCTCATTCGGACATACCCAGGGACGAGCCCTGCCGCATGGCGGACATCTTCTGGAATCATCATGTGGCTTGAATTAAAGGGGCACTCGACCAGGGATTCAACGCCACCAAGGCTCGTTGCTTCGTAAATCATCGTGAGTCCGCGCATGAATTTGAGAGCTGCATCATCGCCGCCTTTGACAACAAAACCAATCATTCCCGTACCTTTTGGCATGACGCGATTGGCAACTTCATAGTCGTCGTGGGACGGCAGCGAGGGATGATTGACTCGCTCGATCATAGGGTGTGCTTCGAGGCGAGTGGCCAGGGTCGCAGCGTTGGAACAAATGGTCGGCATACGGACGTGAAGGGTTCGCATTCCGCGCTCTAAAAGATAGCAATTGTGTGGATCTGGTGAGCCGCCAAAGTGAACCTTACGGGGGAAGATCTGTGCAATCAACTCTTTCGAACCAACGACTGCTCCTCCGATGATGTCTGAGTGACCACCGAGGTACTTCGTGGTTGAATGAATCACCAAATCAACACCCATGGTCAAAGGTTGACAAGCCCATGGGGATGCAAAGGTGTTGTCGATGATGCACAATAAGTTGTGGCGCTTTGCAACTTCGACCATCGCAGGGATATCGCAGACCTTCAACACAGGATTGGTAAGGGTCTCGATGTAGAGGATTTTCGTGTTGGGTTGTATAGCTGCCTCGTATGAGGATGGATCGCGCATATCGGCCATTGTGGTCTCAATACCAAACCTTGGGAGTTCTTCAGTCATCAATCCGTATGTTCCGCCGTAAACGTCAGTTGAGGCGACGATGTGGTCGCCGGAGTTGAGTAATGCCATCAAGGTCGTCGAAATTGCCGCCATTCCAGAAGCGAATGTCTCTGCATCCTCTCCATCCTCCATTGCGGTGAGTTTCTGTGCCACAGCATCTGAGTTCACCGATGAAAGGCGCGCATAGAGGAGGGTGTGTTGAGCGCCGGCAGCCCAACCAGCATAGCGTTCATCTGTCAATTTGTAGGTGGATGATTGGAAAATTGGCGTGTTCACTGCGTCGCCAACGTGGTTGGTGCCACTGTGAACTGCTTTTGTTCCAAAGCCCTCGTAGGTGTCTGGTTTTTCATCGGCCATGAGCATCCCTCATTTGACTCGAAACACTGCCCATCATTTACTCTTCCGAATCGGCATGTGTGAAGAATTCGACCACAATATTGCCAAGGAACAGCGCACCACCGCCCACTAAAATCCAAGAACTCCAATCGACAAGATCGAGTCCTAGCCCATACATTGTTGCCCAGACAGGCTCAAACGCATAGATGATTGCAGCCTGAATCGGGTGAAGGTAGCGCTGATACATGTTCAGCAAGAGCAGGCAAAAGAAAGACCCTCCGATGCCCAAACACAGCACGGGAAGGAGAACTCCGTCGTCCAACACAAAATCCCATTCCGCCATACTTCTCCCGCCACCAAGCAGCAGAGTCATCAGCACCGCGCCAAGCGCTACAACGGCAAACGATGTTTGGGTTACACCTACTGGATCCATCGCCTGGGTGATTTTCTGGGTGTAGATAATGTGTAACGCGAAAAAGACAGCGCAGACAACGGTGAGTGCCTCACCAAAACCCCATGTGAGGTGTGGAGGCCCTTGGATGAACCCAGCACCAAAGGTAGCAAGCAAAACACCGAACATCAAGACTCTAGAAGGTTGAGATTTTGTCATCAAAATCGTAATCAGGGCGGTAAACACGACGTACAATGAAGTCAAAAAGGCGGAGACTGCAGGATTGATTTCATCAAGGCCAATCATTTGTGTGACAAAACCTACCAGCATTAAACCGCCAAGAACAGCGCCGCCCTTCCACTGCTCAGGTTGGCGAAGCGCTGCTCTCGCCTTTGGGAAGAAAGCAAACATCACTACCGCAGCTATGGCGAATCTCGCTGCGACCAAAACGCCTACCACTTTGTTACTGCCGTATGTTTCGATCTCTGGTTGTAGTGCATTCAGCGCTTGTTTCATCCAGATGAACGTGGCGCCCCAAACGGAGGTAACGACCAAAAGAGCAGCGATGGCAATCTTTCTCTGGCGCGGTGCGAGCGGCTCGATGCTGAGGGGCGAATCCTGGACAGTACCCGACTCCCCCATAGGGGTGCCTCGCATATTCGACGCATGAGGATGACGGTGGAGAATGGGTCATTTCAACCGCCGCAACGCGAACACTCAAGGAGGGGGTGCGGTGTGAGTTGGCCATGACCAAGGCTGCGGGTTCGAGTGAGCGCATCTGGGAGCACCCAATCGAAACAGGAGGCACCCCAGAAAATGGTGCAACGTTCGATGCTATTGTCGTCGGTGGTGGACCTGGTGGCTCATCGGCAGCAGGCTACCTAGCAATGGCTGGAAAGAAAGTCTTGTTGATTGAGAAAGATGTTTGGCCGCGAGATAAAGTCTGTGGTGATGCGGTTGGAGGCAAGTCATTGAGTCACGTTTCTGCACTTGGCGTCAAAGCCGATCTGGAATCCACGCCTCACTTCAGAGTCACCGGAATTTTATTTTCTTCTCCAAAGGGCAACAAGGTGAGGGTTCCGCTGCCCGAAGAGGATGTGGCAAGGCTCGAGGCGGGGTACTCCTTGCCGCGCGCACAGTTTGACGCGCTGTTGTTCAAACGATGTCAAGCCATGGTCCGTGATGCCGGTGGCTCAGTGATTCAAGGCGGTGAAGTTCGTTCGATTTTATTTGATGATGGCAACGGTGGTGAAGACCCCGGTGAAGGTGCTGGTGATGCTCGTCACGCTGCTGGAGTTGTTGTTCGAATCGGTGGGCGAAAGGGTGAAGAATTCACCTTCCACACTCGTGAACTTGTAGGTGCTGCTGGCTATCGGTGCCCTGTAGCAAGGTCTGTAGTCGAATCGAGCTATAATGAAGAAATGATGGATCGAAATCACTACTGTGGCGGCTACCGCGAGTATTGGCGCAATGTCAAGGATTGTGGGACCGACAGCGGGGACATTGAAATCCACTTTGTTGATTCAGTCATCCCAGGATACTTCTGGCTGTTTCCTGTCTCAGACAATGTGGTCAATGTCGGCATCGGTATGGTGATGGGTTTGCTCGATAAGCAGAAGAAGAAATTGAAGGCCTTGCAAGCAGACGTCATTGCAAATCATCCGATGTTCAAGGACCGTTTTGCCGAAGCAGAGATGGTGCCTGGTTCGGCCAAGGGATGGCAACTTCCATTCGGCTCACCGCGTAAAAAATCAAAGATGAACCCTCGACGTTCGAGCATGAATGGTATTCGGCTTGTCGGGGACGCTGCGTCACTCGTCGATCCTTTTTCAGGCGAAGGCGTTGGAAACGCGCTCGTCACAGGTGAAATCGCAGCCCAGCATATCGTTGAAGGCAAAACTCCATTGGATTATCAAGAAGAAGTTTGGAAGGTGCTTGGACCGGAACTGATCAATTCGTATCGGATGCAAAAGTTGAGTCGCCGTTCGTGGTTGCTCAACTGGTTTGTGGGCAAGGCCGAACGAAAACCCGAGCTGCAAGAAATGATGACTGAGATGATCGCAAGTAAAGAGGCCCAAGAAAACCTGCATTCGCCTTGGTTTATGATGAAAACATTGCTCTTTTGAGGTAGAATTATGGATGCAGCGCTGGATGGTATCGAAGCAGTATTCCTTGACTTGGATGGTACGATTTACCTCGGAGGCGAATTGATTCCTGGCGCCATGGAATTTCTAGCTCGTTGTGATGAACAGGGTGTTGCTCGTTATTTCCTCTCGAACAATTCAAGCCGTTCTGTCTCCCAATACCTGAAGAAATTGGAAGGTTTTGGAATACCTGCCGTAGAGGATGATGTGCTTCTGTCAACACACGACCTGCTGGCATGGCTCAAGAAAGAAGCCGTGACCAAGACATGGTTGATTGGAACGGAAGGTATGCGAGAAATGTTGGAGGGAGTTGGTATTGCAACCCAATCGAGCGATCCTCAATACGTTATTCTTGGCTATGATACAGAAATCAACTATGAGAAAATAGCAACTGGTAGTATCTACCTCCACACTGGCGTGCCTTTAGTTGCCAGCCACCCAGACATGGTTTGCCCGTCCCCTGACGGGGGCTTGCCAGATGTTGGTGCATACCTCGCTATGCTCAAGGTGACCACAGGGGTTGATCCGGTTCACATCACGGGAAAGCCAAACGCAGGAATGATTCTCCACAAAATCGAGGCGCTAGGCCTCGACCCGGCAAAATGCGCCATGGTCGGCGATCGTTTGTACACCGATATCGCAATGGCGACCCGCGCAGGTTGTGTCGGCGTCCTTGTTCTCTCCGGAGAAGCAACACGAGAAGATGTCGCCGCTCTTCCAGAACATGCTGAGCAGCAGCCGACGGTGATTGTGAATAGTGTGGATGAACTCCTTCGGTGAACGCATCATGTCCTTTAGCATCCGTTGGAAATGGTGGCGGGCTCGTCGTCAGTCCTTCCCACATGATGAGATTCATCGCGCTGGCGATCTTGCTGAAACACGCCTGGCTATGCTCTCGCGTGCAGCTGGGCGAAAAAATGGCTGGAAAATCTACGAGTCGGTTCGAATTCCAGATCCTGAGGGTGGTCGACGTGAAATCGACATGGTCATCATCGGTGGAAACACGATGCTGGTGGTTGAACAGAAGCATTGGGCCGGCTCTTTTGTCATCACAAATGACCACCATTTTATCCAAAACAGAAACAACGGAACCCAGCATAATCATGACGGGGTTGCTGACAGAATCGCTCGAAAGGCTGACCTTCTAGCTGCGTTACACAATAAGCGACTCGGGCTTACCGGCCAAGACAAATTGGAGTTCAGAGTCATTGTGGCAATGACGCATCAGCGTCTTGAATGGCCTAAAATCCCCGGTAATCTCAAAGCAGAAATGGTCAATGAAGCTGGATTCATCAAGTTGCTCGAGTCAACAAAACCAGGTGAATTAAATCCTGATTTAGTCGAGACGCTTGAAGGATTCAACACATGGGATGAGGTTCATTTGAATGGAGGATTATTGCTGAAAGGGGATGTTTTTGGCCTTGGATTGGGCAAGGATGTTGACGAGTGGTTTGCCAAACGAGACACCGATGTCGAAGCAAGTCTCATCCAAAAGCGATCATGGTTCTCCCTGTTTTCGAACAACCCAACCGAAGTTCATCTCAGCCGGGGTTCGAAGAACATCGAGGCAAAGGTGCCCTACGGCCTAACGCTGAACATGCACGTGGTTGGAGAAAAGCGGCGGCGAGAAGTTGATTGGGCCACTATTGACCGCATCTTTGTTTCAAAACCGCCTGCGATATGGGCGGCTCATGAACCGACGAAGAGAGAACAAGACTCATGAGGGTTCATCTGGCGCTGTAGATTCATGGCAGCCATGTGGATCGAAGCAATTGGCCTGGTTGCTGGCGTCATTGGCATCTTTGCCTGGATTCCACAAATCATCGAAGTGTGGGTTCATAAGAAGCATGAAGGGCTCTCATTGACTTCATTTAGTGTCGTTTCCTTAGCATTGCTCCTCTGGCTGATCTACGGTGTTTTGGTCGAATCAATAGCCATGATTGTGGCCAACATCATGACCTTGAGTGTCATTGCCGCAATCATCCTGGGCGCGTGGCGAGCTCGAAAAAGCGAACATGTGGACGGGTAGGTCGGGGCAAACATCAAATTTAGCCAACGTGAGATGTTGTCATGAGCGACAATTTTTGGGACACAGTCGACACCGAATCTAAAGTCGCTGAGAAGACGGAAGTAGCAGCCACCGTTGCTGAAGACTCTGTATTCACTCAATCAGATGCCGCTTTTTCTACAGAAGAAGTTCCGGTTCCCTTGGCCAGAAAATACTCGAGAACCCTTTCTGATTTTCCTGTGAATTATTGGGATTCAAGGAATGATGCATCCTTGATCATCGGCTGGTTTAACAGTAAGCGGGGAAGTCAAGGAAAGAAAACGTTGGACTTTCATTATTTTAGAAGAGCCACAGAGATCTCAGAATTTGATTCAGAGCATGATGCTCAGAAGTTTTTAGATCTAGCTCTAGGCATACTTAACGAGGAAATTCCAGTCGACGAGGAGATTCAGTTTGGGGGTTGGATGCAGGATACGAATCCCCAGTGGACAGAAGAGTACGAACAATCTGCTGGAATGTGGGCAAATATTGCAACAGCGGGTAGTTTTACACTCACTCTGATTTTTTTTATCGTGGCTACAACCATGTTTTCAGTGAGTTTGATCAATGAATCATCACGCGAAGATTGGCCAACCGGAGAAGCACAGATTATTGAATTTGAGGAGTGGATCGAAACCGAATGTGGCGATGAGGGTTGCTCAGATACGCAATATGCAAGGGCGACTTTCGAATTGCATTGCTTGAGTCCATATTCTCCAGCAAAGATTTTTGGTTCAGAATATGTGTGTGGTGGAGAGGCAACCGAAGACACTGTGATGTTCAAACATGAGTATAATTCTGGGTTTTTTGAACACGTACCAGCGAATTACATGATTGAGCATTTGACAGATGCTGAAACCCATACTGTAGCCTACAATCCTAATGACCCGAGTGAAGTGGATTTGCGACCAGGTTTCCAGATCAACTGGGAATGGTTTGTACCGGTCATCATACCATTTGTCATTCTCCTTGTGATCGCTAAGGCCAAGAATGTAAGCGTCAAGAGCGGATACGCAAGCCTTGTTGGCCTTATGAGAGGGGACATTGAAGTTTAACCCTCTTCTGTGCCGTAGCCTGCTTGCTCACGCCGATTTGGTTGTAGAGATAATCACTGCGCCAATCTTGTATGGGTCGCCATTCGATGCTGGTCGGCGATCCTCTAGGCGGCCAACCCAGCCATCGGTTGGGACAGATGCAGGGACACGAATAGATGCGCCGCGATCTGAAACGCCGTATGAGAACTGGTCGATTGATTGCGTCTCGTGCAGTCCAGTGAGGCGCTGTTCGTTGTGCGCTCCATAGACAGCCATGTGCTTCTCGATGTTTCGCCCAAAGGCCTCACAGATGGAGTCGAAGAGTTCTTTGCCGCCCTGTTCTCGCATTGCTCCGTTTGAGAAGTTCGCATGCATTCCTGAGCCATTCCAGTCACCTTTGACGGGTTTTGGATGGTATTCGATGTAATAGCCGTAGTTTTCGGTCAACCGGTCGAGTAAGTAGCGAGCGACCCAAAGTTCGTCACCCGCACGCTTTGCACCCTTGGCGAAAATTTGGAATTCCCACTGGCCGCATGCAACTTCTTGGTTGATTCCTTCAAAATTAATACCGGCTTCCAGACATAGGTCAGCGTGCTCTTCAACAAAGGCGCGCCCGTGTGTGTTTTTGCCTCCAACTGAGCAATAGTACAGCCCTTGAGGCCCTGGATAGCCTCCAACCGGGAAACCAACAGGCAGTTGTGTATCAACGTCCATAATGAAATATTCCTGCTCATAACCAAACCAAAAATCATCGTCGTCATCGTCAATGGTTGCACGTCCGTTGCTTGCATGGGGTGTGCCATCTGAATTGAGGACCTCACACATGACGAGGTAGCCGTTCACTCGCTGTGGATCTGGGAAAATTGCAACTGGCTTGAGGAGGCAATCGGATGCTCCACCTTCTGCTTGCAGTGTGGACGAGCCGTCGAACATCCATTCTGGGCAGTCTTTGAGTTCACCAGAAAAGTCGTTTCTGACCATTGTCTTGCTTCGCATGTTTTGTGTTGGTTCATATCCGTCGAGCCAGATGTATTCCAATTTCGCTTTATCCATCATAGGTATCACTCGCCTCCTTGGCGAGGCGGTATATCATACATACGCTCAATATTTTCGGTAGATTTGGACGTATATGAGTAATAAATAACAAGTTTAGTGCTCAATTGAATTTTACAAACGGAATTAAGCGCGTCGTTCGCTGTTCAAATGTTCGCGGAGAAAGGGGTGTTATGCTCATTTGACCAAACCCTAGTTGCTTGGTTGAAATTCTTATTTTTGAGCCGCCCGACCGGTGGTATCATCGCCTTCCGCATCGTGGGGGTAGCATGGAGATTCCAAGTGGGGGCTACCTGCGCCAATGGCGCAAGACCCTAGGCCTCACTCAAGCCCAGCTTGCTGTTGAAAGTGGATTAACGCAATCGGTTATTGCCAAAGTTGAACGGGAAAACGTGGATCCTCGTGCTTCCACCCTTCGTAAGATGGTGGCCGCGTTGTTGCGTTCAGAAGCACCCGATAAGCCCCACATCGTGGGTGATATTATGATTGAAGAAGTCGCTGTTCTGGGGCCACATGATACCGTGCAATCTGCAGTTGAACGGATGGTTCGCGAGGGTATCAGTCAGCTTCCAGTGGTGGCAGAAAACGGCGCTATCATGGGCTTGGTTTCTGAGGCAAGTTTGCTTCGTACAGATGTCGAGCGAAACGCTCCCGTACAGTCGGTGATGCAAATGAATTTTGAAGTCGTCAATGTCGGTGTCTCAATCTCAGAGGGGCGCAGGCTGTTGGTTGAGCGTGAAGTGCTGTTGATTACTGATGCTGGTGTATTGTGCGGGCTTGTAAGCCGGATTGACATGGTTCGCGCCCTAAGTAAGGACGACTGAGTGGCTCACTGATTGTTTGCTGCGTCTTCGCCTTGTGGTGTGATCAAGACGTTGCTCCCATCTCTGTCAAGGTGAGGGATGGAGAGGGTGCCGCCATTTACGGTAATAGGGCATGTCACTCCACACGCGGGAGCGAGGTAGTCTTCTCCCGTCTCTGTTAGCACAAGTCGCACACCGTGTCCGGCAGGCAAAATGGCATCGATGGCTTGGAACTCCATCAGCATGGTGAGGGTTTGTCCTGGAAGCACAGTGGTTGGGTCAGAGCCGCCTTGATAGTAGCGTATGTCCATTGTAGCATGGCCGAGTCGTAGACCTGTCTCTGCGTCTTGCAGTTCTGCAAAAATTTGGCCTCCGTCCATGGCAGCTTGCACGTCAAGGTGAAGGGTTGCCAGGCCAGAGATGAGGGTGTCAGACATAGAATCGAGGGCCTCGCATTCGAAGATCACTGAAGCAAGCGTGGCGCCGCCGCCTGAAACGCCTTGCACGCTGTTTCCATTCTTAGCACACCCCTCGAGATCGACTGCGTTCCACTGATGGTCTTCGGGAGGCCATGTCGGTTCGATTCGCCATTGTCCATCATTGCGTTGAATTTGTGCATGAAGAGCTGGTTTTTCGCCGATGCCTTTGAGGTAGTATTCAAACCACTCAAACAAATCTTGGCCCCAATCCCAACGCGTCATGTTGTGAATGGCCTCACCGCCATAGCCAGAATCTTGGTTGTTGTGTTTCGTCCATTGGTCAGGGTAGTTGTGCTCCCACTGACCGAGCATGCCCCTTACGTCAAATCCCGCATCGATAAACATCTGGTACCACGGAAACACTTGATGCGGGTCGACATTCCAGTCCTGCATCCCTTGAACCCAATATACGCTGCCTTGGTAATTGCTGAGTGCTTTGGAAATGTGCTCTCGTTCTTCATAGTAATTGGCCATGTATGGATCGAGTTCCCCCATGCCATAGGTGACAGGCCCTGCAAACAATCCTTCGATGATGTCCGGGCAGATGTTGTCCATGTCTTCAGCATTGTAATCGACCGTGCTGCCGAAATAATTCATGTGCATGACTTGGCTTCGTGCCTCTGCGCTACCGTTCTTGTAAAGCAAGGGGTGGAGTCCTGTTGTTCCCGAAATTGGGACAATCGTTGCCAAATACTCGCTGCCATGCACTGCTGCCTCCCATTGAGTTGCACCTTCGTAGGACTTGCCATACAAGCCCACTTTACCGTTCGACCACTCCTGTTGGCCCAGCCATTCTACTGCGTTGTGAATGCCCCAGCCTTCTCCTTCACCACGATAGTCAAAGCAACCAGATGATTCCTCTGTTCCAAACACCGAGACTTGTGCAAAAGCATAGCCGTGCGGAATATAATTGTCATAAATGAATTCGCCACGCCCTGCTCCAACCACATTCGTGGCACCAGATTCGTCGCCTGGCTGGCCGTAAGAGAAGTAAGGACTCACAACGGCAATGACTGGAACCTGTTCGCCCATTTCTGTATTCGAAGGTAGCCAGTATGAGAGATGAACATTTGATGTCGCTGGACCTGTTTCCCATACATCAGACGTGTCGACTTCGAAGGTTGCTTCTTGGACGTCCAATGCAGTGTACGGGCCCGGCTCGAGCACGTATGAATAGCTGTCCGTCCAGTTCCAATCGAGTTGATGGCGGTCCCAGACATCCGGGTACATTGAATCCTCGACCGGTGCCTCGCCACCCGATTGAGACGCGCCTAAACAACCAGACATTGGGCCGAGAAGAACCAACAAAGTCAGCAGCCAAGCGGAGCGCATTGACACTGCGGTACTGTCGGCTGTCATGAATGTGATGCTATGCTGTAACCTCAAAGGTTGGGCCCTCGTGCGGGATACATGGTGGTGCTTGTCACTGGTGCAGCGGGTTACATTGGCTCGCATGTTGTCAAACGCCTCCTGTTGCAAGGTCATGCGGTCCGTGCAACAGCACGAAAAGCAGCAAGCGCCTCGTTTTTGACCGACTTTACGCTTGGAAGCGGGGCGTCATTAGAAGTGGTTGAAATGGATTTGTTGGACCCTTCGAGCGTTGATTCAGCGGTGGACGGCTGCACCGAGGTGATCCACTGTGCTGCAGTGCTGATGGTTGGCATCAATGAAGTTCAAAGCGATCTGATCGACCCTTCTGTACAGGGCACGATGAATGTCTGCAATGCGATTGAAAAGGCGGGAACGGTGAACACGATCATCCACACGTCTTCAGTGGCGGCCATAAGAAGTTCAACCTATGTCAATGGGCATGTGTTCACGGCAAAGGATTGGTGCAATGATGCGTCTGCGGAGCTCAACCCATATGGCTTTGCTAAGGCCGAAGGAGAGCGGGTGATGCGGCGGTTTGTGGAACAATTCAAACCAGACAGGAGACCGCGTCTGATGACCATTCACCCTTCGTTGGTCTTTGGTCCGATTCATCATGTGCGCCACCTCAACGGGTCCATGGCCTACATGAAGCACTTTGCAGGAAGAATGCCCTTTGTGCTGAACACCCACCTCAATTTTGTCGATGTGCGGGATGTTGCAGAGGCTCATGTCGCAGCGTTGACAAAGGGACCTGATGGAAAGCGAATCATCGTACACGCATGCGGGATGTGGATGAGAGAAATCGGACTCGAATTGAAGAAATTGAGGCCTCGTTCGTCCTATGCTACCAGAGTGCTTCCAAAATGGATCACCATCATCATGGCTGCGTTCCACCCGAAACTTACCGTCAAGGCTGTCAAGCCAAGCTTGGGCCGTCACGTTGGATATGATGTAGGCACATCATTTGACGACTTAGGCATGAGCCCCACTCCAATTCAGGATACATTCCTCGATGGATTGGATTCGATTGAGCAAACAAGAACTGCTTGAAATTGAGCCGCAAGATATGAGGGGTTGGTGCCCCTCGCATAGAGCATGCAGCCGGAGGATGTTTGGGGCCAACGATGGGCGATGAACACCTTGCCCATGGCCAGAACCTACATGGAAGTGGCATGCAGAAAGCAGAGCCTCGTTTGCTTGGCTGCCGATCGCTCAACCATGGCTGGATTGTTTGACTTGATTGAAACGGTAGGTCCTCATATCGCCGCACTGAAAACACATGTTGACTTGGTTGACGATTGGACGAGTGAGGCTTGGGCGCAATTTTGTCAAGCTGCAAAGGAAGCCGATCTCTTGATTTTTGAAGACCGGAAATTCGCCGACATTGGTGGCATCAGCCGCAAACAGATGGCTGGAGTTTACAACATCCGCGCGTGGTCAGACTTGGTAACTGCTCACTTGATTTCCGGGCCTGACATCGTCGATGGTTTGCAGGCAGGCTGGTCGGACGTTAACCGCGAGGGAGGGGTGCTTCTTTTGGCACAGATGTCAAGCAGGGGGAACCTTCTGGATTCCGATTACACATCGAAGGTTGTTGCGAAGGGTAAGTCGCATTCCGGTGTGTTTGGATTCATCGGAAATGGTTCAAGACCCGAGGAGTTGCGCCGATTGCGCACCGCCGTAGGCGATGGTAAATTGATTTGGACGCCGGGGGTTAATCTGGCCGTCGGTGATGGGGAAATGGGCCAACGATACGGGCATCCAAGAGAAGCTGTGCTCGCAGGTTCGGATTGTATCATTGTCGGTTCAGGCATTCACAAAGCTGACAACCCTCGACAGCAAGCTGCTGCCTACGCAGCGTCTTCGTGGAACGCACTTCAAGAGCGGTGAAGGGTATCTTCTTGGAGGAGGTGCGCCTCCACGATTCATGCTCACCGCAGTTGGCTGGATTCTGGCCATCGCTGTGACGCTCGTTCCAAGCTACATGATTTGGAGGTATGCGAAGCGTGCGGCTGAATTGAACGATCGTATTGCCGCTTGTGATCCCACCCTGCTCAGCGACGATGGGCTCAAGGTTTCACGGTTGATGGCTGTGCCCCAAGGAACGCAGTATCTAGAAAATGCGCAAATCATCATGCCTGCTGTGGCACCTATGCCAATTCATAGCCCTGTCATGGGTCAGATGGGCGAGCCAAATTCAGACCAATAATACGCTGCTCCGGCAATCGCTAGAACCAGTATAATCCATTTTGCAGTTCCTTTTCTTTTTGGCGAAGCTTCGGATGCAGCCTCAGCAGCCGGTACAGAAATTTCACTCGACGCTTCAAGAACTGCAGCGGGAAGTGCTTCAGGGAGAGGGAGTGGGGGCATTCCCGGTAGTGGGGGCAAGGGCATAAGCCCCTCATCTGGCTGAGGTTTGATTCTGTCTTCCGGGTAGAGTTCGTCGAGGTCTTCGAGCCCTGGGGCTTCTGGGATTTGACCGAGAACCTGTTCCCAGATTTCATCCAAAGCGGCGGATGAGACCGGTTTCTCAAGCCAAGCAACGGCGCCGGCAGAATGTGATGCATCGCGAGCTAAATCTGCAAGTCTGCGAGGCGTAATGAAAACGATTCTTCCTTCGCCGCCATGCTCGCGCATCTCCAAAGCCGCCAAATGGCCATCGAGGGTTGGTATGTCGAGAGCGATCACAACGAGCTCCGGGTCAAGGCGGATATATTCGTCAACTGCTTGGTCACCATCCTCACAAACTACAACGTGAAACTCTTTGACACGGAAGACTTCAGTCAGCCTTCGGGTTGACATTGGGTTGTTGTCGACAATGAGCACTGTGGGTGCGGAATCTTCGTCTGCCGCGGTGACATATGCCATGTGAATCGTACCCCTGAGTCCGCCCTTGCACATCAATCATACGCACGAGAAGGTTCATTCTTCACTGTCTGACGGGGTGGAAAGGTCCTCCACGGGCCCTGATTGTGGTTGTGCAAAGGTTTCGCGTACTGTTTCTGATTGTGCAGTGGCGTCTTCCATTTCTCTTCTGCGGTTTGGGGCTTTCAAAAATTGCAATTGTAATTCACTCACAATGCCACGGAGCATTCGCTCCTCTTGGTCGGTTATGTTGCCTTTGGATTTGTTTTGAAGCACCCGAAGCATGTCAATGCCGGCTTTTGCTTCACCAAGATTGAATATGAACTTGCCCTCATTGTCAGGAATCATGCCCATATGAAGCAACGATGATCGTTGAAACATGTGAATGAGTTGGAAAAATTGCTCGGTCTCGTCGTCCTTGAATGTGCCCGACATACCCTTGGCGAAGGAGCCAATACCTATCGATTCATCGCAAAGGTTCAATCAAACATTTGCTCAAGAAGCCAATCCGGATCGAATTGCTTCAGGTCTTCATACCCCTGGCCAACACCTGCGAACACGATTGGTCTGCCTGTGGCAAAGGCGATTGAAAGTCCGGCTCCCCCCTTTGCATCGGTATCCACCTTGGTGAGTACCGCCCCGTCAAATTTCATGATTTCTTGGAACATTCTTGCCTGTTCCACGGCGTCATTGCCGGCGAGTGAATCGCCGACAAACAGAGTAAGGTGTGGGTCTGCAACACGGCGGACTTTGTTGAGTTCGTTCATGAGGTTGACTTTGTTTTGCATGCGCCCGGCGGTATCGACGAGGACCACGTCTACGCCCTTCGCCCGGGCGGACTCGATGGCGTCGCGGGCAATAGCGGCGGTATCGCCGCCTCGTTGACTTGAAACGCAGCGTATGCCGAGGTTTTCGCAATGAGATTCTAATTGTTGAATCGCTCCGGCCCTGAATGTGTCGCCTGCTGCAGCGATAACACTGTGTCCGCTGCCGAGCAATCGGTGAGCAATTTTGGCCGCAGTTGTGGTTTTGCCGGTTCCATTTACGCCGACGAGCATGACAACCACAGGTGTATCTCCAGCTTCAATAAAGGCCTTGACTGAGGCGTCAAAGTCCCAATAACCAGCAGCCAGTAATGATCGGAGCGCGCGCTTGAGAGCTGCTTCTAACACCTTGGCAAGATTGGCGCCCTTTCGTAGCCTTGAGCCGACAAGGCTAGTACGCAATGCATCGATAATAGCCGATACTGCATCGCTGGAAATATCTGATTCAAGAAGCACCCATTCCAGTTCTTCAAGCAGGGTATCAAGAGCGCCTCCCGCCTTAATGACACGTCCGCCTTCCCGGACCACACCACCTCCGAGGTCGACGGCGACTTTGGTACCGGCTTCGGTTTCGACTTCCGCCTTTTTGACAGAGCCTTTTGGCGCAACTGCTACGCTGACCAATTGCCGGCCTGTTGTGGTTCGCATCATCGAGAGGTCAACTTTGGAGCCTTTTGGGCGGGCAACTTCGACTGCGCCGCGCTTTTTCATCTCTTTTTTCAGTTGCTTCTCTCGTTTGGCGTCTGCTTTCTTGGCTTTCTCAGCAATTTTGCGTTCTCGCCGGGAGAGTTCTCTTGGAAGCTCTACTTCTTCTTCGTCATCCCAGTCGTCCCAGTCGTCAGATGGTTTTGCCTCCACGGGGTCGAGGGCGTCAAGGTCTTCCCATTCCTCTTCTTCTACAGGAGGTGCGGGTGATTCTTGAGGAGGGGAGCGGTTCAGCGATTGAGATTGTTGACCGGCTGTGTCCAAGGCGGCCCGTGCTTCTTCAGATCCTTCATCAGCCGAAAGCGCATCGGCATCGGTTTGTTCTGCAACTTCATGAACTCGTTTTCGGAAACGATCGAATAAGCCCATGGTTTCACCTCAGTCGTCCAATGTAAGTTCCTTGCCGATGCGGCCCTTACGCCGCGAGGGGCGTTTTGGAGCCTCTGCTTGATTCGTGTCCTCGTCAGACGGAGGCGTTTGTGTTGGCGCAGGAGGAGCTGGTTGTTCTGCTGTCATCGTGCTGGCTGCTTCATTAAACGCCTCGGCAAGACCTGTGATTTTAATTTCAAGAGCAGTTGATTGCGCTTGGAGTTCCTCTTGGAGGAGGTTGATACCGTCAAGACGTTCCTTTGTAATGCGTTCTGCCTCATCCCATGGCTTTTCACCAAACACTCCGCTTCCAAGATCGACAAGTGCAGTGCCTTGTTGGTCCCCTTCGTGCGTGTATCTTAGCGTGATACCCGAGCCAATAGTAAGGCGGGCACTCGTTGATCCTTTTTTAGCGCCCTTTTGCAAATGTGAAAGAATTGTTGAAGTCACAAGATGTTCTTCGATGACTTTTGAAACACGCTCTATCTGTGTGTGGAGGTCATCCAGTTGCTTCCGGTGGGCATCTATCGTGCGAGCCATGCGTTGTAATTCTGAACGATCAACCATAGCAATCACACCTCCGAGGACGGGGTCATAGAAGAATCCGGCGTTGCCGGATAAGTTCACTCTTCCTCTGCCTTTTCGGCAATGGCGCCGCCTGCAGCGGCAATTTGATCACGGAAGTGATGGGTGACACGAGGTTCTGTTGAGGTTCGAGGGTCAATTTCACTGACTGATTCGATTGAAATGGAACGGCGGTTGGCCTTGTGCCTTGAGCCCATAATAGAGTATGTTCTGTGTTCCGCATCCGCTGCGCTGCTTGCAGGCAGGTCGATCGAAAATTCTTGGCGCATGCTGCCGAAGGGAGCAATTCCTGTTACACGGTAGGCCTTCATCGAGTTGGGCGACTCGCAAACCCAACTTAAACGCGCTGGCGCGACTTATCCACTCAAATCATGCGCGAGATTGACAAAGTTTGACGGAGCAACAAGAATCATGCGGCGGGCTTTTGTGATGGTGTTGCTGCTGTTCTTTCCGGCAGTAAACGCTTACGTCGCCCCGGAATTATTTCCTAAAGAAGAGGATTTAGGTCATGAAGTGCTGCTTTCCATCAACGACGGTGTCTGGACCTATGAAGAATGGTCGAGCCTTGAGGCGAAGGGCGTAATTCCACTTCGTGTGATATCGCCTACAGAATTGGTCGGTTGGACATTCGGTGACTTCGAGGAGGACGGTTTTGCATCGTCGCCCTCTCCCGATGCGATATGGAAGGCTGGCCTCAATGATATGGAGCCGCTTGGCGGCGATGTTGTTCGTTTGTTGCTCGAGCCTCGATTACCTGTTGAGGCGTTCTCTGTTCTGCAGAGGCAATTTGCCGCACTGGGTGTGCTTTTGCCCGACGGGCACGAGCCCTCGCCACTTGCGTCAATGCACATGATTGAATGGCCAAACGACCTTGTGATAGGCAGCGCCCTTACAATCGAAGGTGTGCTTTGGATTGAGCCTGTTCTTGATACCTTTGCCAGAAATGCTCAATCTTCTTCATTGATGCAGAGCGGGGGGCTTTCACAGCACCCGGCATGGTCACTTGGCATCAATGGCGACGGTGTGGTGGTGGGTGCTGCAGACTCCGGTCTCGACGCCGATCACGCTTGTTTTCGAAACGCCACCACGTTAGGTGCTCTTGGGAGCAGTGGAGAGAATGGAAGTCAATTGACCGGCCTACCTGGGGAGGCACATCGAAAACTTGTCCTGCTGAATACAACCATTGACGGCGGAGATACCCAAGGACATTCTGATTATCGCCACGGCACGCATGTGGCGGGGACGTTGAGCTGTTTCAACGTTGATGACGAACGTAATGATGAATTTCCTTCAAACGGTTCTGCCCTCGCCCATGGAACAAAATTGGTGATGCAAGATATTGTCTCATCAGACGGGTGGGTGCCTCCTGATGTCGATGCTTTACTTGTTGAAGCGGGCCTTCATGGTGCCGTTATCCATTCAAATTCATGGGGAGACGATACCACGGCCTACACGGCAAGAACTGGTGATTTTGATGCTTGGGCACTAGCAATGCCATGGTCCCTCTCGTTTATTGCGCCGGGCAATACCGGATCATCATTGCTGGAGCCGGCAAATGGAAGAAACATCGCTGCGATTGGTGCCTCTGTCAAATCAGAGCAAACAGAACGTTGGAGCGCCTCATCCACGGGACCTACTGAGGCCGGAACAAACGGGATTTTCGCCCTTGCCGTGGGGACATCAATCCAATCGGCAAAGGCCGACAATATTGCAGATTCATACAATGGAGATCTTCGTACATCTTCTGGTACAAGTATGGCAACACCCGGTGCTGCCGGTTTTGCAGCCCTTCTTCAGCAAATGGTGGAAGATGGTTGGATTTCTGGGAATGAAGAGCGGACTGAGGTGCCGTTTGCCAGTTTGGCGCCGGTATGGGAAGACGGAGACAATGAGAACGCTTCTCTCCTTCTTGCCGAAGGATTCACCCCTTCCGGCCCGATGCTGCGCTCGCTACTAGCCCTGTCGTCCACCCCCTTGCAAAACGAGGAGCGGAATGGTGGCGAAGGTGGGCTAGACCTGATGAATCGACACGACGGTTGGGGCCAACTCAACCTTTCTGCATTGGTTAATTTTGATGCAATCAATAGCGAACTTGCCGGTGGGCTAGCTTCGCCAGCAAGTGATGTGTGGATTCACGATACGTATCGATTGTCCGGAGAAACGCCCCAAACATGGCTTGAACAACGGCAGGGAGGGGCTGAGGCGCTTGAGAATTTGATTGCAAACCCGTGGAACGGCAGCGGGGCAGTTGGACCTTTCCTCCAAACAGGCGATGTATGGGTGCAACGGTTTACCGTTTCTGAGCACCAGGAATTCAATGCACGTATGGGCCATCTTGCATCGCCAGAGCCAACCGCAGTCAACGATTTACAACTGGTTGTACGGCTTTCTGATGGGCGAATTGCTCTTGGGGGCATCGTCGACAGCCAAGGTGAATCTGTGTTGCACTATGCTTCCGCAGATCTAGACAACACAACCTTGTTCCCTCCATCGAATGAAACAACACATGGGGTGCGTCTAAGCGCTGAGACCTTAGAGCAAGTTGAATGGGTAGAAGTCGAAGTGCGTGCAAGATTCGTCGCCCCGGGAAATATTGTCGGAGGCGTTGGCCTCGACGGCACACACTCCGGATTCGCGCTTGCAATCAGAGGAGTGGAGAGGGATTCTATCGACTGGGGAGATGGGGACGGCGATGGTGTCGTCAACATTGCAGACTTGTGCCCTAACCAGAACGCAACCAATTGGGATGTTGATTTCGATGGTTGTTTAGATGAGAGTGATGGCGATGGCATCACTGACAACCTCGATCTCTGTCCAACGGAAAGCGCCCTTAATTTTGACCTTAATTCGGATGGATGTATTGATGATTCTGATGGCGATGGTATTCTTGATTCAATTGACGAATGTGAAACGTTGGTGTTGAATGAGAGTTGGCCGGTGAGTGAGATTGGTTGTCGCCCAGTAGATTCGAGGCCTGTTGTTGTCATTGTTGATGTACCAGGCGAAGGTTTTGTGTGGACTGAGGACTTAACCGTTGAGTGGTCCGTTTCTGATGCAGATGGCGATGCATACCAAACCGGTGTCGAGGTCTTTGTCATCGACAATCGCACCCAAAATGGTGGTTATGTCATCGCTTCATGTGATGCTGCTTCCAATGCTTCCGCCTCCTTTGAATGCAAGTGGAATGCAACGCAGGATTTGCCGGTGTGGAACATCGAAAGCGCATGGATTCGTTTGGATCTTCACGTCCAAAGCACAAACAATTCTCCTGAAGCAGACACCAGCCGGGTTGTGGTTCAAATCGATCAGTTCTTCCGCGCAGAATACAGCAGTGGATTCGATGAGGGGGTGGCCGATGTCAGTCCTCAGCAGCAACGTGATTCGGCGCCTCCATTGCGAGTTCTCTTCTGGGGAGTTTTGGGCGTGATTAGTGCATGTCTAATTGCTTACAGAATGGGATCGGAGAATCTTCGTCGCCCCCCCTCCTCTGAGGTAGATTCACCATTTGTAATTGAGTCGAAAATCGATGATTCGGTTCAAGTCGGTGAAAACGAGTGAGAATCGCTTGCAGTGGCTTGTATTTCTGAAAAATTGGTCGTTCGAATACAAGGTGAACCTTGAAGGGTGGTGGCATGCTCGGAGGCATGTCCGCAAGGCGGACGGTGAACAAAAATGAGTGACCGCTTGTATGTTGGAATTGACCTAGGCACCTACCAATCGACTATTGCTTCGAGCGCTGGCATCAGCCACACGATCGAAACCGTTGTAGGGCGCCCAAAGGACCCCGTAGCCCGCAACTTCCTTGGAAGAGATGTCTTGTTTGGAAATGATGCCCTCAAGAACAAACTTGCATGCAACCTTTACCGCCCAATGGCTGCAGGTGTTGCTCAAGATGACGAGGCTAACTTGGCTGCTGCCAAGGCATTTGTTTCTCACCTTCTTGAAACCGTAGACCCGGAAGAATTCGATGAGGTGTTCGGCGTGATTTGTTCGCCAAGCCACGTTTCCTTCACTGACAAAAGCAACCTTGTCGCAACCCTCCGCGGCCAAGTGAACGCCATCATGGTCGTCACAGAGCCATTTGCTACTGCTTACGGAATTGGAGAAATCGCAAGTTCGATTGTTGTCGATATCGGCGCAGGAACAACTGACATCGCTCGAATTTACGGCACATTCCCAACAGATGAAGACCAAGTCACCATCCAAGAAGCTGGCGACTGGTTGGACAACGAATTGATGGTCCTCATCCAGAAGAAATTCACAGGCGCTCAGATCACCAAGGACATGGTCCGAAAGTGGAAGGAAGAAGTGTCCTATGTCGGCGGCGAAGTCCGTGAAGCGACTGTGGAACTTTCTGTCGAAGGAAAGAAGCAAGTCGTCGATATTGGTGACCTCGTTTCCCAGGCTTGTGAAATGATTATTCCAAAGATTGGAAACGCTATCAAGCGAATCGTTGCAGGAGCGGACCCTGAATACCAACCTGTCCTTCGAAACAACATCATCCTCTCCGGTGGAGGTTCACTGATCGACGGAATTGCAGCTCGCATGACCGAAGAAATATCGGACATTGGCGACGTCACCGTCTGGTGTGTTGAAGACCCAATCAACGCTGTTGCCAATGGTGCTCTACAACTCGCTGGCGAAATGCCAGACGACATGTACACGGCCATCAATTGAGCCCCGTCAATCCAAAAGGGTACAAAACCACCCGTGGTGGTGCTGTTTTGACTGGGAAAGTTCAAGTGTGGTTGAGCGTCGATAGTCTCCTGTATGACCATCGACTCGACTGGAACAAGCGGTATTCGCCGACTCGATGATGCGTCCGGAGACGAGCGAGCGGCCCTTGAGGGAATGCTCAAAGGATATCCCGTTGAACAGCTCGTAGAAGAGGTTTTGATCGCGTGGCAAGAGCTTGCTGCGAGGAATGAAGAGATGGTATCTGTCAAGCAACGCCTGAGGGTGCTTGAGCTTGATTTGGCAGAACGGGAAGACATGGTTGCCCCAGAAGTGGCTCGACTCAATCAAGCTGAATCAAGCCTCCAAGAAAGTGAGGCGAAGATCATCCACCTCGAACGGTTACTTAGCGATGCGCGTGCCGAACTTGAAAGCCAACAGTCCTCCATTTCCAAAGAAGAGCGAGATGCGATGGCAAATGAGAATGCTCAACTTAGAGATTTGTCTATTCAACAGGACGAAGTGGTCGCCGAACTTGAAGGAAGAATCACACAAATGGTCGAGGCTTTGGAGCGAGCTGCTGACGCAGGCCTCACATCCGTGACCGCAGAGGAAGTTCGAAGCCTCAAATCAAAACTCGACGCCGCCCTCATGCAAAACGAGGCTGAGCAGGCTGCAAACAAAGCACTCGAAGAAGAGCGTCAGAGGCTACGGGATATTGCCGATCGATTGAGAGGATTGCTTGATGCCCGGGACGGGCGACTTGGAGAACTTGAAGAGCAATTAGAGCGGGTCATGCAAGGCCCGAGGTCGGTCTCCGCAGAACACGATTACCTTGTCGAACAAATTGAGGAATTGAAGCGACGATTGCTTGAACGAAATCGGGAATATGAATCCCTTCGCCGCAGAGAGCGGCGGTTGCACAACGATGTCTTTGAGCGCGATGAGCGTGTTCAGCAAATGACCCTTACACTCACAGACATGGAGGCCGCGCTCCAAGATCGCACGGCAGAACTTCGTGAACTCGAAGGACAGCGTGAGTCGATGTCACATGAATTGGATTCCGTGAGAAGAGGAGAGCGGACAAGAGAAGTTGTGGGGCGTGTCTTTGCAGACTCTCTTTCACTGGTTCGAACTCACGATGCTCGCGAAGCAAAGCGTGAGGCATACAGCAATGAGCCTGACAAAACGAGGACGCTCTCAACTCCGAACACCAGTGATATGGCGGACCTCGCCGAGGGTGGAAGGGTTCAATTGGATGTCGAAGAAACCGATATCACGCCTGGAATGGATGTCGATGGGACACGACCACCTTCACCCGGTGGAACTGGTGATCCGGTCCTCTTCGAAGACAAGGATTGAGGGAAGATTATGGCCGCATTAGGTGGTCTTGTCGCAATTTCACTTGGGCTTGGCCTCGCCGCTGCAAGTGGCTTTCGGGTTTTTTTGCCCCCTCTACTCTTGAGCGGGGCCATTAATATCGGAATTGTTGAACCATCTGGGCAACTTGAGATGCTTGATGGTTGGATGTCATTTTCTGTTCTTCTTCTTGCTGTTATCCTAGAAATCGGCTCCTACCTCATCCCATGGTTGGATAACGTGTTGGACGTCGTAGCATCGCCTGCGGCTGTCGTTGCAGGTATTGCCATGATGGGGTCTGTAATCGGGGCGGAGACAAGCTTCGACCCAATAGTCCAGTGGACGATGGCGATTGTTGGTGGCGGGGGCGTCTCCGGAACCGTGCAGGCCGGGACGGTGGCTACCCGTGCTGTGTCGACTGGTACGACTGGAGGTCTTGCCAACCCAATCATTTCCGTTTTTGAAGCCATAATGGCTATTGTTGTGACTTTACTGGCCTTGCTAGCGCCGCTATTGTGCCTGATAGTTGTCATTATTGGAACGGTCTACGCCTCGAAGTTAATCTTGCGCCAGAGGAGCAAGATCAAAACTTCCCATGTGGTTTGATGTCAGTTGAGAGCGTTGACAACTGCAGAAATCCTCGAGCGGAGTTCTTCCAAATCTGAAGCGTCTTCTGTCATTGTTCCTGTCACAACCCAGTCGGCACCTGCTTGTGCAGCCAACTTTGCTTGTTGTGCAGTTCGGATGCCGCCCCCAATCACAAGCGTGAGCCCGTCAACGGTTTTTGCACGTTCAATCAATTCAGGATTCACCTGAGTCGAAGCCCCGCTCCCCGCTTCGAGGTAGAGGAGTTTGAATCCATACATCTGGGCGGTAAGCGCATAGGCGTGGACCAAGTCATGATCGTCTGGTTGAATCAAGTCCGCTGAGCCAACTTCGCCAACCCGGCCGCCAGGCGCACACACAACGTACCCGGTTGGCAAGGCCTCAACTCCAAACTTCTTCAGATACGGTGCACCGCGAATCTGTTCACCAACGAGGAACCTACGTTCGGCAGAATTCATCAGCATCATGAAGGTAATAGCATCGGCAGCAGGGGAGAGAGCATGGGCGCCACCTGGGAATAGAACGACAGGGATATGCCACATAGATTCGTCTGAATCAGGATCTTGGCTTGCGGCAAATGTGCGCAGCTCAAAAGCCTCCTGAATTGCAACACATGTAGCGTGAACCACTTCATCGGGCGTGTCGGTTGAACCGCCGACAAATATCATCGCTGACCCAGCTTCAACTGCAACCATAGCCCGATTTGCAGCCGTGTGTGGGTCTTGTTTTGCCGGGTCGATTAGGGTCACATGGCGGGTAGTGCCATTGGTCGTGACCGTGTATTCGAGCGTGGTCTGGTCGGCGCGGCGCATAGTAATCCCATTGCCGCTTCTGCGGCCACAGCATAGGGCTTACGCCTCATCAGGAAGGCGGAGGGTGAATCCATAGACTACTCATACCCCCGCCGCCGTGGACTGACTATGGGTGAAACTGGGCCGTTCCGTCGATTGCTTGGACACATGGGCGACCATCGAGGAACAATACGTCTTGCTTCATTCTGTTCAATTACAAACAAGATTTGGGATTTGGCACCGCCGTTGCTGATCGGCCTTGCAGTTGACGTGGTCGTGGAGCGTGAGGATTCGTTTCTTGCCTCGCTTGGCTTTATCGATCCTTGGCATCAATTGATCCTTCTCTCTGTTCTTACCTTCGCCATTTGGGGCCTTGAGTCGTTGTTTGAATACTTCTACGGGGTCTTGTGGAGAAACCTTGCTCAGACAGTTCAACATGAATTACGCCTTGATACGTTTGGTCACGTTCAACGGCAAGGCATGGGTTGGTTTGATGAAAGGCAAAAGGGCGACATTTTAGCTATTCTAAACGACGATATCAATCAGTTGGAACGGTTTCTTGACAAGGGCGCAAATGACCTTTTACAGGTCTCGACAACCGTGATTGTTGTCGGCGCTGTGTTCATTGCCATCTCTTGGCAGGTGGCCTTATTTGCGGTTCTTCCGATTCCACTCATTGTATGGGGCTCATTTCGGTACCAACGAAGTCTAGAGCCGCGCTACGCAGAAGTACGGAAGGCCGCAGGTGCGATGAACGCACTTTTGGAAAACGATCTATCTGGAATGTCAACAATCCAATCCTTTACTGCTGAAGACCGTGAAATCAAGCGGGTTGAGGACTTGAGTAATGTCTACCGGGAGTCAAACCGGCAAGCTATTCGTTTGTCTGCAGCGTTTACACCGCTCATACGCATGGCAATTCTATGCGGCTTCACTGCGACGTTGCTCCTTGGCGGATGGATGACGTTAGAAAATGAATTAGCGGTTGGGGCATATTCAGTTCTTGTGTTCATGACCCAGCGATTGCTTTGGCCGCTGACACGCTTAGGTGAGACATTTGATCTTTACCAACGTGCAATGGCCTCTTCAACGAGAGTTTTGGATGTCTTGACCTCGCCTACTGAAGTGGCCCAGGGTGATTTTACTCCACAAGACGCTGCCATTGAAACTTCAGCAGTAGTCTTTCAGGACGTGGATTTTTCATATTCGGGACGTGATCCTGTCTTTACGGGTTTGAATTTGGAGCTTCGGGCAGGAGAAACCGTTGGCGTTGTTGGTTCGACCGGTGCAGGAAAAACTACCCTCATTCGTCTCTTACTAAGATTTGCCGAACCTACTGGGGGAACAATCCTTTGGGCGGGCCGTCCGCTTCCAGAGTGGTCCCTTTCGAAGCTACGGTCCTCAATGGCCCTTGTCGATCAACACATCACACTGTTCCCAACTACAATTCTCGAGAACATTAGGTATGGGAATCCGAATGCTAGTGATGAACAAGTGTACGAAGCGGCGAAATTAGCAGAAGTGTCCGAGTTTGTTGAAGATTTACCGGACGCTTGGGCTACGCTTGTCGGTGAAGGGGGTCATCGCCTCTCTGGGGGCCAGCGTCAACGCCTAGCCATCGCCAGGGCTGTTCTGAAGAATGCCCCGTTGCTGATTTTGGATGAAGCGACCTCGGCTGTTGATAATGAAACCGAAGCGGCACTTCAACGCTCTATTAGTAAAATTACCGAGGGTAGAGCGGCCGTAATTATCGCCCACCGTTTATCGACCGTTCGCAATGCTGACAGAATTTTGGTTCTTGATCAAGGCTCAATTGTAGAGGATGGCACTCATGAAGAATTAATCAGCATAGAGGGGATATATGGTCGCATGTGGGCTGTTCAAACGGGCAAGTTGGAGAATTAGCGAAGGGTTAGTTTTGCTACTTTTGGCCCTTGGATGATAACATGCTTTTATAAGTATGGAGCCTAGCGTAGGGCCGAGGAATATGTTTAAATCTAATCTCAAAAGAACATCTAGCCTGCTGTTAATCGGAACTCTGTCGTTGCTAACTCTAGGAACAGCTGCAGCTGAAGGTGGCGTCATTGTCGTCACCGATATGGTTGCTGTCTCATTCTGGCTTGCGACCGCAATGATGCTTGCATCAACTGTCTTTTTCATGATGGAAAGGCAAAATGTTTCTGCAAAGTGGAAGACCTCCATGACCGTCGCCGCATTGGTGACTGGTATTGCATGGTACCACTACACATACATGAGAGACCACTGGGTCAACACCGGTGAAAGCCCTCTCGTTCTACGATACATCGACTGGTTGATCACCGTTCCATTGCAAGTTTCTGAGTTCTACTTGATTCTCGCAGCAGTTGGTGTCGCTACCGCAGCTCTCTTCTGGAGACTCTTGGGCGCATCCCTCGTCATGCTTGTCGCTGGTTTCCTCGGTGAAGCTGACAAGGCTCCTGAGATGCCAATGCTCATCATTGGCTGCGTCGCTTGGTTCTACATCATCTACGAAATCTGGGCTGGTGAAGCAAAGCAAAAGGTCAGCGAAACCAGCGAAGGTACGCAATTTGCATTCAAGGCAATGGCACTGATCCTAACTGTTGGATGGGCAATCTATCCAATCGGATACTACCTCGGAATGGACAACGGTGGCTCTGACAACCTGAACATCCTCTACAACATCGCTGACGTTGTCAACAAGACCGCATTCGGTATGATGGTCTGGTACGCAGCAACAATGGACTCTAAGTCCTCGTCCTCAGAAGAGTGACTTGCGAATTAACCTGACAAGAGATTCGATATTGGCCCTTGGATAGTACGCTATCCAAAGGGCTGATATCGGTATCCATACAAGCGTGTACGACAGTACCGCTAATGCTGAGACGCTTAACCCCCAACTGTATTGTGCATCAAAATTGCGCATGAAGGTAAGCGGGATAAAGTGAATGATGTAGATTGTGAGACTGAGCCTGCCTGCGTTCTTGAATAGAGTGAGATTAGCATTCTGTAGCAAGAACCAGATCAGGACAACACCCACACCAGCTGCAATCAGAAATAGAGCATTAGCTGGGAAGAACGTAAGGTAAGCATCTGCAGTTGGATGAGCCCATAATACACCATTGGCTCTAGAACTGAAGAATGAAGCAACACAGAGCAGCAACCCAAATCCAACTGAATATCGGGTTGTTGCCGTGTTTGCTATGACAGCGCCTCCTTTCAACCCATTAACGGAAATAGTCACGCCAAGCACTGCGAACAACATCCACGGGAAAAGAGGATACGTGCCAGTAAGAAGGAGATTCGAAAGGATCGCCGATGGAGAATCTGCCGCTATCCGATCAGACCAGGTTCCAATGCCTTGGACCTCTGGAAAGCTGAGTTGTATTGCGAAAAAAATCATTGAGAGCCCCAGTAGGGGACGGATTCCATGTTCTGCGAAATGTCTGGCAAAAGGCGGCAAGACCAAGTTCAGTAGAGCCATAAGAGAAAGTACTCCGGGCGTAAATGGTTGAAACAAATGTGGAGATGTTAGGTTCACTAGAATCTGCATTACGAAAAGAAAAATAGATTGAAAAATTTGTTCGGAAAAGGAAGATTCGCTTCGAAGGACACCCCAGCCAAACAACGTAATGAACAGGGGGGCTGCAAGCCCGCCTAAGCCTGAGATGAGGTAGGCAAGAAGCGTCGGTTGTATCGAATTGAAGGGGTTCCAGGTTGCTGCTGCGTGCACCATAACCATGAGCAAAACTGCGAGCCCACGTAGAGAATCAATGTGCTGAATTCGCCTCATTTGTTCCATTGTATCAACGCTTTGAAATGACGTATTGAACTGCGTTTCGGAACATCTGAAGGCCTTCGCCCTCCCATTCACCAAGCGCATCGCTCGAGTCGGGACCGGGTGCTGTATTTCTCGTATGATCTGGATGAAGCCACTTCGCATACACTGCTTCTGGATGCGGCATAAGGCCAAACACCAACCCTGTCGAATCACAGACGCCTGCAATATTCCGCATGCTGCCATTTGGAGACAGAGGGAACGGAAGTGGTTCGTCAGTGATGCCTTCGCCAACTGGAGATGTTGGATCGACGTAGCGAACCGTGAGTTGGTGCGCTGCATCAAGGCCGTCAAAGTCAGTGGTTGAGGGCATGACAAATTTACCCTCCCCGTGTCGAACCGGGCAATCCATTCTCGTCATGCCTTTGGTCCAGATGCACGGGCTTTTTGGATCGAATTCCAATGTGACCCAGCGATCTTCATAGCGCCCAGAATCATTCAGTGTCAAGCTCGCTCGCTGAACAAAGTCGGGAAGTTGTGCCTTTGGTCCCGGTAAAAGACCAGTTTTGACAAGGACTTGGAAGCCATTGCATATGCCAATGATTGGTTTGCCTGCTGCAACGAATGCCTGAAGTTGTTCGCGAAGCGCAAAGCGCATCCTATTGCCCATCAAACGGCCGCTTCCAAGATGGTCTCCGAATGAAAAACCGCCAGGGACTGCAAGGATTTGAAATTCGTCGAGCGAACGCTGTCCAGAAATGAAGTGGTTCACGTGTACACGCTCTGAGTCACCCCCAACAAGATTGAACACCGCTGCTGTCTCATGATCACAGTTGATCCCAAAGCCAAACAAGACCGCTACCTTAGGAGCAGGCATCATTCAACACCTCCAGTCATGTCGAGGGTTGATTGCCATGAATGGACCATAGCTGAAACATCATTTCTCGACACTTGGGTAAAGCCGTCGTTAATGCTGAGGGTTGGCTCCTCAACAACTTCGCCAAGGATGGTGAGTGGGTACCCTGCCATCCATTTGGTGAATTCTCGTTCTTTTTCAGGAGTGACGGCCACAATGAATCTGCCAAGAGACTCGCCCCACATTCGTGCCCATAGATCCTCATCACCAGTCCCATCGAGATCAATTGTGGCCCCAATTCGCCCGCCTATACACATCTCTGCAACAGCAACGGCGACGCCCCCTTCTGAACAGTCGTGAGCGGTTTGGATCAGCCCGTTCTGGATAGCGGTTGAAAGAGCCCTGTACATCTTCAGGTTGTGTGCTGGATTCTCAAGCTGAGGGGCAACTCCACCAATGCCCGCAGCGACTCCAGATTCTTTGAGCATAAACGCCATTTCAGAAGCACCGAGTTCGTTGTTTGAACGTCCAACAAGGTACACTTTATCTCCAGCATTCTTGAAATCACTTGTTGCAGTAAATCGAACATCGGGTTGATCTCCGAAGAGAGAGAAGAGAAGCGTCGGTGGGATTGAAATCTTCTTTTCCCCAGTTCCGTAATCATTCTTCATTGAGTCTTTACCACTGACACATGGAAGGCGATACGCCCTGCATACGCGTTCCAGTTCTCTATTAGCGCGTACCAGTTGAGCGAGTTTGAATTTCCCATCAGGTGTCTTCACCGACTCGATTGAGTCGGGCCAACAGAAGTTGTCCAAACCTGCGATTTTGTCAACGTCAACTCCGGCGCATACAGCGTTTCTGACCGCTTCGTCAATTGAGGCTGCAGCCATCGCGCCTGCATCGATATCTGAATATCGAGGCGCAATACCACATGATATGACAAGACCGTGTGGATTGCCGTGAATTGGGGCGATGAGTCCGGCATCCCCTGGGCCATCTCGTTGTACGCCGACGAACGGCTTAATCGCTGTTTGAGCGATGACTTCGTGATCATATTGGCGAACCCAAGTTTCCTTACTTGCAATGTTCGGCCGGGCGAGCATTTGCAGCAAAAGTTCGGAATGGTCTGCCTGGGTTGGAGGTGTGAATGGCTCCACCTTCGGAGTGATCCATTCTGATTCGAGTTGAAGTTGTGGAACACCATCGTGAAGGAACTCAATTGGGAGGTAAGCCACTGTTGTAGCGTCATATTTCACATGAAAAATGCCGCTGTCGGTAAAGGTGGCAACAGGTGTGGCCTCGACCTCATGCAAGGCTGCTAGTGCGTCAAATGCTGCACAATCTTCAGCCTTCACAGCGATGGTCATCCGCTCTTGGCTCTCGGACACCAAGATTTCCCAGGCCGAGAGTCCTGCTTGCTTCAGTGGCACCTTCGCCAAATCAATCTCGCACCCGTTGGTGTACTCGGCCATTTCACCGATTGAAGAGGAAAGTCCTCCCGCTCCGTTATCGGTAATGCAGGTGATCAGGCCTGAATCTCTGGCTTCGAGCACCATATCGATCATTTTCTTTTGAGTGATTGGATCGCCAATCTGTACGGCGCTGGAAGGACTTTCTTCAGTCAATTCCAATGAAGAGAACGTCGCTCCGTGAATGCCGTCATAACCAACTCGGCCGCCGACCATGTAGACGATGTCCCCTGCAACTGGGGTTTTGATGTGGCTTTCTCGTCCATCAGGAAGTCGCCTCGGCATAATTCCGATTGTTCCACAATAGACCAGTGGTTTACCGATGTATCGGTCATCGAAAACGATGGCTCCATTCACTGTAGGTATGCCTGATTCGTTGCCTCCGACCCGAACACCCGCATGAACGCCGCGGAAGACACGTGAAGGGTGGAAGAGGTTGTCTGGAAGATTCCCTTCCCAGTTCGGTGGGCCAAAGCAAAAGACGTCGGTATTTGCAATTGGTCGGGCACCTAGGCCTGTTCCGAGAATATCACGGTTCACCCCGACAATACCAGTCATCGCCCCACCATAAGGGTCAAGGGCAGAGGGTGAATTATGGGTTTCTGCTTTCATACAGACGCTCCAATCATCATCCCAAGCGATGACTCCAGAGTTGTCATGGAAGACGGAAAGAAGCCAATCGACTTCTTTCTGCATATCGTGGGTCGGCTTCATGATGTAGGTTTTGAAGATGGAATCGATGGTTGCCTCTTCGCCGGTTTCTGTGTCGACGTGGTGGATCTTTGAGGCGAATATTTTGTGCTTGCAGTGTTCGCTCCATGTTTGTGCTAAACATTCCAATTCTACATCGGTTGGTGCATCCGGAACAATGCCCGCAGCAGTTCTTGAAGTACGTACTTCTTCGTTTCTGTAATGCGCTTGAATCGTTTGCATTTCCTCGAGATTGAGTGCGAGAAGACCTGTCTCAGAAAGTTCAATCAGTGCTTCGTCGGAGATTTCCATATCAACATGGGCTGGTGCTTCGAACACCTGTGGTGGTTTTTCTGTGTATTCGATCGCTGGCCAATGACCGGCAGCACAAGCCTCGCGGTCTGCAGTCAGTGCTCGTTCGATGAGGTTGTTGTGGAGGGTTTGCGCCAACCATTCAACATCAGTGTTTTCTGGAAGGCCAAAGAAAGCGTATGTGATGTAGGTTGAGATGGAATCTTCCCCAGCTTCTGGGAAAATGGTTCGGAACCCGTCAAGTGCTGCTGAACCGGGATTGTCTGTGACACCAGCTTTGAAACCAACCGTGATGGTTGCATCGGGGGTTTTGGGGAAGTGTTGTTCACTTGCAAGCATGAGTGAGTTTGTCGCTGCATCCTCGATAATTGGATCTGCGAACAAGTCTTCGACCCGTGCTGAGATAGAATCTGCGTCGATGTCTGACTTGATTAGAAATCCAACGATGCTGCGAACTTCTGGGACGGTAATGGAATGATCTGATGCGAGTTGTCGACGAACAACGTCGCCCCGGACATCGCGCATACCCGGTCCTTGTTTTGGCGTGACTTCGACACGAGTGATGGCCATGGTGTTCACCGCCCCCTACGGGGGCGAACTGACTGCCATTGCCTACGCCCCATGAACAATACGGAAACAATCAACGTAGCATTTCAGCCAAAAATTGCCCTGTGAAACTCTCTTCACATGCCGCAATGTCTTCCGGTGTGCCTTCTACAAGAATCGCGCCACCTCGTTCACCGCCTTCTGGACCTAAATCGATGACCCAGTCAGAAGACTTCACCACATCGAGGTGGTGTTCGATGACAATGACCGTGTGGCCCTTAGATCGTAACTCGAGAAGCACTTCGATCAGCAACTGGACATCCGAGAAGGAAAGGCCAGTTGTTGGTTCATCGAGAATGTAGACGGTGTGTTTTGTTGGGGGTCGCCGCAGTTCACTTGCCAGTTTGACGCGTTGTGCTTCGCCACCAGATAATGTGGTCGCTGGCTGGCCAAGGCGGACGTATGAAAGCCCCACTGCCCTCAATGTGTCGAGGGTTCTGAAGATTT
Organism: uncultured Candidatus Poseidoniales archaeon; assembly: GCA_964015875.1. Classification (GTDB taxonomy): domain Archaea; phylum Thermoplasmatota; class Poseidoniia; order Poseidoniales; family Poseidoniaceae; genus MGIIa-L1. The sequence continues at coordinate 74,225 of CAXHEV010000006.1, forward strand.
TCCTATGGTTTGCAAAGAATTCAACGGCCTCGCCTATCGGCATTTCTAAGATTTCATGGATATTCTTGCCTTTCCACGTCACTTCTAGGCACTCACGAGTGTAGCGTTTTCCATGACAGACATCACAGGTGATCCAAACATCAGGGAGGAAATTCATTTCGAGTTTTATTGACCCTGCGCCCTTACACGACTCGCAGCGCCCACCTTTGACATTGAAACTGAACGTACCTGGGGTGTAGCCGCGTTCTTTGGCAAGGGTCGTTTTTGAGAAAAGACTTCGAATTTCATCGAACACTTTCGTGTATGTTGCTGGATTCGAACGAGGGGTTCGTCCAATTGGAGACTGATCGATAATGATGGCTTTATCGGTGTGCTCCAAGCCCTTGATCTCTCGGTGCTTTCCTGGAACAGTGTCCGCTTTGTGTAAATGGCGTTGCAGGGCGGGTGCGAGAATGCCTGAAACAAGTGAAGATTTACCTGAACCAGAAACACCAGTCACCGCAGTCATGCAACCGACTGGGAAAGATGCGGTGATGTTTTGTAAATTATTATGCGATGCCCCTTTGACAGTAAGGCGTTTTCGGGTGGCTTTGGTTCGCTTATCTGGGACAGGGATGCTCCTTCGGCCACTCAGATACGCCCCTGTTGTCGAGTCTTCTTCGGCCATGGCCACTTCAGGCGGACCGTTTGCAACAACCATGCCCCCCTCAAGTCCAGCACCTGGACCAAGATCGCACAACCAATCAGCTTGTCGTAAGGTGTCTTCATCGTGCTCGACGACAATTAGTGTGTTGCCTAAATCGCTGAGTTCTCGAAGTGTTGCCAGTAAACGCTCATTATCCCGCTGATGCAGTCCAATCGACGGTTCGTCGAGCACATACATCACACCTGTAAGTCGGCTGCCTATCTGAGTTGCTAGCCGAATTCGTTGGCTTTCACCACCTGAGAGTGTGTTTGCTTTTCGATCAAGGGTAAGATAGTCGAGTCCGACGCTGTCCAAGAACCCAAGTCTATTTTCTATTTCCTTGAGGATTTCATTTCCGATAAACATGCTTCGCTCATCGAGTGGCTCAAGGGCATCGGCAAAGTATTCTGGAGCACCTGGCCCGTCTGGCCACCACGCACGGACCACAGCTAAAGCGTCGTGAACGGAGCAGTGGCTCACTTCTGGAAGGCGGATACCCCCTACAGAAACATACCTTGCTGCCGCGTTTAATTTTTCACCATTACATTCGGTGCAGGCGAGATCTGTCATGCAGGATATCAAGCGGCTACGGGTCCGTTCTGAGGTCGTTTCAGTGTAGGTGCGTTGGAGACGAGCGATGATGCCTTCCCAAGGGCGATTCATTTTGTAGACTGAGCCGTTGTCTGACTCAAAATGGAAATTGATCACCGTTGAGCCAGAACCATTCAACAGAATGTCTTTATCGTCATCGTCAAGAAGTTCAAAAGGTGTGTTTTTTGGTATATTGTAGTGCTCGCACACCTGTTCCATCAGCCTCCGGTACCATGATGGGGACATGGATTGGCGCCAGGGACGAACGCAGCCATTGCTGATGGTGAGTGTACCATCGATAATCAAGTCAACATTGAACTGTCGTTGAACACCTAACCCTTGGCACGCACTGCAAGCACCGAGTGGAGAATTGAATGAAAACACCCTCGGTGAGAGTTCAGGCATGAATGCACCATGTTCGGGACAGGCGAAGTCTTCGGACCATGCGATGGTTTGGCCGACTTCCGTGAGTCTTGCTTTTGTTCCCTCGGAGAGTTCCGCATCTTCGGCAGGAGCTTCGAGGCTCTCGATTGCTGTGGTCCCGCCGCCCAAACGCAACGAACTTTCCACGGCTTCCGTCAACCGTTGTCTACGGTCGCGGGTGCAACGTAAGCGGTCAATTCGTACATCTATGTCATGGCGGAAATTCTTGTCAAGTTCGGGGGGTGATTCGAATTCTACCTCGTGGCCGTTGACTTTCCCATTGAGAAAACCCTGTTCAACAAGTTGGCGAAACAGATCCAGATGTGTTCCTTTTCTCGCCCTTACTGCAGGTGACCACACCGCAATAGCATGGCCTTCCATATGCCAAAGGACGTCATCGACAATCTCTTGGACGGTCCTTCTGGCCACTTCCCTACCACATGTTGGGCAGTGTGGTTTTCCAATTCTCGCCCATAGAAGTCGTAGGTAATCCTGGATTTCTGTGACGGTTGCAACCGTTGAGCGGGGGTTGTGTGATCCTTGTTTCTGATCAATGGAGATCGCTGGCGATAACCCTTCAATTCCATCACAATCAGCTTTTTTCATCTGCCCGATAAATTGGCGGGCATAAGAAGAGAGACTTTCGACGTACCTTCGCTGGCCTTCGGCGTAAAGGGTGTCGAAGGCGAGGCTGGATTTACCAGATCCCGAAACACCAGAAATTACAACGAATTGTCCACGCGGGAGCTTGACATTGATGTCTTGGAGGTTGTGGGTTCGAGCGCCGCGAACTTCAATCCACCCGTGGTCACCTGCCTCTCCGCTCATGGTATCATCTCAAGGGGTACGCCAACGGTTCAAGAATGCATGTATGATTGGGATTCTTTCATTTTGGAACAAATGGCACCTTTGCCTCAAATCGGACAGGGTCGTCGTTGTCTGGATGGAGGAATTCAAGGGCTGTCGCATGCAAAGCAATTCGATTCATGGGGTTGGTTTCTGCCCCGTGCATCTCATCACCCACAACTGGACAACCAAGAGCCTTCATGGCCATTCGGATTTGATGTCGTCGACCAGTTTCGATGGTGATGTGAATTAACGAAACCTCGTCGTCAGAATCTTCTACTGTCCAATGAGTGATTGCCTGTTTTGCTCCTTTGAAAGAAGATTTGACTTTCTTTACACGAAGGTTTCGGTCTTCAACCAACCACGCTCGTTCGGTGCCGCTTTGCTGTTCTGGCCTCCCTTCGACAAGGGCGTGATATGTTCTGTGGACTTCCCTGTTGGCAAATTGGGATTGGAGGTATGTTTTGTGACGCTCATGGCGGGCGAACACCATAACGCCTGACGTCTCCCTGTCCAATCTGTGTACAATATGGATCCATGCCCGTTCATCTTCAAGGCGAACATAATTGACGCAGCGTGAATGAAGCGTGTCATCTTCGAGTTTATTTGTCGCTACGGAGAGGAGGCCTGCTGGCTTTTCAACAACAAGAATTGTTTCATCTTCGAAGAGGATTTTTAGTTTGTGTCTTTTTTTAGTTGTGGCTGGGGGCGGGGCTGCTTCTTTGCCCTTTGCTCGACCAGTCACCTCGATCGTCTGTCCTGGCTCAACAACATGTTTCGCACGGTGTCGAACAATGTCTTCGACTAAAACGCGGCCTTCTGTAAGCATCTTTCGTATTTTTCCTCGCGTGGTTTCGGGAAACATCGATGAGACGCCATCGATGAGGAAGATCTGTTCATTCACGGTTGATTTCATTCAAACCACTCAGAGGAATATTGCTCGACACCAGTCGCCTTTCTTTGAGGGTTGTCCTGGTTCAAGCAGTGTCAGGCCATCGGCGCGTGCGATGCCGCTTAGATTTCCCGAACCTTGGTGCCCAGTCGAATATGCTGTCGGATGTTCACCACTCGTATCGATGAAGATCCTTCTCAAGGCAAGGCACTTTTCATCGCCTTTGAAATCCTCACCGAGTCGAACCATGAGCTGTTGTTCTCTTGGGCCACCACCTTGCATTGAGTTGCGGAGGTATGGGGCGACCAGGACGCGAAACACAACGTGGCTGCTTGTTGGGTTGCCTGGTAATCCAAAGATTGGTGTGTCTTTCCATCGACCGAAAAGAGGGGGGGAACCGGGGCGAATCTTGACCCGCCAAAAGTGAACGTCTCCTTCTTCTTCCATGATCTTCCGGACGAAATCCCATTCACCCATTGAAACACCTCCTGATGTCAAGATCAAGTCGCATTCATTCGCTGCCCTGTCAAGACTTGCGCGTAGGGTTTCCATGGAATCGTTGACAGCTGGATAACGTACTGCTTCATGCCCCATCCACTGCACCAGGCCTGCAAGACCATAGGAGTTCGACTCGTAAATCTCATGGGCGTTGAGTGCCTCCCCGGGTTGTTTTAATTCATCACCCGTTGAAAGAATCGCTATTTTAGCTCGTCTGAAGACGGGAATCTTCGGCCACCCCATCGTCGCACAAAGCCCTACTTTTGCTGGAGTGAGGGTGGTGCCTTGGTGAAGTGCAATTTCTCCTTTCTGAAGATTTTCACCCTTCTTTCGAATGAAGTGTGGTCGACCTTTTTCAAGAAGCGTGACTGTATTTTCCGTATCATCAACAGTGCATCGTTCAATTGGAAGGATTGAATCTGCGCCTGGTGGTATCGGGCCGCCAGTCATGATTCTCGAGGCTTGCCCCGACTGCACTTCTTGAGTTACTTGGCTTTCACCGGCCTGAATGGTTTGTAGTATTGTGAGGGTTGTTGGTGGTTCAAGGGTATCTTGGTGGACAAATGTGAATCCGTCCATCGCAGAATTGTCGAACGGTGGATCGTTTACCTTTGATCGGAGATCTTTAGCCAGCACCCGTCCATTCGCCTGCTCTAATGTCACATCCTCTATTTTGAGGTGGAGAGGTGATTTACACGCGATACGAACCGCCGACTCATGGTCGATGAAGTATGGTGTCTCGGTCACGTGTCAACCAGCAACTGCAGTGGTTTGAGGTTCACGGTCATGAGAGGAGATCGATTCCTCGCTTTACTGTAGCAAGCACAAGGACTCCGATGAGGAGCCACCGTATTGTAGCCTGTGGCGCTTTTTCCGCCCCAAACTTAGATCCGACAAAACCCCCAAGGCCAACCGCAACTGCAAACGATACCAGAGGATCAAGAGAGAGGTTGAGTTGTCCTGAAAGTTGAGCTCCCAGAAGGCCTGCTGCGGAATTTACCCAGATGAAAAGAGCGGCCGTGGCCGCTGCTGCTTTTGGTGTCGCCCACCGTTTAAGCACAAGAATCGGGGAGAGAAATATTCCACCGCCAACACCAATCATTCCGCTAAGAACTCCAATCGACGCCCCAATTGGCACTGTTGTCTGAACCTTTGGGGCTGGTAAGGTTTCAAATTGATCTTCACCGTTTTGCGTCATTGCCAAACGGATGGCTGCGAATAATAGGGCTGCGGAAAGAAGTGTGTCATAGACTGCTCCATCAACCTCCAGTGTCCCTCCGTAAAAGGCGGCAGGAACACTTGCAAGGATGAACATAAATGATAATCTAGGACGATGGAAGCCTGCTTTTTGATAGTGATAGAAAGCAAGACCAGCCACAACAAGATTGAGCACCCACGCGTGTTGCTTGAGCCATGAACTGTTCATGGAGGCGTACGTCGAAAGGGAGAGAAGGGCGAGATAACCTGAGGCACCCCCGTGTCCAACTGAGGCATAAAGCGCTGCGATAACGAACAGCGCAAAGCACAACAACAGTACTTCTTGATCCATAGAGAACCGTTCCGGGCCTCAATCGAATTTCATGATGTGGTCGCAACCAGGGTATGAGCAACTCACAGTGTACCTTGCTTTCTTCGGCTTGGGGATCTTAAGCATACAACCACACATATCGCATTGGACTCGAAGGGTTTCTGCGGCTTTTGGAGCAGGATTGTCAGCGAGTGTTCGGCCAACATCAGTAGACCAGCCTAGATTATCTTTGTAAGAATCCCCGGTGGTGTTCATCTTCTTTTGCTTCAAGGAAAGTCGCATCTTACGCTTGCGCTTCTTTGGTTTCTTTCCGCCTGCCGGTGCCTTTGCCGCCATGTGAATCGTACTTCGCTTAGCGTCGTTGTATTCAATGACTTCGGCTAAATCCGTCACCGAGGTATTCTGAGATACCGTTCACAGGGTTATGGACAATGTGGCCGTTTTTCTCGAGTGCTTCTGCGAGGGGGGGTCGAGCATGAACCGGATCTGTGTGGTAAATCACAACTTCCTCGGCCTCACAAGCTGCTGCAAAATCGACAATCTCTTTGTGGCCTGCGTGTGTGGAAAAAGAATAGGTCTCCCATTCGAGTGGTATTTCGGTGTCCTTGCCAAAAATTTTCACTTTTCCTTCCGATTGGAGTTGGCGCCCACCTGTTGCCTTTGCTTGATAACCGGTGAATAAAATCTGATTCTTCGTATCGTGTCGTAAGCGGTTAAGGTACCAGATTGAAGGTCCCCCCTGAAGCATACCTGATGTCGATACAATCACATCAGCTTCAAGTGCACGTTTGCGGTCTGATTTACTCGAGACTCTCTTGCACCATGACCATGCGGAGCGTAGTGCTGCTGGATCACGGAGTGTTTCCGGATGGTTCATCTGCATCTTTGCAATTCTTTTACCCATTCCGTCGACGTGAACGTTCAGGTGCGGAAGGAATTTGTGAAGGCGCATAACAACATCTTGTGTTCGCCCATTCGCAAAGGCTGGGATAAGCACCGTTCCACCTTCATCGACAACGCGTTGAACATGTTCAATGAATCGTTGAATTTCCTGGTCCATGTTTGGATGCTCCCTTCCACCATATGTACCCTCAACAAAGAGTGTATCCGTCTTTTGGGGTTTGGCACCTGTTGTAAGAGGGGAATCTCTCGTATCAAAATCTCCAGAAATCAGCACTTTTCGATCTGGTGTTTCAAGATCAAGCATGGCTGCACCAGGAATATGCCCAGCTTTACGCAGTGTTAATTTCCAATCATCGTGATCCCAGGGTGTATCAAAGTCGTGAATTCGCCAAGCATCAATGGCCGTGTCGATGTCACGTTTGTCCCAAGCGAGTGGATAACCTTCAATCGAGCTTACTTTATGGCAGTCATACCACATCATTTCAGATATTTCTGCAGTGAGTGCGGTCCCGTGCAGTAAAGTGCGATGGTTTGAGCATAACCATGGTGCCATTCCTAGATGATCAACGTGGGAATGAGTAATCACTGCATCTTTGACTTTTGGAGCTTCAGATGGATAACGTGGTGGATGGGTTGGTGCAAGACCATAATCGAGGAGGAGTCTTGTTTGTTTATCATTTTCGAACATGATCCCAACATTACCGACTTCATCCCCTCCACCAAGTGGATGATAGCGGAGACCTTTTTCAGGCGTGTCTTCCGGATACGAAGTGGTTCTCCCAGCTGAGTACAGTACCATAGGCCTCACCATTGCCTCGCTATGACCCATGATGAATCTACGGATGGTTTGGACCAACACCCCCTCATTTCCGATGGAGTGATTTTAGATCCATTTTGTGTTTTATTTTGATTGGTTATGTAGTGGTAGTATTATGTGCTTGTCGCGACCATATTCTACGGGGCATACTTTCGTTTCTTCTCATTCCGTTCTACGACATCCTTTCAAATTGTCATGAAAAATCACTCCAGTGGAAATCTAGGGGTCTAGGTAAGGAGAGTGAAATCTTCTCCAAAAACAGAAAATTCTCTTTCCTTTGGAATTAAATTCCACCACAAAATGCTTCCAAATGTATGGGGATCAAATTCGTAAAATTTTGATGGCGTTGTGATTCTGTAAAACCATCATGTTCCACGAGAAACCATTTCCTTTCAACGAAGATAACTTGAACCACCCTGACCTCCAAGAATCATGGCGCGACAATTGAACCATACGTTCGTTGTCGATGACGACCGTTGTTTTGGTTGCGCTGCTTGCATTGCACTATGTCCAGTCAATGTGCTCTCACTTGTTGATCGACTAGCTGTTGTCGATGAAGAGGGCTGTACTCATTGCGAACTTTGTATCCCATCATGTCCAGTATTCGCTCTTGACATTTTGCCAAATATGGAGTTGCCCCAATGAGTCGAATTCTATGCATTGGGGGCTCGATTGCCAACCTCATTGCAGCCTATCATCTGTCAACCGAGAATGAAGTGACGATCATTGACGTTCATGCAGAAATTGGAATGCCCTGTAGTCACCCTGGATTTGTTTTAGAACTCAATTCTCTCAAACGATACATGACTGAAGAACAGATGAAATTTCTCAATCCTCATTCAAATGAGCCTGGTTTTGGCCTACGCAGTGAGTGGTTGACAAAACTTCTCGCACTCAATGTAGCAGAGCAAGGCGTGAATGTACATACCCGTACTCGAATTACTTCAATAGAAATGAAAGAAGATGAATATACAGTATCATTTCAAGGCGCAGGGCCAACCTCGAAATCAATACTTATTTTTGACAAAATTATCGACGGCTCAACACATGTGCCGCCAGCACCAGGTGGGCTAAAGCATACTTTCGAAGGAACCCTCAACCTTCCTAGCCCGGACTTTGGAGTGAGAACAGAATGGTTTGGTGGGACCACACTCACAACCGATTGTACTGACATCCCCGAAGCTTGCTGGAGATTTGATCGAACAGGAGGTTTGAGTGAGGTATGGATGGAAGGAAACCCATCGTGGACCCCTCGACACGGGTGGATTGAACAAATTTCATCACCACTTTCCTTCAACGCAAGTCAGCGGACAATCGATGCTCAGATTACAGAAGGAAAACGTCTCGTTGAGGTGGTCAGATGACTGAAAAACTCTATCTTCGAAGTATTGAATCCGGTTATAATCAACACTTCAATGCAACAGTCACCGAGGTTGAAGAACACACCATCGTTCTAGATCAAACCCTATTTTATCCTCTAGGGGGTGGACAAAACTGGGATACAGGAAGCCTAACTGGGCCAAATGGCTCTCTTGAAGTCACGGAAGTACGCGGTAGGGATAAAGTCCACCACACGGTTGGTGAAGGCCATCAGTTAGAGGTAGGTGATGAGGTATCAGGTACCATTGACTGGCAACGACGGCACGCCCACATGCGAATGCATACAGCACAACATCTCGTTTCAGGGTTAGTCTACGAAATGTTCGGCGGTGCTCGAACAGTTGGCAATCAAATTCACAGCGATCGCTCGAGAATTGATTTCAATCCGATTTCATTTGATGAGGGTATGCTCGAATCACTTGCAGAACGAACAAACGAAATTATTGGGCAAAATTTAGACGTGACTGGCACGGTGATGACACGCGAAGAAGTCAACGCAATCATGCCCGCTGAGCGCACAAACATGGACATATTACCAGCAAGTGTTCGACAACTTCGAGTGGTCGAAATCGACGATGGGTTTGATCTCTGCCCGTGTGCTGGTACCCATGTACGACAATTAGGTGAGATTGGTGATATACAGATTCTTGGCAAGAAATCGAAGGGAAAAGGCACTCAACGAATTACCTACGATTTAGGGTTACCAGCAATTACAG
>CAXHEV010000007.1:0-81310 GCA_964015875.1 uncultured Candidatus Poseidoniales archaeon
CTAGAGAAAATGTTTCCTATTTTGGTAATGCGAATGAAGCGCATTGGATTTATAACTTCTCTCTCCCTCCTATTTTAGTATATTCTATTCTTTCTGGTGATTCCTCATATCTTGAAAAGTTAACATCTACAATAAAATGTGTTTCTGCTTTCTTTCCGAAGCATGTTGTGATGCCGATTGAAGAAGGGTTTCGAAGCGTGGATCTCGACTTGACTTCTTCATCCTCGCCATCGGAGTCTGTTAGAGAAATCTCACTATTCTCAGTTTCTTCTTCGTGTTCATCCACTCCTTCCTCGATTTGCCTTATGCGATTCGGCGTTGAAATCGCCTCAGATTCTTCTCCACCCCATTGTTGTGGGTGCAAATGACCAATCACATAGTGGTACTGTGGAGATACCGGATCTCTTAGATTTAGAATCTCTTTTGACGTAGCAGAGTCGTCATATATCTCAGGTCCTAGAACATCTGCCCTTAGCCGTTGAACAATCAAATCCCGATGCTCTGAATGTTCCACAAGATAACGTGCCTGCACGAGAGAATATAGTTTTCTATCTTCGAAAAAACGACTGTACACCCACGCGTGAGATGCATGTCGCATGGGTACCGACGCGTGAAACGTATGTACTGAGGGTTTCGTCAGAGTTAATTTCTGCCTAAATATAATTAATTCCACAATCTAAAGATTTCCATTACATCATCTAACTTTTATATCAAAACTCGGAATTATCATTATGGGCGATAAGATACTGAAGTCAGTTTTCCTCAGTTTGATGATTCTTATGTCGCTCTCTGTGGGAATTTCTTCATTGAATGCGCCAGATTATACCCATACAAATTTGCACTCTAATTCTCAACCTCAACTCAGTTCATCCCATATTGAAGTCACTAACATATCCAACAGTGATTGTGAATCTACTGATCACTCCACTGAAGTCGGCTACTATGCTTGTAAGTTAATTCATCCGAATGCTGGCTCATTTTACGCTGTGTTTGATGGTAACCAAATGAATTATTTCAGTAAGGCAGGTTTTGGAAGTAGAGGCCTGGAGAATCATGCCATAACACAGGATGATGGCGGTAATATTCATTTAGCCTATCTTTCGAAAAAATGGGTAACCTATGGAAGCGATCCTTTGGGTGCGGGCTATGAAGTTCAGAATGTCAATTACGCTTATTTTAACGGTACAAATTGGGAGAATCAAGTTGTAATTTCAGATTCGACGGAAGAGCGGTCATGGTGGGACGAAAGTTTCGGTTCGCTTCAATTAGCGGTTGAAGCTGGCGGTAAAGTGCATTTGACATATGTCCATCGAATCGAAGGTGAAAACATAAATGATTATTTCAAGCATTGGACACTTGAAAATGAAAATACTTCAAACTTCACTATTACCTCAACTCCTTGGAATGCGAATGAATTGTCTGCCACATCCTTGAATATGGATTCTGAAAACAGGCTGTATTTGACATACTACAATAACCATGGACTGTCCTTGATCATCAAACACCCAAACTCTACTGATTGGTTTGGGAGCGAAATTGACATACCGAGTGAAATTGATATACCGACATGGTGGGATGACCGGATAAGTTTCGCACCTCATTCCTCAACCTTAGGATTAAACGAACAGCTCCACGTTTGTTATTACGATACAATGAGTGAATCTCTTATGTACATTAGTAATTCAACTTCTCTAGCGGAATTTGCATTGAACCAAGAACCTCTTCAATGGTCAATCACAACCATTACTACGAATGAGTCCATTCAAACAGGAATGTTATGCTCACTCGAGATTAGTCCAAATGGAGATGTGCATCTGTTTTACGCTCACTACCTTGATGTCCATAGAGATGCTTTGATGCATGCAGTCTTACACGATGATTCTTGGTATTTGAGCGAACTTTACAATTCTACAGAAGATTGTGACCAAAGCAGCCTCAATTGCTATTATGGTTCCATACCAATTTTCTCTGAATCCAAGGTATACGTAAATTTGGGAGATGAGATGTTACAGATCAGTTTGGATGAAGACTATGAAAATCGAACTGATTATGATAATGATGGAGTGATAAACAGCAATGATGCTTTTCCATTTGATGACGGCGAGCAGTCAGATTATGACATGGATGGATTAGGTGACAATGCAGACATTGATGATGACAATGATGGCGTTAATGATTTGGATGACCTGTTTCCATTCGATGAACTTGAACAGAGTGATAGTGATGGTGACGGGACTGGAGATTATGCAGACTTAGACGATGATAACGACGGATATGCCGATGACTCTGATATGTTTCCAATGGATTCCACTGAAAATAATGACACCGATAGTGATGGAATAGGTGACAATGCGGACACTGATGACGACAATGATGGATGGTCCGATGCTGTTGAATTAGAATGTTTGAGCGACACGCTCGATGAGACCGATACTCCTCCTGATTTGAATTCTAACTTCATTTGTGACAAAAGTGAAAATTATACACATGTTGTTGAATCTACGACGGATTCGAGCAGCAATACAGTGCCGTTTGGTACAATAGGTATTTCTCTTCTCATCCTTTCTGCCGTTGTGGTTCTTATTTTGAAAAGATCTAAGAAAGAAGATGAGGATTGGTTTGAGGAAGAGGATGAAATGTATGAAGAAATCACGAAAGCATCTCGGACATCACCGAAGAACAACTTCGCCTCAGAAGTAGCGTCTCGTTCTAAACCAAATCATGTCGAAACTTGGGAGGACCTTCCTGATGGAGAATGGCTCGAAACCGATGAAGACGGCACACATTGGTATCGTACGAACGATGGAGTGCACTGGTATTCAACCGAAGATGGATATCGTGTGTGGGATGAATCTTAGGGTTCGCAGTGAACATAATGATGCATGTTTAGATGCGGGCCCCTTGTAATCGAATCTGCATACAACGCTACCGTATGTTCATTTGCACTTTACCGGATTTATCGGTACATAGGGACTTTTTGACTTGCGCACAAGTTGATAGATTGCACTGCCTAAGAGGTACAGGAAAAAACCCCATCCAATAAGCGCTAGTCCTAGTATCACATATCCAGCTAAATTGAATGAATCCGTATCATCACTGGAGGATTTGCCCTCTTCTGCGATGACATTGGAAGATGCCAGACTGACGGTCACCAGGAAAAGTATGAGCACCATTTTTATCCGCATTTAGAACCTTCCTAGACTCAAAATTGAGTCTGCTCAATGTCATTGAATTTTGCGAGATTTAAAAATTTAGGTTTTACGAAATAAGCATAATCTCAGTTCTCAAATAGTATCACGGAATATAATAATCCATGTGGGGGCCGGATAAGGACTGGCAGTGTTTTCGTTGTTACTCCACCTATCCTCCCTCGGAAATGTCACTTCATCGCCCGACAAAAAAATGGTACTGCTCGGCGTGTATTCATCCCACAGTCATCAATACACCATACATTCTCACCCCAAAACAAGTCGAATCGATCACATTGCGTTGTTCTAGCTGCAACTCGGTATTTATCACCCGATTCAAAAGCAAACTCGAGGGTGATAAATCGACATTTATATGTCAACGATGCAGACTTGCGAGTGTTTGATCCTTGATAGAAGACTGTTCAATCACCGGACACGACGTTTTTCTTCTTTGATATGGTCTTTCCAGTATTGAAGCATTTCTTTGGCCAGGTACTGGTCATAACACGGCTTGCATAATTCTATTTTTTGTGAATCAGATCCATGGTAGTGGTTTGTGGACACTTCTTCCTGACACGCGCTGCACAATCCGACACTGCTTGGTTCTGCCATGGAAATTTCTCCGGCCCGTATTATTTAGACATGGTGTGACGTTGCCACAAAGTGTTTGAAAGGAGAACCCATTTGCTCATGCTTTGGGAAGTTGCGATGAGAAGATACTGACGAATCCGCTAGATGATAACTCGCGCTCATGGTTGATATACGAGAAGATTGAGCCCGATACATGAACAAATGGGCCTACCTCACGTTCGCAATCGCTTCAGAAGTGTTGGCTACTTCTTCATTAAAATCAACTGAAGGATTCACGAAATTCTGGCCATCGGTGATTGTTCTTGTTGGCTACTGCGCAGCATTTTACTTTCTGTCATTAACCCTTGACACAATCCCGATTGGCGTGGCCTATGCGATATGGTCGGGCGTTGGCGTGGCGGCAATCACCGCAATCTCTGTTCTAGCATTCGATCAAAAGATGGATGCAGCTGGATATCTTGGTATCGTTTTGATCGTAGCCGGTGTTGTTGTTCTTCGCTTGTTCAGCGAGAGCAGCATTGATTGATAGTTGGTAGGATAGAAGCCTATGCGTCAGTACACGTCACGCAAGTATCGCTTCTGTTCACGCATCATGGTCTTCTCAATGAAATGAGTTGCATCTTCGTTCGACATACCGCCGTGTTCTTCAGCAATCGAAATCAACGCCCTGTGAACATCTTTTGCCATGTACTGTTTGTCCCCACAGATGTAGAAATAGGCACCATTTTCAAACCATTCCCAAATTTCTGCACCGTGTTCCAACAAGCGATGCTGGACATAGATTTTTTCAGCCTGATCACGAGACCATGCGGTAGTGAACCGGTAGAGGTTTCCATTGTCCAGCCATTCTTCGATGGTGTCCTTGTAATAGAATTCAGTTTTGGCGGATTGGTCGCCAAAGAACAACCAATTGCGCCCGTCGCCACCGTCAAAGACACGCTGTTCCATGAACGCTCGGAACGGTGCTATACCGGTCCCCGGCCCAACCATGATGATGTCTGTGCTCTTATCTTCGGGCAGAATGAATGATTTTGTTGGCGACATAAAAACGCCAATTGGCTCTCCAGAGGTGTCAATTTCATCAGCCATGAATTGGGTGCATAGCCCACCACGGGGTCGCCCGTTGTATTCAAAGCGGACAATACCTACAGTGAGTTCGACAAATCCAGGATGAGCATCATGAGAAGATGCAATCGAATAGAGGCGAGGTTTCAATCGATCGGCGAGTTCAAAGAATTCTCGGGGCGTATACTTGACATCGAACTCACGCATGATGTCGATGTAATCCCGGGTCCATAGGTAGTCTTCGATGGCTTTAGCATCATCGACCAGTGCTTCGACTTTGGCGACAGGGTCGTCAGATGGTTGGTTTGGGGCGAGCCCTGGAGGCATGTCGCCTGATGTATTGGCAGTCCATTCTTCTCCATTGCGGGTTCGTGAAACAATGGAAAGGGAGATTTTCATTCCAGTAGCTACAACCTTGTGCGCTAATGAATTGACGAATTTCTTGTTTGCCATGTGGACCTCGAAATCCTTCTTGAGTGCGGTGTAGAGATTACGTTCACCGTTATGGGTCTCGACGATTGCATCGCGGTCCCAACCTTGAACTTCAATCAGTTCTTCTACGATGTGTGGTGGATTCTCCGCAAGAACACCGAGCGCGTCACCGACTTTGTAGTCAAGTCCCGAATCACCGAGTTCAAACACAATGTGGCGGGTTTCTTTTCTCGAGCCTTCACCGTTGAGAATGTAATTCTCAGTGATTTGGCTCATGTATGGATTCTTGGAACTCCAATCGCTCATGGTATCACCGTACAACCTAAGGCTGTGATTTGCGCCAAACATAGGCTCCTTAAGATGCTTATCACCTCAAGGTATGCACTCTCACGCTCCTTGTTTTCAACATCAGAAAACGGAGCCAATAAGCAAGGATGGAAACGGCCTTTTATATGGGCAATCCGGGGCTCAGGCATCATGTCTAACCAAAACGCACCAACCGCAATCATCGTAGGTTCAGGACCGGGTGGTCTTGCCTCTGCACTTCTTCTGGCCCATTCAGGCGTGAACGTCACTGTCCTCGAAAAGGCAGACGCTGTCGGCGGACGAACAAGATTGTTCAAGAAAGACGGATTTACCTTCGACCGCGGACCTACCTTCTTCCATTACCCAGAAGTCATCGAAGAAATCTTCCAAGCCATCGGGCGAGACGCTCACAAAGAACTCGGATTGATGCCCCTCGACCCCATGTACCGCCTGGTCTTTGGTGCAGGAGGCCACATAGATGCGACGAGCAACCTCGAGGAAATGACCGAACGCATTCGGGAACTCGCCGGTGACAAGAATGCCGACGGATTCAAGAATTATGTCAAGCAGAACCGCAAGAAATTGGACCTCTCCAAGCAATGTTTGCAAACACCTTGGACAAGTCCGCTCGATGTCCTCACAAAGCGAGCCATCCGCGTAGCAACCGTGCTCAAGCCTTGGGCAAGTGTTGCTGGTGATCTAGGTAAGCACTTCGATGACGAACGAATACGACTTGCAATGTCCTTCCAAACCAAGTACCTAGGTATGAGTCCTTTCCATGCACCTTCGCTGTTCACTATTCTCGCCTTCCTCGAGTACGAACACGGAATCTTCCACGCCAAGGGCGGCCTCGGCAGCATCACAGCCCGCATGGGTGAAATTGCCGAAGAGATGGGTGTGGACATCCGACTTAGCACACCTGTAGAGTCCCTCATCTATGAAGGAAAAACCGTTACTGGAGTCCGAATCGATGGCGCTGAACTAATGGCTGACAAGGTCGTTGTTAACGCTGATTTTGCTCATGCAATGACTACGCTTGTTCCAGACGAAAAGCGAAAGAAATGGTCCAACAAGAAGCTGGAGAAGAAAGGGTATTCATGCTCCACTTACATGCTCTACCTCGGTGTTGACAAGCAATACGATTTGCCTCACCATCAAATCTATGCATCCTCAGAATACGAAAACAACCTCAAGGACATTACAAATCATCGATTGACTTGGGATGATCCGTCAGTCTACGTCCAAAACGCCTCAATCACCGATGATTCGCTCGCTCCCGATGGGCATTCCACAATCTATGTGCTTGTGCCGGTCCCCAACCAACACGAGAGCATCGTATGGGACGACATCAAGGCAGACTTCAGGGAAACCATTGTCAAGCAACTCGCAAAACTCGGCTACGACGACATTGGAGACCACATTGTTTCTGAGACCATCATCACTCCAGACGACTGGGGTGCATCCGATATCTACCGTGGTGCAGTGTTCAATCTCACCCACGACCTCAAGCAAATGCTATGGCGCCGCCCTCACAACCGATTCGAGGAAGCGAACAACCTCTACATCGTCGGCGGCGGTACTCACCCAGGTAGCGGCCTTCCCACCATCTTCGAAAGCGCACGAATCAGCAGCAAACTCGTCCTTGCGGACCTTGGTATGCGACCTGATTGGAACGGAGTTGATTCTTGGTTCGAAGACGTGAAGCGACCAAAAGTTGCTGCACGCCCAACCCCTCAACCTGCCGTTCGTGGAACAGCGGGTGAAGGTCATGCAGCGTGAGCGCACCCTAATCCTCTGCGTGTGTCTCTTTTTGCTCTCAGGCTGTGTGGAACCCGGTTCCTTGAATGAAGAGCGTGCCGACACACCACCAATTCACATGAGTTTTGAAGCCCCTACTCTCGATCGCGTGGAGGACGGAGGAGCGGTTTTCAACCTAGAAGAAACACTTGTTGATGGCCCAGTCCTCATGCTGTGGATTGGCGCCAGTTGCTCGGGTTGCCATGATTGGACAGAACTTATTCGCACGTCGATGGACGAAGGCGATTTCAACAATTCAAGTATCAACGTCGTGAGTGTCCACCGATGGGCTCAGTATGAATCACTTGAAGATGTTGAGGAAACATTCGCTGTTGAGTCAAATCAAACATATTACACACCTTGGACAGTAGTGACACCGTCACTGACCACACCCACCTATGAATTCGGGACCAACGATGCGACTGGATACCCGCTCTACGAAGCGTACGGAAACCCGGGGACACCAACCCTTCAATTGATCGATCAAGCAGGTGCTCTCGTATGGCAATCAAAGACCTATTGGGCAAACGAAACCCTGCTCTCTGAAGCCATGACGTTCTTCGACGAGGACTGAAGCCAAATCGCAAATAAACGGGCACTTGCGCCCAACTAGGCCTACGAGGCGAATGGTGAACCTCAAAGACCCCAGCGTGTTGGATGAAGATAACCGCCTTACGGCGGCGGGTGAAACAGATGGGTGAAGGCATCAAACTTCCAGTCCTCAACGGATTGGGACGCACGAATCGAATCGATAATTGGCTTAATCAGCCATTGGCCATGGGCATCGCCTTAACCGCTGCATTGATTTACACCACAGTGAGGCTTTTTCTCTACCCGGACACCATCCACTACGAACTTAATGGCGCTACAGTCATGTCCCCAATTTTTTCACCGAACGTTCTCGAGTGGGAATTGTTCGGTCTCAAGGATTGGGACCACCCAAGCTGGGTCAACGCTGCAATCCTTGTGCTTTGGATTCCGTTTGGATTCCGAGGGACATGCTACTACATGCGTCGAGTCTACTATCGCACCTTTTTCGCAAGTCCCGTTGCCTGTTGGGTTGATGAACCTGAAATCAACAAGAAAATAGGCTACAAAGGCGAAAGGCAACTATTCATCTTCAACAACCTGCACAGGTATTTCCTTTACGCAGCGATGATCATCATTGTCATCAAGTGGTGGGATGTCACGCATACCTTGCATTTCACGGAGGGAGCAACACAAGGATGGGGTATCTGCATCGGAACACTTGTGATGGGTATCGAGGCCTTTTTGCTCACCATGTACGTCACTTCATGTCATGCACTTCGCCATCTTGCAGGCGGCGTTCTTGACCGATGGACCACACCAATTGCAAGAATTCGAGGGAAGTTGTTCGGGCGAATCAGCGTGTTTAACCGCTCTCATGGTTTCTGGTTTTGGACATCCCTAATCTTTGTGTTTTTAGGTGACCTATGGGTGCTGGCTGCTGAAGCCGAACTGTTGAGCGATATGGTGCTCTTCGCATTTTGAGGTGAGATAAGATGACCGAAGATTACACCAAACACGAATATGACGTTATTGTGATCGGTGCCGGTGGCGCCGGATTACGAGCAGCAATTGAAGCTGCACGAAGTGGAGCGAAAACCGCTATCATCACCAAATCTTTGCTTGGAAAAGCACACACGGTTATGGCCGAAGGAGGTTGCGCAGCAGCCCTTCAAAATGCAGATCCAAGAGATGGCTGGAAGGTGCACTTCCATGACACCATGAAAGGAAGCAAGTGGCTGGCTGATTGGCGAATGGCTGAATTCCACGCCAAGGAAGCTCCAGACCGAGTTCGTGAACTTGAGCAGTGGGGTGCAGTGTTCGACCGAACCCCAAACAACCTCATCAATCAGCGAAACTTTGGCGGACACACCTTCCCAAGGCTTGCCCACGTTGGTGACGCCACAGGTCTCGAACTCATCCGAACATTGCAAGAGCGTGGCATCCACGAAGGCATTGATATCTTCATGGAGTACACCGTTCGTCACCTGTTGAAAGAAGGCGATCGCGTCACCGGATGTGTTGCATACACCCGTGTTGATGGAGACTTCCACGCATTTTCTGCAAAGTCGGTTGTTCTTGCTACAGGCGGCATTACTCGATGCTGGTCTGTCTGCTCAGGATCATGGGAATACACAGGCGACGGTCACGCCCTCGCCCTCTGGGCTGGCGCAGAACTGCGTGACATGGAGTTCGTTCAATTCCACCCAACTGGAATGGTTTGGCCACCATCCGTTCGAGGTATTCTCGTGACTGAAGGAGTTCGAGGTGAAGGTGGACGACTCACCAACTCAGAAGGTGAGCGATTTATGTTCAATTATGTTCCAGAGATGTTTGCTGGAGACCACGCTGAAACCATCGAAGAAAGCGATCAGTGGGTCGAAGAAGTGGTATCAGGTAAACTCGCAACCGTCCGCAGACCACCAGAGTTGTTGACACGAGATGTTGTCGCTAAAGCAATCAACTCCGAAGTTAAAGCCGGAAGAGGCTCACCTCACGGTGGAGCATTCCTCGACATCTCTCACCGAGGTGAGGAAGCAATCCTCAAGAAACTTCCATCCATGCACCATCAATTCAAGGAACTTGCAGGCGTGGATATCTCCGAAGAAGCAATGGAAGTTGGACCGACTGCACACTATGTCATGGGTGGCGTCCGAGTGAACGCTGAGACTCAAGAAAGCAGCGTGCCTGGGCTCTATGCCTGTGGTGAAGTTGCGTCAGGCCTTCACGGTGCAAACCGTCTTGGTGGCAATTCTCTTTCCGACCTCATTACCTTTGGAAAACGCGCCGGAGAGCACGCTGCCAAGCGGGCTGATACACTTGCGCAACCCAGCATCGAAGACGCACAGGTACAAACTGCAATCGAAGTAATGCTTGCACCCCTGAAGAGAGAAGGGGGCGAAAACCCAGGTATCATCTATGATGAAATGCGTGACATGATGCAGGCCAAAGTTGGAATTATTCGAACCAAGGAAGAAATGACAGAAGCGATGGATGACCTTGCAGCCTTCAATGAACGACAAGATGCTTGCTACCCCGGTTCTTCTCGTAAATACAACTCTGGATGGCATCAAGCCCTCGATCTCAAAAACATGGTTGACATTTCAACCGCAGCCACGCTTGCAGCCCTTACACGGGAGGAAAGCAGAGGCGGGCACACCCGTGATGATTTCCCAGGCGAAATTGAGGCGTGGGGAACGATCCTCAACATCATTTACATGGAAAATGGCGAAATCAAGGTTCGACAGGAAGACGTCGAGCCAATGCGAGAGGACCTCAAAGGTGCCATCAAGGAAGTCAAGGCCATGATTGCTGAACGTGCAGCAGAACAAGCAGGAGATGGTGAATGATGGTGCTCAAAGGAAAGAAACAATCGTTCAACATTCTCAAAGGAGAAGGTGAAGATGCACAACTCGAATCCTTCAACATCGAACTCGATGAAGGCATGGTTGTCCTGGATTGTGTTCACCGAATTCAACATGAACAGCAACCAGATCTGGCTGTCCGCTGGAACTGCAAGGCTGGAAAATGTGGCTCATGCTCTGCTGAAATCAACGGTCGACCACGATTAATGTGCATGACCAGAATGAGTGATGTCGTGGCAGAAACGCCTGAAGGTGAAGCCATTGAAATTCGTCCAATGAAAGCCTTCCCACACGTCAAGGATTTGGTCACAGATGTCTCATGGAACTATGAAGTCGCCCAGCGAATCAAGCCAATCAACGGACCTGAAACCATGGATTGGGAATTCAACCAGATGGAAGCCGACCGTGTCCAGCAATTCAGAGAGTGCATCGAATGCTTCCTCTGTGTGAACACGTGTCACGTTCTTCGAGACCACGCCCTATTCGATGACTTTGCAGGGCCACGAAACCTAGTTCGCCTTGCTCAGTATGAAATGCATCCGCTCGACATTGAAGACCGTGTGCCAGAAATCAAAAAGGAATTTGGAGTTGAGTATTGTAATATCACTCGATGCTGTACAGAAGTTTGCCCCGCTGGAATCCAAATTACCGATGATGCGATCATCCAACTGAAGGAACGAGTCGTCGACCGATACTATGACCCTCTACAGCGTATTTGGCGCACAATCACAAGACAAAAGGTCCGATACTAAGCTGTGGTCTCGATGACCGAGATACGCCATTGGATGCACTCGTTGTTTGCATTCACCCTTGGACCTGCCTTTGTTTGGGTTGGGATTCAACATTTTGTCAATCCGGGCTTCTTTGAACCAATTGTACCCGAACTCCTGGGCAATCCCCCGTTCTGGGTCTATGCAAGCGGGGCAATAGAAGTGGCCCTTGGCGCTGCATTGATTCATCCTCGCTTTCGAAGAGTAGGTGGCTATGCAACTGCTGCTTTTCTGGTGGTCCTCTATTGGGCGAACCTGAACATGTGGATCAATGAAATCCCACTCAGTGGTACCACATTCAGCACACAAGCACACATAGCACGTGGCGTTGCTCAACTGGTCATGATCAGCATGGCGTTGTACATCTCAAGTCAGAGCACAGTAAATGAAAAAGAAGTTTGAAGCCCTACTCGCCTCCGAAGAGGCGGTAAGGCGGCTACCCTTTCGGGAACGGATGAAGCTTCACTTCGTCCGAAGGTCAGTCAGTATGACAGGCGAACTCAAAGGTGTTCGATGCCGGTCTTCTTGACGTTAGCCTTCTTGATCTTTGGCGGGAGCCAGTCAGGACCGTTCGCTGGCTTGTCAACCATAGCGATGCTGCCGGTGAAGCAGTGGACACGCTTGGTGCCACGCTCACGTAGGCGGATGGTCGTGTGTCCGCGGGTAGCTGCTTTTAGGGCTGCGCCACGGGGTTGTTTGCTTGCAAAAACCTGGCTCGTATCTTTTCCGTTCTCCATGAGAACAAAGTATTTTTTATCAGACATTTTGGATTACCTCCGCTATGTTTGTTATCTGTACAGTATATAGTATTTCTGCCGAATAAAGGCAACACTGCGCCGTATAGGGGGCGCAGTACCCCATTCCGGAGCGTGTTTTTTGCCAATTACAACGCAGTACCACGGTTGGGTTTTTCGAAATTTCAGACACGGAATTCTTGTCAACTAAAGTTCTGCGCCAGCGAGGGTTTTCGTATCGATGATTCCCGGCACTTGACGAATCGCTTCAACAACGGATTTGGCGATGGTTGCCAGGCTGTCTGCTTCGAGTTTTACAATCAAATCGTGATCGCCGAATAAGAGCGTAGCATCTGCCACATTATCCATATCCTTCACTGCAAGGTAAACCTCGTGCTCCTTTCCTGGTGCGACATTGATGAGAACATACCCTACAGCCATAGTGCTCAGTCACACCAATGCGACGAGGGACTTCAATCCTTCTCTGGAGCATCAACGCTTGGTTGTTCGAAGAATAGCATCTGCTGTTGTGAAAACTCAGCCCATTGAACATCTGACCATCCTTCTGGCATAGGACCGGTCAACCAGTCGAGATAGGCTTCTGGCGACCACCCGCCTGGTATGTCTGAGCCTTCAAGCAAAATGACGCTTGACTCGCTAGGCAATTGGTCAGGCGCTTCGTCTTCGCTCAAATCCCATTGAACAGGTGCTTCTTCCGACTCTTTACCCCTCAAAAGCAGAGCAACCGCACCTGCAGCGCCTAGGAGTACCACAACGAATCCGAGAATGTATGGAATATTTGATTCGCTAGCAGTGGAATCCAGTGAGGACGTGTTCGAGCCATGACAATCATTGCATGTCGGTTTTGGAGCAATATCTACGAATTGGGAAGCCGTATCTTCCTGACCCCAGCCATCGATGCATGTGTAATTCAGTTCTAATGTCGTGTTACCTAATGCCTGCGTGGTTGGGAAGGAAAACCCTAAGCTTGCATTTGTCATATCGTTGGGCTGGACTTGAACCTCGAGTGAAATGTTCGCAAGCGAAACATTACCCTGTTTCACACTAGCTAGGCATGTGACATCTTGCATTCCATCTAAATCCGTCACACTCGCAGTGGATTCAATGCGTTCTCCTGCGGTGGTATTGACAATTGGAAGAACATTCAACGAAGGCGCAGCATGGAAGAAATCAATCAGAAGCGTCGTAGAACTGGACAGCCCATCTAAATCACGCACGAGAAGCATCACCTGCCCTTCACCCTGAATGAAAGAGCCGTCCAATCGGAGACGGAAAGCCACAATGAATTCGTTAGAAGACACATCATCATGATTTGTTTCGAGGCAAGAAGGCGGTGGCGTTACCAAAAGATCGTCTCCACCTAACTGTGGTGCAACAACAGACCAGCCTAATTGGGACATCGAAGCCTGCATCACATCAACAGGTCGTTCGCTATCAACAAGGGCATAGAGGATGATTGTTTCACCAAAACGGAGGGAGGAAACTGGCCCATCTTCTGCACATAGATTTGCTTCAATGACCATTGGAGGTGTTAGCAGGAAGGTGAATTGTTTCTCCACGGCAATGGATGCCCCGTGACGTCCACTTGCATCGACCTTGACCAAGAGTTGGCCCGACTCGAGTGGCGTATCGACCGAAGTGAGTTCAACAAGGAGGGTTTGTTGGATGTCAATCAGATCGATTGGCAATTGGAATGGGGAGGCTCCCGGCCATTCAATCACAAGGTCGCCCGTAACAGATGAATTTGGGTCATCGACATCAACAAATGAAATCTGAAGGAATTCCCCTCCACCCCCACGTACCCTTTCAAGCGAATTACCAGATGCATCGACCAGTTCTATCGATACCTCTGGAGCCACATCACTGACGGGTATGAGACGGGAACTGAGCAACGCTCCTGTTGAAGAGCGTACTTCGAAGGACACCTTAGCAAGCGTATCTCCAGCAGCGAGCACAATGGCTCCATCGTAGCAGTGGTGATTCGAATCTGTTTGTGCTTGGTGGGTGAGGTTGGCCACGGTGCCTCGTGAAGCAAGCACTATTGGTGCCTCTGAAGCGGGATCATGATCGGCATCGAGCACACAGGCACGGAGCGCTATTGATTGGCCACGAATGAAACCTCCATTCGGAGCATATGGCAGCGGAGTCGCACCGGACCAACCTATGGCATCAACACCTTCAACATGCGGCCCGAACCATTGGGCTTGGGCATCAACAACCTGTGCCACATCGAGGACAAGCAGTGACGTTGATTGATTAAGCCCGTCGAAAGCTACCGCCTCAATCACTAGCCATCCGAGCGTAAGATTGGTGGGGAGGGTGATTGAGGTTTGCCAACGCTCACCATCAAGTGTGCCGAGATTTTGCTTGGTCCACACTGAGCCAGTAAGGTTGGAGGTATGATCTGCAACCGTCCATTCCAACACAACTGCGGTTAATTCCGCATCGTCCGTGGCTTCAACGGTGCAGATGAATGTGTCACCTCTGGCGTAGGTTTCCGCATCGCAGTAGACTGCATCAATCACCGGGGGAGCATTCACCCATAACCGGAGTGTGAGTTGATTGTTATCGAGGATCCGCTCACTGGCATTGACACCAGAAGTGTATCGTAATCGCAAGTCCATCCAACCGGTTTTCTGTGGAACAATGGTGATGTTAAGCAATTGATAGGAACCCTCAGCATCGCCTTCAGGCAAGGAGAGCAAACCGTTGTACAACTCGATGTTCCCTTGAATGTCTTGAATCAGTAATGAGCCATTGGCAACAGCCATACCGGTGTTGGAGAGGGCGATCTGGATCGTGGTGTTTTGACCATACGATGCATTCTCAAGCAATCGAGCATCAATGAGGTTGACATCGTGGAAAAGATCGGCATAAGGCGCCATTTTAGGATCACCAATTGTCACGCCCATCCAACTTGATTGCAAATTGGCAGCAGCGTGGGATTCTGCAAGGTTGTAGCCTGAAGCATAACTGGTCATCAAAACGCTCGGAAGGCCAACAGCGGTAAGGTAGGGTTCGTAGACGTAGCCTTTGACTCCAGAAACTCCATCATCGAGTAAATCTGCAATAAGGGATTGCCCATATGTTGTACCTGGTTCAAAGGAGCGGGCTCCTGTCGATACTGCCGTTTCAGCGATTGAGCCATTGACCCAACCAAGATTCGGACGAATTGGGTACATGTCGATGCTGTCTAAGTAAACCGAGCCATCGGTGGAAGTGGCGACCAGATTCAGCGGAATTGTAATTCGAAGATCTACAGTCTGTTGAGGTGGGTCAAAGCGCATTGTTGTTGAAGCCCAACTCGTTTCAAATTCCTGAGCAGATGAAGTCCGTGTTGCAAGAACTGTGCCGTTGCCATCAATACTTTCTACAACGATTTCAAAGGTACCAAAAACATCGCCGGTTCGCATTCCGTGGCCAGATATGAGCCAGGAATGTTCTGCATGATTGACAGGGAGAGTGAATGTTTGTTGCACGCTCGCAGCAGCTTGGCCGTTGCCAGAATATGCTGCACAATCAAGGTAGATATCTCGATTCAAGGTCGTGACTTCACCATCACTCAGCGAAGTGTTCCAAATCATAACTTCATCAATCATACCTTCGAAAAATGTGCTGCCTGCCCTGTTTACTCCCAGTCGATATGAATCAATTTGATCTACGCTACCTTGAGGGAATTGTGTGCTACGAACCAACACTCCATCGTAGTACTGTCGAGCCATACCGTTGTCGAACACGGTGACAAGGTGGGTCCAATTCTGGGCATTAATTGCACCAAAGGCGTGTGTTTGGTTGTTATGAAGGCGCCACTCCCCGCTGAATGCAGCATGTTGGAACGACGCATTCGAACCGGCTTGTGTGCCTGCAGCGAACACCGTAGCGTAGTTGGGCAGTGTGGTGGTGTTTGCCCACACCCATTGACTGATTGTGAAATTACCACTCCAGTCATCCACGTCGACTTCCAAGTACTCGTCAACACCATCATACCACAAGCAGCCACCATCGGCACAAGCTCTCCAGTTGGTGCTGTTCATGTTGTAAAGAGTGAAGTTCGCCGCTCCTTGAGCGGAATCATTTGCTGTTGTTCCGGAACCATCTTCAAACGACCAGTGGTGTTGTAGATTGGCCTCAGATGGGATTTGGCCCCCTGCAATCGAATATGCAGAAGCGGGCACCAAATTCTTGCTTTGATTCGGGCCTTCCCATTGAAGGGTGAGGCCGTGCGGGCCTCCACCCTGGAAGAATTCGATACGGAAGTCTTGTACGCCCGCATCCAAAGTGGTGGTACCCGACACTTCACGCATGCCATGGCTTCCGTAGTTTTGCACAAGGCTATCTTCATTGATCCATAATTCAGAGCCATCGTCGGTGGTCAGATAAAACGTCCAATTTCCAGCATCTGGAATGTCGATAAGGCCGCTGAACCTAGCCCCCCAATCGTTCTTGAAACGATTGTCAAGGCCGGGATATGCACTGTTCCTTGAAGGGAAATCGAGTTTTGTTTCAATACGTGTGTGGTCGGGGACTCTATCGATCAATGAAGGCATTGAACCGGTATTGAAACTCACTCCAGCGTTGTCGAAGAATTCTGCAAAAATACCTGGTGCACCATGACCAGATTCTGCAGAGCACTCTGCTGCGACCGCTGCTTCAAGGGCTGAACTACCTCCATGGGTCGTATCGCTCTGAAGGCTCCAATTGAAGGAATCACCCGAAGACAAGCTGGGCAGTGTAGCCTCCCAGTGTTCCGCTCCGCTGGAAGAGGTGCTGTTAGCAGCATCAAAACCGCCATTTGGCAGCATATTTCCAGCCCATGCGTCATCATTTGACCCCCATGAGGCATAACCCATGACGTTGGATATATTGGTGAGGAAGGTTGAGGTTTCATCGAAATAAGTTGGATAGCCCATGCTTCCATTGAGCGTTGTGTTGGTCGCGTAGAGGTCGTCATTCCAAAATTTGTAACCCGAACCGTTGCGGTTTGTAGCAAGATCCAAAGCAAAAATCCCACGCTCACCAAGGCTGTTGTTTGCTTTCTCAATCAAACCAAGCGCTGTTTCGACGGTGTACCCGGTCAGTCGGGTCACCAAAAAGAAGCCCTGCTCCTCTCGACTGAAGGCTTTCATTGCTTTTCCAGCCAATGGCCCATAGCCATGATCGACCCAGCCATCAACTCCAACGCTGCTGTTGTATGTGCCTCCGACAAGGGCGATTTCTTGATCAAAACTCGCCTTGTTATTCCCACCATTAATCCTCAGCGGCATGCCTTTGGTGGTGACGAGGTAATTGATGCTCGATGTGTTGCTACGGTTTTGCATCATTTCACTGAATGGTTCTGCAAAGAACGAAGTGAATTGGTCTCTGTTAATCGTCTCCTTAGTAGGTGCACTGGTGTTGTCGAAAATGAAGACGCGTTCAGAACTTATGTTTCTCGCCGCCACAAATGCCCAACCAATGGTACGGCTTGCCTCTGAATTGTTGTTGATCAATACACCGACATCTGAATAATCGTAGACAGAAAGGAAGTCAAACCCTTGAGGCATAGCAATTGAAGGAAGGGGCGTTTGGTTCCATATATCTTCAGCAGCATTTGTTGAAAAGCCAACAAAAGCATCTTCAAGACTCGCCTCAGGAGAATCTCGGTCTGCTATGGTATCGATAGAAGAAGGGATGAAAAGACTCCCTAACGATGCACAAAGCATCAGGATGACAAAGACAAAAGCAGTGTGCTTTTTACCCATCATTACCATTCGCTGATGGAAGTATGGTTTAGCAGTACCGCTCCAAGGTCAAATCAGAACGATGACTGGGCGTCAATTTATCCTGCCTTGGCGTGGTAAAATACGCTAAAATTAGGGGTTTTCATCCTTGAATTGCGAACTTGATAAGTAAGGTGGCCTCTCTTGCTTGGCATGATGGCAGAACTTTACATGGCGCGAACATGCAAGTGGGGCGTGCTACGGGTTGTTGGTGGCGATGTCTGGAACCACAGCGGCGACGTCCTGATTACACCTGCCAATAACAGGCTTTCCGGTCGAGAGGGCCTCGACGCTCAAATCCATGCAAAGGCAGGTCAAGAGTTGACTGATGTCACACGCAATATATGCCTTGAGATGAGAAAAATCAACGCTCCACCTTGTGCTGTGACCAAGAACGTCGTCACTGAGCCGTTTCAACTCGCATCGAACTACAAGCATATCATCCATGCAGTTGGCCCGGATTGTCGCCGACCAAACCAAGACGAAGCTCGCCGGGACCTTCTTCCTGAAACATACAGCAACCTTTTCGAAACCCTCGCTGAGATGGACGTGACCTCTGTCGTCGCCCCACCGCTCTCTATGGGTATTTTTGCTTATCCTCACCGCGAAGGAGCACGACTAACCCTCGAAATTATTCTTGGTCTACTCGATGGCGAGGAAAACCCTGGCATTTCCGAGTACACCATCGTTGTCAAGGAACGTAATTTCATCTCCAACATGCGCACCGTCTACAGGGAAACTGAGGATCAGCTTCCAGGCATCGACACAACAACAGCGTGAAGTGAAGACATGGTCGACCTTGCGGCGATGGTCAGCGCAACTCTTGCTGCAGACCGTAAACAATTCAATGCAGTTTTGATGATGGCAAGCAACGCCAGAAAGGTACGTCTTGTTGCCGATGTACTGCCTAAGGACCTACCATTAACCGTCCTTACCAGTCAAAACAGAGTCATTGAAAATCTCAACGAATCAGGAATTGAATGCACGCTTCTTGAGGAAAGCCTTACCGCCCAAGGCCTGAATGTTCTCAACCAGATGCATGATCTGGTGCTTCAAGCCATTGGAGAAGGGCGCTTGTCAAGAGGAGAGCGGCTGCTTGTCGTGCTTGCAGAACCAATCGACGGCGTCATGGTGGTTGACACAACCATGCTCAACACCAATCGTTTTGCAAATCTAGCACAGGAGTTCAATATTGATTTGGAAGTCCTCACTCAATTGATGAAACTCGCAAGGCACTTGGGAGGTCGGGGTCGAGAAGGGCATGCAATTGGAGCCTTATTCGCCATAGGCGCCTTGCCGTCACTGAGAAAACATTCGACGGCATTGGTCCTGAATCCATTCAAGGGGCATCCAGCCGAAAAACGAACAATTCTCGACGAAGGAAATCATGAAACTTTGGCAGAATTTGCATGGCTTGACGGTGCAATTCTCTTCAATCGAGACGGGGTTGCAAGCGATGCTGGGCGGTACATTCAGGTCCCGCCGGGAGTATCCCCAAAAGCAGGTGAAGGTGGGCGCCACTTGGCAGCACGTGCCATTTCACAACTTGCTGAAGGCATTGCCATTTGTGTTTCCTCCTCGGGAACCATCACCATGTACGCAAAAGGCCGAGACCGGTACAAGGTCCGCCTTGGTTAATCATTCCTCTTCGGATGAGTTTCGCTTCGAGTCAAGACCTCGTTCAGCAGATTCAAGACGATCCTTGGCCATATCAAGTTCAGATTTGGCTTGTGTTAATCGCGCTTGGTTTAGGTTTCTCTCGATGCTCAATTTACTTCGATTGATGCTGCTAAGACGTTGGCTTCTGTCCTTTGGTTTGAGGGCTTCACCTCGTTGTTCCATGAGCCATTCTTCCAACAAGGCCTTCCCCCATTCAGGAGCACGGAGTCGTGCTGAGAGGGTAATCTCGGAGGAGCGATGCCGGAAACGAACCCGTCCATCGCTCGTTCGTTTTGCTTGAATTGAACCGGGATTCCAACGATCATGAGGAATGTGAAGATGTTCCTCACAAATCAAATTCCCGTCAATATCCATGGCAAAGTCTGCTATGAGGACGCCACGGCTTAGTTTGACGAAAACCTGCAACACATCATCATGAGCGGCCCATTCAGAGACGTCCAACGGGACCTGCCCCCACTGTGATTCGCACCACATTTCCAGGGCATGACGATCGTACACCATGAGCCACGGTTCAATCCAACCATATTCAACTTTGTTCAATGGCCATCAAGCCAAATCGGTTAAGGTTGAAGGCAGAAGACATCCTCGGACCAACATGGATGGGGCATGGGGGTCAATTCAGGCAGATTGGAGGCTGCTCCTTCTGCTCGTACTCCTATGGTACATCCTCTTGCGAACTTGGGAGCGAAACGGTACTCTCGATAAGTGGAATGCAAGCCGCGTCTTTGGCTTCATCCTCATGGTTCGCGGCAAGTATGGTCTCAAAGCTTTGGAAAAAGTAGCCAAACCGAGGCGCTTTTGGCGAATTTATGGCGAAGTCGCACTTTGGGTTTGCATTAGCGCCATGCTGCTCATGGGTCTTTTGATGGCATTTGCATTCATTGGTGTGTTGATCTCACCTCGAGCTACCCCCCCTCCAAGTGCAAGTGAACTTGTCGCGATCCCCGGCATCAACCCAATGATTCCGCTCTGGTGGGGCACTATGGCATTCATCGTCGCGCTTGTGATTCATGAATTCGGACACGGCTTACTTGCAAGAGCGCATGGCATGCGGATTCGCGCCTTTGGACTACTGCAACTCGGACCGCTTCCACTCGGGGCATTCGCTGAACCCCAATACGAAGAATTGCACCGAGCACCACGAAGAGAGCGAATGCGAATGTTCGCTGCGGGACCGGCAACCAATATTTTTGCAGCCTTCGTGTGTTTACTGATGCTCGGAGGGCTAGCTGGCCAGATGGTTTCGGCCACACCCCATCCGCACGCCCAAGGCGTTGTGGTCGATGGTGGAGCAGAAAAAGCGGGAATGGAGCCATGGGACCTCATTCTTGCGATCAATGGAGCGGAGATTGGAGGCCTTGAGGATTTCCGAGATGAGCTGAACCTTTACCGCGCAAACGACACCATATTGATGGATGTCGAGCATACAAACGGGGAACAAGAAACCCTTACCGTTGTGCTTGGAGACAAGTATGCCTACTACGCCAATGCAGGTTGGTCAGAGGAAAACCTTGCCTCGGCCGGTGTGATTCCTGGAGACCCGTTCCTAGGTGTAGAGGGATTAGGTGAGGGGACACAGGGCATTGACAGAATTGCTGGTCCATTCTCACCAAGGTTCGAAGGCGGCACCTTCGTGAAGGCCGTATACACCCCGATCCACATGATTCAAATCATGGTGATACCGTTCCAACTCCAAGGCGTCTCAATGTACCCAATGGAAGAATCAATGCTCAATGCAGCTGATGATGGGGTTGGCTCAGTGTTGGGCATCAGTGGATTAATGTTCATGATCAATTTCTTCTTTTGGCTTATGTGGGTCAACATCCTGCTCGGGTTCACAAACCTCATTCCAATGGTTCCGTTTGATGGTGGCCACCTGTTCAAAGACACCGTCCACGGCGCACTGAATGCAGTGAAAAGAATTGGGAAACGGACCAGATTGTTCAACATGCACCCGATGTGGATTGATCACATCTCCAGCAAAACATCGAGAATGTCATCGCTTGCCTTACTCGTCATGCTGATTTTTATGATCGGCTTGCCGTTTCTGTGAGATTATGAAGATCTGCGCCTGGCTAATTCTGCCAGCACATTGGTTTGGGTGCGAGCCTTGAGGGTAGGGGTGACCGGCGCCTTCGGCGGTGCGACTGATGAAGTATCAGGAAGGGTGTTCGACTTAGAAGTACCTGATCGAGCGGTGAGGCCTGCAAGAGCGCTTTGATCCCAGCCTGCTTTCGAGCAAACAAGGCCAATGAACTCATTGAGTGGCATACCATCACTCCAATTGAGATAATTTGAGCCATTTCGCGTCTTTGGAAAGGCTGGAATCCACTTTTCCAACTGCCTTAGTCTTCCACTCAAGTTGGATGTTTCAACTCGAAACACACGCCATGAATCGCCACGCACGCCTTTTCGTCGATGTGCGTACAACGGCATGAGATGACAACGTTCACCCTCAGTGACCATTGCATCATACTGATCTTTTGTGCGTCCTGAAAGGTAGAGTTTCTCTGCTTTTGTGCTTTTCACCTCAATAGGGAAGCATAAATCGCCACGTAAAGCAAGGAGATCTCCGGTGCCCTCCATTCCAGATCCTGCTGCCCGAACCACCAAAAAGGGACGGTCAATAACGAGCCGCATGCGCTCTTTTTCCAGTGTGCTGCAGGACTTTATGACCCCTTCAACACCTTTCGGAACGCCGGCAAGAACTTGCCTCAACTCTCGTTCATACTGGCTGGACATAAGAGCAAATCGTTGTCAATCGTTCTTGATAACTTCGGAGAAAGACATGCGAATTGATTGAAAATCACATCTTGTGTGTTCGGCCATAGCACACAAACGTCCTTCAACCCCACCGTGCCAATACAGACCGTGACAAGGCTGGCAGTCCGAACCTCTGACTTCCGTCTAGCCTTCAGGCTCATGCAGGCATTGAAGTTGCGTAAACTGAAGTTTGATCTGCTTGAGCAGGATGCACCACTGCCACATGCCTCCACGGTCTGGATTGCGACGGAATTAGAAATCTTAGGTCGCGAGGACGAGGGGTACCCAGTGGCCGCATCAATCGATGATATCGAAGGAGCACTTGAACGCGCCATGCTGCATTTACGTGGCGTCCATCGGATACGTGAGTTGGCCTTCGGAATCGATCCCGGACCCCGTCCCGGCGTGGCATGGATGGGTGATGGGGTCTTGTTAGGTATGGCTCAACTGGAACATATCGATGGTGTTGTAAATCACATACGAGCCATTGAGCAAGCCATCGAGCATGAAGTCAGTAAGGTACGAATTGGAAACGGGGCGCCACTGCTAAGGGATCACATCATCAACGATTGCATCGCTGCCAACTTCTGGATGGAAGAGGTCAATGAGGCAAAGACCTCGAAGGGGTTGCTGCGCCACAATCACGTCGTTTCTGCGGTTCGAATCGCAATGTTGCGGGGACGAAGGGTTTGGGAACAACGTAGCATCACCCCTACTGAAGGTCAACTGAAAGAGATACAACGCCGTAGTCGAACGATCAGCAACGGCAGAAAAACAATTTCTGCTGAACAAGCTCTGGCCGTCGCACGGGGTGAATTGTTAATCGAGGAAGCGTTGTCTGAATGACTACTCTTCTTCCATTTCATCCGTCGCTCTTTTGACTTCTGGGGCGTTTTGGATAAAGCGATTCAGTACGGGTTCTAAGGCCATCGGGGCAAGTAAAACACCTGCTACGACCAGAAAGAGAGCGAAGTATGAAGAATTTGGAACGTATATTGTCCCGGGTGATGCAGGGTCGGTGTTCAGTGCTAATTTGACCGTGCCAAGCCAGGGGATTTCACCGCCTGCAACGCCGATGAGCCATGAATCACGAATAGGGCGAACAATGCCTGATGCACTGTGTACGCCTGCTGAGCCGTTGACTGCACTTGGTCCTTGATCTACTGAACAATTGTTATTGTCGCCAAGGGTCATGATCCCGGCTTGTGAAGGTGTCCAATTCCAAACAACGAGGAAAGGTTCGACATTGGCGTGAGCAGGGCGATTGCAATCGTAATATGCTGCATCCTCACCGTCAAAAGCTATGGTTATCGTTGATTGATTGACCACGTTTGTACCAGGAACATTCCATGTCATGATGCACGCACCGTACAGTCCATCGAGCGCGATGACGGCATCGTCATAACTTCCGCCATCTGGGCAATGCAGAACTGTGGGGTCGTCAGGTGCTGCGGTTCGATCTGGATTCTCGATCACATTCGGCACTACTTCCAATATAGCACGATGGATAATTGGTGTACCTCCCTCACCGTTCTTGTCGTAAATGATGACATCGCCTGCCATACCGTGCTGCTCATAGCCGTAGCGAGGATGTGATGGATTAGATGCCTCAGCGAAGGTGGTGACGGTGTCCATCGGCTGATTGTGGACGAGCACTAGATCGCCAGCATCAATGCTTCCAACCTCTCCGTTTGTATCATGAATCATCGATGAAGACTCAACCACCACAAGCGGTGGCATAGAGCCTGTGTGAGCGAACAAACCCAACACGAGAATAGCAATCATTCCCGCTGCAAGAGCCATTTCTCGCAGGAGATTCAACAGTGGGTCGCTGTCCGTCACCACTGTCCCCTCTGACTCAGCGTCGAAGTCCCTTGCTTTCAAGGAATGCCGTCCACGATGCTTCGTGACCAGCACCTAGCGCAGAAGCCGATTCATTACCATCTGCTTTTCTTCGTCGAATCTCCGAGGTCGATTCCAGTTCCATAAGTTCTTCCAAGAGCAAGGCGTGACCTCGTAGCGTGAAAAATTCAGGAAGCACGAGGAGCAACAGAATCGCAGAAAAGGCGCCAACTCCAATTGCGGCCCCGGTGTAATCACCCCATGTTGAACTATCTTGTAAAAACAAAATTTGACTAAAACAGGTCAAAAACAGGATGCCGAGGGCCCCAGAAGCCGTTGCCGCATACCCCAATTGTCGTCCATGTTGTGCAGCCCACCATTTGGAAATCAGACCCAGTACCATACTTCGCCCCGTTCCATAGAGGTCGAACGACTTCTTGAGGCTTCCTTTCATTACCTTCAACACTTTGTCAAATCATTTGAACAAAACCTGAGAATTGCATGCGGCAAAAACCTGTTTGCGCTCTTCATAAGCGCTTGACCCAGAAATGACAGTCCGGGGTGAAGTTGAAATGCTTTGGCGGGGGTGGGCCGAAGGCCCATCGAGGGACATATGGTGATTTTAATGCAAAAAGCAATATTTCTGACCTTAATTTTCCTTACTTCTTTGATGGCACCAATCGCTGCTGGGGCGACCACTGAGACTCAGTTTCAAAATGGTACCTCGTCGTACACGCAGACCTTTGCAGGCAGTGGAAATGGAACTGCCGGGGATCTCTCAATTCCGTTTGGCGCTGAAGTAACGTCGGCCGAATTCAAACTCCTCGGCGAGGCGAGCAGAACCACCTACACCAATTTCACTACAAACGCCCACTTCGGTGGCTTGGGCGATGGAACATGGTCGGGTACACCACCTTCACCATTCACATCTGGTAGTCGCCAAAACGTTGATGTCGACAATCGAGAGATGAGCTTGAGAGGCAATCCTTCCCTTGCAGACATCGACATGGGGCGAACCCAATACATTCAATCAAAGGGCTCTGCAGTGCAAAATACCACCGGTCAATTCGTGGCAAATGGCGATCAGGGCTACACTGGCCTCACCAAAAATTTCCCACAACTTAGCGTCAGCACAACTGCGAGCTGGAGTTACATCGGTGTTGTCGTGCAAATCGAAGACGAGTACCACGTCATGCGCTACACATCATCCGGCATGTACCAAGCGCCGACCATCTTGAGGATCAATGCAACATCGGGCGCCTACATAGGAACTGCAAGCGTCAACACCAATGGATGCAGCACAAGCCAGTATTACAGGATGGTCGATGCAACAGTGGATGGCTCAACAGTCTACACTGCTCACGATTCATACTATTACCTGACAAAATGGACGGTCTCCACCACAAGTGCGACAACCAATGCAAAGCAGTGGAAGTGTGAGCGATCGTATTCCTTCAGTCCAAACTACGTCACGGGGGTTGATATTGATGATGCCACTGGAAAAATGTGGGTCTCAACATACAGCTATTCTGCTCAGGCACACTATCTGAACGAAGTCGACAAAACCTCCCCTACATCGGTCAACGGGACGTGGACCCTCGGCACAACTTCCACCATCCCAACACGCTACGGAGCAGGGCTGACCGTCAATTTCCCGACAATCATCTACAACGAATACGACCAGAGCTACAAGAGCGGCGTAGGGTACAGTTACGACAGTTATCACCACTACCTTCGATTTAACGGCAACTTCATCCAACACATGGGCGTCCTTCCAGTCACTGAAGGTGGCCACTATGGGTTGGTCGAAGCGGATGGTGGAAAACTAAGCTTTGCCTGCTCGAACACCGCCAGCACCTCCTATTGTCCAACCTCTTCAAGACACAAGATCTACAGCCATGGTGACGGAGCTGTATTTGATGCCCGTACACCAACTTCCACCAGCAACCTAATCACTGGTACATCGGTTTCAATTTCTAAACCAATTTCTGAATTCCTCGTCGCCAGCATCATCGGATACATTCCAACGGGCACGAGCATCGAAGTGGACCTCTCGAGCGACGGTGGCACAACTTGGCGTAACGTCAATGCCGGCCAGACAGTGAACTTTGCAACGGCAACGACGAGTCTGTTATGGAGAGCCACATTGAATGGCACCACCACAGCAACCCCAATTCTCGATGGTATTGGAATCGAGTACACCACATCATACGTGAATTCCGCCTATATGTACGTCAATCAGTATGTTGGTAGCGGAGCAAAAACGACCGTTGCTGCAACGGTTGATTGGGACGCCACAACGCCTTCTGGAACCTCGATTAAAGTGAATTATGGCTATTCTTCCTCCTCGACGTGCACCTCAGGATCCACTGGCGTTCAGTCGTGGACCACCACTCAAGCAGGTCAAACCAAATCGATGAATCCAACCGGATATTACATGTGTTTGAGGGTCGAACTTAGTTCTTCCAACTCTCAAAACACACCAACGATTTCCAACATCAGCGTCGCACAGCATGCTGACGCTCCCGAAGAATACGGCATCGAAATCGGTGGACTCTTGGACCCTGCCAAACCAGGAGAGTGGACGACACCAGTATGCTGGAGCAGGCCTGCAGCCGATGGAGCATTGTTAGGTCCATTCACCGTGCTGCCCACCACAGCCTCGTTTGGTGCCAACAACCTTCTCAAGTGCCTCAATGACCGTATTCCTGACACTGGAGCGGGCATCGCCAACCTCTCGATCGGCCTTGTATCCGGAACTTCGGGTGTCCTCAGTCTTGAGTCATTCTCGATCACCTACACCGTGAATACCATCAACCTCGATATTCAAATTCCAGTTGGCGAAATTCTGCATGAACGGCTGCAACCTTACGAAGTGGTCACACGACATATCATTGGTGAAGACGCAACAAGCATGTCCGAGGCAACCCTTACCCTGCAAACGAATTCTATCGCAAAGAACCCGATCATGACCTGGCAAAATGGTGATGTCTTCCCGAGCCCTAATGATCCTGAGGATTACATCGAAATGGATGCCTCCTCGTGGTCGATGGAGAACAACGGTATTCTAGAAATCCACTGGATTTTCCACGTGACCTCTGAATTCCCAGACCAAACTGGCGTTCGGTTCAAGACCGGATGTTTGGACAACAGCGGTTCTGCTGGTTATTCTCCACTTGATTTGCTGAGCACCGAAACGATGGACGTCAACCGGAGCTTTGGACTGGGCTGGCTTAAGGTCCGTGACAACGATGGGCGTCTGACGATGGACGATGTCCCAGACAACTCGTGGGTTGCTGCTGGTGAGACGCTCTACTTCCAAGGCGCAATGTGGTTCCAAAACACCGAAGATGCTCCAAAGGACAGCGCATTCGACGTTCGAATCTCTCGAAATGGTTGGGTGGAAAGTACAGCTCGAGATACGACCAACAACAATGGTACCTTCTTCATCGGCATTGATTTGCCTGAAATTGATGTCCCTGATGGGTTGACCTACGAGGTACAAACCTACAACGAGCGAAATCCAGCGCATGTGATGCAATCCAACGGCGATTGGCAACGAACCTACAAAGTGGATGCTACGTCACCTGAGCGAATGAATTTCGCACCGGAAGACGATGGTTATGAGGCAGCGAGTGTGCAGCAGGAAGTCAAGGTGCTCGTCAACGATGATGTTGGCCACCCGATGAGCCTCGAACTCATGTACTGGGTCGAGGCAGACCACGACTCGAATAGAAATGGTGAAGCTGACCCTCAAGAATATGCTATGAAAACCGTTCACAACACCACAGAAGCCAAGAATAAGTGGTTTATCACCACCATCGATCACTCCAGAAACCCAAACATGGGTCGAGTGTCATACTTCTGGCAAGGTGGTGACGAAGCTGGTAATCCACTCTTCTACTCCGCAATTGGTGACGATGATGAGGTCTTGATGCTGGAATCAGAAGCAGGATTCCTCCATGATGATGCCACATTCAGAACTCGAAAGGATTCGAGTGCGGTGTTCACTGGATTGGACTGGCACGGCCATGAAGACGATGGTGCGGTCTATGCTGGAATGGAGCAAACCATCACGCTTGGTTTCATTGATGCCAACACTGCAATTGATTTCGAGCACATTTCGTTGGTCTTTGATTTCGAGGGTCCTAACCCGTTGCGTGACGCTCAACGAATTTCCTACTCAGGAATGAATGACACCTTCTGGTCGGAAAGCGATTTCATCGACCTGTTGTCGACCAGTTCGATGCATGAAACGACAAATGAGTCCGGATTGCCCTGGATTCAATTGACGTTCAACTTTGAAATTGGATGGGATTGGCCAGATGAAGAAATGGGTGATGTTGCCTTGATTTACAAAGAACGTGGGTCTGAGTTTGAAGATCGTATTCTCCTGCTCGAACACACCTTCAGAGTTGAAAATGATTTGATGCTTGCACCAAGCGATTACCTCATCGAGGACATCAGTGAGCCTCGAACCGGACAAGTGGCAGATGGAAGTAGGGTCCGCAAGGACGACAGGTTAGCCTTCACTGGAACGGTGGTCTATGAAGGCAGCAGCGTTCCTGCACCTCGGGACGTGGGTATCCTTGTCGAAGTGTTCGATGGAGAAAAGATGTGGAGCGACGGTTCACTGACCTCAGAAGGTCACTATTCCGTCGAAGTGCCACTCTCTGCTGCATCGACGTTGCAGTCCTCCCCGACGCGTACCTGTTTGATTTCGATCACCAACATTCCGGGACGGGGCGAAGACATGACGGGAACGCTTGTCTCCACAACACTGCAAGTCATTGTCGATGACGCGGCACCCCGTGTCGTCAAGCGAACGACGCCAATCAATGTCATTGACATCTCTGCGAACAATGACCTCACCTTCGTACCTGTTGAATTCCACGGCACAGAAGATGCAGACCTCACTGGCTCGAAGCAAATGGTTCACTGGGTGATGCGTGATGCAACACGCACGGTTACGATCGGAGCAGGTTCGACGTTGCTCGGCATGCAACAAGACGGTCAAAATGTCATTTGGACGGGAGCAGTTGACTTGACCGATGGTGGAAGAATCACGCCACAAGCAGGCGACTTTGTCGGCTTCTACATTAGCGGATATGACGCTGCAGGAAACCAATTCCCTGTTGTTTCAAACTCTGAGGCAAGCCCAGTTCCTGAATTGGCCGCAAACGATACTGATTTCGAACGCCAATGGATTCGTCTTGGTGCTGTCGGACCTGAGTTAAGGGTCCAATCAATTGACCTGTCTGACGACCACGTCTCACCTGGCGCTAGTGTCGATGTGAGCGCCCATGTCATCAACACTGGTGGCGACACAGATGCACCATTCAAGGTCAGTTTCTACGCTGGTGATGCAGAAAAGCCATTCGATGAAGTCACACTGAGTGGTATTGATTCCAATGAAGTCATTGAAGTGACGACCATGTGGAGTGCTGAGAATGTCGACCGCTTGCGAGTTGTTGTCGATCGTGACAACCTCATTGTTGAGGTCAACGACGACGATAACAGTGCTGAGCATTCAGTCGAAATGGCCTACCCGAAGTACCTTGGGTGGTTCGATTCACCTCGTGAAAACCCACTGGCATGGATCTTTATCGTGACCTCAATCATTGTCTTGATTGGTGTCGCCTCAATAGCCGCAAGAACAAGCATTGACCACAGCGATGGTATGTTTGATGAGGAAGAAAATTGGGACGAAGAGGAAGAAGATGACGACGACGAGGACGACGATTACGACGATGATTGATTCGCAGTACATTGTTTTTCGACATTTCACCATCACCTAGAGACTGCAAATCCTCAAAAGAGGTCGCCATAAGGACACCTCGAAGAGGGTGGGGAGAGTATGTCAACCGTCTTTTCAATCCTTGTCGAAAAGCTCTCTTCCTCCTTAGAAAAACGTGGCTGGGAGCCGACACCTGTGCAACGAGCTGCACTACCAGAACTGTGCGCAGGTGAAGACAGAATCATCATCGCTCCAACAGGCTCTGGAAAGACACTGAGCGCCGTTCTCCCAGTCCTACATCGATGCTTGAGTGAAGATTGGGATCCTTTGGCCATTCTCTACATCACTCCACTCAGAGCATTGAATCGAGACGTGGACCGAAGACTAGAGGAGATTACCAGCGATGTTGGGCTCAGCGTTGGGCTGCGCCATGGAGATACATCTCAGAGCGAACGAACACGTCAAACTCGTAAGCCGCCTCACCTTTTGGTCACAACTCCTGAAACCTTCCAGTTGATGTTTACTGGTAAGAATTTGAGAAAATTGCTTGGTTCTGTTCGAGCCGTTATTGTTGACGAAGTGCATGACCTTGCAGCAAGCGAACGTGGATGGCAACTCTCCCTCGGTCTGGCCAGATTAGAAGCTCTATCTGGGCGAAAGGTGCAACGGATTGGACTTTCGGCGACTGTTGGAAATCCACAAGAGGTTGCAGAATGGCTATCTCCAAAGCGAGGTAAAGCAATCATTGCTATGGGTGAACGTGACACTGATTTGACTGTCGAATGCGCACAACCGCTTGCAGAAGACGAAGTTGGGGGCATCGAACTTGGTGTCACACCACGAGTGCATGCCAGTTTCAGACGATTGATTGATGTGCTACGCAGTGAACCACCCTGCCTTGTTTTTGTCAACAGCAGAAACGATGCTGAAACCATCGCTAATCGTCTTCAAACCATGGCTCCTGATGTTCAAATTGGCGTGCATCACGGTTCATTAGCCGCCGACACCCGGCAAGATATGGAAGATCGATTACGAGCCGGTGAGCTCGCAGGCTTAGTGTGCACTTCCAGTCTTGAACTTGGTATCGATGTTGGAAAAATTAGGCGTATCATTCAGGTCAAAAGCCCGCGTTCTGTTGACCGAATGCTTCAGCGCGTCGGACGGGCAGACCATCGACTTGGAGGCGTCGGCCGAGGCCATCTCCTCGCATGGGACGCTGATGAAATTTCAGAAGGAGCAGTGGTTGCACGACGTGCTATGTTTGGGGAGATCGAACCTGTGGAGTGGCGTGACCGACCTAAATCAGTCGTGGCCAATCAACTCGTTCTCATGGCGCATTCCCATAATGCCGTACCAATCGACACAGCCACAGAGATTATTGGTAATGCTTGCCAATTTGAAGGATGGAATCGGCATGACACAGAAGCCATACTGAAGGTGCTTGCAGACGGTTGGATCATTCGCCATACCCCCGACCCAAAAGAGGTGCCTTGGTACAGGTGGCCAGCCAAGGTCTATGCTCATGCCCAAGCTGAAGCAAAAGCAAAGAAGCAACTGCTTCCTGAGGAGCGACCAAAATACAACGTTCCAGATGAAGATATTCCATCTGAATTGAAAGACATGAAAGTCAATGTTCCTCAAGCCTTTGCAAATGGGTGGTTTTCAACCGCTGGACGTACCCGCCAATGGGTCACAAACCATCTTTCGATGATCCCAGACAAGCAGTCGTATCGTGTGCGTGATGCTGTCACGAGAAGAAGTCTAGGCAACGTCGACGAGGCTTTCGTCTTGTCACTGAACGACAGTGGGGAAGACGATGATGGATCTCGCCGCCAGTTCGTGATGGCGGGGCGTACATGGATGATCATCGATGCAGATCCGGAACAATCAGAATTGCTTGTCGCCCCGGTTTCAGATCAAGCGAGTGCGCCTCAATGGGTTGGCGAACTTCCTCCAGTCCCAAAGGCAATTGCTCGGGATATAGGACGATTACGCCACCTCATTGCTGAGGACATCGGAGCCTATGAGGCACCTATCGAAGAGGACGACAGCGTCCTCGATGTCAATGCATTGTTCGCCGATCGGCATTCCACGTTGAAGGAACATCCAATCGATGATGAAGCGATGGGGATTTTGGCGGAAACCATCACCAACCACATCGAAGTGACTGGTGTCTTGGCAACCGATCGGAAAATAACGATTGAAGAACGAGAGGATGCCATCGTCATCAATTCATGCCATGGTTCCAGAATCAATGAGGCAATTGGCCACTTCTTGATGGCTATGGCGTCGACAAAAACAGGCAAATGGGGGCGGTTGGTGAATGAACCAACGAGAATCAGTCTACAAACAGGAGAAATACATGCCCAACATATCATCGGATGGCTCACAGAAACGCCACCTGATGCGTTGCAAGGATTGCTCAGTGTCACCTTACCGAACTCGAGGCAGGTGCGATGGAGGTTTGCACAAGTCGCCAAGACATTTGGAATTCTGCGCCATGGTGTCGATCCTCGTAAAATCAATCTTCAAGCCTTGCTCAGAAAATACCGAGGGACTGTGGTGATGGAGGAGGTGCTCGACAAGTTGTTTCATGAACGCATGGACGTCCTCGGTGCCC
Organism: uncultured Candidatus Poseidoniales archaeon; assembly: GCA_964015875.1. Lineage (GTDB taxonomy): Archaea > Thermoplasmatota > Poseidoniia > Poseidoniales > Poseidoniaceae > MGIIa-L1. Next base: position 32,698 of record CAXHEV010000007.1, read on the forward strand.
GCGATGTACTTCATGCCATACAAACAGGTTTGATTTCCCTTGAAGTTTCACCAACCGGGCCTATGGGCGTCTCCAATCGATCCAGTCGCGACCTCTTGCTTCCCAACTGGGATAACGCCGCAGTTCGCGAAAAATTACGCACACGTCTCGTCAACGAGCGAGCTGTCCTTTGCTGCCTCAAATGTGGCAATGTGCGTCGATTCAGAGTGGCCAGGTTCAATGAGATTGAAGGCATCAGGAAGTGCACAAAGTGCTCTGGGACCATGCTTGCCTGTGCCCGAGAGAGTATGCAATCTATGCTCGAAGGATGGGTTGCCTCAGAAGATGAAAAAGATCAGGGGCGTATGATGAAAAACGCCGACATCGTTCAGAGCCGTGGCTATGAGGCCGTGGTCTGTTTAATGGGGCGGGGGATAGGAGAAGCAACTGCACAGCGCCTGTTAAGGCGCACCCAGCGAAACAATATGGAAGGTTTGCTCGAAGCAATACACAAAGCAGAAATCGAGTATGCACGAACACGACGGTTCTGGTCCTAAGCCGGTTGATTCAACTGATTGATGGCAAGAGCTGCCGCCACAACATCGCCATCTTCCCACCAATCCACGGCAATAAACGTTGGACGCTTTCCATGCTGATTCCAGCATTCAGTGGCCCGTTCTACCAAAAAATCAACGTTGTTGGCTTCTTCGCCCCTTGAGGGGTCAGAAAGGCCAAGTGGCCCGCTAAGCCAGTTGTTCATGTGATACACTGCTTGCTCCGGGTCGCCTCGAAGTGGATCACAATTCATGTCTTCAGTGTTCTCTTCGGCAAAATTCGTTGTCCAACTGTGTGTCAAAAAATCATGAATCCATGGATGATTGATGTCTCCAGATTGCTCCCAAAAGACAACCAATGGAGTTCCACCATCAAGCATCTCACCCAAGGTAGGCCAAGGCGAGTTCATTGGATGAAAGAAGACCATTTCGTACAGGCCAGAGGCCTCGAAGACCGCTTTTAGATGGTCAGGTTGTACATAATTTTCGACCAGCAGGGTGACCACATCACGTGGTGAATCTTCCATGAAATTTTTCAAGTCACTCAACCATGCTTCAGCGTCCACATTTCCGTAGCTACAAGGGCTGAAACCACGGTCATCATCACCATGGCACAAGCGTACAGTCTCAATGCGCTCGTCGCCGAGTGTTTCGTAGTGGGTATCGATCATGAAGGCTCGCATGCCAGCGGTCCATTGCGCAGCAAGACCCGTCTGGTGATTCGCAGCTGGATAATAGATTCCATCTTCGTGTGTCGAGAATGCGTTGTGTGTTTCAGGGAAGGTTACGTCTGAATACGATCTTGAACACAACACTGCCAAACCATTGCACATCTCTTCATCTTGAACCGGTTCCTCGTCGACCTGTGAGCCAAGAGGTACAGTTGGTGTCACACAACCTGGCAGCATCAAGAGGACGACGAGGGTCAATAGTCCAATGGAGCCCCGCATAAAATGGCCTTCATGTGCCAAGCCATCAATGACTCGGTTGAACAGACGTCAATCCGACGCATCGATTGTTCGTACCACAACACCTGCCTCAAGGAGCATGCCGTTCGAGGTGTCGAAGTCCTCTTGCCATCGTTCGGGGATGCCTTCCGGTGTTGGGTAGACGACTTCACGAATCCCAGCTTGAATCAGAGAACGAGCGCAACGGGAGCAAGGTGGCCAAGTGACAAAAGCAGTGTTTCCCTTGAGCGAGACACCAATTCTGGCAGCATGCATGATGGCGTTTTCTTCAGCGTGGCAAATCAGTGGGTATTTTTTCTCGCGGTCGGTCAACCGATCGTTGTCATCACTGATGCCTCTTGGAAATCCATTGAATCCCGTTGAACGGATTTCACGATCTTCGCCGACAACGACACAGCCTACCTTTGTCGATGGGTCTTTGCTCCATCCTGCAATGTGCGCAGCAAGGTCAAGAAAACGCTGGTCCCACTTGTCGCTCATCGTCGCACCAGTACGAGCACATGGGTCGGTGCTATGATTGCTTCGCCAAGAGCGACAGGTCCTCATCCTTCGAAAGCCCAAGATACTCGAGTATGTTCCCCTGTAAGTACAACGAACCGAGACTGACCACCAATCCAACCTCACCAGAATCGAGCCGATCAAGGTGTGCGACTGCCTTGTTGGGGTTTTGATTGAGATAAATTGACTCACAAGGCCATTCCAATTTGGCAAGTTCGTCAACAGAAACACCAGGATACCTGCCCCCTTGTGGGACTGTCAGAACAATGTGCTGAGGTGGATGACGGTGGCAGAGGTCAAGCAAAGGCTGGCAAAACACTTGCAAATTAATTTGAGGTGATGTACCAAATAACAAACTCCACCCTGAACCTCCACTCTTGCGGGCTTCGGAAACATGTTGTTCCAACTCAGGAAGGACTCGCGCCAGTCCTGATGGATTGTGTGCAGCATCGAGAATGAACGAGTGACCATCCTGGGTTGCACTCTTGATGTATTGCATTCGTGCAGGCCAATGGACTGTTTCGAAGGCGGTTTTCAGAGTTGATGTTGGAAGGCCACTTTTTTCCAGTAATGCCCTTGCAAGAAGACGAGCCTCTTCGCGGACTGAGGTCTTTTTTGGGATGCTGATGAAATCGACTTCAGCCGGTCGTTGCTGTTCACCAAGGTCGGTTTGACCACTGTTCTTCACCTGCTCAATAATCGCCTGTTTCACATCTTTTTCCAATGGATTTCGAACCAAAATTGGGCGACCAGGGCGGGCTATTGCTGCCTTTTCTTTGGCGATTTCAGGGATGGTGTCCCCCAGTATGTCGCTATGTTCAGCGCTGAGTGAGGTGACCAAACAGACAGTAGCAGGACCAGAACGAGTTGCGTCTTTACGTCCACCTAAGCCGGTTTCAAGGATCAATACCTCGACCTTTTCCATGCTAGCACACTGCATAGCAGCAAGGTAGGTCGCTTCAAAAAATGTCAGCGGCACGGCAGGAGATTGGTCAGCAGCTTGGCGAACAGATCGTAAAGCATCATCAAATTTTTCCGTCTCAATTGGCACACCATTGACTCGAAGGCGTTCTTCGACTCGAATGAGGTGGGGGGATGAAAACAACAAGTTCGGCACACCACTCAATGAAAGGGCACCCGCAACTAAGGCACAGACGCTACCTTTGCCGTTGCTCCCAGCAACATGGAGAATATGTGGGGGCGAGTGGGGAAGATTGAGTCGTTCAAGAACTGATTTTGTGTGGCGCACGCCAAGGGCCATCCCGCCCTTTTTCGTGCCTTCAAGCCACGTGCGTATCTCGTTCAACCGCTCCGCCTCTGCCCCTCCGAGCGCTCCCTTGGTCAAGAGCCTCTCGTCGTTCGCAGCAAAGATGGAAGGACGCCCCCGTAGGGGGCGCTCATATGCATCATGCTGATATGGGGACGCAACCTCCCATCACCATGAGCAACGAAGATTCTGCAGCATCGCCAAAGCAAAAGGCGCAGGCTCAAGCCTCGAAGGAATTCGAAGCCATGGAGGCAGAACTTCGCCGAGAAGACAGCCTGTGGACCATGATGAGGGAGCAGATGACATCGATGCTCGGCATGATGGGGATGTTCATCCTAACCATCGTTCTTGCACTCTTCATTCGTCCTTGGTATGACATTGGAGGCTTGCATGCCTTTGGAGATGCAGGTGCAACACAGGTACGGTATGTGGCGTTAGAACTTGTGATGATCTTCATCTTCACAGCGTTCATTCTCATGCTTGCAAGGTACAAGAAAGACTGGATCATCAAGTACGGCATCATGGGCGTACTTGCCCTTGCATTGATGTATTCCACAGTACCGATGGCGCACATGGTGATGATTGATTTAGAATCAGACCCCTTTGCCTTTGAAACTGAACAAGAACTGGATGGCGCTTATATGGCGCATGTTGGCTTTGATGGACATCTCATTTCAAACTTGACTGGCGGAGCTGGCACTTGGGGTGACAACGTCACCTATTACGAAAACAACGGCATGAGTGAGGGCACACCTGCCTGGACAAACAGCCACGAACGTTTCCCAGCTGGCGATGGTGATCGAATTCAGGCCAGCATTGGCGACGGCGTGTTCACCTTTGCAAATGGGGCTTGGGTGTGGTACGTCGATGCGAGCACGGGTGAGACCATCGATTCCTATGCTTGCCATGAATGGCAAACGAATGATGATGGAGAAGACTACCACACATTCCTCATGGAAATTGGAACTGCTTGTATGCTTGCATTCCACACCAACGACGCACTGTACATCATCGACGAAGGAAACTTCATCCACCGATTCAACACCTTTGAAGAAAGCCCAGGCCTCATGGTAAAGCAGGCCACATGGAGGCTTCCTGCTGGCCTCGATGCACACTTAGAAACTGCTCACGTCGAGGTGCTCGAGGCCAATAAAGTAATGATTGCCGCCCCGAATATGGCCGTGGTCATCGAGTTGGAAATCTTCTCGGAAGCGAACGACCCTATGGCTCCTGAAGCGACGAATTTCGCCAAGGTACTCTTCCAACACAACGCAACGAGCACCATTACTTCCGCAGACTTTGGACCATCGCCTTGGTCGGAAGCAAAATACAACGTAGCGGATGACACTGAAGGCATCATTTTGATCGGCGAAGAGAATGGAGATGTCAGAGGATTTGAATGGAACGCAACGAGCGATTCTGAATTTACTGAACAGTCGAACATGATGCTTTCAGGCTTTGGAGACACCATCCAGTCAGTGCGTTTGGTGGACAAAGATCAATCTGGCTACTCAGAATTGTTGATTGTAACTGAGGACAAAGTGCATTGGCTCTACGGGGCGAACCTCGCTTTGCGCCTCAGCGTTGACATTGATGAGGACTATGTGACAAGTTGGTTCTCGAGCGATTCCAACGACGATATGCATCTTAACGTGATGACTTCAGAACAATCCGTTACTGTCGAGACCGGCTTGGTCACAGAGGATATGGAAAACATCAGTGGCCTCCAATTGTACGACGTGCCGCTTGTGTTGGGTGTATTGGTCGCTCTCGTACTCATGGTGTTGCTCTATGTGCACAGTGAATGGTATGTTGTCAACACAGTAGGCGTTCTCGTTGGCTCAGGTGTTGTTGTCATGCTTGGCGTGGCCTTTGTACCGACTCTGATCATCGTGTTCATGATTGCAGCAGCGATTTATGATGCATGGGCCGTATACAAATCAAAACACATGCTTGATTTGGCGGACACGATGATTGGCCTCCGGCTTCCAATCCTTCTTGTCGCACCACAAGAGAAAGGTTACTCATTTGTTGAGGAAACTACGTCCATGAAGCAGACAAATGAACCTGTAGCAAGGCCACAAGGTGCTCCGAAAAAGAAGAAGAGCAAAGATGCCATGTTCATGGGATTGGGTGACGTGATTTTCCCGGGTATGCTGGTTGTATCAGCTGCTCAATGGCTGGACCACAGCGACGCACTTCTCGTTGCGATATCCACCCTGATTGGCGGTTTGGTTGGCTACTTCATTCTCATGACCTATGTAGCACGAGGACGGGCCCAAGCTGGCCTTCCGTTGCTCAATGGCGGGTCTATTCTTGGCTATATCATTGGAGGGTTCATCTTCATTGGTTCAACCATATTCGACTTTGGAATATCGTTTTGAGGTGATTCATAATGCTTGAAATTAACATGTTCAGAAACAATCCCGAAATGATTCGTAAGGACCACGACAAACGTGGTTTGCCTCACGATGCCATTGAAAGTGTCATTGCTCTAGATCAAGAATGGATTAACCTACAGCACGAAACAAATCAACTTCGTGCGAAAAAGAACGCTGCAGCACGGGGTATTGGAGCGGCGAAGAAAGCAGGTGATGAGGAAGCAGCAAAGCGGATTTTGGCTGAAGTTGCGGACTTAGGCTCCCAAATTACGGCTCTAGAAAAGAAAACCGACGATGCGGTAGCACAACGAGACGGCATCAGAATGAGCATCCCAAACATCCTTCATGATGACGTTCCTAAAGGGGCTGACGAATCAGGAAACACCGTCCATAGCGTTCATGGAAACAAACCGGAATTTGAATTCGAACCGCGAACCCACAATGAGCTCATTGAAATGAACAAGTGGGTCGATCTCAAGCGCGCCGCTAAGATCGTTGGGAGCCGTTTCTTTTTCCTAAAGGGGGACCTTGCACGACTTGAATTCGCCCTTCAACAGTATGCTGTCGATTTTATTCGAGAACGTGGGTATACCTTCGTTCAGCCTCCAGTGATGATGAATAAAGAAGCATATGAAGGCGTCACTGACCTGTCTGACTTCGAGACCGTGATGTATGGAATTGAACCTGACAAGTACTACATGATTGCAACTGCAGAACATCCGCTCACTGCCATGTTCATGGGTGAAACTATTCCTGAATCTGATTTACCTCTTCGTATCGTAGGCGTGTCTCCTTGCTTCCGACGCGAAGTTGGATCTCATGGCCAATCTGACCTTGGAATTTGGCGAGTTCATCAGTTCACAAAGATTGAGCAAATTATCATCTCAAGCCCAGAACAGTCATGGGATCTGCAGGAAGAATTGCTACAAAATTGCATTGACCTTTGGGATGCTTTAGGCATGCACTATGAAGTGGTCAACATCTGCACTGGAGACATGGGAACGGTTGCAGCACGAAAGTATGATCTTGAGGCGTGGATTCCCGGAGCGGATCAATACAAAGAAATCGTCTCGTGTTCGAATTGTACTGATTACCAGGCCAACCGACTTCAGATTCGATACGGCCAACCAGGGCACTCTGGCCAACCGATTGCCCACACGCTCAATTCAACCGCTGTCGCCACTTCGAGGGCGCTTGTCGCTATCATGGAACAAAATCAACTCGAAGATGGTCGAGTTCGTATTCCTGAAGTATTACAACCACTGATGGGAGGCCAACAGGTGCTCGAACCTTGCACTTGGGGTTAATCCATTGAATTGATATATTGTTGAATCAATTGAACCACATGAATGAAGGGGGGCGAACGCTCTACTTTGGTTACGGCTCGAACCTTGATCACGAAGATTGGCTAGCTTGGTGTGAAGAGAAAGGCGTTAGCCCATCTGGGGTTGAAGAAATTGGTCCTTGCTGGCTTCCTGACTACCGATTGAAGTTCCACTACCGTTCGCAACGTCGGAAAGGAGGTGCTGCTGATGTGGTGCCCGCAGGTACTGGTCATGCTGTTCCTGGGGTTTTGTTCGCACTCAATGATCAGGCCCTTGAAAACATGGATCGAAAGGAAGGCCATCCCCACTTCTACAAACGTTGTGATGTTGAAGTTCTGCTGATTGATGGTACCTCATCAAAAGCGATGACCTACATGTTGGTACCGAACCGTAGGAAGGAGTATGTCGCCCCGACGGAGCATTATGAAAGCCTTATTGAAAGGGGTCTTAAAAAGCGAAATCTTCCAATTGCAGATTTGAAAATGGCAATTGAAAATTCCGACACCTCATATCCTGTTAGATACGTGTTTGTTTATGGCACCCTCATGCAAGGGGAATTCAGGAGTCACACCCTGACCCAACACGCATCCAACCCACCACAAATTGGTGAAGTGAATGGCACGCTTTACGATCTAGGCGATTACCCCGGCATGCTACCATCCATGAACGGGCAGGTTCACGGAGAAATCTACGAACTCGACGATGTGTTTCTTGGACTGCAATCGCTCGATCGGGTTGAAGGATTCTATGGCTTTGGAGCAAGTGGCTCACTGTTCAAGCGTACCATTGTCAAGGTTGAGCTTGATGGACGGTATGTTTGGGCGTGGACTTACATCTATGGTGAGTCGATTGATGAATCACTCAAGATATCATCTGGGCGTTGGCGAACCACAGAATCATGATTCATCCAAAGCGAGCAAAGCCACGCCCTGTTCGACTTGGTCCCCAGCTGCATAGTGGACTGCGCTTACTGTGCCATCGTTTGCGGCAACAATTCTGTGTTCCATCTTCATCGCTTCAAGAACCATGAGCGTAGTGCCCGCAGAAACAGATTGGCCCGCAGTGACAAGCACCTCAAGCACTTTGCCTGGCATTGGTGCAGTCAGTCCGCCTCCATCGTCAGTGTCAGATGCGCCCGGTTCAATCCGCTCGAGTTTGAAGGTGTGGCCCTCTGCATGAACCCACCACACATCGCCAACCTTGGCAACATGGGCGAACGATGTTGATCCATCTGCATTGGTGATTTTTAGACGTCCGTCAGCCATGATGGTTGCAGATAACCCACCAAGTGACCATTCATGACCGTGCTTTGCCACCGTGACTTCAATCGGCCCCTCAGGGCTGCGGAATTGGTGATACATCAGGGAAACCTCCTGTTGATGGTCTCAAATGGACTTGGTGAGGTCTCATCACCGCCACTGGCGGCAGTCTGGCCACGATGTAACCCCGAGCTTTCACCAACAGCAGCGGCCATTAATGCAGCATCTTCCACCGAGCGAGGCACCGTAGGTTGCCAACCATCCGGCCATGTCCGGTCGATAGTGGTCGTATCTGTCGTACCGTTGACCACTTCAGATTCATCACATAATTCGCGTAAGAAACGAATGTTCGTGGTCGTTCCAAGCACGACAAATTCATCCAAAGCCCTACGCATTCGTTGAAGCGCTTCTTGTCTTGAAGGCGCCCAAACGATGAGTTTGGCCAGCATAGGATCGTAGTTTGGTGTGACTTCATCGCCTTCTCGAACGCCTGTATCAAGGCGAACACCTGGTCCTTCTGGAGGCCTGAACACGGCCAAGGGTCCGATAGCGGGTAGGAAATTATTCGACGCATCTTCCGCATACAAGCGTACCTCAATAGCGTGACCACGAATCATCAAGGGTCCACAACTCATTGCATCACCTGCGGCGATTCGAAGTTGTTCTCGGACCAAATCAACACCCGTGACCAATTCGGTGACAGGATGTTCAACCTGAATCCTGGTGTTCATCTCCAAAAAGAAGAATTCACCTGTTGGTGCGAGTAAAAATTCCACTGTACCAGCCCCTTCGTAATTCACAGCCTCCGCTGCAGCAACCGCAGCTTGGCCCATGGCTTCGCGAAGTTCAGGCGTCATTGTCGCGCAAGGGGCTTCTTCGAACACCTTCTGATGTCGGCGTTGAACGCTGCATTCTCGTTCTCCAAGGTGGATGGTTCGCCCATGGCGGTCGGCAAGCACTTGAATCTCAACGTGCTTTGACCCAGTAAGAAGGCGTTCGACATAAACACGGCCATCGCCAAAAGCAGCAATAGCTTCACGGCGAGCGCCTTTTGCAGATTCGATCAGTTGGTCTGGGGAATGAACGGCCCTCATACCTTTGCCGCCACCACCCGAGGAGGCTTTGAGTAACATAGGGTAGCCCACTCGATGGGAGGCTTCTTCGATGGCTGCTAGGGCATCGTCCTCATCTTCATGTTCGATTTCTTCGCCGGGAATGACAGGCACCCCAGCCGCACGCATAGTAATCCTAGCAGTCATCTTGTCGCCCATCTTTTCGATGGCCTCTGGGCTAGGGCCAACCCATTGTAGGCCTGCTTGAGTGACGGCTCGAGCAAAATCAGCACGCTCTGAGAGGAAGCCAAAACCTGGGTGAATTGCGTCTGCACCGGTGGATTCAGCGATTGAAAGGATTTGTTGCTGATTCAAGTACGTCTCAGCGATGGTGTCGCCAGACAGCAAAATCGCTTGATCAGCAAGCTCGACGAACATCGAACTTGAATCGTTTTCTGCATAAATTGCGACGCTAGCCAATCCTGCCTCATTGCAAGCACGGAGGATTCGACAAGCGATTTCCCCACGGTTTGCGACCAAGACCTTGCTGACCATCAAGCGACACCTCTCATTCTGGTTTCCAATTTGCAGGTCGCTTTTCTAGGAAGGAGGATAGGCCTTCTTGGCCTTCTTTTGAACCACGCATCGTGCTGGTGAAGTCGAGGGTCCAATTCCTTAATGCCTCATCAGAATCTGTCCAACGGTCAAAATTCAAGGTGAGCTCTTTTGCGAGCGTCACAGCACACGGGCCGGTTGTTAACACCTCATCAAGCAATGATTCGATGGCTGCTTCGAGTGCGTCAACTTCTGGAACTACTTGTTCGATGAACCCTGTACGAAGTGCTTCATCTGCCCCAATTCGACTTGCCTGCATAGCGAGGCGACGGAAGCAGGCAGAACCAAGGCGACGGTAGACATAAGGTCCAATCACGGCAGGAAGGATGCCCAACTTGCCTTCTGAAAGAGCGATTTTGACGTTCTCGGTGGCAATCACATGATCAAGGCAGGCCACCAATCCAGCACCACCGCCCAACGCCACGCCTTGTATTGCGCCAATGGTAAAGCAAGGGTGGGCCCACAGGCTGTTGAACAGGCGATCAAGACGCTTTGAGTCGGCTCGGTTCTCTTCTGGCGTGTTAGCCCCAGCATCGCGCATCATGTTGATGTCAGCGCCTGCACAGAAATGACGACCTGCTCCCGAAAGTACGAGAGTGCGAAGGTAGGGCGTATTGTTTGAATCGTGCAATGCGTCAAGCCGTCCAGCACTTCGATCTGCTGTCCAATCAAGAAGGTCGCACAATTCAGTGATGAGTTGTACATTCAATGCATTGAACTTGTCTTCGCGGTTCAATCGCAAATTGGCCCTCGTGCCCTCAATGGTCATGGAAACAAGTTCTGTTTGAGGTGGGTTCTCCATCGATATCATGTTAAAATCTCCAATTGCATTTTTCATTTTTCAATTGCCTTATCACATACGGAAAACGCCGAATCGATCGTTTGGAAGAGGTGCGTTCCTTGCCGCCCTTATGCACAATCCAAGCACATCCCGAGTGTCCCGAGGGTCGATGATGCCGTCGTCCCAAAGGCGAGCGGTCGAATAGTAAGGACTTCCTTCGGTTTCGTACTGTTCGAGAATAGGAGCGCGGAAGGCGTCCAACTCATCACCGGTCATCGCCTCCAAGCCTTCTCGAGCGCGCTGGTCTTGCTTGACAGTCGTCAACACATCTGCGGCCTGTGGCCCACCCATGACTGAGATTCGACTGTTTGGCCACATGAAGAGGAACCTTGGATCATAAGCACGGCCACACATGCCGTAATTGCCCGCACCATGAGAGCCTCCGATGATGACGGTGAATTTTGGCACATTAACACAAGAGACAGCGGTGACAAGTTTGGCTCCATCTTTGGCGATACCGCCTGCTTCGTAGGCCTTACCAACCATGAATCCCGTGATGTTTTGCAGGAACACCAGTGGAATTCCACGTTGACCGCACAACTCCACGAAGTGGGCGCCTTTGAGCGATGATTCTGAAAAGAGGATTCCGTTGTTGGCAACAATGCCAACTTTCTGGCCATGGATGTGCGCGAAGCCGCAGACCAAGGTCGTCCCATACCGGGCTTTGAATTCGTGGAATCTTGAGCCATCGACAATTCTTGCAATGATTTCTTTGATGTCAACGGGAGTGCGATTATCGCTAGGAACCAACCCCAGAAGGTCTTCAACGTCATGTGCTGGAGCCTCGATTGGTGTTGTAGGCATCGGAGCGAGTTGTTGGGGACCAATGTTCTCAACCACGTTTCGAACCATGCGCAATGCTTCTGGTTCATCTTCGGCGAAATGATCTGCAACGCCAGATTGCACGGTGTGAACCTCTGCTCCTCCGAGTTCTTCCGCTGAGACTTCCTCACCCGTTGCAGCCTTCACTAACGGTGGACCTGCAAGGAAGATGGTCCCGTTTCCTTTGACGATGATTGATTCGTCCGACATAGCAGGCACATAGGCACCCCCTGCCGTACAGGAACCCAAAACTGCCGCTATCTGTGGGATTTTGTCACCCGACATCCGAGCTTGATTTCTGAAAATACGGCCGAAGTGACCAATGTCTGGAAACACTTCATCCTGCATTGGGAGGAAGGCTCCACCAGAATCAACGAGATAAATGCAAGGCAAGTTATTTTCATGCGCTATGGTTTGTGCACGGATGTGCTTTTTTACCGTCATCGGGTAGTAAGATCCCCCTTTGACCGTAGCGTCATTGGCTACGAAAAGACACTCACGGCCATGCACCAAGCCAACACCTGTGACGATTCCTGCAGAGTGGGCACGGCCGTCATAGAGTTCGAATGCTGCAAGGGGTGACAGTTCAAGGAAGGCCGTACCGGGATCGATGATTCGCTCAATTCTCTCCCGAGCCAGAAGTTTACCTCGGCTTCGATGACGGTCGACGTATTTGCCACCACCACCCATTGAAGCAACATCGAGGCGTTGACGCAGAGTTTCAATCAATTCGAGATTGAATGATTTACGTTCTGAAAACTCAGGGTCTGCTCGATTCACTCGTGTTGGCAATCGGTCCATCTTCACCCCTCGAACAATGGCAGGCGGAGGCGACATTTAACCCTATTACAAACCGACAAAGCCTCGTCAGACCCCAAGGGTCAATCGACCAATGTCACGCAAGCCCGGGGCAAGACCGACAATCAGCACGGCAAGAACAATCAAAAGGCGGAAGTGGCGTTGCCGCTGCTCCACTTTCATTTCTGAGAACAACCATACAATTGCAGCAATTAAACAAGCTTTCACCAGAGTAAACAGCCATGCTCCCTCACCATAATCGATTCCAATCGTTTCATTCAGGCGCCCGCCCAGAAGGATGACCTCATTGCTGACTGGATGCTTCTCTCCATATCCGAAAGAATCGATCCCCACCATGGTTGCAAAGCCATCACAGAGTTGACCGAAAACCATGGCCAACACCATCGGTGTGGCGAGTAAGCCTTTCCTTGAGAGCAACTGGACCGGGTGGTGTTGTGTGAGTTCACCTGCTTTATCCCAAGCATCCAATCGGACGCCTTCTGGGAGAACACCTGCCTCATGACCACACAACTTGAGTTGGCGCAGATCTTCGATTCCAAATCGATACATCACGATACAAACCAATGCTGGCAGGCCCAGGACCACGAAAAGAGGCCAAATCGGTGTGGTCTCGAGCACACGGGCGCTTTCTTGGGCCCATGGGGTGGCTAAGAATTGAGCCCAGTGGCTCAACCCAAGAACAACGGCTGCTGAACCAAATGAAATCAGACCACGGGTGATAGCAGGCCAGTGTTGAGTTCTGAAAAATGACCAAATCAGGGTGACAAAGGCAGCGACTAAGCCAGCAATGACCCAAGCCTGACCCATATCTTCGTGTACGAGGTATGATGGCTGGTACAACAATCCCCAGTGGAACATGAGAGCAATCATTAGAATTGGGATTAGCGAGATTCTCACTTTGGCTTCAATCTTTTCAGTGGTTTGACCGTCCCATTGCCCGGCTATCCATTGAGATAAGAAGGCAATACCAACAAGCCAGGCGGCAAGATGAAGGTGAATCAAGGGCGAAATGAATAACACATCGAGTTCTGATGTAAAGAAATCTGCGTCTTCCAAAACACGCATTACAGGTGCTAAGCAGACCCAAACGACGAGTGCAATGGTCATTCGATCGTCGCAAGGAACATTTGCTTTACGAAATACTGCCTGTAGAATAACCACGCATGCAAGCATTGAACCTGTGTAAATTGCGGTGTTTTCAGGGGAATAGCCCGCATCACCAGCTGTACCTGCATCTTTTGTGATTGGATCCCAAATAATTGGCTTGAGACTTTCATCCCAAACCGCTTCATTGGCCAGAACTAGCCCGGAGGCAACGGTTGCAATCAATGCAAGTGCGACCCAGATGAGAAATTTCTCTGCACTAGAATATTCTGAATCAGGGAGCGCTGGTTCAGAGGCTTCCAAATGTTCTTCCAGTGAGTTGGCTGACATGGTTTGCCCTCAGTTCTTGCTGTGCATCATCCTCGAAATTCTTTGGGATATGCCCGCTGAAGGCTTGGAGCCTTTCTTCACTCTTCTTCTTGGGAGAGGCGAGCGACGAGGTCTGCTTTCTTGCCGCCAACTGGAAGGCCTGCTGCTTTGCAACGTTCCTTGAGTTGGGCCACGGATAGCGACGAGAGATCTTCGACCTCCTCTTCGCCTTCTTCATCATCTTGAACTCCGAAGCCTCGTGGTTCATGGACTTCAATGAATGAAACCTTGCCGCATTCAACAGCGTCACGGATGGTGGTGACCAAGCGGAACTTGAGCATGGCAGCGTTGGTGTCGAACAGCATAGTTTGTGGTAGGACAATCATAAGATCATCACCATCAAAGCTCACTTCGAAACCGCTGTGGCCTGTGTTTGCTTGAAGAAGGGCAACGACTTGGTCTTCCTTTCCTTCAACAACATCGACAACCTTGAACGAATACTTGAGCGACTTTCCAGCCATTGGGTGGTTGTAGTCGATTCGAGCTCGGCCTGCTGCAAGGTATGAGAGGTGGCCTTGGCGGTTACCGATGTTGACTGGAGCACCGATGTAAAGCGAGTTTGGATCTTGGACAGCACGAATCAATTTGTCAATGCTGATGGTTTCGATTTGTGTGGCGTCTTTCTCACCGTAAGCGTCTGCTGGAGCAATCACGACTTCGGTTTCCTTGCCTTTCTTTGCTTCACCAAGCGCTTCTTCGAAGCCTGGTATGAGTTGGCCTCCACCGACGACACACACCATTGGTTCGTAGGTGCGGTTCTCTTGATGGGCATCGTGCTCTTTGGCGACTGCTTCACGGGTGGTCTCGATGAGGTCACCGGTTTCATTGTTGTAGAGTTCATAATCAACGTGGACAATTGTTCCATCTTCCATGGTATTACCTCCCTTTCGGGTAGTCCGGCGACCGTCGCCCCCTTGATAATTCCATTGGCGAGGCCTTGCGTCACTCTTCGCCTTCAAATTCGACAAGGTTGGAACGCAGGCTCTTGTTTTTGCTTGCATCACCTGCCACGACAATCGCCATGCCAATCATCATCGTCACCCAGCCGAGCCAAACTGTGTGAGATGCAGGAAGGTCGTAGACCGTGACTCGGACCATTTGCACAGACGATTCTCCACCATCAACGGTTTGAGTCATCAGACCAGATGCTTGGCTGCCATCGAAGATGAAGACAATATCACCGCTCCAGCGCGTCAGCGTATCGACCTCGGAGCGAGCCGTTCCCGTTGAATCAAAACGCAGCATCCCCGGTTCAACCATACCTATGGCTTCTGTTGGTACGCCGTTTTCGGTGGCATAGACCGTGATCTGGACCCCAACATAACCATCGCCGACTTCGAGGTTTTCTGATTGGAATTCCAAGCCTGTGAATTCGTAACCATAGTTGCCATCGATGATAATTTCATCCCGCATCATCGTTATTCGATGACTGGCATCGCCGCGGTCGATGAGCACGGTTGTGTAAACATGGCCGATTAACAACACGACAAGTCCGAGGTGGACGAGGTGAGCGCCGAAGGGAATCCTTCGCCACAACGCTGCTTTCGAACGCTTTTGGCGCTGTACAACAAGTGCTTCGCGGGCCACCGGTAAAATCACCAAAAACAACATTGGCAACACAAGCCAAGCCAATGTGCCTCGAACTAAGAACGAGGAAATAACTGTGCTTGCATCCATTCCAAATGCTTCAGGCCTCCACAGAGCAAAGAGAATCGATCCACCCAAAGTAGCAAGCACCAACCATGCATTTCGTTGTGAGTCGCCCTTCCGACCTGTGTAGATCACCATAGCGGCTGCAAATGCGAGGACGAAGGGAGCGCCATAGACTTCATGTGCATCGAAATTCACTGCGTCGATGCTAGCGAGCAGCAGCACCAATGTGAGAACGAGATAAAGACCAACAAGGACAATTGAAGCCCAAAGGGCGATTTGCATCTGGCCCTTGCGGTGAAACAAAGAAAAGTCAGATGGCTTTGTTTCCACCTCTGGAGCGAAAAGCCAGGGCAGTACGAACAGCAACATGGTCACACCGGCGGCAAGGACAGTCACCAGTTCTGCCCATGCTCCTGAAAGCGCCAGCATCACGCCCGCAGCAGCCCAAGGCCATGCTTTTGTGGCATCTGCTGCAAAGAAGAGCGGTGCAAAGAACAACAGTGCAAGCCCACCATAAAACGCATTTTCTGAGAGAAGCGCCATACCGACGTAAAACAGAAGCAATCCGCCTAGGGCGGCATACCCTTGCATCTGCAGGTTACCGCCTAACTTTCGAATCAAGGATTGATAACTCCATCCTTTTTCTGATAATTCAAGTGTTGATGGTCTGAAGACCACATCGACTGCCAAGGGGAGCAGCATCAGCATCGGAAAGAGCGCACTTGGTACCGATTGGTAGACCTCAGCACCTGGAAGGAAACCGTCACCATCGCCAAGACTACCAATCACGGCGATTTTCGCCCCAATGATTGGAAGAAGGAACCACAGCGCCCCGTTAGAAGAAGGCACGACATCCGATTGACGTCGCTGGTATTGAACCCACAACCCGACAAAAAGCAGAAGCAGAATCATGTAGCTCATGACTTCAACGCCAGCGAAGGTATCGCTCTTGAGCAGCACCATTCTGGAAAAAGCATCGGTTGGAGCTGATCCGTCATCGGCGGCGACAAAGGTGTGGACAGATGAAGCCCAAACCCCACCAGCCCTGGTCACCAACGTGGCAAAAAGAGCCAAACCACCAGCTGCAATCCCTCCACCTATCCAAACTGCGTCTTTTGTAGTGCCGGGGCGAGTACGCATGTGGGAGAGGAGAACAAGTGCTAGCCAGGGCAAGAACGAACCTGTCTCAACTGGGTCCCAAGCCCAATAACCACCCCAGTCGAGAATGAGGTAGGCCCAAAGGCCCCCCAATCCAATTCCCAAAGTGGCAACAAAGAGGCCGGGCCTCACTGTTGAAAGCATGCGATCTTTGATGCCCGAGGCGTTGGTGAACATCGATGAAAAGGCGACCGCTGCTGAGTGAAGGCAGAAGGAGTAGGCGAGAAAAATCAACGGTGGGTGGATGACCATCAAGTCGGTCTGCAGTAATTCATTCAGTCCTCGCCCAACAAAGTAAGGCGAAGCTGCCTTGAACGGGTCAAGTGTTTGGGCGTTGAGGAGCACAAGAAAGCTGAAACCGTGAATCAGTCGCAAACGAAGGATGTGGGTGTGTTCGCCTTCACCAGACATGGGTTTGCGCCAAAACCATGCAAGCAATGACATCCACAGCACCCAAAGCAGCAATGGGCCTTCACGAGCAGCCCATGTTGCTGCAAATCGATACTTCAGCGGGAGGGCGGCGCCACCGTAGGCTACAACGTGGTGAATGCTGGTGTCATTGACGAGAAAGCGACTGGCTAAGGCAACAAATGGAAGCATCATCAAGAGGTGAAGCACCAAGGATGCGCCTTTTGATTGCTGATGGATACGAGGTCGGAGCAGAAGCACCGCCGCGGCGAGGAGGGCTAACCAGAGCGTCGCACCCCACATGATTGCTGACCAGCAACCATCCTTCAAGGACATTCCTGATTGAAATCAGTGATTACCAACCGAAATGCTTTGCTCTTGAATAGCCAAACGAGAGCAGAATGGGGATGACTCGCTTGGTCAGAAGTATTGGTTTTGTCACAAGGATTTTCAACCCAATACCTAACTTTTGGAATGGAGACATGTTGCCTAACTCCTCGGGTAAACACTTCGCCATGATCGACATTTCTTCATCCGTCAAGTCATAGAGTGCAGTTTTACCCTTCAGAATCTTGTGGTACGGTGGGAATCGCTTTTTCCAAGCGGCTTCATAAGCACCTAGTCGTGCTCCAGACATGTTGCCTTCAGCGAGTGCTTTTGCTATGGTTTGGGCTGCTTCTCGGCCCGACCAAAGCGCGAGGTGAGAACCGCCTTCGAAGAGAGGGGATGTGAATCCTGCAGCATCTCCGACAAGGATGACGCCATCGGCAACCGTAGTCGAGCGAGGCCCGGAAATAGGAATTGTTCCACCGAATGGACGCACTTTCACACCTTCGGCTCGCCATGGTGGATTGACGGTTGGTTTACCATCGAGATAGGTATCTTGAATGAAGGAATTGAGATACTTGATCGCGCCTCTCTTATCGGTGGTGACTAAGCCAACATTTGCTCTTCCACCCGCTTTGGGGATCATCCACACATACCCATGTGGTGAGTATTTTGGCCAGAGGTAAAAGTCAAGATAGCCGTCGTTTGGAACATCCAGCATCTCGTACTGGAAGCCCGCAATCACTTCCACTTCCGTACCCATGTCAAGCAACTTCGATGCTGCACCGCTCACACCAGAGGCATCGATGACTGCCTTGCATTCAATGGGGAAACCATCGCCTTTGCCGTCAATTTTCCAATTGGAAAATTCATTTTCACTATTGTAAACTCGCTCCATTGACGTCACCTTGTGGTGCAGAAGAAGTGTGGCACCTTCTTTCCCAGCTTCATCGCAGAGCCAGCGTTCGAAAAGATGCTTCTCAAGCACGTATCCCTTCTCCGTCAGTAATTTCTCAGTGCCGTCTGGAAAAATGACGCGGATACCAGTGACGTCGAGAGCTTTGACGTGATCTGGAATCTCCAAATCAAGGTTTTCCACAGCAAGGTGGCTCAAGCATTCACCACAATGAACAGGAGTTCCAACTTCGGGGTCTGCTTCGACGATAATAGTCTTCAAACCTGCCCGAGAGGCGTGTAATCCTGCTGAACCGCCACCAGGACCCGCGCCGATGACGAGCACATCACACACTTGCACTGCCTCGCCCATGGTCATCTTCAATCGATGGAAGCACATGAAGCAAGCGGTCATTCCACTTGCGCATCATCGTTGTACCGAGCGACGACAACTGCTGCGAAAGCAGTCACTAAGAGGCTGCTAACAAGCGAAACAGATGGTGTATCTTGGGTGACGACTTCCTCTTCTTCTTGGACTTCCTCAACCGGGGCGGCTTCGACGATCACCGTCCCGACCATACCAACGCTTGCGTGTGGTTCGCAAACAAAACTGTGCGTGCCCGCAGTGCCCGGCTCAAAGACAAATCTGTAATCGACGTCTCGCTCAGGTTCACCCGAATCAAACAATCCATCATCAGCCACAGCATTGTGTGGAAGGGCTTGACCTGCCCACATGAACCGAACTGCTTGGCCCTCGGTTACGGTTACTTCAGAGGGATTAAAACGAAGGCTAGAACTGTCGACAGTCACAATCACATCAGAGGAATCAGCTGAAGCCATTTGAGCGGTTGCGCACAACAGCGCAACCGAAATCATCAGCATTAACACCCTTCGCATAGACGGAAATAAGAGCAACTCCCTTTCAATGCATGTATCAAACCGATGAGAATGAATGTATGAGGCGTACAGAAAAATACGACGGTTCAAATGAAGGCCGCCCTACGCAGGGACGTGGCGTGGAAGACTTCCAAACGGTGGCTCGAGCATCTCGAGCAGCGAGGAGAGGTGCTGCGCATAAGTCGGCCAGTCGATGTTCAGTTCGAAGCAGGTGCTATCGCGGACCTCCTCGTAAAGAACGACGGCCCTGCTGTTGTCTTCGAACAACCTCGACTTCCTGATGGGACGATCAGCGATATCCCACTAGCGATGAACCTCTTTGGCGACCAAGACCGTACCATGCGAGCTCTTGGCGCAACCCATGAAACCGAAATCGGTGATCGAATGGTGGCCATGATGAAGCCAGATATTGGACTCTACATGCGGAAGCCATGGAAAGCCCTGCCTCTGCTTCGGGACGCACTGGCTATGCCACCCAAGAAGAAGCGAAAAGGAAACTCACAGCGCGTTCGACTTCCGACCGATCTCACCCGATTGCCCATTCCAACAACATGGCCTAAGGACGGGGGGCCGTTTGTCACCCTTCCGTTAGTGGTCACAAAGAACCCGAAGAATGGAGAGCATAACCTCGGCATGTACCGGGCTCAAGTGTTTGGGCCGAAAGAAATCGGCCTCCACTGGCAGATTCACAAGCATGCAGCAGACCACGCAGCAGCCATCAAGGAAGCAGGTGGCGACGGACGAATGCCTGTGGCTATTTGCATGGGTGGACCCCCCGAACTTATCTTCTCAGCAATATCACCACTTCCGGATAATTTGAGTGAATACCAATTTGCCGGAATTCTTGGACGAAAGTCCCTACCCATCACCAAAGCCTTGACTCAAGACCTGATGGTTCCCGCAGAAGCTGACATCGTGATTGAGGGGTATTGCATACCTGGAGAAACCCGACTTGAAGGGCCGTTCGGCGATCACTTTGGGTTTTATTCGCTGACTGGCCAATACCCGGTCATGCACGTGACCGCTATCACCTGCAGAAAGGACGCCATGCTCGCAGCCACGATTGTCGGCCTACCACCAATGGAAGACGGCCACCTAGGTGAAGCGATTGGGAGACAATTTTCTCCTGTGCTCAACTTCCAACATCGCGACGTGAAAAGCGTTCACCTCCCAATGGAAACTGGCTTCCACAACCTTGCTATCGTTGCATCTAAACAACGCTACCCTCGTCAGGGACGGAAAACTGCTGTTGGGTTGTTAGGCGCAGGTCAAATGATGTTCCTCAAAACCATCATTGCTGTTGACGAACATCAGAATCCTAAGGACTTGGAGGCTCTATTGGACGCCCTTAACGACAAGGTCGACATTGCCAGCGACGTGGTTGTTCTCGAAGGCATGGTCGCAGATTCCTTGGAGGCTGCAAGTCCGTATGAAAACGTCCACAGTAAGTTGCTCATCGATGCGACCACACTAGCGGCAGCAGACCCTCGTTCGCCAAACCCACCGCTCGAAGGTTCCTTCCGCCAAGAGGTGCCAGCATGGCGACAAGGTGAAGCTGAACCACCTTCATTCGATCGCCTTGATGATGTGCTCGCCTTAGATGACGTGGTGGATGCACGCATGCTGAGAGGCAGCATCATGGTCGTCAGCATTGATGTCGAAGGTACGCCCACCCCCGAAGACGGTTCTGAATCCTCAAATGACAGCGCTGAAGGGAAGCGAAAGGCGATGATTAACCAATTGAGGAAATCAATTTGGCAATTAGATAATGATTCTTCCCTTCGATGGCTTTTCATCACCAACAATGATCTTGATTTACACTGCGAGAAAGCACGCCGACGATTGTTGTGGCAACTGACTTCGAGGTTTGACGTTGGGCGCGGTTTGAGTTTTGATGAAGAACATCAACGCCTGTGCTGGGACGCTACAACTCCAATACCTTCCGAAAAGCATGGGGTTCGACGATGGCCCTCAATCACCCTCCACAGCCAAGAAACATTGGAAAAGGTCGCAAAACACCCGGAACTTGCTAAGTACCAATGGCCGCCGCATCTTTCCTTTGGAGGCAAGGCTTGATGGACACGAAGCAGGTTCTCTCGTTCATCAAAATTGAGCATACATTGTTCTCCCTACCATTTGTTCTGATTGGCTATTTCATTGCCATTGATCAGTTTGACATCGCCCCCGGCATCGACTTGCTGTACATCCTCTTGGCTGCCGTCGGTGCTCGAGGACTTGCAATGGCTTTGAACCGAATCATCGACCGGGATATCGATGCGGCCAACCCCCGCACAAAGAACCGTCACCTTGCCTCAGGCGCCATGAGCCTGAATACGGCATGGGGGCTTGCTGGGGCGTTCTTGCTGTTACTTTTGGTCAGTGCAGGCCTGCTCAATCAAGTTGCTTTGATGATGGCTTGGTTGCCCGTGCTCACATTCGTCGTCTATCCCTACATGAAGCGATACACCTGGTTGTGCCACTTCTGGCTTGGAATCTGCTTGGGCCTTGCTCCGGCAGGTGCATGGGTTGCCATCGCAGCTGACGTGCATGGTTGGGCTGCTATCACAGGTCAACTTGCGACTGGCAATGATCTTCTTTGGGCTCCAACCATTCTTCCCATCTCGATCGGCGTGGCTCTATGGATTGCTGCCTTTGACATCAATTACGCACGAATGGATGTTGAAAACGACCGTGAGCATGGCATTCGTTCGTTCCCCTCAACCTTCGATGAACGAGCGACAACACGCACCACCGTACAACTCACCTTGCTCTGGTTCGCATGCTTTGCCATCAGCGACCCAATGGATGAGCTGTGGTTTCTTGCATCTGCCGGACTGATGGCCGTTGTCAACATCTGGGTGGTCTTGCGTATGAATGCCTTTGAAGACTTCCAAACCACACTGTTCCGAGCATCGATGCTCACCGGTTGGGTGTTGCTTGGTGCCCTGTTGATCGGCTTTGCAGTATAACCGGACGCCATGTCCTCCAAACGTTACTCGGTTCAAACGCTTGTGAGTCTAAACCCTGGTACGTCCGCCACCAGTGTTCTGATTTTGGTGAGGCAGTAGGTAGAGTAGATCAAACTATCATGAGGTTTTAGTGGTGTAATAAATGAGTTCCGTTCACTTAACTCAGAATGATGTCAATGTATCTTGTGTTTGGGAAATATGTGTCGCCAGAAATTCTAGGTTGTCCGACTAATCGATCCCCTCCACTGGATAATTGGAAACCATCCTCAGTCCCCTCGGCGTAATAGTTTGCACATATTTCGTTGTTGCTTGGTACATAATTGGGGGTAAATCTAGCCCGATCAAAATACTCCCATTCCCCGTTTACCTTTGCCTTAACATCGTGAAATAGAATGGACCGTTCCGCTGAAAGACAGTTTCCATTTGGAGCCCATTCCTCAACAAAACTCGATGCCCAATCATTAACCGAATCAGACTTGTACCGCTGAGTTCCTAAACTGATTGGGCCTAAGCCCCTTGTTATATCGGTGAATAAAAATGTGTAATCTTGACAGTTTGTTCCACAATCAGAAATCTCCAATGATGTTTCATAGGTGTGCCCTGGGACTAGCATGTAATCGTTTGGAAGGCCTGGTATCAAACCATGAACACTTGGAGGAAGCATCAGCCTACAGCTCACCCCAGTGCCCTCGCCACCAAATCCATGAAGTACGTTGCAAGATCCGTTGTCGATGACTTCTGCTTCCATTCCGTTGATGTCCCATGTAGAAAATATGACCTTGGTCGTATCTCCATCGAACTGAAGCCCACCATAAGCACCGGCCCAAGTAATTGTTGCGTAATATGTTGCTACTGGCCCTGTTCCCGGCGTTGCTTGGATACTAAACTTCTCATATTCTCCACTAGGCTCGTAATTTAGATGAATTGAATTTGTCCTAGTGCTAGTATTGGTCACTTCACCAGATGTGTTGAGGTACCCCCTCTCCCCACTTGGCCAAGTGATGTAAGCACTCATTGTCTGATTACCAATCATCGAACCTGCAGTCCAGTATCCATGTAAATCACCATTGCTGTTTGTTTGCCTATATGCTGGAAAGAACCAGCCATTGCTATCCTCCATTTCGAATCGGATTTCGCACCCCTCCAGAGGCGACCCATCTAGGGTGACCTGGAAATCTATTGCTTGGGGGCTGTGATCGTTTGGTAAGTTCGGATCATTGGAGAACACTGCACCCGGATTGGCATAAATCGAACCAGTAAAAGCACTTGAGATTGAACTTCCAAAGGGGCAAGAGTATGGATAGAGGGTTGCTTGAAGTTCGTCAATTGTTGATTGTAACTCCTCAATAATCAGATTCAGCGTCGTAATCTGTGCACTGAGATTTGTGTTCTCCGATTGGATACTCCCTACAAGTTCGACATACCCGACGATGGCCAGGTCCCTTAGACTCAATGTTTGTTGGTATTGAACGATTTGGGAATTCAAATCAATTATTGTGGAGTTCAGAGATGCCACCGCAGTTTCCAACTCAGCGATCACCGCATTTTTTTGCTCCTCTGTGGAGTTATGATTGTTCTCAAGAGAGGCGATTTCGGCTTCGAGTGCAGATATTTCCGAGTTTAAAATGTCAATTTCTTCTACGTGACTCGAAATCTGGGCTTCCTGTTGAGATATATTATCATTCAATGAGGATATTTCTTGTTCCAATGATGCAATTTCTTGTTCTTGGGCCAAATTCACACTCAATAAGGCATCTTCTGACCCTGTTTGACTTTCAGCGTCGTTTCCAACCGAACCCGCCCAATATGAAAGAGGCACAAGAATAATCAGCAGAGCCAGAAAGTATCCTTTCTTCTTCATGGCCTTCCCAATGCATGGTGGTCAATAAATCCCAGCATCATTTCAAGAGTCCCTGTTTCTTAAGTGCTTTAATTGCACCAGCAGGGAAACTCTGGCCGTGGTAACTATAGTCTGACCTGTTTAATCAATTTTGAGTAATCCAAAAAATGCTTTAGATATGCCGAGAGAAGAAACCCATGTCGTCCGAACTATCGTGAGAGTGAACATAACCTCATAATCGATTACCTATGGCTTGATCCATGGAAAGTGCGTACACTCGGCGTTGGAGTGCCTCGTATACGATGGACTTCGATATCGATGCAGCAGCGTTGTGGGAGGTCATCAGCACCCCGGACATCCTTGAAGCCAGTCACCCCTTCTGCCAATCAAATAAGTCAATACAATGGGACAAAGACGACCATTCAGACATTCTTGTGTACCTTAACGGGCGCACGTACACACGTCGGTTCCAAACGTGGTCTGAAGGCGATGGATTCACCTTACTGATTGGAGAAGAAGGAGGCCCACAGTCCTATGTGGTATGGGAATTAGCAACCATCGGTCGTGAAGCATCCCGATTGACCATCACAGTCTACCCCTACATCCTTGCCAAACTACCTCGTATGCTTGCGTTCTTGCCTCACATATTGTGGGTTCGTCCAAGGCTTCAGACATATCTTAAGTCGGTCATTTCTGGATTTCAATACCATATTGAGCATGGGGAAAAGGTTCCACGCAATCACTTTGGACGCCATCCTTGGTTTTCTTAAATTGAATTCTTGCCCTGCAAGGTTCAAAGGCCGTATGGCATCACAGCGAGGCATGAACCCAATTGTAGCCTCCCTGCTTGAATTCAATGAAGCCTTTGAAATCCCGAAGCTCGATGCACCTGGGCTCGGTCCCGATGAAATGATCGAGTTACGAATCAAACTCCTCAAAGAAGAGGTCGAGGAGTACGCAGAGGCTGCACGTGCTGGTGACATGGTCGAAGTGCTTGATGCTCTTGCTGACATTGGCTACATCCTGGCTGGAACTATCATCAATCACGGCATGCAGAACATCTATGATGATGCGTTTAACGAAGTCCATCGCTCAAACATGGCGAAACTGGTCGATGGCAAGGTCATCCGCAGAGAAGACGGTAAAGTGCTCAAGCCAAAAGGCTGGCAGGCCCCGCAACTTGCACAATTTCTCGGTAAGTGAACAAGGGGTTGGAATTATCATAGTTGGCCCACAGCACGGGCCATGACCCGCCCAGTAGCACTCCTCACCGGTGGTGGCCGAGGCATTGGTGCCGCTACGGCAAAACGACTTGCTGCTGACGGCTATGATGTCTTGCTGACCTACAATACCTCTTCAAAACCAGCAGAGATGGTGGTTGATGAGATCCGTGAACGGGGCGATGATGCTCTAGCTGTGAAAGTGGATTGTGCCAACACTGGAGAAGTCGGATTGCTTGGCATCCACCCTTGGATGGCCCGAGGTATTGATGTCTTAGTGCTCAACCATGGCTCCTATGACCGCGTCGCAGCACAAGACATGACCATGGAAAATCTTCGTCAAACAATGGCAATCAATTTTGAGGGAGCCGTGAGCGTTTGGAAGGCCGTACAACCTCATCTTACAGCACACGCAAGAATGGTCGTTGTCAGTTCTCAACTCGGCACTCGTGGCTCACCCCACGGTGCTGATTACTCAGCCTCAAAGGCTGCGTTATCGACATGGGCGCGCTCTTTAGCGCAAGCAGTGGGTCCCGAAGGAAAGAGAGTAAATGTCCTCGCTCCAGGCTATGTCGACACCGATATCTTGGCGGGCGATAGTGCTGAAAAGCGACAACAGAGGGAGACAGAAGTCCCTTTGAAACGGGTTGGTTCCCCAGATGACATGGCCAAAACCATTTCATTTCTCGTTGGTGAAGATTCGAGCTATATCACGGGCGCAATCATTCACGTCAATGGCGGCCTCTACCTACCATAGACAACTCAACAGCCTTGTATAGGGTCAAACCGAGGGCGTAGCAAGGAGGGCATTTCTGTGGTTAATGAGTGGGATGACGACGGTGCATTTGAGGATCTAGCAAACCTCCCCATCGACGCGGCTGACTTGACCGAACGCGATCCGTTTGACCTTTCTCGCGCCCTCGAAGGGGCGGCACTGGAGCATCTCAATCCTGAAGTAAAGCGTATGGTGCTTCGCTCGGAATTTGAACCATCTGGTGACCAGCCAAAAGCAATTGAAAAATTGATTTCTCAATTGGAAAATGGTCAGGAACGATGCGTGTTGCTCGGCGTCACTGGAAGCGGAAAGACATACGCTATGGCTCAAGTGATTCAAGAACTGAACATTCCGACCCTCATCATCAGCCATAACAAGACCCTAGCAAGGCAGTTGTACCATGAAATGGCTGGCTATTTTCCAGAGAACGCGGTTGATTATTACGTGTCTCATTATGACTACTACCAACCCGAGGCGTACCTTGCAAAACGAGATATGTACATCGAGAAGGAACTGTCTGTGAACGAGAGGATTGAACAGGAGCGGTTTGCAACAATCGCCTCGCTCGTCACGCGCCCAGATTGCGTCATTGTCTCCTCTGTTTCATGCATCTATGGATTGAACCCTCCAGAAACCTTCCTTGAATATCACGTGCGGGTGCATGTTGGTCAAGAGATTGAAACCAGTGACCTGCTGCACGAACTGATCACTCTCCAATACAAACGAACAACGACAGATTTAGCGCGTGGTGATTGTCGTGTTCGAGGCGAAGTTGTCGACGTATGGATGCCAAGTCGTGATGACCCATTGCGAATTCAATTCGATTTCAACGGCATCACAAAGGTGTCAGTGTGCGACCCTGTGAGTTGGGATGTTCTCGACGAATTGGATGAAGCCTGGATTCACCCTAAGGAATTCTACATGACCAGTCCAGAACGCCTTGAGGCTGCACTGGTGTCGATAGAAGACGAGTTGGACGATCGAGTTGCACACTTTGCGAGTGAAGGGAAAGAACTTGAACGCCATCGCATCGAGCAGCGAACGAGGTATGATTTGGAAATGATTCGAGAAATAGGTCATTGCCAGTCGATTGAGAACTACTCATTGCATTTCGATGGGCGAGAGCGGGGAGAGCGCCCTCATTGCTTACTGGACTTCTTCGCAGCGTGCGCGAAGCAATTCCATGGCGATCCCAAGAAATTCCTCGTGATTATGGATGAATCACACGTCACCCTCCCCCAAGTAGGTGGTATGTATTACGGTGATCGTTCAAGAAAAGAAAGCCTGATCAATTTTGGTTTCCGCTTACCAACTGCTGCGGACAATCGACCACTCAAGATTCCAGAATTTCAAAGCCTGATTCCACAAATGGTCTATGTCTCAGCGACACCAGGTGAACGGGAGTTACGGCATTTGTGCGAATTGACCGGCCAACCGCTTCCCAAAGGACTGCTTCATGCCCAATCAGGTGGCGGGGCGGGCCCACGAGATTTAGAGAAAAAACATCCAGAGAGTGAGAGTCTGTATCACATGGTACAGCATATCGATGGCATTGCAAAGATGGAAATCCGTCCGACGGGATTGCTTGACCCGGAAATCGAAGTTCGCCCTACCAGTGGCCAAATGGCAGACTTGCTGAGTGAAATTAACGCTCGAGTCGGGCGAGGAGAGCGAACTTTGGTCACGGTGCTAACCATCAAATTCGCCGAAGAGGTAGCTGAGTACCTGAATCGAATGGGCGTAAAGGCGCATCATCTTCACTCAGAAATTGATACCATTGAACGAACGGAAATCATCAATGCTCTACGTATTGGTCACATCGATGTGATTGTAGGTATCAACCTGTTGAGGGAGGGGCTCGATTTACCCGAAGTGAGCCTCGTAGCCATCTTTGATGCTGATCGCCAAGGCTTCTTGAGAAACGAACGCAGCCTGCTTCAAACAATCGGCCGTGCTGCTCGTAATCTAAACGGCCATGTTATCCTGTATGCCGATGGCATGTCACAAGCCATGAAGGCCGCAATCACACAGACGCTTGAGCGGCGAGAACGTCAGCAAGCACACAATGATGCGAACAACATCACGCCGAAGGGCATCGTCAAGGCACTGCCCAAGATGAATTCTGACCTCGATGATTTGATCGCAGGAACCTCAAGTTCGCAAGATGGTTCTCGGCGACTTGTGGCCAAGAAAGGCGGACGGAAAGAGGGTGATTGGGCACAGCGTCTCAACCTTGGAGCGGGTGCATGGGCCTCCGGTAAAGGTCAGGATGGAAGCAGTGGGGTGAAGTCAAATAATCCAATTGGAAATTCAAATATCCAATTGGCTTATGATGAGCCATCTGATGCTAAAAACTTCTCGCCGGGGGAGATTCAAGACATGCTAAAAGAACTCAAATCAGCCATGAAGGTCGCTGCTAAGAATCTTGATTTCGAAGAAGCAGCGAGGCTCAGAGATCGTATTTTCGAACTCGAACAGTTGTAATCACACCCGTAGGGTGTGTATCAATTACCTGTGGGCAGGTTCATGTGGAGGCCATGATTGGACCTTCCATGGCGATTCAACCTGATGAATTCGATATCCCGGTCGTGGACTATTCATTTCATGATATCACCTCGCCGCGGTCTTTGATTGACCAAATGGCGACTGCGGGCGGATTTACCGCAACAAAATTGGCCATGGCAAGGGACATCCTTCGGGATATGAAATCGGAATTGGACGCCGTTGGCGGGGACGCAACTAAGGTATGCAACTGGCTATCATTCCCTGCTTGCTTGTGCGCCACTGGAACTCGAGGCTTTTTTGTCGAGGCGCTCAAACAGCGTATGTTCAATGTCGTTTCGACGACGTGTGGCATGCTTGATCACGACATTGCCAGAGCACACAAACACTACTATCATGGGGCATTCGAACTGGATGACATCGAACTTGGTGAACATTCCTTAATGCGCCTAGGCAATGTCATTGTCCCCAATTCGTCGTACGGCGAGATCATTGAACAGGTGCTGACGCCAGTCCTCGAAGAAATGTATCACGATCGGCTCAAAGAAACAGGAAAAACTGGTGCAGATGCCTGGTTGGGCTTCGGCTCAATTCACCTTGTGTGGGAACTAGGAAAGCGAATTGGCACCCCTGATTCACTCATTTACTGGGCATACAAGCACAAAATTCCTATCGTGATTCCTGGAATTACTGACGGATCAATCGGAGCTCAACTGTTCATGTTGCGGCAAAAGCATCGAGATTTCCACATCGATACGCTAGCTGATGAACAAGTCATGAGCGACATGACTTGGGATGTTGAAGTCTCAAACGCACTGATGATCGGCGGTGGCATCTCCAAGCACCATGTGATTTGGTGGAATCAATACCGTGGTGGACTCGATGCTGCAGTCTACATCACAACCGCTCCCGAGCACGATGGCAGTCTTTCAGGAGCCCGCTTACGCGAGGCAATTTCTTGGGGCAAGATGCGCCCTGAGGCACCCAATGTGTGTGTTGAGGGGGATGCAAGTGTCTTGCTACCTTTGCTCGGCTCCGACCTTTTCAAATTAGGTGATGAACAATGAAAAATAAACAGATTGCAATACTATTGACGATTCTGATGGGTGCCGCGCCACTCGCAGGATGCTTTGGAGCCAATGAAGTCACAGAGACTGATGATGAAAATGAAGGGTTCTTTGCCTTCGAACAAGGTCTCAATCCTACCACTTGGTACCACTACCCAGGCGGAATGAATGCCATGAACAATACCTCGGCACTCAACGGGGAAAACATCCCGTTTTACAGCCAAGGCACCTACTATGGGACTGGGTATTCGACCTTTGAACCAACGATGGGTATCACGTCCACCGACAATATCTACTTCTCTAGTTATGGCAATGGACCTGCTGGCTCCACGGCAATTGTCCAATGCAGCAACATGATCGAAATGACCAGTTTAAGCGACTTCACGTGTCAAAACGTCTACGGCCCCGTATTGCCAGTTGCTAATTCAAATGACCCTTATGTCTATGTTGACCCGTGGACCGACCGAATTATGAAATTCGATATGCATGCACTCTTGGGCATGACGGTTGAATGGAGCGATGATGAAGGTGACTCATGGTTTGGACCATCCGTCGCCACCTCGTATTCAGTTCAAGACCACCAAACCATTGCTTCCTCTCCCTACGGCGGTATTCTCCATGAAACTCTCTGGGTGTTCTGCATCAATGGAAACTATCCAGCACCATTGTGCTCGCAAAGCCAAGACGGGGGGCTTACGTGGGGACCTGAACTGCCGGGTGCACCCGTCGACTGTCAAAGTGGAGGGCTCTCTGCTCACATCATCGGAGCAGATAACGGAAATTTCTACCGTGGCCAACGAGGCTGTGATGGATCTGGTTATTCTATGTACAAAACAGAAGACGGGGCATTGACGTGGACTGAACATGTGCTCCCAACCGAAGTCTCTGGTACTGCAGACACGTGGAATGCAGAAGAAGCACAGGTTGACACCGACAGTGAAAGCAATGTGTATGCTATGTGGATGGGCATCGATAACATGCCATACTTTTCATATTCACTCGATGATGCAAACACTTGGTCGGATGCCATCATGGTTGGACCAAGTCACCTTGAGGGAACTGGTTTCCCCGTCGTTATCGCTGGCGACCCTGGTAAGGTGGCCTTTGGATACATCGGAACAGAGGGCGATGGAGTCTGGCACGGCTACATCTCGGTCATTACTGACGCATTCAATCCAAATCCGCTGATCACTACGGTTCAACTGAACGCTCCAGATGACCCACTCGACAATGCAAGTCCAACCTGTGGCTACGAGCGCTGTGGTGGGTTTGGAGATTTCATTGACATGCAAATTGACGCTTATGGGCGACCATGGCTTTCTCTTTCACACAACCCAAGCGGCGACACAGGCATCATGGGGACCTTCACAGAGGGCCCGACCCTCGTAGGCAATGTCACAAGCCTGACACCGCTTCCAGTGGGTGGAGTTCAAACCTTGGCTTGAGGATCAAGCAACTGAGCAAGGCAGTGCATCATCGCTGTACGCACCGGAACGAGAGGTCGCCAGCCGTCTCCATCTGCAGCATGTAATGCATCATGTATAGAGGATAGATCTGGCCTTTGAGCTCTGTTTTCCTCAAGGGTCATCGGAACAGAATCTGAAACCATAAGCGGTTGAAGTTCGATGTTCGGTGAAGGAGGGGCACTAAGCTCACTGACTCCGAATGAGCCAGTTTGACCTGCAGCAGTACGCTGGTACAACATGACAAATTCCTCCAATGTTTGTTGAGTGCTCCAACACCGGCGACCTGACATCTTGCTGACCTTGGGGAGGGGTGTCGAACTCATCAACAATCGGACAAGGGCGTCTGCGACGTCGATTTCACCGACCCACCAGTGTTGGCCGTCGTCTTCAATCGTTGGTGTGATACCGTTCGAAAGAGCATCATACCATCCACTCAAAACAGAGGGGACCCATGATCCACCCCGATGCATTGGCATCAAATCATGAACAGCGACATGGGCATCAACCCAATCAAAACTCACTTCACCAACCTGTTCGGCAGAGGTGACAAGAATGAATTCAACACCATCCTCTTGTTGTGCATTGAATGGGCCCTGTCCTACCATGACGACGCGGTGTCCCTTAGACAATACTCGTTGGCTTGGAGAGGACACTGTTGCCTCTCCGTACAGCAAATCATTTGCATAATGTTGCACAACCATGGTGTGAAGTGGGTCATCAATGATGAGGTCTGATGGCGTGCGTAATAACCGTTCAATCAAACCAACCATCAACGATGTGGGCGGCCCCCGTAAGTGAATGACCGGTCGCTGAACCATGGCCATGCCACCCAGACCACCCACATCAATCAATCGTGAAATGGAACTTCAAGCATGGAACAAATCAACGAATTATACGCCATGAGTGAATCCTCAATAATTCGTATTTTCCAATTGAAAAATGTTATTTTTAATTGGATTACGATTTGTAGATGTAGCTCCTGAAGGCACCTAGTTTCCATCTTATCACCACAACAGATCTTCCAAGTTTTTTTTGGTTTATCTCCATAACACAAAAGGTGAATTCGTTTTGAAATCAATTGAACTATAGAAAAATTTCACCCACTCGACGAAATCTTCAGCTTCGATACGGATCTCCCCCCAAAGAAACTCATTAATGTCTTGAACTCCTATTGAAAATAAAATTATACGACATACATGAAAAATTGAATTTTAGGTGATTTTCAATTGGTGTTTTAGTCAATTATACGACAAATGCAATTGGAAATCACTTTCAAATTGGGAAAGAGTATATATCCCTTCAAGGGAACGAGGGAATAAGTCGGGTAGACCCCGACACAAGGAGATGGGAAAAATGCCGAACGACAAATACGACATCCAGGAGTTACTCCAACGGGATGTATATGTGAACGATAAGAAAGTAGGAACGATTGTGGGTGAACGACACCACCCGAATGAAGCTCGAGTTCGATCGATGCGAATTCAAGTGGACGCAGGCGTCGCTGATGAATTCATGAGAAAGCCAGCAGAACTTGCGCCGCTTCCAAAGGAACTGGTCCACAGCATCCGTACGGATGGAACTGTGAAACTTTCGAAGTCCATGCGCGAACTACAACGCCGATGGAGAGATACAGTGCGAATTGATGAGAAATTATACGCACCAGACGAAATGCTTGACCGCGCGGTCTTAGACAACCAAGGCCGAGAGATTGGCGTCATCACAGACCTCTTCAAGGTCAAGCGCACGTACAAGGGCGTTATTGTCAAGACTCGAATCAGCATCCAGAAGGAATTCGGAGTTGAGGCTACCCTTCGCGTGCCGATCACTGCGTTTTCACGAACTCGAGAGCGCCTCGATGAAGTTGTTCTTTCACGCACCTTTGAGAAGGTCCTTTCACTACCGTCCTACATCTCAATCAATGAGATGGACGACGAAAACGAGTGAAGAAACGCTTGTTGAAGTCGGCCGTTTGTTGCGCCGTCAATCTTATGACGGGGAGGTCTGTCGGCCGAACTACAGTTGCGCGGGTGGCTTAGTCGGTTAGAGCACCCGGCTGATAACCGGGAGGTCGCAGGTTCAAGTCCTGCCTCGCGCACTCTACCTTCAACAACGAGCCTGCACTGGGCCACTGAATCCTATTTGTGATTCAAAAAGGGACTCAAACAGCCTGTTTTGATGATCCTCCAACACTCGCAAAGAACATGAAGGACCGTCGCTGGCACTCACAACGGGGAGCACATGGTCGTCTTGTCTGGAAGCAACGCAACCTTGCTGGCAACCCAACTGGCCGAAACGCTTGGTTGGGAACATCATTCGCTTGAAACTCGGCGGTTTCCCGACTCCGAGGGATACATCCGAATTCCAAGTGAGGTCATCGAAGCCGTACGAAAAGAACCAGTTGTTCTGGTTTCAAACACGTTCCCAGATTCTGGCATTGTTGAAACCCTCCTCATGCTTGAGGCAATTGACGATGTCCGAAGAGGTAATTTGGAAAATTTGAGAGAAATTGGTCCTCAAAAAATGGAAGATGTAGGCCCCGGAACCCTCCTTGCCATCCCATATTTTGGATATTCTCGACAAGATAAGAGGTTCAAGCCTGGTGAAGCAATCTCTGCGAGGGCTATTGGACACTTGCTTGCCTCACGCTGTGACGGTATCATTGTCTTTGATCTCCATGCTCCAAAGGTCCTCGAAGATTTACCTGTGCCCGTGGCTTTCACCTCAGCAATGCCAGAGTTGGCAAAACACCTACAGACAACTGTCAATCCTGACTTCATCCTTTCACCGGACAAAGGAGCGATTGATCGTGCCTCAGCTGTTGCAAAAACCATCGATTGTGAGTTTTCATACCTCGAGAAGACCCGAATTGACGCTCATACCATTGTGCACAAAGCCAAAGATTTGGACGTTGATGGTAAAATCGTGGCCATTGTCGATGACATGATCGCAACCGGTGGTACAATCTGCAGAGCGGCTGAAGCGTTGCGAAGTCAGGGCGCGGTTGAGGTTCACGCAGCATGCTCTCATGGTTTGTTCACTGGTGGAGCCATTGCCAGATTAATTCGTTATGTCGATGGTGTCCACGCCACTGGGTCCCTCTCAAATCCGCGAGATGTCATCTCCGGTGGCCCCGCCCTTGCTCGAGGCGTAAATGAGTTATTCACTACCCTTGGCTGGCATTGATCAGTTCGCAGTGGCTTGTTTTTAGGTAGAGTTTAATCAAAGAAATCCACTGTTTCGAGCCACGACCTTGTGCGTTCTTCTTCCGTCGTGTTTATATCCGCGAGGTTGTGCGCAAGGAATGCCTTAACATGAGGAAGAAGTGAATCCAATGAGTGTACACGTGCGATTTGAAACCCCCGAAGCCGTATCTGACAAGATCTATGACATGCTGCAAGCCAACTCCAATGGCCGCCTGAAGAAGGGCAGCAACGAAGTGACCAAGACTGCCGAGCGCGGCACTGCTCAATTCATCGTCCTCGCAGTCGACGTTAACCCGCCTGAACTTCTCGCTCACATCCCTTTGATTTGTGAAGAAAAAGGCATCCCATACGGATACGTCCCATCTCAAGAATACCTCGCTAAGGAAGCTGGCCTTCCTGATGGTGTCAAGACCGCATCCATTGCAGTCATGGAAATCACCAAAGGCGCACAAGAAAAGTTCACCGAAGTCGTTGACATGATCAACGACCTCAAGGCTTGAACCTGAAGTTTGGAGGCGAAATACATGAGCGAAGAACTTAACGGATGGCCTGCTGAAGTCGTCGAAATTGTCGGCCGCACCGGTATGACCGGTGAAGCAACTCAAGTCAAGGTCCGTGTGAACGATGCACCTAATCCCCGAGACGTTGGAAGAATTATCTCCCGCAACGTGCTTGGTCCAATTCGTGTCGGCGACATTTTGATGCTCAAGGACACCGGTCGTGAAGCCCGTAAGCTCAACTCGAGGTGAAGGAAATGCCTGAACGTAGAATCTGTACTTTTTCTGGAGAAGAAATCGAACCTGGCACGGGCATGATGTTTGTGCGCCGTGACGGAAGCGTGATGTGGTTCAAGAGCTCCAAGGCTCGTAAGAACATGGTCAAGCTCAAGCGAAACTCACGCCGTGTGAAGTGGACTCGCCACTTCGTTAAGGGTCGCAATCAGTGATAGCAAATCCCTGCTTGCAACCACACCAATCGCACCTTCGGTGTTTTTTTGGACCCATTGTTGCCGTATGGCTCATAAAGGGGGGTCCAGTCGGACGGATTGGTGAACACCGTGGAAACAACCTATGTTATGATTAAGCCTGATGGCGTACAACGTGGACTTATTGCAGAAATTTTGGGTCGCTTTGAGCGAAAAGGCTTGAAGCTGGTTGGATTAAAATCCGTTGTGCCAAGCCAAGCAACCGCTGAAGCACATTACGAAGTTCACAAAGAACGCCCTTTTTATCCTGGCCTCATCAAGTTCGTCACATCTGGGCCTGTGGTCTGCATGGCATGGTCGGGCAAAGATGCAATCGCTGTTGCACGAACCCTGATCGGAGCAACCAACGGCCGTGAAGCATCTCCTGGTACCATCCGTGGTGACTTTGGAATGGACATGGGATTCAACATGATTCACGGTTCAGATGCAGCAGAAACTGCTGAGTTCGAACTTGGTCTTTGGTTCCCGGAAGGTCTCATGGAATGGGATCAAACAATCACCGCTTGGGTCTACGAGTGAGTGCGACCCCACAGCGGGGCTGAGGTGAAATCATGGACGGAACCGACACGGATTCGCCTGAAGAAACCGCTACAGAACGCGGCCACAACCGTCAGCCAATCGTTTCCGTTCTCGGGCACGTCGATCACGGCAAGACGAGCGTTTTGGACTTGGTTCGCTCCATTGGCAGCGAACGCCAAGCAAGCGTGATGGATCGCGAAGCGGGTGGAATCACTCAGCATATTGGAGCGACCGAAGTTCCCGCTGATGTTCTCAACGAAACCTGTGCCGCCATGATGGGTGGCAAGAAATTCAAATCTCCAGGATTACTGTTCATTGACACGCCGGGTCACCATTCGTTTGTCAGCCTGCGAAACAGAGGCGGGTCGGTTGCTGACATTGCCGTGCTGGTCATCGATGTGATGGAAGGTCTTCAGCCTCAAACCATCGAAAGTTTGCAAACGTTGAAGGAAACACGGACCCCATTCGTCATCGCATGCAACAAGGTCGATCGAATCCATGGTTGGCGCACAAAGCATGGGCGCTCATTCATGGAATCGTTCAAGGACCAACGTGAAGATGTGCAGTCATTGTTTGAGGACCGATACTGGAAACTCCTTGGCCAATTCTCTGAACATGGATTTAACATCGAACGATATGATCAAATTCGTGATTTCAGACAAAATGTGGCCCTTGTGCCAATGTCGGCAAAAGACGGTGAAGGTTTGCAAGATTTGCTTGCTGTCACCGTTGGTTTAGCCGAACGGTTCCTCGAGGACCGACTCACAGATACGCTAGGTGCTGCTGAAGGAACGGTGCTCGAAATGCGAGATGAAACCGGCATGGGGAAGACAATCGACGTGATTCTTTACCGGGGTGAACTCAAGATTGGAGACAAAATCATGCTCGCAGCCAATGACGGCCCATTTTCAACCCACATCAAGGGTCTTAAGCGCCCTAAAGGCATGTCTGAGATGAGGGATGCTGGCAAACGCTGGGTTAACTTTGACAGTGTAGAGGCTGCATGCGGAGTGAAAATTGTAGCACCAAAACTCGAAAACACAATTGCCGGTACTACGCTGTATCTGGCCAATACTGCTGAACAAAAAGAGCAGGCAGAAGTCGCAATTCGTCAAGAATGGCGAGCGATTTTTGACACCATGCCAATCATGTGCTCAAAGTGCAATGAGGTCTTTCCACGGATTGATTTCAAAGAACACACCAAACAAGGCGTATGCAGGGGTGCTGAAGAGGAGCGCAAAGGTGTCGTCATCAAAGCGGATACCGTTGGTGGTTTGGAAGCCTTAGGTTTCGAACTTGCCAAATTGAAGATACCAGTACGGCAAGCAACGGTTGGGCCGGTCAACAAGCGTGATATTTTGATGGCTAAATCGGCTCAAGACCCACTGAATAAAGTAATTCTTGGTTTTTCAGTCAAGGGAAACTCCGAGGTTGCTGACTCATTGAGTGAAGATGATTCTGAAATCAAATTCTTTTCTGGCAGCATCATCTATCATATCTTGGATGCCTATGAAGCATGGCGAGAAGAAACCTCTGAACGCATGGCGGCTGAATTGCGTGAATCGCTTGTTTACCCGGGACGATTGCTCTACCTCAAGGATCACACCTTCCGAGCAAAAGGCCCCGCAATTGTTGGCATGCGAGTGGTTGGAGGCCGAGTGCATATTGGCCAGCGATTGATGAAACTCGACGGTACACCAGTCGGGCAAATCAAGAGCTTACGAACCCGTGCTTCCGAAGACGTCAAAGAAGCAAATCAAGGTGATGAAGTGGCCGTTGCGATCAATGGACCTACAGTTGGAAGGCACATTGAGGAACTGGATGAATTCTATGTGGATGTTCCTGAATCTCATGCAAAACGACTCAAGAAAATTGACCTCAACCCTGTCGAACAAGAGATCTTAGACGAACTCATCCGACTCCACCGAAAGGAAAACCACTTCTGGGGAAGATAATCCATATGCCGCTCTGCTTATGGCTGACATATTGTTGACTTACGACCCCCTCACATTCATATATGGAAGGTTCCGGTTGCGAACTTGTCCTTTGGAGGCCTTACTATGGAAGCAGGATTCTCAGCAGCACCCGCAATGGGTCAAAACCCCGGCGCTCAAGATTTGATTGGCACTGTTTCCGCCATCTCGAACAGCCTCATGAACGAAGTCAGCAAGGTCATTATCGGTAAGAATGAAAACCTTCGCAGAGTCACTGTTGGAATTCTCTCTAACGGAAACATGCTCCTCGAAGATTTCCCAGGTCTTGCAAAGACGCTGCTTGCCAACACATTCGCCCAAGCACTTGGATGTAAATTCAAGCGTGTTCAATTTACTCCTGATTTGCTCCCCTCCGACATTATGGGGACATACATGTACGACCAGAAGGCTGGGGAGTTCAAACTCCGTGCTGGACCATTGTTTTCCAATATCCTCCTTGCTGACGAAATTAACCGTGCACCGCCGAAGACACAAGCGGCTCTTCTCGAAGCAATGGAAGAAAAGCAAGTGACGATTGAAGGTATTACCCACAAACTCCCAGCACCATTCGTTGTCATCGCAACACAAAACCCAATCGAACAAGAAGGAACCTACCCACTACCTGAAGCACAAATGGACCGGTTCTTGATGAAGATGAGCATGGGCTATCCTGACCGAGCTGAAGAGAAAGCCATCCTGGCTCGACGCAAGTTGCGTGGTAAGGACGGGCACGATGTTCAACAAGTCACATCCCCGAAGAAAGTGGTTGCCATGCAAAAGGCACTCGAAACTGTTCACGTTGACCCAGCAATCCTCTCCTACATTGTTGAAATTGTGCAACGCACTCGTGAAGATCACCGTGTCACCAATGGAGCATCGCCTCGTGCATCTCAATCACTGTTCAAGACTGGTCGAGCTGCTGCTGCAATCGCTGGACGGAATTATGTCATTCCAGACGACATCAAAGGCATCGCTTTGCAAGTCATTTCCCACCGTATCAACATGAAGCCAGAAGCGAAGATTCGTGGAATCACAGGAATGCACATTGTGCGCAAAATCCTCTCGGAAGTTCCCGTGCCTGTCATCCAACCGGCTTGATGTTTGTACCGTTGTGGTTGCATTCAAAGAGGAGAACCTCTTTTCGTGAATTGTCCGAGGAGGTGAAGAGATGAACCCGTACAAGATGGTTATCGCAGTTGCGAATCAGAAAGGAGGTTGCGCCAAAACAACCACTGCGGTCAATCTCGCCGCCGCTCTAGCCAAGGGATCCAAAAGGCAAGGACTTCCAAAAGCGAAAGTACTCCTTATCGACCTTGATCCACAAGGAAATTGTGCAACCTCTTTTGGTGTGGAAAAGAAGAATGTAAAGAAAACCTCCTACGACCTTTTGACCAACGATTCAGGCGAAGAGTTGCCTTTGATGGAAGAATACCTGATTGGTCCAAAGGAATTGACCGAGTCCATGCAGGACGCTTGGAGTCTGCGAAATAACAACAAGAAGGCCCCAGATAGTGTATCAGTCGGCCATTTGTGGTTGCTACCAAGTGACATCCATTTGTCAGGTGCAGAAATTGAACTGAGCCACAAGATTGGACGGGAAACAAGATTGCGGGAAGCGCTCATGCCAATCATTGATGAATTTGATTACATCATCATCGACACCCCGCCATCCCTTGGTTTACTTTCGATTAATGCAATGTGTGCGGCCAACTGGGTCATGGTGCCTGTTCAAGCAGAATACTATGCACTGGAAGGATTCAGTATGCTGATGAATTCGATTAAGATGATTCAGCGAAGAATCAATCGCAATTTGAAGATCTTCGGCATCGCGATGACGATGGTGGATGCTCGTTCAAGATTGAGCCGGCATGTGTGTGATGAAGTCAATAAAAAGATGCCAAATAAATTGTTCAAGACAACAATTCGTCGACTTGTCAAGGTCGCAGAAGCACCCTGGAGTGGAGCGCCGACAGTCTTGCTCAATAAGCCAACAAATTCCGGTGCCGGAGCTGGTTCTCTCGAATATTGGACACTGGCAAAAGAATTCCACCAGCGCGTTCAAGAAATGCGCCGCGAGTTTGGCGTCAATGAAGAGCCACGCCTTCTCAGAAAGCGAAGAAACCGCTGATTTCAGTCCGCTGAGTCCTTCCCAAGGGTGAGAAAAACGACGATTTCAGCCTTGCTTCCTTCGCGGGGGTTAAGTAGCCTTGACACCGCAGTTGCAAGCAGGGATTGCGATGACTGGTGAAGGAATGACGTCTGTGAGCGTGAGTTATGAGGTCCGACGACAATTGAACACCATGCGCAGTACAAGTGGTCACAAAAGCGTCAATGAATTGCTTTTGGACATGGTCCGAGCCCACAAAATCGCCAAAATGAATGGGGAGATTGAAACCCTTCGTGAGCGAATGAAGGCTGTTGCCGATGTTGAAGTGGAACATCTCGTTGACCGACTCAACTTAGCTCCATTCAAGGTGTGATCGCATGATGGAATGGCGACCACCTGGCTACGAGTTCGATGCTCGTAATTTGGTTCGTGCTCTTTTTAGTGAGAACACTGACGAAGGGAAACTCTTGGAGGCCGCTGCCTGTGGCCATGTCGAAATCTTTGCTCGCTCAACGGCTTGGAACGGCGTATTATGGTTGATTATGAACACACTCAAGCAAGACGGGAAACCCGTCTATACCGGGGAAGAATTAGGCACCCTTAGGGCATCATTGCCGATTGTTTGGCGCTGATTGATTTACGAAACTGCTTGACAAAGGGTGCTTAGCACCTCGCTCCACTGCAACCCAGCGTACTGTATCGTAGACTGCTTTTGCTCGGGTGTACTTGAGGAGCGCACGAATCATATCCTTTTGAGAACCATTTTCCTTGCGCTCAAGGTATCGAAGATGTTGTAATTTCATTTCAGATTCGACTTCTCTGAACAAATCTTCGATTTCAGATTTTTTGCGGTTGTACAACCGAGTGTTGTCAGACCAAGGGTCGTGTTGGGTAGCTTTGGACATCTTCAAACGAGCCAACAAAGCCCATCCCACAAGGTTGGCCTTGTTACTCTATTGAGGTCTCCTTAGTTCACTTATTCTTGTCCAGCCACTCTTGACCATACCATTTCCATTGATCCATCGTCCATCCTTCTGGCAACCCTGCTTCTGGCACTGGTGGGCCGGCTGCAGGTGCTGCCACCGGCGTTTCGGCAGGCGCAGGTGACTCCGCAGCGATTCCAGCAATGTCCTCAATACTATCCTCTTCGCCGTACAGGGACGTCGCATCGATGACTGTTGGAGAGGATGCATCTTCCGCTAAGTCTTCATCCTTCACGCTGAAATCAAGGCTTGCAATATCATCTTCCCATGCAGCATCTGATTCCACCCCGCCTTGGGCAGACAGTCCTGCCGTTCCTTCGAGGGCTTCAGTGGATGCCGAATTAGATTTGTTTGAAGGAGCAAACGGTGTG
The DNA here is from genome assembly GCA_964015875.1 of uncultured Candidatus Poseidoniales archaeon. Classification (GTDB taxonomy): domain Archaea; phylum Thermoplasmatota; class Poseidoniia; order Poseidoniales; family Poseidoniaceae; genus MGIIa-L1. The sequence continues at coordinate 73,868 of CAXHEV010000007.1, forward strand.
CCGTAGAGCTTCATGTTTTGCTGAGCATTGCGTCGCTTCATGATTGCAGCCACTGCAATGATGATGACAGAAAGTGCGACAAATGCACCGCCTCCAACAATCATGACCTGCTTCACAGTTGACGAGTCAACATCGCCGCCATCATCCAAAAGCCCTGCATTCTTGCTGGCGTTCCATGCCGCATAGGAATAGTCGGACTCATTGACACCCTTGCTGCGACTGAGGTAATCTTGGTAGTCAGCGTTGCGCCAGCCCAAGCAAGCATCACTTAGGTCGTCGAAGTTAAGCATGCAGTGATCTTGTTCAGTTTGAACCAGTGGCCGTGTATCATCATAATCTGAGTTGGATCCTACGCCGTCCTTGTCGTTATCGAAGTGCTCATTGGGATCGGTTTCCATGCCAATGGATTCCGTTCGATCGACCCATCCGTCACCGTCAAGATCTTCGCAACCATAGGAGGCCATTTCAATGAAACCAAGTGCCGCTGTGGCATTTGAAATCCAAGCCCGGGTGGAATTACCAAATTCCCACGGGCAAGCATCGGGGAGCAAGCCGGTCGTATTATCTCCAAATCCATCACCGTCTTGGTCAATCCATTGGGTGCCTTGTGTTGGCAAAGCATCCGCACCTTGATCTACACCAAAGGATTCATCTGGATTTGAATATCCATCAAGATCAGAATCGGTGCAGCCATATCGATCGTATTTGGAAAAGCCATTTTGCGTTGGACAAGCGTCTGGCATCAAGCCGTTTGGATTGCTGCCATAACCATCCTGATCGCCGTCTTCCCACTGTGTTGGTTCGTCGGGGAACATGTCTCCGCCTTCGCCTTGCATGTTGTCTCCATAGCCGTCGCCATCGCGATCTTGCCACTGGTCTGGATTGTTGGGGAATAAGTCTCCTTCTGTGCCTGCAGGATTATCGCCGTGACCATCACCATCAGCATCGATGTACTGAGTCTCATCATCAGGGAATTGATCACCATTAAATCCGTTGGGATTATCGCCGTATCCATCCATATCTTCATCGTTCCATTGAGTAATCTCTGTTGGGAATGCGTCATTGGTGTCGGTGACGCCGTCACCGTCGGTATCAAGATCGTAGAGACGGATTTTTGAATAGCTCAAAAACGAGGTCGTGATGTAGACTTGCCCAGTGTATTCAGTCTTCGTCCCAACGACAGGTCCTTGCGAAGTGTATGTGTCTTCTTCAGTGAATGTAGCACCGTCAATCATGGTGACCTTACCGTTTTGTGTGCCAGCAATGTACGTACTGTTTCCAACCTCCTCGAGGTGAACAATCGAAGAACCATGGCTGAGAGATAGCGTTTCTACAGCCCAAGAGTTCGTGTCATAGCGGTAAACTGCACCGTTTGCAGAACCAACGATGAGGTTTCCATCATGGTCCTCAATCAGGGCATTGACAATACCTCCAGGTTCATTGAGTGTGGTTAAGGTCGTACCTCCATTGTCTGCAATCGTGACCTTTGAATCAAAGCCTCCGAGAGCGAGCCTACCGTCATTGAGGACGATGAACGAATTGAAACCGCTTTGTATTTGAGGTGAGGTTGTGCCTGTGAAGCCTTCATTGTTGTACTCTTCCGCACGTCGGCGTCCTGCAAAGTAAGCGAGCCATAAATCACCTTCAGTGTCCCAATCCATGTCGTTAACGCGTTCAGGCGTGGAGATGTTTCGATTTGCAATTTGGAGGCCCATATGCACGACAAAAACACCCTCCTCATGCGCAACCGCCGCCAGCACTTCTGCATCGTCAAGACGTGCAGAATTTGCTGTGACGTTCAAGTCAAGGGACCAAAGCGGAACGAGGATACCGTTGCTGAACGCATTCACGCTCAGATTGCCATTGTCATCAACCGTCAGTACTGTGCCATCGTTCATGACTTCCCAATGGACTAATTTTGCAGATGTTTGATGAGTGTATCCAGCATCGATAAGTTCGACATCACTCGCCGCTACTGCGGGAGCAAAGGCAATCAGTGGAAGCATCGTGAAGGCAATGAACACAACAAGTAACCGGTTCATGGGTCACCCACGCCCTCAATCAATATGAAGGAGCCGATGCTTGGTGCATCACATTAAGGCTCAAGCGTCTTCGTTTTCTTCCTCTTCGGAATCCGCTTCAGCCTTGTTGATCTTCAGCGGTGTCATGCGACGTACTGGAGTCAGAGTTGCACTGGAATCCTTGCCATCTTTTGGGGACGACTTTGCACGAGCAATGTTTGGCGGAGCGCCACGTGCTTTCTTTGGTATGAGTTTTGGAGGCAAGGGCTTGAGCGTAGAGGTTTTGACCGTTTCAGGCGTTGTCGCAGGTGACAAGACTGTTGTAATTGGTCTCAAGGTTGCAATTTCAACCTCTTCGTCTACCTCTTCGGATGCGACATCTTCCACGATGCTTGTTTCGATTGAAGGTTGATCTTCATCACCAATTGGTGCAACCTCTTCTGCAACAGCCGCTTCCAGTTCTGCTGTGGATTCAGGAATGACTTCGGTCGAAGATGTATCACTGATTTCTGAGGATGGTAATGGAATATCCTCTATTTCAGGGGTCACATTTGGTTGAACAAGGGTTGCTGGCTGCAGTGGTTTTCGAACAACCTTTGGTTGAATTGGCTGGACCAGTTTAGGAGCCAACGTACCTCCAAGTGGTGCCTTGATTGGCTTCACGAGTGGGGCTCCGGGAGCTGCAAGTGGCTTGGAACTGGTTGCTGGTGCACGCATTCCAGCCAAGCCCATCCTGGGTTGTTGTGGGTTTTGACCGCCTAGCATTCCTCTCATTGGGCGCCCTGCTGCAGCGCCAAGTGCATCAGGTCGAGCTCCCAATGCTGATGGGTCCATGCCGGATGCTGTCTGGCCTGGGGCCTTCTGACCGGATATGGATTGCATCCACATCTGTCGCTTTTCAGCTCGAGTATCCGTCGATTGCAATTCTCTGAATTCTGATTCTCTCGAGCGATAGGTTTCTTCTTCTTGATCAATCTCGCCTTGGACCTGCCTGGTGACTGCGTCCCGCATCTTGTCTTCTGCCATTTCCTTGAAGGCATCCATCTTCTCAGTGAGGCCTTGGAGCCGGTTTCGGATTTCGGCGCGCTTCAAGCCAAGTTGAGCCTCGATTTCTGCACGAATATGTGCCTCACGCTTTCGAACATCGATGAGCGCCTTGTTTCGCATGATTTCTTCACGCTTGTCGAGTTGACGTTCGAGTTGGACAGCGACTTCCTCTTCCTTTCGTTCTCTGAAGGCGTTGAGACGTTCTTCCATGTCCACTTCAAGTTCGAGCGAAGTTTCTTCCTTCAACAGATCCAAATCAGTTTCAAAGGTCAAACGTTCGTTGCGTAATCCAGCATCAACTTCGGACATAATTGCCTTGCGAGCAGATGCTTCACGGGATTGGAATTCAAGTTCGAGCCGTTCTGACCAATCTGTTTTCTTGGAATCGTATTGGGCCTCAAGTTGTTCTCGGAGTTCGGCCTCTCGCTCATACCTAAACCGAGCCAAGCGATTCTGGATTTCTGCCTCTCTGGCGTTTCTGTAGGATGTGAATTCCTCATCCATTCGTTGTTCGAGTTCAGCATCAACATCAGCCTTGAGCGTGCGAGAAATGTCATCGATGGCTTTGGAGAATGTAATATCATACTTTTCACGAAGTCGAGACTTTCGTTCAGCAAGACGCTCTGAATGGCGAGATTCGAGTTGTTGTTCGATCTCGACTCGAACTTCATCTCTTCGTCGAGCGATGGCCAGTTCTACATCTTCACGCATTCGTTCTTCAAGGTCGTCAGTTTCTTGACGAAGACGTCCTTCAAGTTCGGATTGGAGCTGCTCTGCAATATCTTCTTCAAGTCGGAGGCTGCGACGCTCATACTCTGCTTTGAGTCGAGCTTCACGTTGCTTGAGGCGAGTACGGAGTTGTTGCTCGAGGCGAGTACGAATGCCTCTTCGAAGTTGCTCTTCACGTTCGGCAAGACGGGCATTGTGACCTTCTTCTAACCGAGAAATTTCGTTCTCTTCCATCTCTTCAAATCGTCGCTCCATCTCGGATTGGATTTCAGATTCAAGTTCTCGAACACGATGCTGCAACTCCTGATTGAAACTCAGTGAGAGTCGTTCCTTCTGAATGTCAAGTCGTTGCCTGTGTTCATCATGCAACTGAGATTCGATTTGAGCCTTGAGTTGAGCTTTGTGTTCATCCAATCGGCGATCTTGTTCAACCTCAAATTGGTCTTTCATGGCATCGAGTTGCCGATGAAGTCGCAAATCTAATTCCCTTCGCATGCGGGATTCCTCACGAGCTAACGCATCGTGTTCCAACATGCTCAAATCCTGTTCCATTGCTTCACGCATTTCTTTCTCGAGTTGATCCAGAGTGAGTTCATGTTGAACTGCAAGATCTGCTGCAAGGGCTTCTTGCATGGCAGAAACTCGCTCAGAAATGGCTTGTTGGCGAAGGCGTCGCTCACGGCGAATGTCTGCACGCAGACGCTCTTCTTGACGGAAGCGAGCCGAGGTCATTGTCGCCTGATCGAGGGAGGTGGTTTGCGTCGATGTGAATTGCGAACGGAGTGCAGAAAGCGCAACCTTGTCCGCGTTTTCACGCTTCTTTCTGGCTGCATCGAGTGCCTCATTACTCTTGCTTGCGCTCGGTGACATCGTATCCCATCCACTCTTTCATGGACTTCTCATCATAGATAAGGAGCGCGACGGGTGAAGGGTTCTGGAAGGCCGTTTGGAGAGACTTTTTGCTTCACCAAGTTGCAAGTGAATTGAGTCCATTTATCTCGAGACCTATTCAGGAGGAATCGGTCTAGAACTTCACGTTGAACGATGTCGGGCAGGCAGGGCAGTCAATTTTTCGTTCGCCCGGTTTTCGCTTCATACGTAATTGGCGTTCACAGCCAGGGCAAGTAATTTCGACCTTTGGAATGTTTGGAGTGAGTGTGAAATGATGTGAGCAAGAAGCACACTTCAGGTGAGCAGGGCGTTTGTTCACACCTGCAATCAATACCTTTCCACACTCTGGACAACCGACTTTTTCTTCAGCCCATTTTTTCCGCGTGATTGGATGATCAACCCGTACTTTCGCGGAACAGAGGGTGCATTGTAAATCTCCCAAACCACTTGGCAGTAACCCTTCGCATTTTGGGCAGGTGAGTGCCGGAGGTGCGACGCGAGATTCAACCGTTGACTCTTCGCTCATGTTTCCGCCTCTATGTCTTTGTTTTTGAAATGTCTTCCCAGTAGGCGAAGTTAGCGTTTCTTAGCAATCAAAACAATGCTTTCGGGCAAAAAGTTCCACGGCAGGTCAAGGTGAATGCCATGTTGTTTTGCTAAGAGTTCAAGCATCTTCTTTGCCCCGACTTGGTCTCTTGAACCATCGAGATCAATGACCCGAATCTCACCACCATGTTCGACGGCTTGATGGAGATGTGTTGGTAATGAAACATTGGAAGGTGCGGCTTGTGGTTGTGCCCGTTCAACGACGCTCGAGGCTGCAAGCAATTCAGGAAGCTCGATCTTTGCGGCGATGCGCCACCAGCGAGCTCGCCCTTGATCTCGGTGATTTTCAACAAGTCCGAGCGATGCGAGTTTCTTCATGTGATGATAGAGATTGTAGCGATCGACTTCAAGTTGGGTTTCAATTTGGACCGTACTCATTTCCTCAACATGTGAAAGCGCCAAGTAGACCGCACGGCGAGTGGGGTGGGCGAGGGCTGTCGTGACCGGGTCTGCTCGTACTCTGGCCATGTGCTCACCATACGGGAAGAACCCGCTCTATGGTTTGAAGATGCCGCGTGAAAAAATGTTTAGGAGGCAAGACGAGCATAGAGCATTTGGAAGGCGGTTTTGGTATCTCTCCATAGAGAGACGAAGATGTTCCTCAGCAACACAATGGCGCCCTGTGCGCCTGCGAGTCGCGCCCCATTGAGAATGACCAAGATGACAGAGGCCTCATGAATCAAAACACCAACCCATAACTCATCGTACATTTGTGCGATCACCGCACCGACAAGGGCCAATGTGATACCAACAGAGATGACGAGGTTGCTGACTAAGATGGCCTGGGCTCTTCGGGACAAATCAACCAGTTCAGTGAGCATTTGGGGGTCATCACTGGGAACAAGGACGTCCGCTGCTTCGAGATTGACCGTTTCACCGCTGCCAACCGCAACACCAACATCAGCAACCGCAAGGGCTGCAGCATCGTTGAACCCATCACCAACCATCATCGTCACATGAGTTTTGGAACGTTCTCGAACCCAATCCACTTTCTGTTCAGGCGACAGGCCTCCATGTGCAGCGTTTTCATCAAGGCCAACGCTCTTGGCAAAAGCCTTGACTGCTGATTGATTGTCCCCCGAAAGAATCTCGACCGTTATGTTGCGGCTGATGAGCGAAGGAATCAGATGTCGACTTCCATCAAGGGTGTCATCGTGAATGAAGGTAAACAGCGCCAACGCCTTGCCATCCCGTGCCAGTAGGCTTGCACCATGGCCGTGTGTTTCTGCAATTGCATAGGCATCCTTGATTTCTTTAGGAACGCTGATGTTGAGCGATTTAGCACGATCATACCGGATAAAAGCCACCTCTTTACCGCCAACTTTCCCACGCACTCCTGCTTCGATATCTGAGAGGACGTTCACCTTGGTCGGCTGCAAGCCTTCCTTGTTGACGTGTTCCATCACAGAGAGAGCGTATGGATGGGATGAGCGCTGTTCGAGACCTGCTGCAAGTTTCAGAGCTGAGTCTCTACTGCGGCCTTTTGCGATGACGACTTCACCAATTCTTGGTTTTCCAGAAGTGAGCGTACCAGTTTTGTCCAAAAGAATGTGATTGACTTTCGAGAGACGTTCAATGACATCGCCGCCACGGGCTATTGCCCCAATGTGAGCCGAACGGGCGAGGGTCGCTGCATGTGGCACTGGGGTTGCCAAAAGCAAAGCGCATGGGCATGCAACAACCCATAGTAAGAGGACAATTTTCCAGTCGTCAGGGAAGATTAACCAGTACACTGCGTAGCTTCCAAAGAGGACGATTGGGACCCAAACAGCAGTAAATCGTTCAATGATGTTCTGCAGGCGAGGTGGTTCTTCGCGGAAGGTATGGACCGCATCGATGAGTCCGGAGAGGCGGGTGTCGTCGCCAACTGCTGTGACCTCAATGATCACTGGGCCACGTGCAAGCACAAGACCTGCCTCAATTGAATCTCCTTTCTTGACCTCAACTGGGACAGATTCTCCAGTCAATGGAGCCTTATCGAGCGCTCCGTGACCTTCGACAATAACACCATCTGCAGGAATCAATTCTCCACTCCGGATTTCGAGACGATCGCCGATACGAACCAGTTCGATTGGGACTTCCTCATGGTCTTCTTCTGGTTCCCGAAGGGCACTCGCATCGACTGCCAGCAAGGGTTCTGATATGGCCA
>CAXHEV010000008.1:0-77210 GCA_964015875.1 uncultured Candidatus Poseidoniales archaeon
AGACCGCTGGCGTTCTGTGCATTATGATGTCCAGTTGGCTCGTCACGAAAGCACCTGTTCGTTTCGACGAACTTCTCTTTCCAGAGGCCGTCAGGACAGCTATTGAGCGTACGGCAATTCAAGCCAACCCTCCGCATCTACTCCTATCTGGTCCACCAGGGGTAGGAAAGACCGCAACATGGAGGCTGATTGCGCGCCAAGTACTGGGTCCGGCATGGGAAGCGAGGACACACATCCTGCAGGCCCGAGATCTCGCACGGACTTCCGGGGCCATGTCGAAATTTGAAGAATTTCTACGCCCAGAAGGCTCTTCGTCCACCGATACGCTTGCCGGCCGGACAAGTTTAGATGCATATGATGCAACCTTCTCAGGAACAGCGGCAACAACTCCTGCTCCTGCTGGAAAGGAATCCACTCCTGAAACCAACCAAGGTCGAGCACCAGTCTCTCGCTTGATTGTAATTGAGGATGCAGACCATCTTGGAACAATCCGGCAATCTTACTTGCGTCGTATGATGGAAAGTGCGAGTGGGAGTGCCCGTTTCATCTTTACAACACATACACCATCAAGGGTGATTGAGGCCCTTCGTAGCCGGACACAACACATCCGTCTACCAGCACCTGGGCGCAAGGACATCGAACGGCGGCTGTTGGCCATCGCTAACGAGGAAGGAGCTTCGCCGGCACGAGGAATCCTCGGCGACATCTCACATATTGCCAATGGGAACCTCCGAAAAGCAATCTTTGTGACGGAGCTTTTGGGTTGTAGGTCGATGCTTAATGATCGAAAAAACCTGCAATACCTCATGACGGCGACCTCGGTGAAGGAGATGCAACGCGTCTTGGAAGAGGCTCTACGAAACCGAGTTCATGATTGGCGATGGGAGAAAACTGGAATGAAGAATTCACGAGTCCTCAAGGGTGCTATGGGTGCATTGGATCAGGTCATGGGTGAAAACAACCTCGAGCCCGAAGATGCTGTCATTCATTTCCATCGCTTGCTTACCGCCGGCCGAATGCAACTTGATGAAGGCATGCTCTCCGAGTTGCTCATTGAATTGGCAGAATGCGACGTTGCGCTTCATAAGTCGATCCAAGGCCGAATCGAATTGGAACGTTTTTTGCTCAATGTTGCTGAAATAGGGCAACGGTATGCTCATGCGAAAGCATCATGATTGGAAGGCCAACCGTTCACAATGGGCGTGTAGCATAGCTGGATAATGCGTTGGCCTCCTAAGCCGAAGATCCCGGGTTCAAATCCTGGTGCGCCCGTTGCTTTTTCCCACCGTACAAACCACGTTTTCGTTGATGATAGAGTGGCAAGAGCCAAATTCAATCACCTCCTGAGACAACATGGCGGACCTACCTATGAGCAATTCTAAGGCTTCAGGGTTTGAGAAAACCCTCACTCTTCCTGACCCGTATGGCGAAGGGTTTGAGCATTCAGAGGACCCATTGGAACATACAAAGCAACAATGGGCGACGCTTGAAAAACGGCGATTGATTATTGGGCGCCTTGCGCGAAAACCATCGTTGATGTTGTGGCGGTCTTTCAACGGCCTCTTCCTTGCTATCTTTGCATTCATAAGTCTGCTTCAACCGTCACTAATTGAGACCGTCGGCGGCTGGGTGTTCTTGTTGGGTCCACCAATCGCAATAGCAGTTGCTCCGAGTGTGATTGCTGGAGAGGCGTCATGGCAGGCAATGCAGGCAAGAATCTCGTTGCGAGAACAAGGAGGCGTTCAAGTTGGTAAGCGACATGCGCTGCGCGCTCAGCCTGGTATGGACCGAATTCTCGAAAGTTTGCGAGATCAGCGCCGAAACAACCTCATGACAAGCCTTCTCTCTGGCATCTCCTTTGCGTTGCTGATTTTGGCATCGGCGATTCAACCAAATTCATTGGCATGGAACCTTGCGCTCCTTGTGGCCATGACGGGTGGCGTTGCTCAAACCTTCCATTCGGTCTTCTCATACGATTTTGTTCGTCAACAAGGCGACCCATTCCCCTCCCTGGTGTTTCACGCACCAACCCACCATCCGACGCAACTCGGAAGCGTTCTGGGAGATTTGTTGGTGGCCCACCTCGATCCAGATTTGTTGTTGGAATGGGAGGAATGGCGCCATTCCTTCAAAAAAGCCCTGATACCGGGAAACATTTCAAAGCAAGCCTTGGAACGACTTCTCTACATTCTTCACCTTCATATGGAAGAAGAAATTACCGTGGAAATGGCGTTTGAAGAATTCAAAGCCTTCATTCTTGCAGACCGCGTAGAAGGGTTGCTAATGAATGAAGAGAGCCGATTTAATTGGCGTAGTCTACAGCGATTAATTGCCCATGCAAGGGGCTGGCAACCTGGCGCGTTCCTCCTCCTCGATCGGCTACAGTACGACCTTCTTGCAGGAGCACCCCCGCTTCTCCGTGCTGAATGGCGGATGGACGTGGCGCTTGATGAGACATGTCATGCTGGTGCAGGCAACTTGTTCATTGCACTCAATAATCAAACATTCACAGAACGGCATGTTCGAGTTGAGGTGCTTACCCCGAATGGGGAGCCTGAAACGAGGGACCACCGATTTGAACTCAGTCCGTGCCCACCACCTCGCCAGGCAGTAAATCTGTCCCACCCCTCTGAAGACGATGCTCTCGATTGGATCCCAAGGTACCTTGAGCGAGGTGTTGTCCTTTGGATTGGTGTAGCATGGCCAAAGGAGTTTGCAGGAACTGCAGATGTCCAGGTCATTCTACGCGATGATGACGGTATCGTCCTAGAGTCCCAAGTCGTCCGAACTGATGTTCGTCGAAGCGGTGGGAGTCAGAGTAAGATAAGGACTCGAAAACTGGAACAAGCACGGCGCAAAGGCGAATTGCCAATGCCAACCTTCAACGCGTAAGCGCAGCGGTGGTAATTGCTCGCAGTCCGCTGTTGAGCGATACACTCCTATCCTACAGTCCCCGTCGTATTCCAACCCGCCAAAGCGCGCACCTTATGGACGAGTCGTGCCTCGGAGTATTTACCGGAAGTGGGGTACATGGAAGCATGGGACATCATTGTAGTAGGCGACGGGCCAGCGGCACTCCGCGCAGCAGCAGCAGCAGCAAAGCATGGCGCCTCAACACTCATGGTCGCAGTCAACGCATTGGGGAGCAGTACAGATGCAGGACGAGATGGTTTTGCTGCATCGGTTCAGGAATCTAATAACCGCAGCCATCGAGAAGACACAATTCGAAACGGAGCCTTCCTGTGCGACCAAGACATTGTCGCCCAACGAACGGCCGACGCAGTCCGCAACCTCGATCTGCTTGAACGCTGGGGTGTCAACTTCCGCCGAGACTCCACTGGCCTCCCATTGGTATCCAAAGCAATGAGTCACAGCAAACCTCGTGTTGCAGATGCGGGTGACGCTACTGCACGAGAAGTGCAGAAAACCCTCGAAGAACAGTGCATGCGATACGGCGTCGTACGTCGGGGCGATCACCTCCCATTGTCCCTCATTCATTCCAACCAAACGGTCCACGGCATCACGGTAGCGGACATGATTAACGGACGTATTCTCTCAATCCAATGCAAAGCAGCTATCATCGCTGATGAAGGGTTTGAAGGCGTGCTATCACACGGTTCGATAGGGGTCGGAATGGACCTCGCTCTTCAAGCAGGCCTCCCACTGAGGAATATGGAATTCATGCACTCGACTCCCCTCGGCATAACCGATACTAACCTGATCTTACCCGATGGCCTGCTAAGTGCTGGTGCCACGCTGCACGAAGCGAGTGGTGCAGACCTCGATCTTGGGGACGAAACTCATGCCTCGATTTGTGCCGCTGTTGCGCAAGCAAAACAGGCTGTCATCGATGCACGCCATCTTGGAGATAGCTCTGATTGGTGGGCAGGTGTTTTCCGTTCGGTAGAGCAACGCACAGGCATCGACATGTCAAAGCAAACTGTGGCCATAGAGGTCCGACCCTCATTGAGCATTGGCGGCATCGCTACTGACGAATGCGGACGAGCAGTTAACGGGGCTTGGTCGCGATGGTTCACCGGCCTTTATGCCGCCGGCGATGCAGCATGCTCAGGCTTCCATGGTGTCAGCGTTATGCCAGGCAATCAGTTGTTGGACGCCATTGGCGGCGGCTTAGCCGCTGGCGATCACGCAGGCCAATGGGTACAATCGCGCAAACTATCCGGCTCCAATTTGGCACAAGAAGAGGAAGACCGCGCAAATGCAGACTTTACTGCGATGTGTGGAACACAAGACGACGCAGTCATTCGTGTTGGTTCGGTAGCGACAAAGCTTCGTGATGCCTCACGCCAAGCGCTCATCGGAGAGCGAGATGCTGCTTCGCTATCCCATTCAATCGAAGACTTGGAAGCTCTCAGCGTCACGGCAGAATCCATCCACCTGGACCAACATTCCTTGATTGCAAACACCAATCTTGTGGAAATCTCTCGAATTCAAGCAGGAATCCGTCTTGTCCTCGCCGCAACACAATCAGCTCTTGCCCGAGAAGAATCGCGTGGCTCCCATCAACGCAGTGATTATCCAGAGCAATCCGAAGACCAACTCCACCATACGACGGTAAATCAAACGGGAACCACCTCAACGCTAGGGTTGAGAAAAGGTAGCACTGGAAATTGGGTTTTACCTCCACAATAATGCTTTGATTGGTTCCTTGCCGGTACACCACTGAAAAGGGGAACGCACTCCCACCACCATGAGCCAACAGACATTGTTCGATTCCATTGTTGCTGGTGACATCCCATCTCACAAGGTTGCCGAAGGGGAACACTGGTATGCGTTCCTCGACATTTACCCGCGTCGGAAAGGTCACACACTCGTTGTTCCAAAACACGGCGTACAGCGGCTAAATGACTTATCGGGCCCACAACGAAACGCCCTTTTCGAAGGGGTTTCAATCGTTCAAGATCGTTTGGCTGAGCACTTTCAAACAACTGATTTCACAGTATGCATCCACGATGGTCCGCTGGCAGGCCAAGAGGTTCCTCATGTCCACGTGCACGTGCTTCCGCGAACTCCTGCTGATGGAGGAAAAGCCCTGCATGCCATGTGGCCAGAAGCACCTCCGATGGGAGGCACTGTCAACCACGCACCATTGGCGAGTCTTGCTTCCTTACTGAGGGGGGATGCGAATGGCGTCTGAAGGAATTGATGACGGAGCGGTCGATCATCGTGGCGATGCACTCCCCATCCTCTCAAAATCAGCAACCAAAATGAAAATGGATAAACTTCTTTCAGCACCCCTCCCTCAATATGGGGGCTCCACGCCTGGTTCATTCTTTTGGACTCATGCAGCATGGTGGATTGCTCGACGGGTTCGAGCAGCACAGTTTCGTACACGTGAAGTGACAGGTCGCGAGACATTACCGCTTGATCGAGGAAATCTATGCTGTTCTTGGCACACGAACGGGTTGATTGACCCTCTCGCAATTGCATTAAATCATAAGAGATTCTTCGTTTTGGGTGGCCGTCACGATCTTGTAACTCGGCCGCTGTTGAGTTGGTGGACGCGTCGTATGGCGGTCCAACCTGTTGTTCGAAAAGCAGAATTACTTCGTGGAGGTTGCTCAGAAGAAGAAGCTACTCAGATCAATGGCCGTTCGCTGCTCATGCTTGCGACTGGTATTGCCGAAGGGTTTGGCTGCGTCCTTTTCCCCGAGGGAACAAGCCATAGCGATCCCTCAATGCTTCGATTTCGCACGGGTCCGATGAGAACGGTTCTTGCCGCAGGCGCTATTGCAAAATCGAACGGCCAAACCCTCCCAGCCGTCATCCCCATTGGGCTTCATTTCAGAAAAAGAGAGTTATTCCGGACGGATGAATGGGTCGAATATGGTGCACCCTTACAGCTTGTTGACGAAGATATACCCGATGAACTGGTTGAAGCGGTAAAAGACGGACATTGGAGCGAACCTCCAGCGGAAAAGGTAACCGCTCTTCGTGATAAACTGAGACTCGAATTGGTACCAATGACGCCAAACACATCGGACTGGAGCGAATATGACGCGCTCCACCTCATGGGCCATGTTGAGGCACGAAGAGCCAACCAGCCTCTGACTTCCTGGAGGGAAGAAGTGCTTGCAGCTCGTGCATTACGAGATGCTCTACAACCTACTGACATGTCACTGATGGAGACCGAAGTCCCTGCTATTGACCATCCAGTCCTGCCACCAGCGAAGGCTGCGGCTAAACTGTTGAGCGAGCGAGGCCTTGATGGAAGGGATCTAGACGCCGCTGGAACTGATCTTCGAGGGTTCAAGCCAACCAAGACAATCGCTTCCTTGGTCCGTCTGCCGGTCGCCATCCTTCTCCTCCCGGTATGCATTTACGCGTTCGGAGCACAAATCGCAATGGGGCGCTTACTTGGCGATTCAACAGATGAAGGACTCGATGCCAGAACTTCATACCACTTTTTGGCGGCTATGTTTGGCTCGCTTATGTTTTGGCCGCTGCTAACCATTCTCGCCGTATGGTTAGCGGTTGAAAATACATCAGCCCTCAACGACCTGTTAGGCTTTGATTGGCTCACCATCTATGGAGCCGGACAAGTGGAACAGATTCTAGCCATGGGTACGCTCGGCGCAGGACTGTTTCCCTTGTATTGGATTAGTGGACGAGTGTGGTCCAAATTCTGGGACGATTTGACGGATTTCAAGCGGTGCGTAATTCGTTTGACAACACGCGGCTCTCAACGTCAAAACATACGTGGTGCGCTGAAGAACCTTCACGGTGAAATGGACAAAATGACCCTTTGATGCAAGGGTGCGGTTCAAACGAGAGTACTTGTTCGGCTATGCATGGACCCAGCCGCAGTCATCAAGCAAATCCAAGCATGGATGAAGCAAGAACGGCTTACGGTCAAGATTCAACAAGACCCGCGCGCTGAAGCCCATTTCCTCATCAAGTATCCTGCAGGAAACCAAGGACACATGTTCGCAGTTGTCGTTCCGAAGGGCCGTGACTTGGTAGCTATATCGAGCATGACAAGGGTCGACGAAGGTCAACAGAAAGAGATGGCCAAGCACATGCATGAAGACCGTGAAGAATGGCTCGAATGGATTCATGAAGCCAGACTCCAACTGATTCACTCGACCGTTGATTGGGGAATTCATATGGGTCATACGGGGGACGAGAAATCTGGTCCACTCCAAGCCTTCAATGTCAGCCTGCCAATATGGTTTGACGGTGTAACTAAGAACGAATTCATGCATGCATTACGAAAGTTATGGCTTGCAAAACTCGGCATCATTCATGAGATCAAGTATAACTACGGTTCTGGAATCGGCAAGCCCGGCCCGGTTGACGATTGGCCGAAACCGAAGAGCAATGCGGGCGGTAAAAACACCCCCACAGGGCCTGCAAACGACACCTCAACTGAACATGAAATCGAATTTGATGAGAAGATGACATTCGGGTCAGGTTTCGACCCTTCAGAATGGGCCTGAATCACTCGATTAGCACCTAATCCACCTCTCCTCGGAAAATGACATGTGGCAGGCGCGGTTAAGTACCATAAGTGTGAGACAAAATTGGTCTCACCACTGGATGTGTACACATGGGTCAAAAAATGAAGTCAGTAAGCCTCGTATCAATCATGATGCTCTCGGTGCTCTCAACGCTGTTGATGGCAACCGTCACCGTATCTGCAAACACCGTCGTCATCACTGAAGCGATTCAAGTCGTTGACGGTGGAACAGCCGCAGATCAGCAAGCTGCAGTTTCGGCGGACAGTGAAGGAAACGTTCACGTTGTCTGGACTCGAAATAATCTGCACCTCTACTATTCCATGATCTCACCTCGAGGCGAGACGCTCATCGATACTACCCAAATCACCAATCCAGGACTTCACAAGATTTGGCACCCAGACATGGTCGTTGATGATTTGGACCGAATCCACATTGTATGGACCGACAAAGCCAGCCAACACAAAATCGTCTATACCGTTCTCAATCCTTGGGCGGCGCCAATGGATGGCTCTGCAAGCGACGATGGAACCCTCAGTGCAATCGATGACCACGTTGTCTCTATGCGCGCTCAGAACCGCGACTGGCCAGCAATCGATCTCGACAGCCAAGGAAACGCTCACATTGTTTGGGAGGATTCCTATGACGAGCTTCAACGGTTCTTCAACCAACCTCAAATTTACTACACCATGCTCCAACCGGACATCGCCTCTGGAGCGGTTGTCACACTGTTTGACGACACTCTTTTGACTCCAATTATTGGGCACAAGGGCCACCCGGACGTTGTTGTGGATGCAAATGATTACGTTCAAATTGCATGGGATGACACCCGTGGAGGCAAGGTCGAACTTGCATTCATCGTCGATACATCGGGTTCGATGTACTCTGAGTGGGCTGACATCTGCACTGTTGTCTACGGTGGAAACTTCGCCTCTGGCGG
The DNA here is from genome assembly GCA_964015875.1 of uncultured Candidatus Poseidoniales archaeon. GTDB lineage: Archaea > Thermoplasmatota > Poseidoniia > Poseidoniales > Poseidoniaceae > MGIIa-L1. Next base: position 8,419 of record CAXHEV010000008.1, read on the forward strand.
TTATTTCCAAGGCATCAAGCCAATGCTTGAAACCGCAAACATGACCGTCTACGAGACCATTTATGGACTTGGAAACTCCCTACCAGGTGCTGCGAGTTCTGGAAACTGCGCTGGTAAGAATCAGAATGCTGGTCCACGAAACACCCCACTTGGCCAATTCCCAGGAGACAACTCTGGCGGTATTCGCAAACTCCCCGGCACAGTTTACAACGGCAACACATACTCCGGATATTCTGGTGAAGACTGGGGTCCAGGTTCCAACTGGGCTTGCCTTTCGTGGAAAGATGCTTCAGGATATGTTCCAGGAAACCCACCAACACAAGACGATCACAAATGGAATCCAAATGCGACCAAGATCGTCATTCCAGTTTCCGATGAAGGTCCAAAGGACGGCGACCCATCACAACAAGCAGATGACTTGACTGCGATTGAAGAAGCACACGACAACTGTTTGACCGCAGGCGTCATCCCGGTCGGATTGTACGGACAAGGCTATGGCGGCGCAGGAAACATCCAATCTCACTTCATGGACCTCGTGCAATGCCCGAACGGCGTTGTATCAACCCAAACTCGAAATTGTCCAGGCAACACACTCCGCTCTTCGGATGCGGGAGGTCAAGCCTATGAATTCCCATCCGGTACCGGTGGCGCTAACGCAATGGCTCTTCTTGTCGAAGCAATGGTCTACATCTCGACCAACAATTCCCGAGAAATCTACATGTCAGTTTTGGACCCGTATGGTAAGATGAACAATGATCCACAATGGGTGCCTGGCGGCACTGGCCACTCCATTGTCCAAGGCAGTTATGCTGAAGACACAGGACTAGGTTCAGAAGGCCACCTGGTTGTTGTCAACGACACGCGTGTCACCATTGACGATGCCTACTCATTCCACCCTTCAATCGGTGTTGACATGACTGGAAACACCCACATCGCTTGGATGGATGGCCGTGATTACGGATTCGAAAAGGCGGTCAACTACGAAGTCTATTACACTAAACTTCGTTTGCAAGGTGCTGGTGTTTGGGACGGTGCTGATGAAGGCCTTTCCACCTACGCCATCAAGAAGATTCAGGATACGCCTATCTCGAACGTAGAAGGAAACTCCGGAATCGCAGGAAACCGACCGTTCGGTGGAAACTCCGTTTTCCCATCGCTCTTGACCGATGATCAAAACAACGTGCACATTGCGTGGGTTGACTCTGGTAATGCCTCTGCTGGCGAGGAAGTCCTCTACACTCGTTTGAATTCGACCGACCTCACTGGTGAGGGTGAAGTTGCTTTGGATCCGTGGGAAACGGTTTCGATCACTTCTTGGGCGAGCAACAAACTTGGTCCTAATGCAGGTTCTCAACCGAGTATAGGCATGCCACCAGCGTTTGCTAACGACCTTGGAAGTGGAGCCCACGTAGCTTGGTCAGATACCAATAAGTGCAACCAAGAAGCGAACAACAACCGATTTACAATCTGTTATTCCCACGTTCTAACCGGTCAAGTCGATGTTGAATTCCAAGATGGAGAGACATTCTACCACGTGATTGAGCCGGGTGAACAAACCATCTACAACATGACCATGAACAACTCGACCCCCGGTCCAAAGGACCTCGTAGCCGACACCTTCGGCCTCAACCTCTCAGGAGTCCCACAGAACTGGACAGCAACATTGTTCTTCGCTGACAACCACACCACGATCATGCCAGACACAGGGATTTTCCTCGAAGGTGGAGAAGACATGCGGTTCTACCTGCGTGTACGTGCTCCTTCGGTTTACCAAGCGAACGGTGATGAGTTAGCTGATATCAGGGTCACTGCCAAGTCCTACAAAGATCCAGCCATTCAATCTGATATGACAACCCGTACCTTGATGGACGTCGTACACGGCATCAACTTGGATACATCACACAGCATGGCGGACATCGAACAAGGCCAGACCGCCATCTTCTCGATTACAATTACCAATACTGGAAACGTCTTCGATCGCTTCATCTTCTGGGACCCTTACACCCTTGAAGGTCAACAAGAATGGCTCCTTCCATTCAACTGGGCGGTCAACTTCCCAACCAGTGTTGAGTTGGACCCAGGACAATCTGTGACGAAGAACCTCGAAGTCTTGGTGCCTACTTCTGAAGACCCTGGTGCATTTGTCATCTATCTGAAAGGTTGGTCTGAAGGTGAACCGATCAAGTCGATTGAGAAAGGAACGTATGACATTCTTGAATTAGGTATCTTCGTTTCGATTCGTTCAACCGGTAACATCGTGATGGAAATTTTCGATACCAGCGAGTATGTTGATCCAGGCGAATGTGTCACTTATCCAATTGATGTGACCAAGAACTTTGATTCTGGCAACCTCGTGTTCACGACACCGGGCGCACCTGAACTGAAGCCAGACACCACCTCTCTCGACGCTTGGCGCCAAGATAACTGGGTCGTCAACCTTGACTTCTCGAACGCACCTGGCGGAAACAATGTTCCAATGGACACGCCACGAGCTTGGAACATTCCAAACGGTGACGACTACGTCACCTACGAAGTCGGCGTCGAAGTGTGCGCTCCAACGCTTGCATCAGCAGGACTTGGTCCAGCAGTTGTTCTCAAGGCCTACCTCGAGGGATACCCCCGGATTTCGGCTTCGAAGATCCTCTCCACCAACGTCAATCACGTGTATTCACTTGGTGCTGAGGCGGACATCGATGAAGACGATTTGATGACGATGAACGGGCAAGAAGTGATTGCAGTCAACCCTGGTCAGCAATTAATTCTCCCAACCACAGTCACCAACTATGGAAACGGACCTGATCGCTTTGATTACCGCCTCGCACGTGTCACAGACCCAGCAGGCGTCGACGTCATCTGGGACATCGAAGTCCCACGTGAAAGTCTCGATGAACTCTCCCGAGATACCCAACAACTCTTCGATGTTGAAATCAACGTCCCAGACCAAGTTGAGGCAGGCATCTACACTGTTGTCTTCCAAACATTCTCCGAGGAATCTTATCCCGATGCAAGCGGTCGTTTGACCCGATTACGATTCACACAGGAAATCCCGGTGTATGTTCAAGAATTCTATGACATGCAGATTTCCATGGATGAAACTGTTGACAACGCCATCAAGACCTCAGCCCCTGGCCGAATTGTTCGGTTCGAAGTCAACATCACCAACAACGGAAACGTTCCAGACTGGGCACGATTGGACAACCACACATCTCAACGCGACGGTGAAGCTCTGATCTGGTCTGAACTTCCCGGCATGGGCACACTCACTGGGTGGAATGTAGAGTGGCGCATGGTTAAGCAACTTGGTACGGATCTCACCACCGAGGAAACTTGTCAAGTGATTGAATCTGTACCGATTGAAACCGGAAACGAAGACGCAGTCTTGAATCCGGATGTCGTGTTCGCGGACACCATTGACGATCAGTGCATCTGGGTTCAATCCACGGACTCTTACTACATGCCAATGATGGCCCCGTACACCACTCACCAGATGGTGGCGATCGTCACCATTGCTCCATCGGCTAAGCTCGATACTCGAAGTCTCGGCCTCAAGGTTGTCTCCAAGATGGGCAACATGATGGAAGGCGGCGATCACGATGATTCACCTGCTTGGGACGGTGCTTCTCTTGATACAAACGAGTTCATCATCACTCTACGATTGCGAGCACCTAACTTGGACATCACCGAAGTGAAGGCCTCCATTACTCAGGCAGCGGTCGGAGAAACAATCCCGATCCGAGTGCTTCTCGAAAACAATGGAAACACCCACGCAACCGATATTGAGATTATCCTCTGTGAATATCCAGATGCTGGAGACGCAGACACAGAAAACGAGATCAAGAAGAACGGCTGTGAGGAAGACCGCATCGTAATGCGCCAAGTTATTGGTGCTCTGCTTGCTCCTGATGCCTCAGAACCATCGAATTCAATCGAGTTGTACCTCCTCTATCCAGTCAGTGCAGGAAGCCACGGCGTATACGTCGTCGTTGACCCACTCAATGAGATTGTAGAGACCAGTGAACGTGATAACGTGCAAGCGGTTTCCACACCTCTTGAATCGGAGAACCCATTCCTCGACGTTGCTGGTGAAGTTGTCGGTAAGACGGCCCTACCATTCGCAGTCATTCTCTTGACGTTCGCTCTTCTCGGCGTTGTCTACCTCGTTGGGAAAGGACGACGTGATGACGTGAACAAGCGACTCGCTGAGCAATCATCGTTGATTTCAGTGCTTGGTAATGACGAGAACTGATTCAAGATTGACTTGAATTAAGTAAGTGCTACTTGCCGATCCAGTAGCGTAAGTCCCTGTCGTTGCTGCTTGCGACGACGTGACCTGCTCGCTCGGAAAGCTGCTTCTCGAGTCGCTTCTTGACCTCATCAACAAGAGTGTCGAGTTGAGTTGGACCCAATTGGAACTCCCTAGCCAGGGTTGTAAGATCTAACCTTGTAGTTGGAGCGTTGATCAGGTTGTGCACCACAGTGCGCTGTTCATAATGGTCGAAATCAGAATCAACACCTGCAGAAACTCGGCTTCGAATGTGTTGATGTAGTGCAATCAGAGCGTCGCGTTTTCTGTCCAAATCTTCGAGTACTTCGGTCACTTGCTGGATGTGGGCAATACCTTCACCCACAGAGATTTTTTTCCGCCCACTGATGGTTTGAACGACGCTCTCTACGCCCGTCGGCAGTCGATTTGACAAGCGCATTGGCCCACCTACGGGTAACGAACGCTGCTCAACAGAAAACAGGTCAGGACCGAGATCAATTCGTAGAGACATCGATTGCTGAACGCTGTAAATGGTACGAGGAGGGCCCCCTTTTTCGCTTGGGACTTCCATTTTCATGACAAAATTACCACGTTCAAGCTCCTTCAGGTGCTTTTTGATTGCTTGTTGGCTGACACCAAGCAGGTCAGCGAGCTGCAAGGGGTAATGAGGTTCTCTGACAAGCCGCTCGAGAATCTGCCGGCGTAGTTTGTTTTGTAGCAACTTCAAAGCAGTTTCAAGATCACTCATGGTGCTCAACCTGAGGTTACCTAGATGGGGGCCCCATATGAAGGCCACGCCTAAAGAGGCGCCTGAGTATTTTGATTCAAGAGGTCTGAATCAGTCCACGCCACCTATTGGGAGCAGATCAGTGACTATGACAAAGAAGCGCTTCGGCCCTGCTGCTGCCATTAGTGCGAAGAGGATTCCAATGCCAAAAAGTGGCCATGCAGTGGTTGATGGAAGTGTGGCCTCATACTGCCATTCCACATCAAACTGCTGCAGTGATTGCACATCATCGCCGCCCGCAACAAAACGGTAATCGCCACTGGATGCGTCCCAATTGAAGGCACCGTTCGCAGATTCCCCACCGGCAACAAGTTCGACTGCGAATTTTTCGCATTCATAGTACCCGTCCCGCTGAGTGCACTTTTCGGCTTCTGAAGCCTCTGCAATGCCAATCCAAACGCCGCTCTTTGTCCAAGACACATCGACGGAAACATCCGCCAAATCAACCTCACTGTTCAATTCGAGGATCTCTTCAGACATCCCCCAATAGCATGTGACTTCATCATCATCGATCAACGGTAAACCTTCATCAACGCTACACGGCGGCAGCATGGCCTTTTCCGCGCTTCCATCACTGATGCCATCTGTGCCAACGAATGCTCCAATCAGGAGGCCAATTGAGAGAAGTGCTAACACGATTCGAACGATTGCTCCCCACATGCGACCACCTCACAAATCATCCCAGCTTTTCCAATCTTTAGGTGACTCATCAACTTGTTTTTCCCGTTGAATTGGACGTACTTTTGGTCGTTCTTCGACCAAAGGAAGATTTGTCTCATCGTGCCCTTCATCCCACGAAGCGATGTAGGCGGTGTTCGGATCTTTCTTTGGAGCTTCAGGTTGATGAATAGAAGGGCGGTCAGCAAACGGATCGCTGACTTGTTGTGTTGCTTCTTCAACATCACCACGCATCAACGCATAGACTTGTTCGGTGGTGAGCAAACTTCCTTTCATTACACTCTCTTTACCATCGATGAATTCTTCAGTTTCTCCAAGTCCAGTGTCTGCAAATGGTGGGGCAACATTCTGTTGCATAGGGTTCTCTCCCCGGGCGAAGGCTGCCATCATATCTGGTGTGAGTTCAGTGGCTTGAGTCATGGTACCATCCGGATTCATCATCACCACAGAGCCTTTGCTTTGATTCATTCTTGAAAGCCACAAGATGACTCCAGCGAGGGGCAATATGGTTATCCCAAGGCAGCATGAAGCCATACCAAATAACAGGCCTGGGCTGGTAAGAATTGCAAATTGATGCGGGTTGGTGTGAATAAGATACACCGTGTCATTGGTGCAATCAGTGTCATCCTGACAGGTTATGTCAAGGGCGTATTCCCCATCTTGCTCGACTTCCCAACCTTCTGTAATTACAAAACCAGTTCCATCAGAAGCCATGGGAAACCAGTCTGAAGCGCAAATTTTTCTCTCTTCCGCAGTATCTATTCGAGCGGAGCCCTCAATTCGAGTCAGATTGAGGTCGACGTTGTTTTCTCCTTCAAGCGTGACTGCGTAATAGCACCCTTCTTCGATTGTGACCACTTCGCCACCAGCCCCGGTTGTCTCAGCGACTGCAATGATTCTCGGATCATAGGCTTCATCAATGGCTTGATTTTGTGAATTCAGTACAAAAGCTCCGAGAATAATCAACACCGCTCCAGCAATCGCCAAACGCATTGGCCATGGGTTGCGGGTGGACTGAGCCATGGTTTCACCTGCCGCTCTTCCTCAATGAATGCTCGCTTCAAGCCAAGCCAAGTTCTGCAAGCTTTTCTGGCAGGTATGTTTCAGTCACGAAATCAAGACCATACTTGGCCAATGATTGCTGTTCAGCCTTTTTGCCAAGCTCAAGCATCATGCTGATTTGTTCTTGCCACCAACCATCAGCAAATCTTGGATCAGTTAATTCAGCGTTCAGAGCTTCAATGTCCTTCTTTGAGAGATCATCGTTGGGCAAGTCATAGGCGACAATATCATCTGCAGTGATGCCAAGATAGGTCGCAGATGGAGTGGCCAGGTATTCAGAGATATGCGCTGTTTTGATGGCACCGTACGCAATTGAAGCAAAAATTCTGAACGACCATGGGTCGCCGTCAAGGAAGACGACGACAGGCACATCCCACTCCTCACTCATTCGCTTCATAATGCGGCGTGTTGAACGCGCTGGTTGGCCCTTCAGGTGCAGAAGACCGCACCTAAACTCTTCATCAAAGCCATTTTCAATCAACCTGTCAAACATACCACCGGTCTCGATGGCCATGATGAAGTCAATATCGTGTTCGAGCAGTTCTATCTTTTCTGCCTCAACATTGTATGGGACACCATATCCTGAATCCCCAACATCGTCACGAGCATTGATCCTCATCCATTCACCACGTCGGTTTCGTTCTCGTAAGGTGAGGTTTCCGATCATCCTTGCTCCATCCTCTTCAGGTCGTAACTTGAAATCTTCACGAAGACACTTGGTGACAATTTCCAAATCTTCAGCGAGGTTGTTCGATTCGTTTTGACTACCGAATTTTCCAAGCCCCCATGCTTCTGAAATGTAATACATCTCTCTCAGGGTTGATGATTTTCCAGCAGCAAGCATCTCTTCGATGAACTCGACAACGTGGAGCGCACGCAGCAATTGTTTTGCCGAACCGAGACTTGTTGCATCACGTACGGATTGTTTCTTTCCGTACTTGTAAACACCAAGTTTCTTGTCAAACCCGATGTTGTTTTTTGTTCGTACTGGCAGTGTCATGGTCGGGGGTTCACCTTTGACAATTCGATCATACATTTCTCCAACAATGAGGTGCATAGCTTCTGTTGTTTCTTCTGCTGTGTGTCTTCGTGTCATCAAACATCACCTCCAAACAATGTAGTTTGCCCGCTCGGAGGGGCGACCTTTGGCTCACCGAGTGGCTCACCCGGCTCTTCGATGACTTCCTCTTCGTGCCCCCCTTGTTCTACGTCTTTCAGCGCTTTTTCTTGACGACGGATCTCTTCCAAGAACTTCTCATCCATCTTGCTGGCCCCGATGACGTCTTGTGAGCCCCGGAAGAAGATGTCAGTTTCAGTCCAATCACCTCGTTCGAGGTTGGCAAGGCTATAGGAAATCACTGCTTTTTCTCCGGGTTCAAGTGCAGCCAATTTCCATGCCCAAACACCTGTGGCTTCCTTTCGGCCGCCAGTATCGTTGTTGAGCATTTCAGCACCCTCCTTTTCTGGCCATGTCGCAAGCATGGTATAGGCTCGTGATCTGCTTGTGTAGTTGAATAAGGTGATTGATACGTCGGTCTGTTTGGTCTCTTTGTTCCACGTCGTATTCGTTTCTGAGATCACTGCAGACATAATTTTCGTAATCGAACCAGCCAAATCGGGGATGGGTTTTCCGAGGATTTGCGCCGACTTTTCAGCAATCGCAGGGAGAATATCATTGATTAATTCGAACTTCTCTTTGGTCTTCGCCATCTTCTTCTTTTTCTCAAGGTGCTTTCTCAAACCACGCCCCATTTCCAGCATGGCCTTTCTCGCTTCTTCGATGACTTCACCGTTGTCAGCGAGAGCTTCCTTAGCTTCAGAAGTAAATTGAACGTTGGTGCTTGCTAAATGTACCAATATAGCAGCAGGGCCCTTTGGCACACCCTTAGCACCTGGCTGTTCAAGGCCATACTGGCGCCAGTCAACGCTTTCTATGGCCTTGGTTAAGAGACAACCTCCTTGCTGATACATAAGGGGGACTCTGTTTGCGAATCTTAGAATTTCTACTGGCTTATCTGCAGCCATATTGCCTCCAAAAATCAGCCCCACTTCGACTTGGTAAGGGTTGCCTTGGGTGACTGCAGGTGCCCGGGTCAAGGTTGAAATGAACCTTGAATCGATTGTTTTTGACAACCCTTTCTTGATTAGCATTTCTTCGATTGGCGAGAGACAATTGGTTGGTGGATTCAATAATTTCACGGGCTTTCCGTTCATCATACGCTCGCCCTGGAACGCCTCGAGAAGCGCCCGTATCTGGTCGGCGTTCATCGATTTTGGTTTGGTTTTCTCTTCAATACCAGCAGCCAAGCACAACTCTTTACTGGCACGTGCGGATACACCTGAGAAGTTCATTCTAAGGAAGACGGTCAACCTTGAATCAGTCGATTCAGAAGCCATTCGCTGGAGTTGTCCCAACTCAATGCCGTGGGGGTGAGGTTTGATTCCCTCAACTTTGGTCGGGAGTCGCTCGGTGACGCGCGGCCAATGGTGAACTTCCCCTTCAGGATCGGTAAATGTGATTTCTGCATGTGGATTGACAATGCTTGTCATTCGAAGGTACTGCCATACACTTTGACGTCCTTTCTGATACTTGGCCTTCATTTGGGCGGTGACTTCTGTACCATGCTCCTTTGAGGTTCCATCTTCGTTGTACCAAATTTCCCGGCCCTGATTTTGTTTTGTGGCTTTGTTTTTACGGGTATCAAGACCAATGTCGACAACGGCCGCCGTAGGTTCGCCTGCTATTTTTGAGCGAACGTGGGTGGTCTTACCGGTGGTCAGTTGGCAGTACATGACGACGCCAGTGATTCCAATTCCTTGCTGCCCTCGTGATTGTCGAATGGCGTGGAAGCGAGAACCAAACAGCAATTGACCAAACACCTTTTCGATGCTTTTTTGCGGAATTCCGGGTCCATTGTCTTCAACAACGAGCTTGACGATGTCTTTCTTGGTGTCTAATTTCTCAATCGCGACTTTAATCGTGGGGAGGATTCGCGCCTCTTCACATGCATCAAGGGCGTTATCCACTGCCTCTTTGACGGCAGTGATGAGGGATCGAGCGAGGGAGTCGAAGCCTAGAAAGTGCTTATTTTTCTCAAAGAATTCTGAAATTGCGACTTGCTTTTGATTCGATGCGAGTTTCTGTGCGATACCAGTCATGAGGCCAATCCTCCACCACGGTCCTCCTTCGTCCGAATGACGAAGGGCCAATGATATCCACAGTGGTTCTCCGACGGTACTTAATCCCTAAGCCACGCTGAGATTGTTGGCAACTGTTTGAGAAGAGCGCCGGCGTCACCACTCAATTCAGATTCGCCGAACAAAATAATGCCATGTTCTCATCTGAAAAGTGACCAGTTGTCTCTTCGTAACCCTTCAAGGGCGACTCCGGTCAAACCACCCCACAACCATGGTTGATCGTATTGCAAGATGTAAATTGCCATCATTGCAGCTGCTGCTAAAATCCAGTGATGGACCCAGAACTTCTTATTGCGAACATGGAATTTGACATTCTCTGACACCCAACGAGCGAATGAGAATGCGATAACAAGGGAGAGAGAGTACAAAGCGAACTGCATCAGTTGCGTGAATGCGGCGCCACTTAACCCGCTTTCGCTTCGTACCCGGGACTCAGAACGGTGCTAGTTCCAAGTGCTCAGTCTGACATTCAAGCGTATTTTTGCCATTCCGTGCCAGTCCACCAGTACGTGGTGCCATCGTCCATGGATCTCCAAGTGTATCCGTTTGTGTCCGTCCATTGTCGCAGAACAGTAGGCTCAGCAACAACGGGTTGTTGGGGGATGACTTCAACGGTTTGGATTGGCTGGACCACCTGCGTTTGCACAGCAGGCTGGGATGCAACCTGTGTTTGTTGGACGGCTTGTGGTGCGTATGCATTCGGGTCAACTGGCTGCAATTGATTCAGAATACCACCTTGGGCGAAATCCTTGCTGGTTTCGACTTCCTCGCCTCGATTTCGCATGAACAGAACAACGCCTGCTCCGCCGCCGAGGACAGCGAGTACAACCAGAAGAATGGTGATGAGGTTTCCAGAATCTTCTTCAGATGTTCCCGAGGTCTCCTCGCCCGATTCTTCAACTTCTTCAACAGGGGGAGTGAGGACCGCATCAATCACGTGAATGATTCCGTTGGAGCCTACCACATCAGCCAGCGTGATGTTTGCGCCGTTGATGCCAGTTTGCAATGAGAGTGTCGTGTTATCACCATTGACCATTGGCAACATCATGCCCTCAGTGATGTCGGCTGCTGAAATAGATCCTGAGTGGACGTGATACAGCAGGATGTCAGTGAGTGCTGCCTTCCCCTCGGGGGTATCCAAGGCCGCAAGATCAATGCCCGCATCAGCAAACGCTTGATCGGTTGGTGCAAACAATGTGAATGGGCCTTCACCTTGGAGGGTGGTCAATAGCTCTGCCTGGATTACTGCAGCCACAAGCGAGGTGTGAATGCCGGTGCACTGTGCAGTGCGCGGTAGGTCGTTGGGTGCGTCGGTTGGCGTCAGCACCTTGTCGATGACGTGGATGATACCGTTGCTGGTGTTGACGTCAGCAGAAACGACGTTGGCATCGTTGACCATGACTCCGTTGCCTACAGTAAATGCCAATGCTTGGTTGTTGACTGCAGTAGCAGTCATACATTCAGTCACGGCTGAGGATGGGACAGCACTACCAATAACGTGGTAAAGCAGAATGTCAGAAAGGATTTCCTTTCCTTCTGGAGTGTCCAGTGCTGCCAAGTCAATCCCTGCGTCAACAAAAGCCTGATCTGTTGGCGCAAACAGTGTGAAAGGCCCATCACCTTGGAGGGTCTCAAGCAATCCAGCTTGTACTACGGCGCTTACTAAGGAGTTGTGAATACCAGTACATTGGGCGGTTCTCGGGAGGTCGTTAGGTGTTGAGGTTGGTGTCAGCACCTTGTCAATCACGTGTATGACGCCGTTGCTGGTGTTGACGTCAGCCATGGTCACTGATGCACCATTGACCATAACGCCTCCATCAACAGTGAAGGATAGAGGTTGACCGTTAACTGCATCAGCAGTCATACATTCAGTGACAGCAGTGGAGGGGACTTCTCCAGCCACAACGTGGTAGAGGAGGATATTAGCGAGTGCATCCTTTCCTTCAGGAGTGTCCAATGCTGCCAAGTCGATACCAGCGTCAGTGAAGGCCTGATCGGTTGGAGCAAACAATGTGAACGGGCCATCACCTTGGAGGGTTTCAAGCAAGTCAGCCTGAATCACCGCGCTAACGAGTGAATTGTGAATGCCAGTGCATTGCGCAGTTCTTGGCAGATCGTTTGGCGTTGCAGTCGGGGTGAGCACCTTGTCGATGATATGGATGATTCCGTTGCTTGTTGCAACATCGGTTGCCGTCACTGTTGCTCCGTTCACCTTGACGCTGTCTCCGACAGTAAAGGAAAGCGGGTTTCCATTCACCGTACTTGCGGACATGCAATCGGTCACGTTTGCTGCAGGAACTTCTCCAGCAACGACGTGATAAAGTAGGATATCAGCGAGGGTATCTTTTCCTTCTGGTGTGTCAAGTGAGGCCAAGTCAATTCCGGCATCAATGAAGGCTTGGTCGGTTGGCGCGAACACAGTGAACGGGCCATCGCCTTGCAGTGTTTCCAGCAGGCCTGCCTGAATGACACCAGCCACCAATGAATCGTGTATGCCTGTGCATTGTGCGGTTCGTGGGATGTTATTTGGTGTGGCCGTAGGCGTCAGCACCTTGTCGATAACGTGGATGACGCCATTGCTTGTATTGACATCTGCAAGAGTCACAGTTGCATCATTGACCATTACGCCGTCGCCTACGGTAAAGGCGATTGGACTTCCGTTGACTGTGTTTGCAGTCAGGCATTCTGTCACTGCCGATGATGGGACATTGCCGGCAATGACGTGGTACAGGAGAATATCGGTCAGTGCTGCTTTGCCCTCAGGCGTATCCAGGGCAGCAAGATCAATTCCTGCGTCAGCAAATGCTTGGTCGGTTGGGGCAAAGAGCGTGAATGGTCCTGTGCCTTGGAGCGTTTCAAGCAACTCTGCTTGTACAACGGCACTCACCAATGAATTGTGGATGCCGGTGCATTGGGCGGTGCGAGGGATGTCGTTTGGGCTATCAGTTGGGCTCAACACCTTGTCAATGACGTGAATAATTCCGTTGCTTGTGGCCACATCAGCGGTGGTCACGGAAGCTCCATTGACCATGACGCCGCCATTTACGGTAAACGCCAGCGTTTGCCCGTTCACTGCTGAGGCAGTCATACAATCTGTGACGTTTGCAGCGGGAACTTCACCACTCACAACGTGATAGAGGAGAATATCGCTGAGCGCCGCCTTGCCTTCCGGCGTGTCAAGGGCAGCAAGGTCGATTCCAGCATCAGCAAAAGCCTGATCTGTTGGGGCGAACAACGTGAATGGACCATTGCCCTGTAGAGTTTCAAGCAACTCAGCCTGAACTACACCAGCAACCAAGGAGTTGTGAACACCTGTGCACTGAGCGGTGCGCGGTATGTCATTTGGTGTATCAGATGGCACCAACACCTTGTCGATGACGTGAATAAGTCCGTTTGTTGTAATGACGTCGGTAGAAGAAACGGTTGCATCGTTTACTTTGACGGAGTCTCCAACCGTGAATGAGAGAGGCTGGCCGTTAACGGCATTCGCAGACATGCAGTCCGTGACGTCTGCGGCAGGAACCTCGCCAGACACAACGTGGTAGAGGAGAATGTCAGACAGGGTTGCTTTTCCTTCAGGAGTGTCGAGCGCCCCCAAATCGATACCAGCATCAGAGAATGCTTGGTCGGTTGGAGCAAAAAGCGTGAACGGGCCTGGCCCTTGGAGGGTCGCAAGGAGATCCGCCTGAACTACAGCAGCGACCAATGAGTTGTGGACACCAGTTGACTGGGCAGTCGCAGGTATATCCACTGGTGGAGTGAGGATGGTGTCGATCACGTGGATTACACCGTTGGAGGCTTGGACATCCGCCATGGTGACGAGCGCACCACTCACGGTCACTTGCCCGTTAGCGACGCTGAACTTGACCTTGTCACCGTTGACCATTGTTGCCATCATTCCGTCCTTAACGTCGCTTGAGGCGACTTCACCTGCGAGGACATGGTGAAGAAGGATGTTGGAGAGCGTGGCGTTTTCTTCAGGGGTGTCAAAATCGTCGAGGATGATTCCAGCATCGGCGAAAGCCTGGTCGGTTGGAGCGAATACCGTAAATGGTCCAGTGCCTTGGAGCGTTGCAACAAGCCCAGCGTGGGCAAGGGCTGCGACCAACGAATCATGGATGCCCGTCGCTGCTGCATTTGCAGGTATATCTTCGGCGGGGTCTGCGCTTACGTTAAGTGGTAGACTGGAAGCAACAAGCATGGTGAGCATCAAAAAGACAACGATTTTTCTCATAAACACAAGAAATTTGGCTGAGGTTATAATGGAATGTTTTTTTGCTAAAAAACTAACATTTACCGAAATAAGAGTCAATTCTTCGATTCCTCAAACTGTCTCCCCTCAATGGTGAATTTGACCTTGAGTTCGCTCTTTACTACCGCCTTATTCGGTAGAAAAAATGCTCGTTGTGGATGCTATGCCGTCCTTGACTTGGGCGCCCGGTTCGATTTCAAGCAAAGAGGTCGTCTTTCCATGAGGTGATGATACCAGTGAAGGCAGATGCTGCAACCGTAAGTGGGCTTGCGAGGTACAATTTCCCTGGACCGGACCGCCCCTGGAAATTGCGATTAATGGCCGAAACAGTGACTTGCTCAGGGGTGATTGAGACACCGGGACCTGCGCCAATACATGCGCCACATCCCGGATCAATCAGTTTGACCCCGACACGCCCAAACAATTCATGCCAGCCTTTGTCGACGGCCAATTGTTTTACTTGTCCAGACCCGTACTGGATAAAGAATTCAACGCCTTCCTTGACGATGAGACCTGCATCTTCAGCGGCTTTGCAAACCTGCGCATAGTAGGCGACATCATCTTCTTTACCGGCGGTGCACGAGCCACCGTAGGCTATGTCAATGGACACCTGACCGATGTCTGCAATATCAGCACCGTTGGTCGGATCACTCGGAATCCCCTCGTCAGGATTGCCCGGGTGAGCTACCATTGGCTTGATCTGACCAAGGTCGATCACGTGGACACCACCCGTGTATTCAGCGCCCTTGTCAGGAGCGACTGAAAGCGCTTTCTGAGCCTCTCGGTCGAGGTGGGGTTGCGACTTGAGCATCCAATTAAACAGGAGATCATCAGCTTCACAGATGCCGGTTCGGCCAGAGCACTCAGTAGCCATGTTGCACAACGTAGCACGTTCGTCAACCGATAGACTTGCCAATCCGCTGCCGCCGAATTCCATGCTCCGGTTCAAGGTTAATTCCTCCCGGGCATGATCGGCTAAGATGTACAAAATCACATCCTTTGCAGTGCAACCGTCTTCAAGTGTGCCAACCAATTCAAAACGAATTGATTCAGGCACCTTGACGAAGGTAAAACCTGCACTCACAAGGTTCGCATATTCAGTAGCGCCAACGCCCCATGTCAGGGCGTTGGATGCTCCGCCCATACAGGTATGGGAGTCCGTGGCTTGAATAAAATCCCCAACTTCGATGAATTCTTCGCGGGCAACCTGATGACAAATTCCGGGCGAAACACCGTCCTTGGCTGAATAGTCTCGGACCCCAGAGTGATGTTGGAATGCTACTTGTAAATCCCTCAATGTTTGCACCTTGTCCATGAAGGGGACAAATTTTGGGTTGTGGTGTGCGTAGAGAAGGTGGTCTTCAAACACTGCAAACTTGCTTGGGTTTGGGAGGCTGTAGTCAGGCCCATATTCTTCTGCGAGGAAAGTGTGAACTTGCGCAGTTGTGAATTCGTGAGAATATCCTCCTTGAACCTGGGCGATCACTGGGTCGTCAGGTTTGACACATTGCCCTTCGGCTTGCCCAACGAGGTTTCGGGCTATGATTTTCTCAGCCATGGTCATTGGCCGTTGCGGTGTGTTCATCGGTGGCAAAGTGAGTTCCCCAGACTTTAGCGCCTTTGCGAAGGGAAACAATCCCCCTTTTTCCAGAATGATTTGGGTTACTTCATCGTATTGAGATGTGAAGGCATCAAGATCAATTTCTTCTCCATTCTGTAGGCGTTCAAGCATGGCGTGGTCGCCCATGAGTTGTCCTAGGTTGATGTTATTCCTCTCATGAATCGGTGCAAATGACGCTGCGATGACGATGTTGATTCCTGCCCACCGTTCACATTGAGCAGCGGTTTCTCTCGAAGACCCCGTCCCTTTTCTTTGACCAGATACAATGACTTCGAAGTTTCCATTTTTGAGTGCGTTTTCATTGAACACTCGCAGGCCATTGTGCATGAGGCCAGCGTAGGCGTTTTTCGCAATCTCAGCAGGGTCATGATCAAAGCAGACCCATGCAGGGGTCATCACGTCTGTGTTGATATCATCAAGGAGATCCTCGACATTCAAATCCTCCATTTTAAGATCCAGACCATCGTACAACTGGCGCTTGATAAGGTCCAAGTCCTTGGTCAGGAACAACACTCTCTTTCCAGGTGTGAGGGAGACTTTTTGCGGTGGCCAGTTTGTTCGCATCCTTGCCCCTCAACTTCTTTCATGGGCCAAATAGATATAATCGGTTCGGGCGAGTTGTATGCAAATATTGCCCCCCCTGTGAATGGAAGCTGATGATTTCTTGCGGCAAATAACACGCTCCTCTCGTAATTTTTGAAAATAGAGTAAACCGCCTTTGCTTAAACTTTAAATACAATCGTCTTGGCGAGTATATCAAGGTTCCCCAAATGGTTTGAGCGTTGAGCTCGCCAAGGGAGCGAATGAGGGATGAAAAATGGATGAACAGCAAGTAGAAGATATTGTCAAGTGCGGCGACTGTGGAAGCCGAAACCTTACTCGCGACGAAACCCGCGGCGAGGTCGTTTGTGACGACTGTGGATTGGTGTTAGAAGACAACGTTATCGATCAGGGTGCAGAATGGCGTGTCTTCTCTCCAGAACAAGGCGATCAGCGTGCCCGTACAGGTGCGCCTATGACCGTGATGCTTCACGACAAAGGATTGTCGACAGACATCGATTGGCAAAACAAAGACTACTCTGGAAAAACAATCAATTCTCGATATCGATCTCAATTCTACCGAATGAGGAAATGGCAGAAGAGAAGCCGTGTTAGCAACGCAACGGAGCGGAACCTCGCTATGGCACTGGCGGAACTTGACCGAATGGCCAGTCGCCTCGAATTACCCAAATCAGTTCGCGAAGCGGCAGCTGTCAACTACAAGAAAGCGGTCGACAAGCGTCTTATCCGCGGTCGTTCAATCGAAGGTGTGGCAGCAGCCTCATTGTACGCTGCTTGCCGCCAGTGCGGTGTGCCCCGAACCCTTGATGAAATTGGACAAGCCTCCCGAACAGGCCGAAAGGAAATTGGGCGAACATACCGATTCATGGTTCGAGAACTGAAGATGAAAATCATGCCAACAGGTCCAGAGGATTACATTTCTCGATTCTGCTCCGGTCTTGGCCTCGATGCTGAAGTTGAAGCAAAAGCGTACGAATTGATCAAAGCCGCTCAAGAAAAAGAGCTGACCAGCGGGCGCGGTCCAACAGGAATTGCTGCGTCAATCATTTACATCGCATCCGTTCTTTGCGGCAAGCGCCGTACTCAGAGAGAAGTTGCGGAAGTTGCAGGTGTGACCGAAGTGACTATTCGAAACAGATACAAGGAATTGATTCAAAATCTGAACATCGAACTTGACATTTGAGCAACGTCAACATCTTTCACGGATGAGGGACTGTCATGAGTAAACCTCGTAATCGATTATCAGAAGCAGCATACGATGCTGTTCAGCAAGGTCTCGTTGCAGCCCTTGAACGTGGAACTCAGTCGTGGCCGCTCCCTTCTCCACCAATTTCGGACCCGGACTTTCCCGCTCTCCCCCCAAAATCGCCTCAAACCATCATCGATCAGGGCGTAGGTCTGTTACAAGTCGACAGAGGCATGTTTGAACGCAATCTTAACACCGTAGTCGACCTAATTGTGCCGCACAGAATGAACCTGAGTGATGATCCGTATGAAGTCCATGAGCGCTGGTTGAAGAAACGAGTGCCACAAGTTGCAGAACGCTTGTTGTTTGCCATCGCAACCGATTGGCTCGCCCAAGCCTTTGATCAACAAGCCCCTAACATTGACCGATGGTGGCTTGCAGTCGCTTTGGTTGATGGCTTAGCAATACAGGCTCGAGGCCAGTCGGTCCATCAAGGCTATCACCTGGTTGAATCCATTGCTCTTGCAGAAAGGCCGGGGACCTGGCATACTCAACCCGATGCAGGCCCACACCAAATGGAATGGAACGCTCACGCCGTGCTTCCTCGACAGGGCGGAGTTGTTGCTCATGATGTCGGTGTCGAAGCAGCCGTATGGTTGCTCGCTCGGCTCGAAAACGGACCGCTCGAGCGTCGGTTATTGTTGATGGAATGGACCCGATTGCTGCTCCAACGACCGAATCTTGTCGGACCCCTAGGTATCAACGAGATTCTCATGCGGAGAGCACTCGACCCGGAAGAAGAGGTTGCTTCGCGAGTCTGCCTCTGTTTGGCCAAAGCCATCGAACATGACAGAGAGGCGGGACTTGAACTCGCCAAGCGCCTTCACACCCGCGACGAGATCTTGATCCGAAGAGGCATGGCCGATGTCCTCACACGTCTCTTCAGGCGCCTTACATGGGATGCAGTTCCCTTTCTGGAAGAAATGCTCAAGGATGAAGACGAAGGGGTTCTTGCTGCGGCAAGCGCCACAGTAGGGGATCTTAGATTCTTAGATGTTGAACAATGGGCAGATACCATGGCAGAACTTTCAACGCATCCTCTCCCCGTCGTTCGAAGAAACCTCGTACCGTTCTTGCGCGATTATCTCGAGCACTTTCCAGACGATCAGCGCCACCTCTTGCCCCTGCTATGGGTCGATGGTGACGAAGTGGTGCGAACACGAATGCGTGAATTGTTGATGCGGATGGAAGAGGTAGCACCAGATCATTTTGCGGCTCGCTTGGCAGACTTTGTCGAACAAGGATGCGACTTAGAGCCTCTGTGGACACCCTTGTCCGTTCGTCGCCCGGAGCGATGTACAGCGTGGCAAGCCTTCCTCAAGGGCGAGGGTGAGCAACCAACACTCCCGGAGCGTCCAGTTCCAGAATCGAATATACTTGATGATGACATCAATGGTGAAGAAACCATCGATCAGGAACTCGGATTCCTCGATTGAGTTCACTCTTCTTCTCGAATTTTGAATGGCCCTTGAACCACAAGACCAACGTACAACCCGTTGAGTATAGCCAGACAGCCAATTAAGGTGACCAACATCCCTGTTGGCTCTGGCAGGTTTTCATCGACACCACTCCATGTGGACAACTTGACTGCGGCGAGTGAAAGCAAACCAAACAACACCACGTTCAGCCAACTCTGTTCAGGATTTTTCCATCGGTCCATTGTGGGGGCGACTCCATTGATGTCAAAGGTATAACGAAACCAAGCAAGGTAGAGGCATGCAAGACCTCCTAGCCCGATAACGCCGCGGGAGAATGATGCAGAGTCCCATGGCCCAGCTGGTGCAAAATCAAAGAAGCCCTGAACTACGCCAAGCAACCCAAGAACGGCAAGCCATCGCCAGTCGTGAGTTCGCTCCATAGTTAGCCGAGGAAGGGCGACGCTTGAAAGCCTGTGCCATCCAGCAGCCTGACATGGGAGCAATACAAGACGCACTCTTGGTTGCGGGAGGACTTGGAACTCGAATGCTCCCAACCAGCGCCTCTGTTCCAAAGGAAGCATTACCACTTGTCGACATCCCAGCCCTTGCACATCTCGCTCGTGAAGCGATTGCTGCGGGCGTACAACGGCTCCATATCGTAACCTCTCCGCGCAAAGATTTGTCGAATTTGCTCGCCGATCATTCATGGTTAGAGGAACGACGTCCAGACCTCGATCGAACCCTTCTCGCACCATTTGCAGATGTTGAGGTGCACGTTCATGTGCAACAGGTCCCACTCGGTCTTGGCAACGCAATTCAGAGCGCTCTTCCTGCCATCGATGGCCCATTTCTCGTCCTTCTTGGGGACAATTTACTGGTTGATCAACACTCTACCCCATCGTCGTTTATTCCTTCCCGGGCGAGTTCAGATTTGGTCGCCTCTTTCGAACAACACGGCAGACCATGTGCTGCGATGATGCCAGTCGAACCTGATCAAGTGAGCAACTATGGGGTCGTTCGAATCGAAGATTCCAAAATAGTCGAAATTATCGAAAAACCAGCAAAAGAAAACGCACCTTCGAATTTGGTGCTGTGTGGCAGGTATGTCTTCACTGCTGATACGTCTGAATTACTCGATCGCTATGATGTCGAAACCCATGGTGAATTGCAAACCATCGCTCTCCAACAACATTGGATGGACAACGGGGGGATGTATGGGGTTGAATTGGAGGGCTACCAGTGGTATGACTCGGGAAAACCTCTTCCGTGGCTAAAGGCCCAAGTTGACCATGCACTTCGGCGCGAGGACATGGGTGAAGAGTTTCGAATTTGGCTGATGCAACGGCTCACAGAGTAGTCAGCGTTGCCCAGGTTTCCAGAAGGTGAGAGGAACCGGAGGTTCATTGTTTGCCTTTCGGAGTGCGAGATGGTCGGCGCGTTCATTCCAACGATGGCCCCGATGCGCTCTCACATGGTCCCATGATATTGGACGAAGTGCAGCCACAGCCCTCCACAATTCCTGTACATGAGCGACCAGTGCTTTGTTGGCCTTGGCTTTCCAAGCCCCAGAGGCAAGATTACCGGCGTATTGAGAATCTGCTCGAATCACGGCCCTGTCATCACCACCCTCAATCAAAAGCCAACGAAGGGCTTCGCCAAATGCAGTGAGTTCAGCCGTGTTGTTCGAACCGACTTCTGCACCTACGAAATCTTCTGCCTCTGGGTCAGTGACCACGGGGCCTGCGAATTCTTCGACCAGTGAGCCAGTTCCACGCCCGAGTCCTGTATCTCCAGTGACAATAACAACTGACCATGCAGCTGGAGTCGATGCATCCACGTTCTGATTGCCTAAGCAGGACCCGTCGACGTAGATCGTCCACGGTGGAGATGTCAATCGATTCACTCGCCGATTTCAGCTTTGTAATCCGCAGCACTCATCATGCTGGAAACAGCATCGGGTGCTTCGAGTTTCATTCGCACAATCCATCCTTCGCCGTATGGATCTGAATTCATCAATTCAGGTGTGTCTTCAAGTGCATCATTAACAGCAGTAACGGTTCCAGCAAGTGGAGCAAAGATAGGAGATGCCGACTTTACAGATTCAACGATTGCGAATTCACCCATATCCCCGAAGGTATCGCCTTCAGATGGTAGTTCAATGTACACGATGTCTGTCAATGCGTCTTGTGCGTGATCAGTAATTCCAATCACGATTTCGTCACCTTCGACGCGCATCCATTCGTGCTCTTTTGTGTAGTATAGTTCTTCAGGAATTTGACTCATTGTCTTCGACCCATTGTGATGGAAGTGGCTACCTGTCATGAAGGCACCGCTCGAAGTTGTTGGCATTATGAAGAACCAATCGTTTCATTCTTGTTCAGACAATTCTTCTTCTAAGACATTAGCTTCTAATTCAGCCCATGCCGAGCCCACACTTGCATCTTTAATCGATGCGTTGATGTCCTTTCGGACACGTATCGCCAAGTCTTCTGATGATTCATTTGGAAACGCTGTTGCGAGGGGCCCGGAGCCCCCACTCAAAGCGTTGCCAAGGAGCAAAGCAATGGCACCAAGCAGAATGAAAAGCCAACCGGGGCCAATCTCTGTGATGGCCATTCGACCTTCAATGAGTCCGAATCCCGCAACAAGGAACAAGCCGAAACCCGTGCCATACAACAACTTCGATGCGGCATCAGAGGGGTTGCTCATGGATGGACCATCGGGTAACTATGCATGAAACCAGCGGTGCATCGACCCTAAGGGTCAGTATGTTTCTCGCATCAATTTGTGAATTTTGTACGGAAGCAGTGCACGGTTCACTGGTGTGACTTCTAAGATACGGCCATCATCTCGGCGACGAATGTCTTGAAGCAATGGATGGCGACTCTTCTTGTGGAGGGTTAGCAAGGTCGGTTTGTCGACTTCCAGAGCACTACGAACTACATTGACGAAGGCTTCGCTTTCCACGGCGAACTTTCCAATTTCATCAATGACTAGAACTTCACACTCATCTCGCGCATATTCAATTGCGGGAATAGCAACTTGTTCAAGAGCTTCAATATCAATTCCATAGCCAAGAACCCTTAGTCTCGAATCGATGTTTTTGTGGGCCATGATTGCCTCCTCCTTCGTCACAATGTTGATCACTTTGTAACCAAGGCGTTCGCTCCCTTCGAGAATTGGGACTGTTTGCAGACCACCAATAATCGGGGCATCACTCAAACTTCCTCGCATGAGAATTTCTCTCTTGCGCTCATCAACGAGCATTTCGAGTACCTTTTCCATCACGGCAGATTTTCCGCTGCGTGGCAAACCGGTGATACCAATCTTTGGATGAATGCCCACAAAATTTCACCTAGGCGAACCCTAACGGTCACCCCAGTGGCTTGTCATAAATAAACCATTTTCCTCATGTTCCCAGCATCGTGCGCTTGTAATTCCTGAGAATTGAGGCCAGATATTGACGGATTATCGAAGAATAGGCACTAATTCCGGAAGTTCACCGTTCACGTCGAGTGGCAACATTTCCAATTCGTAGTTGTTGACGTTGTTGTTAGCAGACCAAGCCCTTGCCCATTCGTCAAGGTCGTTATCATTCAATAACGTACACATCCATTTCAACCCGGTCTCTAAAGATCCATGGACTGAAATCAAACGTTGCTGAATGTCTTCATGCAATTCGATATGGTTAACGCTGTTGCCTAGCACACACCCTGCAGGAATAACCGCCCACCTGAGCCGGCGATCTTGATGAGCGTTTACGATGGCTTGACACGCGAGGCGCGGGCCAAACTTCGGTTCACTCGAGCCGCACCACATTGCGAGTTGCCGTTCGTTTGCTCGAGAAGGAATGTCTGTTCGGAAGGCTGGGTGGCGTACGAAGACCGCTCCATTTTCATCCTCAGAGAAGTGAACACCACGAATGAACGGACGAGATACTCGACCCTTTGCCCAAGTTTCAATGCTCTTGGAGTGAGCGGTTTGATCGATTTCTCCAACTCGAACGCGGACAGTGTGTCCGTTTGTTGCAAGGGCGTGATGCTCATCCCCTAATCGTGGAAGTAATGCGAGACGATCGAGCACAGCAAGCGTTTGCTTACGCTCGACACGATCACGAGGGAGACGGGGAATGGCCCAGGTGTCCTTTGCCCAAGAAATCCATCGCTCAGGAGCCATCTCAAAAGATGGGACTCGATTTGAAAGTCCATTTTGGTCCCGTCGCAAATCTGCACGACTTATGGGGCCGTGCATGAGCAATTGCTCTACTGGCATTTTTGCTGTAATTCCAAGCACAGCCACGCCTTGTGTCATGCCGGGGAAGAGGTGATTTGCCTCTTCAATGGCCCAAATATCAGACCAGCCATGCTCTTCGACGAGGAGGGTGCGTAGGGGGTGAGAAGACTGCTCTCGAAGAATACTGTCTGGGGCAATCAGCCGAAGCCGCCCCCCCTTCTCGAGGATTTGCAGGCTTCTCTCAATGAATAGCCGGTAAAGGTTGACATTTCCTCGCATGGTTGAGAAGCGTGGTTGACCATTGTCGGTCAACGCTCTCAGGTGCTCCCCAAGTTCTCTTCGGAGTTTGCTTCCATCTTCCATGCCGCGGAATCGATCTTTGATTCGAAGCCATGGTGGATTGGTGACCACCAATTGGGGCTCTTCATTCCATGGCCACTCGCCTTGCAAGGTGTCACCTTGTCGCACAGCGGCTTCGAGTAAACCCTCAGCTTCCTCACGGGGCAGACAGCCTGGCTTCACCGTCTTGAGGCTCACAAGGCCGAACCGAATGCATTCGAGAAGCAGCCGACGTCGAGTGGATGCCACAACAAGTTCGTCAACGTCGAGCAGTTGAAACGACGAAAGAAGCAGTCGGGTGTCGTTCATGCGTCGTTCCTCAGTGCTGTCTTCGTGGTGTTCAGAGTGGCGACGAATGAGGCGTGCGTGGAAAATACCACCGCCGCAAGAAGTGTCTGCGATCGGCAAGGGAATGCCGCTCAATGTGCGGCGCCCCTCTTCGACGCGCTTCAATTCCGCTTCATCGTCAATTTCTGTTTCTTGACTGTGTTGCGGTAGGTTCAGTTTCTCAATCTGGGCGCGGAAACCGGGTGGAAGGTTGCTCAAGTGCATGGTCGAAGATTTAACCGGTGTTTTGGGACGAGTGAGGCTCTCCAATAATTCTGAGGCAATCACAGCATCAGCAAGCCGCGGCGGAGTTGGGTGCGCCCCTCGGGGCGATCGGCCGTCAGTTTCTGCATCATGTCGCGCTAGAAGGTGATCGAGAACGTGGCCGGGGTCGGTCAAAAGGTTCGCAGGGAGGGTCGGCCAGTCTTCAGGAAGGAGGGCGGCGATTGGCTGGTGAACGCGCAGCGATTGTTCCCAAGATTGAAGCCAAATCTCAATCTGCTCCGGACGGTTTTCGAGGCATCGATCCAATCTCGCATACCAGCCGCTTACCCCGCTCTGCATGACCCCACCCAACATATCCGGTTGGCTCGTTCGGTTTGAATGTGACCCTTCCGAGCCGGCTCTGAAATTAGGCAAATTTTAGCAATTACCTAGACCAAATCAAGGACTTCAAAACTCTCTTTATGCCATTCCCATCCTGCTTTTACCCATTCAAAAAGCGCTGAGAGTTCCGCCTTCTTGACGCCAGCCGCCTTGGCGATTTGTTTGAGGATTTTTATTTCCGCCGAATCGTATTCGCCATCAACTGCGGCAACTAAAATCCCATCCCGGAGCGCCGCTTTGAGGACGATGGGCGACAACCGATCCATGACCAGTGACAACTGTGGAGGTTTCTCCAACATGTTTCGCAAATCAACCCTCATCTCAGGATGCATCATGGAACGGCCCATGAGGGCTTCAATCATCGCCAATTCTTCCTTGACCAGCGCACCATCCGCAGAAGCGACAATGATCATGATTTGGGCATAGCCTTGGGCTTCATCAGGGGTGAAATCAACCGTGAGGTCGACGTACACGCCCTTCACTCCGAAAGCGTGTTGAGAAGGTCAAAACCTTCTTGCATCCACATTGCGCCTTTCACAGTCCAATCGAGGAGTTTCTCGACCGAGTTATCTGCAAGACCAAGATGATCAACAATCGACTGAAGAACTTCGCGCTCATCATCATCGACCGTGCCGTCAGCCGCCGCCATCAATGTCGCATCACGAAGAGCAAGTCTTCCTGCTTCGGCACCTAAACCTTGGAGGCATTCCTCGAGCGGAGGGGGAGTTTTGAGGGCGCTTCGGATCATTTCACGCTGTCGTGGAGAAAGCAAGGCTGTTCCAAGCCGCTGTTCAAACATCGCCATTTCATCGACGGTAAGTTCGTTGTCAACCCTTGCCATGAAGGCGAGAAGTCGTGCGTAAGCATAGCGTTCTTCCCTCGGGAGTTTGTGGACAGTGTCTGGTAGCATGGCCCCCGGTTGTCGACATCACCTTAGAACCCAACGCCGGCAAGAACCCAGAATGAGACTATTTGCGGCGAAAACCTTCTCGGCGAACAAGCCTTCATCAATTACGACGCCCCGGCTAGCATCATGTATCCGAGTAAAAACGTCCTAGGCCAACCTCTCGACAGTTGCTCCTGCGACCCCATGACGGGGTGGTATCGCGATGGAAAGTGTAACACCGATGATAGTGATCGCGGTAGCCACACCGTATGCTGCATGGTAACAGAAGCGTTCCTTGAATTTGCCAAAAGCCGCGGTAATGATTTGATGACTCCAGCCCCTCAGCATGGTTTTCCCGGGCTCAAGCCCGGAGATTCGTGGTGTGTTTGCGCCCGAACATGGCTTGCGGCAGTCAACGCCGGCCATGCATGCCCTCTCGACCTTGAGGCAACGCATGCAGCAGCTCTCGAAGTGATACCGCTCGCTCTAATGGAAACTCACGCAGTGTGATTATTCCTCTTCGATTTTGGAGTATCCAAAAACAAACCAGCGCATGCTTGCCCATGTGAAAATCCCCCAAATTCCAATGTTGACTAAGAACAACAAACGGATAGGCAGATGTGAGAATAAGTCCAGCATGATATCAAAGGTCAACGTCGACCCCATCATGCCAACTGCATATACGGATATAGCGCCCAAGACTGTTGTTCGAACATTCCTGCGCCCATCAAAAGTAAACACCCGGTGAACGAAGTGGGCCACAATACTTGACCCAAACCACGAGAGCGACCACAATAGCGTTTCATTCAAAGCATCGTAAACTGGTGAGATGCGGAGCAATTCCCAAATAATCCAGAAGATGAATGTGTTGAAGCCGCCAGCAATCCCAAATCGTTGAAGAGTGCCCCTAGGAAGCACATCGGCCATCTTTGGTTTTGACATGAAACCCTCTCAATCGTCATTTGTTTCGACATCACTTGGTTTCCCGGTAAGAATACTACGAAGCGCAGCATTATCAGTTTGTATCGCGTCAAATAGATTGTACTTGACACCGTGTTCTTCCGCAAGAACACCAAGGGCAAGGGAATCTTTTGGCAAACATTTGCCGCCAAAACCCCGGCTGAGTCCAAAAATAGGATCGAGGTGCGAAGGCCCGATTGGTTGAGCTTGCTCAGCAGTAATCATGTCCCGAATGGTGTACCAATCTTGACCCATAGCCTGACAAATATCGTACATTTGATTGGCAAATATGACCTTAATCGCATAAAATGTGTTTTTTGTATACTTGACAAGTTCAGCCTGAGTAGGTGTGACGTGGAAGAGGTTCTCTGTACGAAGCACCCCTGCTTTTTTGTGCTGTTCGAAAACTCGCTCAGCCACATCAGCATGATGGGTGCCACAGACCAAGAGGTCTTGATTGGCAAAATCCTCGAGCCGTTGGCGCTCTACGAGAAACTCTGGCGAATAGGCGATTTTGAGATTCGGATAGCGAACGTGGTATTTTTCTGTGGTACCGGGCACAACTGTCGACTTGATGACGGCAGTGAATCCATCTGGCAACTCGTCGAGAATGCCTTCGACGATCCGGGTATCACATGCTCCAGTCTCGGGGTGGGGCGGGGTAGGTACAGCGATGTAAGCAAAATCAACGTGATCGGTGACATCGCTCAGTTGTGTGCCGCGTGCAGGGTCGTGGACGTATAATTCGTGAGCATGACCGAAGCATTCTTCGATGGCTCCGCCAACCATGCCAGCACCGATGATTCCGACTTTCATAAGACTGCCAAAACATGGCTGCCTTTCGTACTTACTATCCTCAATTACGGAAAGGGCGTGGATTCAACTTCCCATCTTTTGCCATTTGTGAAGCATGCAACAGGGAATCTGGCGTTCCACAATCTACCCAGGTATCTTCCCCAACAGTGATCAATCGGGCAGATTTTTTCTTAACATATCTTCGATTCACATCAGAGATTGAGAAGGCGCCCCCCCTTTCTTCAACACCCTCGTCAAGGAATGACCAAAACCGCTCATCATACATGTAAATGCCACCAATGGCAAGATTCGACGGAGGGTTCTTTGGTTTCTCAACAATATCGACGACCTGGCCAAGTTCGTCGAGAACTGCCACCCCAAAAGCCTCCGGGTTATTCTCCTCTCTAGCAAGAAGTATGCACCCAGGGTTTCGATCAGATTCTCTGAATGCAGCCACCTCATCACGCAACTCTGCTGTTGTAATGTTGTCTGAAAAATAGACCAATAAACGACAGTCTTCATTGTAGTCTCGGGCGAGATTGAGGGCGTCGGCAACACCGGTCGGTTTCTCCTCAAGCACGTAGTGAATACGTTCTCCTGGCAACCCCCCACCTACATGCTTAGCAATTTGTCCAATGAACTCATTTGAAACAATAGTAATGTCCTTGATACCAGCCCTACGAATGGTCCCAAGTGCATAATCAATGACGGGGCGTTCATGCAAAGGTAGGAGCGTTTTCTGAGTATATTTGGTAAATGGGTACAACCTGCTCCCGTGCCCGCCTGCGAGGAGAATTGCCTTCACCTTCATGGCCATGGGGGATTGGTCATTCCTTTTGGCCTTGTCCCATCAGTTCATCCACTGCGCCATCCTTTGCATTTTTTTCAAACCAGTCGGTTCGCACTAAATCTCCTAAACGCCCTACTCCGGCTTCGATTAAGTCTTGATCTTTGGATTCAGCCTCGTTCCATTGCCGTTCAGCGATTGCACTGTAGCGCTCATTTGCTTCATTGACAAGGTGCTCAGAACGGCGCAGATCTCCCTCCAACCCGTCGTAAGCGCCTTCTGATTCAGCGACATCTCGGCGAGTGTGTGCTGACTTGGAATTTTCGTCATACGTCCCACCAGTAAATCCCTTCTCATCTTGGCCACGGATACTTCCAGTCATTTTCTTGACTTGTACCTCGTTGAACTTACCAGTTTCTGCTGCCAATAAAAGCCGTTGATGCACATCATTTCCGCCGAGCAGCTCCGGATCGATATCAAGTTGCTCAAACATCGCCTCTTCCCTCACCCACGACGCCCTATTCTGCGATCGGATAACAAAGGAAAGCACAAGTAAATAGGCGAGAAAAAAAGCACTAGGAATCAGAGGCGAGGCTCCAACAAACGACAACCACGATACACACAAGCCGATAACTGCTATTGTAAGAATAGACCCTAGCCGCCTTCGAAGTTTCCTCAACCGTTCCTCATCTTCGATGAATTGGAGGTAGGTTGCTGCATCGTGTTGCATGGTTTCACCATCACGAGAGTATTTTTTCCGCCTTAGCACGTAGGGCTTCATCTGAATCAACGTCTTCTTGCCAACCCAAATCATTCAGCGCCTGAAGTTTGCTTGCTGCGATGCTATTGGACATTCGTTCGAAGGCGAATTGAATCAATAGGGCGAAAATAAGTGCTGATGCAACACCAAACTGCCAGCGAGTGAACCACGTCACTGCTCCAGAGATGACAACACCCTGCACGATTGCCAAGCGTAGGCGATTATTGATTCGAACAGCCGAATCCAGACTGTCGATAAGCCTCTTTGCACTCTCCTTTTTTGTCGCCATGGTGAACCCAGTCCCCCTCCATTCGTCAATATGCCGGAATCAGTCAAATAAATCTGCGAGGAACGAGGCGTGATTTCGCTGCGTTGCTTCCTGCCGAGTCACTGGGTCAGTGTTGATGGTTTGAGGGGCGTCTTGGACCAAAACACTGTCTTGTAACATCAAACTCTGCCGTGGTTCCAAGGCCAGTTTCTGAAGCACATCGGCAAGGGTAAGTTGAATCCTTGATGTTTGATCTGATTGCATCACCAGTAAACGCTCAAGGCTATCAAGCAAGGCTTCATTGCGATTGCTTCTTGCTTCAATTGCTTTGGATTGGGCGTTCATTGCTTGTTCTTGCCGACTTAATAGTTCGCGGGCAGCAGGGCTACCAACCGCATCCCTACGATTAATTTCTTCCATTGCGTTATGTAATTCCTGATTGGTTTTTTGAAGGTGAAATTGCAACTCTTCAATATGAAGCGAAGATCTGTGAATATGCCGTTTCAATCCCTTACTCTGTTCCATAAGACGATGTTGGCGTGAACGATTTTGTGCCGACTCGACCAAGAAGGCCGCTGCAACAGCACCCCCCAAAGCAAGTTCTGGACTCATTCGAAGTTCCATTAATATCGCCCATGTGAGCACTCCGAAGACGAAAGAGCGTACGATTCCCATAGTATGAATATACGGTTCCACGGTATATCCAATTGTTGCTTGGGGGCCCGTGGAGCCCAACCAAGAGCGATGGATTCATCTCAGGCAATTGCAATGAAGCAATCATCGTCAATTTCAATCAATCCACCAATCGCCAGCAGGTGATCGATCGCTTCATCGATTTCATCCGGAGATACTCCATTGGCATGCATGCCTTTGAAAATCACTTCGAGTGTTGCAAAGGGTTCACCCTTTCCAATCTCACCTTCAACGACGACAAGCAGCATTTGACAAGCAACTGCTAGCAGTGGATCATCCCCCTCGTCATCCGGTAACAAGTCGAGGAAACTTGCTGCAGGGTGCATCAATTCCTCCTTCACATCCGCAACAAGAATGTCTTTTTCAGGTTCTGTAGCACGCTGACCTAAACCCTTCAAGGCCTCATCGACATCAAGTTTGAAGCAATCGAATATGTTTCGCTGCATTGGATCGTTGTGGGCTCCTTCCGGCTCTAAACGTCGAGCGATATTCTCAAGCCTGTGGAGACGTTGTTCGACAGCAAGACGCTCCCTAGCGAGGTCGTGGTTCACCAAATCAAGAGACATTTTGGCCTGGTCAGTCAACCATGCATCAATGCTCCACTGGGGGTCGATGCTTTGCATGACCTCAGCGAGCCGCTGCACCTCAGGAGGCATCGACTCCAGTCGAACATGGGCTTCTGAGACCTCGTTCTGCTTGTCACTCATGTTCTTCCCTCTCCCACATGACGGCCTATGAAACCTTTCTCGGCATCCACCACCATTGTTTCCATTCTGGAATCCTTCGACTGCGCTCATTCTCTGCCGAATGAACTTCTCCAATGGACGTTGACCTAGGCATGTTGCCAAAGGATGCCTGTACGGCATTTGCAAAACCGAAGCCATTCGGAGGAAAGGGTCGCGTTCATGTAGGGGTTGCCCTTGGCGGGAGTCATGGGAAATTATCGGATTGGCGTTCTTCCCGGCGACGGTACTGGTCGAGAAGTGGCTTTGGAAGCCCAACGTATTCTCAACGCCATCGAGGCCAACACGAACCACGGTTTTGAGCAAACTGTGATTCAATGTGGAGGCCAGCATTACCTCGAAACTGGTGAAGAATGGGCAGAGGGCTCATTTGAATTCTGTCGAGATGAGGCAGATGCCATTTACCTTGGAGCCATTGGCCATCCTGGTGCCCGCTTGCCTAACGGCGATCTGGCAGGTGGCTCGGTCATCCTGGGTATGCGCAGTGGTCTCGACCTCTACGCGAACCTTCGACCAATCAAACTCTACGAAGGCGTGCCTCACAAAGTGCACGGCCGATTTACGCAAATTTGGCAACCAGGGATGGTTGACATGACCGTCCTGAGGGAAAACACCGAAGGCCTCTACCACTCACTCTTGCGACGAAGTGCCGACAGAGCACAGGGCCGCGACCCATACGAGCCACCTTCGATGGAATTCCCGGGCTTGGAAGGGGAAGTGGCCTACGACCCCCGCCCGATTTCAGCAAGTGGCAGTGAGCGGTTAATTCGAATGGGCTTTGAAATTGCCGAAACACGAAACGGTGCTCCAGTTGACGGTGTGAAGCGAGTTTCATGCATTGACAAATCCAATGTCACCCGTGGCTGTCAACTCTTCAGAAAAATCTTCGATCAGGTTGGCGAATCTTACCCCGGCACGGAGAAGGATTACGGATACATCGACGCCTTCATGCAATGGCTCACGCGCTCACCAGAAGCTTACGATGTCGTTGTGACTTCCAACATGTTCGGCGACATCGCCACAGATTTGGGTGCAGTGCTCCAAGGCGGTATGGGCATGGCGGCCTCTGGAAACATCGGCGATAAGCATGCGTTTTTCGAACCGGTTCACGGGTCCGCTCCAAAATACGCGGGCATGAACAAGGTCAACCCAATCGCCACTATCAACTCGATTCAACTGATGATGGACTGGCTAGGTCGAAAGAATGGAGAACAAGAACTTGTTCAAATTGGTCGAATGATCGATGAAAGTGTCGCAGACCACCTTCGAGATGGAAAAGGCCTCACCTACGACCTGGGTGGCGATGCTTCTTGCTCGGCTGTTGGCGAAAGCATTACTTCTCGTTTGGTCGCCAAACTCTCAGAAGAATTCTGAGCAACGCATTGCGACATCAAACGCTAAACTTCGTGGCAATGTGCTGAAGAGCATCTCGCAATGTTTCATCGTTGTCGTATGTGTTCGAGGTCTTGGACATCTTGATTGAATCAAATTGAGATAACATATTCTCTACGACACGCGTCAGCTCATCGACGATGGTGATTGTGCCCATTTTGGCTGATCGTGAAAGCGGATTGAGATCGATAACAATCACCGTTTTTCCCATTGCGACGAGTGCTTCACAACGATCACCATCTTCCAAAGGGACCAGGATTGTATCAGAATCAATGATTCCTTCTTTGGTACATTTTGCTCGTGGGCCCTTAAGCCCTGGAATGCGAGCGTTTGGTTCGGCTCCAAGAATCTCAACGTCGATCGAACGCTCGTTTTTGATTGATTCAAGTCGCCCAAGAAGCGCAGACATCCGCTCGTGAGTTCGATAAAAAATGTTGATTTCCACAGGGCAATTCAATTGTTGAGCAAGAACGAGCAGTTGCTCTCCAGCTAAAGCAACCGCGTTTCCATTCAAGCTGATGACAGGACGTTCGGCATTACTGAGCGCCTTCAAAGCATGAAGGGTGGCCTCATGGGCGCTGGGGATTGTTTGCTCGCCGAGCAAGTAATCGTACGCTTCTCCTCGACCGTGAGCGATCATAGCACTGCCCGCAAGCATGCCTAGTTTTTCTGCTTCCTCGAGACGATGTCGAAGGAGAAGAGATTGATATCGCGGGTGGCTTGGGTCAGCAGCAAAATCGCTCATCGAATCCCCTCATTCAAACGCCGGACATCAGCATCGACATATCCAAAGGAGCCACACCTCTGTTGATCGAACTGGTCGAAAGCACGTCAAGACCGCACTCATGCCATTGGTCGAGGTGGTCGAATTCGATTCCACCACTTGCTTCGAGCACGACATGGTCTCTCAATCCCATGTCCGTGAGTTCAGTAGCAACCTCCTTGCACCGCTCTGGTCCAAAATTGTCCAGCATGATGACGATTTTACTGACACCTTCTTGCCTACGCTGGGCCCAAATTGCGGCGGCAATGACCGCCTCTTTGTTTTCTCTTACCTCAATTTCAAGGAATGCCCCACATGAGGTTGGGTCCACGTTCTGAAGGTAGCGGGCGATTCTGTTTTCGTGACCGTCCACATCTTCAAGCATTGAAGCAAGATCGTTTTCTTTGATCATTGTTGCATCGAATTTGTTGAGTCTGTGGGTGAGGCCACCTCCAAGGTGCACTGCCCATTTGTCCATCAAGCCCCAAATCGTCTTTCGAGTACAAGCAATCTGTCCAGGCGCAATCGCCGACCAGCGTTTTGCTTCGGTTGCGATGCCTGAGAGTTGGCCAAGGATGTTAAGGATGCTACGTTCCATCGACAGCACAGCCTCACGGTCGCCCGAAACTGTTGCTATGTCGTCGCCTTCGGAGACCTTCTTTCCGTCGCTAGCCCACCATGTAATCTTCAACGACGGCGCCCATATCTGCAACATGTGATCGATTGCTGCAGTCCCAACAATGATGCCATCCGCCCGGGCGATGATCGTTGCCTCGACATGGTCGGTGCCTCCCATAAACGGCATATCCACACCGTCATCGGCAAGGGTCGCTCCGACCCATCGGTCGAAACTTGCCAACAGCATCCTTGTTGGGCCATCTTCTGCAGACCACAGCACATGCCCGCGGTCATGAGGGGGTCTGGATGTTTCGGCCATAAGCAGCGGTGGGGGTCGGTTGACTTCAATCCGTTGCTTCACCAGCCCGAGCAATGATTTGGTACAAGTTTTGATAAGTCGCTTGAATCATTTTGTTGTATGGAGGTCGAGGGAATGACGTCGTTGTCTGAAGAAACGTTGCGTTCACATGTGACAAATTGTTCAACAATTCACATCTATGGGGCAGGACTCAACCATGAACGCCCCGCCCATACTGCGGTTGGAGAACTTTCCGACCTTGGCTGGGCCTGCGCACCTATTCACCCACGCGATGCAGGCGGGACAATCTCAGGCTTCCCTATCCGCCCTTCACTTGATGACGGAATCGTTCCCGAAATCGTCGTCCTTTTTCTCGCTCCACAACGCGCTCAAGCCGTAGTTCGAGATCTCATCGTACGCCTAGGTCACGAGAACTTCCCATTGATTTGGTTTCAAAGGGGCGCAGAAGATGAACGTTCAATCGAAGCACTTGATGCCATGAACGCCCCCTATGTTGCAAACGATTGCATCGTCGAATACACTGGAAGAAACGGCCTATCATGCACGCACTCCATTTTGCCCCAAGACTTCTGCCTCCAAACTGCATCTGAGGATGGCGATGGTTGCTCAGTTTGGACCACCCACTCTTCGCATGATGCACATCTATCTCGCCCAACCCACGGTCTAGAATGGATTGGCTCACTTGATGACTTGACATGTTCAAATCACACCATTCCTCGCTACATTCGCTCGCTGCGCAACGAAAGTGAAACCCTAAGCGAACTCGCACAGCGATTGACAAAATCAGAACCAGTTTGAACATAATTCGGAGCATTCTATCGGCAACCAAAGTGGAGGTAGCGTTATGATGGACCGGAGCAACCAGCCATCAATGCGTGCTGTGGTGATGTGCTCCATTTTGCTCACAGCATTGCTGGTACCGCTCGCAGGGGCGACTCACTCCAACAGTGGCGATACGGCCTCTGGATGGGCTTCCTTATCCAATTCACAAGACCACCCCATTATCGATACATACTCTCCAATCATACAAGCTTCAATCGCACACCATAGTGATGTTGCAATCTACAGCGATGATCAACTGTCTGCCGTCCAGGAATGGGTTGTGTTCTCAAGTCACAACCTCGGAGCAGACGTTGGACATCTTAGAGGAGCACAACTTGTCGAACTCGGCGAAGCAGAAGCACAGAGCGTTCTCCATGATTGGCAGCATTCAGGCATCATTGAGGCAGCTTATCCCCTAATCGAGAGGGATATGGAGCCGAGATGGACGCCAAATGATCCAAAATTCGGTGAACAATGGCATCTTGTCAATACTGGACAAACAGGCGGCTTCAGCACCGAAGACGTCAACATCACAGGCATATGGAACACTTACAAGGGATTAGGCTCCGTTATTGGCATTGTCGATGATGGTTTGGATTGGAACCACCCAGACATCTCAACATATTATGATTCAACATTGGATTATGATTTTTGCAACAATGATGGCAACCCTACACCGACCTCAAACAACGCTCATGGTACGGCAGCAGGCGGTGTTGCTGCAGCGACTGGCAACAATGGCATTGGCGTCACAGGGGCGGCTCCTGAAGCGAGCCTCGTCGGGCTTCAGTTAATCTCATGCAGCACGACTGATATCCGTGAATCAAACACACTTAGCCATGAACGTCAAGACATCGACATCTATTCCAATTCATGGGGTCCAAGTGATGATGGTGAGACCCTTTCCGGACCCGGGCCGTTGATGTTAGCCGCCCTCGAAGCGGATGCTCTCCAAGGAAGAAACGGCAAAGGCAACATCATCACATGGGCAGCAGGCAATGGTTTGGATGATAACGACAATTCCAATTACGATGGATACGCTAACCTGAGGTACACGATTGCAGTGACTGCAGTCGATCACAAAGGACGTCAATCGTACTACGCTGAACCCGGCGCGAACATTCTCGTCGCATCTCCATCGAACGGGGACGGCGAAAGCATCACCACCACAGATATCGAAGGGTCGGGTGGTTATTCGAATAGCGATTACACCAGCACCTTTGGCGGAACTTCATCCGCCACGCCCTTGGTTTCAGGCATCATCGCTCTCATGTTTGAAGCAAATGCAAACCTCACCTGGCGCGACGTCCAGCACATTCTTGTCGAAACATCGCGCAAAAACAACGCAAGTGATGACTCATGGGCCGCCAACGGAGCAGGCCACCTCGTGAGCCACAAGTACGGCTATGGAGTCATTGATGCAGGTGCAGCAGTAACTGCAGCGATAGATTGGACACCATCTGAAGTAGAAGTTTCAACCACTTCTGGAACAATTGAAACCAACCTTGCGATTCCTGACAATACCGGAGAGGTCGTCTACAGCAATACAACTGTGTCCGATGCTATACAGATTGAGAACATCGATGTGATCGTCGATTTACCACATACATTCCGCGGTGACATGGAACTGATTCTAACAAGTCCGTCAGGCTCTCAAAGTGTCCTCGCCGAAAAACACGGCGATAGTGGAAATAACTTCAACAATTGGCGATTTGGCACTGTGCAACATTGGGGCGAGGACAGTAGGGGCGAATGGTCCCTGTCTTTGGAGGATCAGGGCAATGGAGACTCTGGCACCCTCAATGAATGGGAATTAATCATATACGGCACTCAAATGATTCTGGATTCAGACGGTGACAACCTCACTGATACCAACGAGACCGATGTCTATGGCACCGATCCAAATGATATTGACACGGATGACGACGAATTGAATGATGGACTCGAAGTGCTCGTGTATGGTACTGACCCATTGTCGATGGACACCGACATGGATGGCCTCGACGACGGTGTTGAAGTGCTCGTCAACGGCACCGATCCACTCGACAATGACACGGACGATGACTTGCTGAGTGATGGAGATGAAGTCAACCTCTATGGTTCGAATCCTCTGGTTTTCGATGCTGATTCGGACGGCGATGGGTTCTATTGGTTCCAAGATTGCAACGATACCAATTCAAACATTTACCCAGGCGCAGTCGAGCTGTTGAATGGAATTGACGACAACTGCAATGGCTCATGGGATGAAGGATTCAACCTTACCGATGTCGATTCCGATGGGTTGTATGACTACGAAGAATACCATGAGTACGGTACAGATTGGCTGAATCAGGACACAGATATGGACGGTCTGGAGGACGGCGCAGAGGTCTTTATCCACGATACAAATCCACTTATCAAAGACAATGATACAGATCAGGATGGCTTTTACTGGTTCCAAGACTGCAATGACACCAATGCTTCAATCAACCCATCCATTCCTGAATCGCTTGATGGTATCGATAATAACTGCAACGAAGAAATCGATGAAGATTTCATAGGAACAGACGCCGATCTTGATGGTTTACTGGACATGGACGAATACCTCGTTCACGGCACGAACCCATTTGATTCGGACACCGATGGTGATGGCTTACTCGATGGTATTGAATTGTTTTCAACAAATACCGACCCCTTCTTCCCCGATCTCGATAATGATGGAGATGGCTATCGATGGTTCAATGACTGCGATGATAATGACAGCACGGTTTCTCCGAGCGCCTTTGAACGTTGGAACGGTCTTGACGATGACTGTGACGGGTTAATCGATGACGATGTCGATCGGTCAGCCTACATTTCCGCCTCCCCTCAGAAAAGAACGCTAACGCTCAATGCGACCAATGATACACTCGAACTCTCCCTTTCTCTGTCCTTGGACCAATCCAGCCTTGAACGAATCAATCCAACCGTGCAATGGTATCGAAACAACACTTTGATTGCAACAGGATTGAATTTCCAGGAATCCGAATTCAATTGCTCGTCGCCACGTTCAGACTTTGCTAGATACCTTTGTGATACAAACGGGGCCGTTGGCCCGGAACTCATCACTGCAACTATGATTGAAGAACGAGGGCAAATCGAGGTTACTTGGGCAGTCACCTACCTCGTGTGGAATCCACCACCACCTGTGGTCGAAGAAGATGCGAACACTTCAGAGGAAAGTGATTTCATGGCCACATTGGAATCGAATGCACTGCTGGTAATTTCTGCAATCGTATTCACGGTTGCTTTCCTTGCTTTCCTGCTAACGCGTCGTCCTCGCCGGCCTTCAACTGGAGAGAATAGCGCCTTTACTCAAGCACCCCAAGCCTACGCTCCGTCTCAATTTGCAAATGTGCCATCGGCTCCCGATCTCGGAGGATTACCTCCTTACGACCCACGTCGATGAATGGCTGGTCATTGTGGTTGCTGAATGAGGCTCCAACCGAGCAATCGCCCCTCATTGGCATCGGCGAGCAAGTTCAGTTGATTGCTCCATCCATCAGACCCGTCCCAAGACCTCGACATATCAACTGAAACTGCACCATCAGCATCACTTGTCAAACTCGAGAGGATGGAATTCAAATCACCTCCGGGGACGACGACAAGGTAGCCAGTCTGTACCCCATCTTGATACGCGCCATTCTCCGTGAAAAAGAGATCATTTCCGGTCAAATGGTCATACAGGATTGTGTCTGAAAGTCGCAGCTCCATTTGAGAAAGATTGAGGGTCGAAGGAATCGATTCACGATTGAATGCTACATTATCATCGTACACGCCTTTATGATTGAATTCACACGTGCTTTCACTTGGATCACCAGTGAGGTTGAAACTTACCCATCCAGCGCTTTCATCAGCAGCGACCCAGGACATGTTCCACTCGCTTCCTTGCGAGGTGCCCATGGTTGTCGCGCGCCAGATGTAGCCGGAATCATCCAGTGCGTTGGTCGCTCCACTTGCAGCACCTTGGAAATAATCGAAGCACTGTATGGCCTGCTCAAATGTGTGGGTCCGCATGCCACTGTCATCTGGCATGTGGAGATCATTAGCACCCCAGGATTTGAGGTCAGCATCATCGACCTGCAATTGGTTTGCCTGCGGCCTTGAACTGTAAGAACGGGCCAAATCGAGTTGTTTCTGACCGCGTTCTATCGAGGTGCGTTCAAAGACATGGTGCAGTTCAAGGTCGCCTTCCGGGAGCACCAAATCGTTGAGCAACTGAGTCGTTGCCGAACAATCCTCTTGATTGGTTTGCGAACTTGAAATAACGACGTCAACCTTTTGTTTTGCGGCCCAAGGGTTTCCCTCTTCAATCCACAGTTCCATCGTAGCCGAACCTAAGCAGTAGGTTCGAATGTCTTGGTGCGTAGCGATGACCTTCCATGCAGCAGTGCCGGAGAACTCATCAATCCCAATGACTCGCCATTCCCAGCCATTATTACTCCCGGTTGCTCCAGAATCAATCAAATTATTTCCCAGTAAATCCTCTATTTCGATGGGCTGTAGCATCATGGCAAACCCTGGTGCTAAGGATTCCAATCCGCCAAGCAAGCCTCCAACGCCATAACTAACGGTCGTACCGCGATATTGCCCTATCGGGTCTGGCAAGTCGACTTCCCAATCGGCTTGTGTCGAGAGGGTTGCTTGCTCGCGCAACTCAGTGTACTGCTTTGTTTCAATTTGAGCGGTTCCATCAGCTCGAATAAATGTCGAAGAACAACCATTGAACGCATTGGTGAGGTGGCGTTGGACGGTAAAGGAATCTAGAGTATTGCTGTTTGTACTTTCAACAGCCAGCCATTGTCCACCCATACCACCTTTGGCAAGAACAGCCCCAAGCCGATCGGTGGACCCTTCTGCGTAGAGTTGATCCGTGCCACCCTCAGTTATTGCAAGTCGACCATCGCCTTCAAACAGAAGTGATAATTTGCAGATTTCATCTTCCGTTTCCAGTTGTTCAAGCGCTAACTCAATGAAGCCGTCCGTGGCCAAGAAGGTTCCGTCTTTTACGGTGTATCGCATTTCATCACCGTACCTTAATTGGTCAGCAGTAAAGGGGTCGAGTTGGTTATTCACCCAGTAATATCCACCCGCTCCAACAAGAATCAAGGTCATTAGAGCAGCAGCCACTTGCGGGCGTTTGACGATGTCCAGCAGGGTGGCTGGCTTCGTACCCGCATCCAGTGGTTTTACCACTTGTGTGACTTCTTTTGTTGGCGTCTGCTCAACCATGATCTCAGCATCGAGGATTTCGGCTTCGAGCACGTCGTCCTCTTCAGGGAGTGTTTCAACAGTCTTCTTTACAGGCTCCACTTCCGGAGTGAGGGTATCCTCATCCTCCAGAGAAAGCACAACTTCGTCGTCTTCTGATGATGTTGCTTTGGTCTCAACGGCTTCCGTTGTTGCCTTTGCAGGAGGGAGCCCAACTTCTTCATTTGAGAGTCCAGAGTTGAGCAATCGCTCGACAAGCTCACTCTTTTTTCCAGAGGTCGCCAAGTCGTTGAGGATGCACAACGCCTTCAGTTTTGCAACTGTTAACGTCGATACAACATCATCGCTCATGACTGAACCCCGAACTGTCCCTGTCGCCTATCCCTTTCAAGGATGGCGCTCCATGTGTGCCCTCAATGTCCAGTTTCGAACACGGATTCACTCCGCACTCAACCTTCGTGAGCAACGTAGTTTCCATCTTGGTCTTTGATGTACACAGTTTGGTCGTAGGAGCCATCTGCAAGTTTTCGGAAGAAATAACCATTTTCTGCTGGTTCGTAAATTTCACTTGGCTCACTCGCATCTTGTTCTAGCTCCGCTACAGAGTCATCGCCACTTGCTTCTTGAGGCGGGCCGCTTGGACCAGTTGATTGAGGAGGCCCAGATGGACCTGGTGCGCCAGGGGGTCCAGAAGGACCGGCGGCTCCAGGGGGCCCGGAAGGTCCCGCGGCAATCCGTTCGCTGGAAATCGAAGCAAGCACCTTGTTTTCTGTTGTTTCAAGATCTTCTTCCAACATTTTCTTCACCGATTCACCTTGCTTCTGCGCTCCGATGAAAGCGAAAGCAGACAAACCAAGGCAGATTAAACCGAGAATTCCCGCTATGACTTGGTTGGGATAGACGGCTCCATCGATGTTCATTTCAGTTCCGGCCGTGCCTATGTTGGCTCCGTCACTGTCCACAAATTGAACAATGATGCAGTATTGACCCGCATCAAGTTTGAATTTGAAGGTGTATTCGCCACCAGCAACAGGTGTTTCCTCAAGCAATTGGTACTGGTAATTGTGGTCGGTGCCTTCACGAGCAAGCGTGGTTTGTGTCCCGAGGTTTTGAGCGCAGTCTTTCTCTTGAAGAGCGTATGCAGCGAGGTGGACGTCAAGAGCAGCAGGCGGGTTCACCACTTCGACATCGATGTTCAATGGCACGTCCATGAAATCCTCGCCGGGAAGCGATGGTCCCCAGACAAGGCCGATGTCTTTCTCAGCAGAATTGGTAAACCCGTCATAGGTCTCATCAAACGACATTGGGAATAGAGCAAAACCGAACATCAAAACAGCAATGCCGAGCCACAGGAAGACGTTCCATCGGGATTGTTTGAGTGCTTCTTGACGTTGCTCCAGCGTTATGGTTTCAAGCGCTTCATCTTGGTCCTCATCGACCGCAGGTTCAGCCGCAGGAGGCTCAGCCTCTTCTTCTGACATATTTTGCCCCATTCCGAGCGAGCACTTGAAAGGCGCGTTCAATCGTCGCTTCGGTATGGACGACACTGAGGGGCACAATCGCGCCGCTGAGGCGTCTCAGTCGGATTTACGCCTTGCGATTCTCTCACGTGGACCGAGACTGTACAGCACACGACGACTTGTAGAAGAGGCGCGTAAGCGTGGTCTTGACCCATATGTTGCAGATCCAATGAAGTTCTCACTTTTTGTCGCTGATGGACGAATCGACGTCCTCCACAACGGCGAACCATTCAATTTTGATGCGGTTATTCCAAGAATTGGGCACTCGATTACGAAACACGGCGTTGCTGTGTTGAGGCACTTGGAGCAATTGGGCATTTGGACAGCGAACAGCGGGGTAGGGATTCTTCAAAGCCGTGACAAATTGCACGCCTCACAAATTCTTGCTCGAAACCGATTGCCAGTGCCTAGAACAACCTATGTTCGAGACATTATTGATGTGGAGACGGCAGTTGATTTCGTCGGCGGCCTCCCTGTGGTCATCAAGGTAACACAAGGCACTCAAGGACAAGGCGTCTTTCTACGCCATACCCTTCGAGAATCGATTAATCTCGTACAAGGGCTCTTACTGACCGGTAGGGCCGTTCTTGTTCAACAATACATCGCTGAATCACACGGAAAGGATGTCCGGGCTTTGGTTGTTGGCGACCGAGTGGTTGCCAGCATGCGGCGCAAAGCCCGCGGGCGGGAATTCCGTTCAAATTACCACCTCAATGGAACAGTGGAGAAAGTCGACTTGCCGCCAGAATATGAAGAAGCAGCGTGCCGAGCGGCTCGGCTCCTTGGGCTTCATGTGGCGGGAGTCGATCTACTCGAAGCAGAGGATGGACCGCTTGTGCTTGAAGTCAATTCCTCGCCAGGACTTGAGGGCATCGAGAAAGCCAGCGGCATCAATGTTGCTGGGGCCATTATCGATTATGTGATGACAGAAACTGAATTTTCAGAAGTCGATCTTGATCAACTTTTGCGCACAGTCCCTGGCTCAGGCGTGCTTTCTCTCCAAATTCGAAACCACCCAAATGTCGTTGGGAAGCGCTTAGAGAACTTGTTCAAACCAGGGGCAGAGATCCCAGTATTTGCCCTGTCTCGGGACAACAGCCTCATTTGGAATCCATCAAACGAAATCCAACTGCGTTGGGACGATATCCTTGTCTGCTATGGTGAGCTTACAAAACTAAGAGCGTCCCTCCGACAAGCCATTCTGGATGTGCCAAATGACGCCTTTGCGTTCGAAGATCGTGAAGAGAGTAATGCGTGAACGGCACTCATCTGAACCTGCAAAGGCGGTTCGGCTAACCTTCGGTTCGCGCGGTGGTTTGATATGGGACCATACGCTACTAAACCTGCTCTTCGGAGCACGGGATGCACACCCGCCACGGCGGGAGGCGGTGAACGCCAATGGAAAAGCGGAGAACATACGAGCGGCAACGCAAGGCACTGAGGCCAAGCCAACGAAGGCTTGACGCGTCCGGTGTCGAACTCCCACCTCGTCTTGTTCACATGGCAGACCTTCCATGGGTCACTTGCTACCGTCAAGCATTGCGTGCCGAAAACAAATCTGAAAACACTCAGAAATCATATGCGAGTGGGTTAAGGGCCCTTGTTGAAACCACATTACCTGGTGAAGATGTCATCGATGAAACAACCTACGATTCGATGAGCGTCGAAGAACTTGCTGAACGCATGGAACCTCTCAATGGACGACTTGATCGATGGACACACTCCCTTTCTGATCTTCGTCCAACGACCTACAATGCCCGCCTTGCCGCGGCTCGCCATTTACTGAAGTGGCTCGGGCATCGCTGGCCAGATCATTTGGTCAGGGCAAGGACCGGGCGTAGGCTGCCTCGAACACTCACTCGCCGCGAGATGTCGATGGTGCTTGAAGCGGCTGCAAACAGCGAGAACCCAGTCGCTTCAATCGTCGTCACAATGATGCTCGACACCGGTCTACGGGTCAGCGAAGTATGTAACCTCGATATCAACGACATCGATTTAGAAGACGGTTCAGCCAGAGTCTTTGGAGGGAAAGGTGACAAAGATCGCCTTGTTTTGTTCACCCGCCGCACACTAGAGCGCATTCACGCTTGGATACCCGTTCGAGAGGCACGCCGTAAAGGCGATGACTTTGCTTTC
Organism: uncultured Candidatus Poseidoniales archaeon; assembly: GCA_964015875.1. Taxonomy (GTDB): domain Archaea; phylum Thermoplasmatota; class Poseidoniia; order Poseidoniales; family Poseidoniaceae; genus MGIIa-L1. The sequence continues at coordinate 51,702 of CAXHEV010000008.1, forward strand.
CTCCTCAACTCTGCAGGTCGTCGGCTTCAACCGCGGGGAGTACAGCGCTTGATGGACGGTCTTGCTGCCGATGTTTCTCTCCCTAAGGGCAAGCTAACGCCGCACGTGTTGCGACATAATTTTGCCACAGGATTGCTCGAACGCGGTGCAGATTTGGTCACAATTCAACGCTTACTCGGCCATTCAAGTATCGCAACAACTCGCGTTTACCTTGAAATTTCAGATCAAACTTTGCGCGAGGTCTACCATCGAGCTCAAGCCACTCGCGAAACATTAGAGGCGGCCGCAGAAGCCTCTCAAGAAGTCGAACGTGTTGAAGAAAATACGCCTTCAACGAGCGCTTACGGCCTTGAGTAGGCCTTAATTTCGTTTTGCTTTTCGTTTCGGAATCACCGACGGTCCTGCCCATTCACGTTTCGCTACGACGCTCTGACCGCTGTGACCTTCAATGGGGCAGAATTTCCCCGATCTACATCGAGAACAATTCTCTTTGGGAGGAATTTCGACCGCTTTTCGCAACCGGCCATACTTCCTTCTTGGCATAGGCTTTGCTTTTCTCGAAGGTATTCAATCATAGCGCAAAAACGCGAGCAACAGCGTCACTTTTTCTTGAACCAGGGCATGTCTCGGACACTTCGAGGAACTTTGAGTGTCCCGCCCTTTCGGCCATCATCAGACTTCTTCGATGGGAGCGTCTTTTTCGCCACAGACTTTGCTTTCTCAGCAGTTTTCTTGGAGGCAGTTGCCGCCTTTTTTGACGTTGACTTTGCAGCAGATTTTGCCTTTGCGGCAGTCGACTTTGCAGCACTGGTTGCTTTCTTTGCTGTTGTTTTGGTAGCGGATTTGACCTTCGTAGTCGTTTTCTTCGTGGCCGCTTTTGCTTTGCTTGCCGTTGCTTTTGTTGCCTTCTTTGTCTTCTCTGCAGCCTTTGCAGCAGCCCCGACTTTCTTAGCAACCGCAGCGCTTAATCCTGCATCCTGCAACTTCTTCGCTCCAGCCCCAGCAACCTTGCTCACAGAATCTAATTTTGCAGCGACCAGTTTCTTTGCAGTCGCAGCACCAACGCCTGGAAGTGCAGTCAATACGTCAATCTTCGAAGAACCCTTCTTGGCAGCCATGGTCTCACTTGCTTTGCCATAGCGGCGGACGCACTTCAATTCTTCTCCTCGCTATTGCTCAACAAGGGGTGGCATTCATTCGTGAGTTGCGCAACCGTGGTGCATGACGGGGGCCGGAGTAAGCAACACCACGACCCGGATCATCGCTCAGGTGAATCGAGCAAGTGCAAGCCACAAAGTCGAACATTCAACCAATTTATTGAGGCCGAAGGGGTATTCATTGCCAAGCAATACTGTTTATCTGGGAGATGTTGCTATGGCTTTGTTGGCCAATTTATCTCAGCCTGAAACACCAGAATTTTCTTCTCCTCCGAAGTTTAACGAACAAAAGTGGACGATGTCGACTCAAAGCGGTCCTCTCCAAGTCAGCATTGAGTCCCATTCTTATTGGGGATTCGGCCTGTTCAACTCAGGCTACCTCAATGTGATTGAAGTCAGTGGCCCGTTTGATCAACGCATGCGCTTGTTGTATGACCTTAGGGCCTCAGTGGGGCGGAACCTCTGGGAATTTGGTCACCGCAATTCTGCGATGAAGTGGTTGAGAAAACATGATTCCCTGAGGACCATTGAATCCAATGAAAAGGAATGGATAAGAGCAATAAAATCTGCAAAATCGACCTTTGAGGCATCGATTGAGATTCTGGAACAGAGAATGGCTGGTGTGGAAAAGCGGATGCAAAATCAAGAAGCCAGTGCGTCTTGGATTCGAGAAAAAGCCCAGGTAGCTTATGCATCGGCTGAACTCGATATCGACATGGCCCGTAAGGCACTGGCCGAGGAAAATGCTCCGGGCCTGGAACGGGCACTTGCTCGAGCTGAGGCATCCTTGATTGAAGCAGATCCAAACACTGAATTGTTGAGTGCAGACTATGATGCTTCAGCACCCAAAGACCTCGCATTACGCAGCAATGAAGCCGCATCTATGGTGTCAATCTCAGAACTTGAAATTGTTGACCTGACCACTGCAAATGGCGAAGAAGAGTAATTAATCTACAAAAAGTCACCCCGCGTCGCGTTGATAAAGGGGAGGCATCTCGCAAGGATTGGTTCACATGGCTTCTAAGAAGAAATCCGATGGCAGCGGAATTCAGCAGGCTGCAGGTCTCATTCGATATTTCGATGAGGAATCTGAGGACGCTTGGAAGATTACTCCAGGACAAGTTTACTTTGCCTGTATCGCTCTTGGTACTTTCTTTTACCTCGTCAACCTCGGTGTTGTTGGGGCAATTGTCGACCTCTTCTGAGGCGCGCAATTCACAGCGGCTGAATCATTACGATTCTTTGCTCCTTGATGGCCATGCACTTTGCAACCTTCATGGCTGTTTCCATGTCGGTCGTAGCACCAATGAGCTTCTCACCCTCCGCCTCGTGAAGAATGAGTTTGTGAGTGAGGTTCTGAAGCACACCTTCTTCGATTCGTTCAAAGACCCAGTGTTCATTTTCGATCCTTACCATTGCAGGGATTTCGACCAGCGGCCCCATGGCCTCACCAATACGTTCAGTACGGGTTTTCAATCCTCGCAAATCCCGTAGAGGACTCCAACTGCGTCGTCGGACATGTGTTTTGACTCGTCTGTTCTGCTCAACGCCTTCTCTAAATGCTCGTGCCATTCGGGTCCCATCCCATGAAATCCGCAGATTCCAGTTGCGAGGCTTCCTGATTCGCTAATAAGAACCGCGATGGTGCAGGGTAGGAAGAAGGCAGTTTCAGTAGGCTTAGATTGTGGCTGATGGTTTGTGCACAAGCATACCGAAGAGCGCTACGGCCAATGCGGGTAATGCAAGAACGAGGGCAGGAAGCAGGGTGTGGCTTGCTAAAAGTGGAATCAGTAATGCGGCGATTGTTGTACCAATCAACGGAGCGACCACAAAGCCAGTCGATGGCGAGCGAACATCAGCCTCAACCAACCATGGCAGCACTAAAGTCCAAGCAAGGGCCAACCAGACCCCTGGTAGTACATAGGCATTCATTGGTGAGAATGCCATGATCAACATGGGCATAAATAGGGCCATGCTTCGAAGCCACCACGTCTCTGGACGGGGCGCCGCATCAAAGCCAAGCGTTGGCATAAATTGCGCCAAGAGCATTGCTCCAAGAACAACCGTACAAGCCCAGAATCCATACAGATTCGCTCCAGCCGTGGTTGCGAAGACGGCGGTTGTGCCAAGCAACAATCCCGCACTAATCATCATCATCAGGGCTGAGCAGACAAACATCGCCACCAGCGCTAAACTCCGTCGCTCTCCATGAAGGAGCCTGCTCTCGATGATCCTTGAAGGTCGGACCACAAAGGTGAGAGCGACCGTAGAATGAAGTGCCATCAGCAAGACAATGATGTCAGTGCCTGAAGAAGGGTCTTCAGTCCATGCGACCCATGCTGAGGGATTGGTTGCAATCCAAAGCAGTGTTACAGCAATCAAGACAGCGTTCTTCATGCTGGCTTTCTTGGCAAGCGGGGAAAAATCTGCACCGATACTGTACGTGCTGGATGCTGCAAAGAGTTCCCCCGAGAACATCACCATGAGTGCAAAGAGCAGAGGGAGGACGGCGTTTGAAAGTGAGAGAGGGGCTAGAATTCCTTGTTCTGGCAATTGGCTGGTGGCGGTGTATGCCGACTCAGGGAAAAAGAGCCCTAAACTCATCAATATGCACAGTGCAGTAAAACTCATGATTCGGTACCTTGCTGTATTTGCGGCTTCTTCGCCAAGCATGTGGATGGTCGGTAATCGGTTCGATGCCGCAGCGAAGATAACCACTGCAAGTGCTGCAAGTTCATGGCCTGCCTGGCCCGAAACCAAGAGCGTTAGTCGTTCTGTAATCGATGCATCTTGTGGGAGGTACTGCAAAACTTCCAAGTGCGTTGTGTCCAATTGCATGATCGCACTCATCCGGTGAAGGAGTAGCGAGGCAAACATCAATGCAGGACCCCATCGAACGAGGGTGCCAATCTTCAACGAGGTACCTCCGTTTTTCTCAATTGACGGTAATGCCAGCCAGAGGCAGAGAGAAATGGCAAGGGTTGGGAAAAACCATGGCAAGCTATCGCCCAACATTGTTTCGACCACAAGGCTTCACATCTTGAGCATGGCGGAAGCAACATAGTGAGGTGGCCAAACCCCAAGCCATGTCGCGGGGTGAATGGCAAGACCAAGACTTGCTGGCCGTGGCGAAGGACACGCCGCTATCCCACTTAGCAGCGAACCTTGGTTTGAATGTTGACAAATGGCTTGCTTTTGCTACTGAACCACTACCGGAAACATTCCGGATCACGCCAGAACGATACGACCGTGAGTGGACTGAATCAATTCTCCGTTCCATAGGCGGCCAACCTCTTCACTGGGCCCCAAACGAATTTGCGTGGCAGATGCCATTTGCTCGAGGCCAAGCTCCCGATGCCAATGCTAAACACATCATGGCCCTGTTGCATGAATCTGGTCGAATCACCCGTCAAGAGGCCGCTAGCATGCTTCCTGTGCTTGTTTTGAATCCATGTTCAGGCGAGTTGATCCTTGACATGTGCGCTGCGCCGGGTTCTAAAGCAACCCAAATTGCAGAAGCAATTCATCCAGAGGGCGTTGTGGTTGCGAATGAACCTGCGTCTGGACGAGTCAACATGTTGGTTTCGAATCGCGGACGTCTTGCGATTTCGAACATGCTGATCAATCAACAAGACGGAAGGCACCTTGGCCGAATTCCTCCTCCAGGGTACGACGGTATCGTTGCAGACGTACCGTGCACAGGCTCGGCCACTTCGAGAAAAAATCGTAATGTGTGGTGGAAATGGACGCCAAAAGATGGGCGTAGCCTGTTTAATCTGCAAGTGGAAATCGCCTATCGTGGCGCCATGTTACTCAGGCCAGGTTGCGACTTGGTGTACTCCACCTGCAGCTTAGATCCGTGTGAAAATGAAGCGGTAGTCGCCGAATTACTTCGTCGTGCGCCGTGGTTGGAACTCGTCCCAATCCCCCATACATCATTCGAAGGGCTTCTTGTTCATGATGGACTCCACACATGGGACATTCTAGACCAAGAGGGTAGAATACTCAGCGGCAGTGATGCTCTATTGGCGCCGTCAATCAAACCTCCTCACTTCGCTCCAAATCAACGCTGTGAAATGGCTAATGAACTTGAAATCGAGGTTGATGAAACCTTTGAACAATCCATAGCAACCAACCTTTCTCATTGCCTGCGACTCTACCACCACGACAACGACACGGGAGGATTCTTTGTCGCTAAACTCAGGCATAAACCAGAGTCCACACCAGAAGGTGTGGCGCGTAGTTTTGTCCCAAAACGATACCAAAATCCAGATTCAGGATGGGTGCCAAAAATTCTTGATCTACCCCCTCCAAATCGCCATTCGATTTTTCCAGCCCCAGAATCAATTGTGACAGAAGTTCAGGAACGCTATGGATTGGACGATGCCAAATGGTCTTGGTGGCATCGTGGCAAACGCTTGAACATCGCTCCTAAACTGGTGGAAGACCGGGTCTTCAATCAGCAGTGTCCGAACAAAAAAGGCAACCTATGGCCTGAAGGAACGTTCCATCCTCTAAAGTTAATTCACGTTGGACTTCCAGCATTTACTCAAAAAAGAAAGATTTGGCGTTCTCGTCAGGAATCCGTACCCGCCTTGAGGGCGCTAATGAACGCGCAAGCCCACACTTTGGAGGTGGACGCGCTGAGGAGAATGCTCCAGGGCTGGGCGCCTTTGATGGAAGAATACATTGAACTCTATGGTGAGGTCAGCGAAAATGGCCCAGTGCTCATGTCTTGTCAACTTCCATGCGGCCCTGCGTTGGTGTCTGGATGGGTCGGCGCACGACTCACTCTTATGATGGACCGCGTGGGGCGCAACGTACTGCGAATGAAACTCGGTATGCCGCCAGAAGCCGACGAACAAGAATGAGGGAATATGATGCGAGTGATGACGTGTACTCTTCTTGCCATATTCCTTCTTGCAGGATGCCTTCCGTATACCACGGCGGCAGCAGATGACACCTTGCAAACAGTATCGTCGTCTATTCCTCAACCTGAGCCTCAAGACCGCCTTCTCGTCGAATCTTTTCTCAATCAAGATGCTGAACTACCCGCAAACGTTGACGGGGAGCATCACCTAACGTGGTGGTCATGGAGCGATCAGACAGGTTCTAATTGGCCGGATGACGATGCTAAAGCACGAAAAGGACAACTCGGGATTGAAGCTGAGGCCACATCCGTCTACAATGAGCAACAAGACATGGCTATTGCAGAGGCTCTTCAACTCGAGCAATCGGTGCTTGAGTTGCAGGGCTCAATCCAACTCGTTTACGATGATGCAGGCGGTATAGCACTCCATCTTCCCGTGAAATTGACACCAACGGTCAATCTGAGTGATGATACGGTGCTTTCGATTTTCATCACTGAAGACCGAGCCGTCGACCATCATGGGCGAGTTGCTCATCATCTCGTTCGGGACATGATGCCGCAGGTTGGTTTCTCTGTTGAAGCTAAGAACACCACTGAAACAACATGGATTGTCCCCTCAACTCACCTCGAAGCAGCAGGCGTAAATTTCGATGAGGATCCACATGGCTGGCACATCACCCTCGCATTTTTTGGTGATATTGAGGACGGAGATGAAAGTCGTCTGTTGGCCCTTTACACCACACCAGTTCCTACATCCTGGGATGGCACCACAATGGGTGATTTCTTCGTTCCAGCCTTCTTATTGGTGCTCTGTCTTGTCATCGCTTCGGGATCGGTTATGGGTTCGTTCAAGCGCGAAAAAGGCATGCCGAGAATCGACGCACAATGGACGAGCCAAGACCCGCCGGTCCTCCAATTCAGGGTCGTTGCAGGGACTCAACCTCTGTCGCTCAATGGCTGTAGTGTTGCAGAGCCTTGGTCCATACGAGGCGGATTTAAGCGCGTAAAAATCTCAGCCGGACTCAAGCGTGAATTCGCCATTCGGTTCAAGCGAAACGAAAGCAGTGACTGCCACGTGTCGCTTAGCGTCGAGGTTGATGAATTGGGCTCATGGACGCAGTATCTCCGCCTTCCTTCTGCTGAAGATGCCCTCCGAAGCGTTCAAATCAACACAGAGAAAGCAACAAACGGTGGCGAAGCATGAACCTCGATGACACTGATCGTGCAATCCTCGAAGTGTTGCTTGAAGATGCTCGCACCAGCCAACGAGCTCTTGCTCGCCGCGTTGGTATCGCTCAAGGAACCGTGCTCAATCGTTTACGAAGACTCGAAGACATGGGCGTGATTCAAGGCTACAGCGTGGTCCTCGATCCAAGCGCAGTCGGATGGACCATGACCATCATGGCGGGGCTCCGAATCGTCAAAGGGCGGATGATTGATGTTCAAACCCAAATCGCAGCGGACCCTCGTGTCTTTGCAGTCTATGACGTCACAGGTGACTGGGACTCCATGGTCCTTGCAAGGGTCAAGGACAGAGCAGATTTAGACGATCTGACCAAGACCGTGTTTACCCTTGAGGGGGTGGCTCGTTCCTACACGCACGTCGTGCTCAACACCGTCAAAGAAGACGGACGAACTCGACCTGCACCGTCCCTAGACTAAAGGTCGTCATACTCGTCGATAAAAGGCCTAAGTTCGTAGGCCATTCCTCGTAATGATTCAACAACCCTCGTTTCGGGTTTAAGCGCCTTCATCAAGACGTGACGAAGTTCTTCTGAGATTTTGATGTCCATGCCCTCCATCCGCCTCCGCAACTCGCTTTGCAAGCGCCCTCCGGTTCTGTCCCAATCCATTAAAATCGACAAAGCGGGCCCCCCATCGCTCCTTCTCGTACCATATGTTTCGTAGAGGTAAGCGATCAATCGTTCAAGCGCCCAACCTCTGTTTAAGACCTCGATGGGGCCGGTAAAGTTCAGCGCCTCAAGGGCTAATTTGTCCCTTTTACCCTCAATTAAAATCGGCCAGGCCTGGTTTCGATTCAGGGCGCGAGCCTCTGCCAATGCTTCACCTGCTAATCTGAACCTAAGTGCGGCATCACCAGCGCCTAGAGGGGAGCGATGTTTTGTGTCGCGAGTCATGCCTCATCAGTCTCCCGTTTGAGCAGAATGAGAAGTTGCCCCTCACTGATGTTTTCAAACCTCACGGTTTTTTTCCGAGAGGCGTGGCCGGCGACGATAGAAATCGATGTTTTTTGCAGATCAAGCACATCGCTGAGGCAATCGACCACCGCGCGATTTGCTAGTCCTTTCTCGGCGTTGGCTTGAACATATACGCTGAGCCTTGAGCGCCACCTGTTCACCGCCCCAATGCCAGTATGGCTGGCCGCTGGATGGACCTCAATACTCAACAGCACGCCCTCTTGGAAGGTGGTCTGTATGCAAGACGCGAGGGACACAGCGCTCCATTTCCCCCATTAGTTATCAACTTAACAGGCATGATATGAAGGTAAAAAAAGAGGTTTTTTCTGAACAAAAAACAGGGTACTGAAACGCGACATAGCGGCTTTGAAAGACCTCGAGGAAGAAGGCGCTATCGCCAAGGGTTTAAGACCGGTATCTACGGCCATACACATGAGGGTAATCTATGCCTGCTGAAGACACTGTTTTCAACGTCCTTTATGATAAGTTCATGTTTTGGAGCATCATTGTCGGAATATTCACCTTTGGATGGATGTTCATCGCAATGCTGCGCTACCGCGACGGCGTTGAACCTGTCGAAAACATGGACAAATACCACATTGAAGTTGGCTCGTTTCCAGTCGATTCACACAATACCAAACTGGAAGTGTTGTTCTACGTACTTCCAACCATCATCGTCGTATGGCTTACCATGATGGCCCTCTCATCAAACACAGCAGTCTGGACCGTCGATGATGACGCGGAAACCTTCGACATTCAAGTGGTCGGCAAGCAATGGTTCTGGGAATTCCACTACACTGAGTCGTTGACATGGGAAGATCCAAGCACAGGCATCGACGTTGAGTGGGAAGGAAGCATGCTCATGGTCCATGCGCTCAACACGACCGCAACCAACGTTACAATCGCCATTGACGGGGTTGAAACGGATTACCAAATTGACGCTTCAACCGGTATGCTCGAGCTCACAGGGCCCGGTTTCTATTTAGATGTAGAACTTCATTCCAAGATCACGGTGTTCGACGCCGACGATTCCTTGCTCCACACATGGGAACATCTTCCAGTTGGCACTGTCCTCTCTACTGCAGGCGGCGAACACTTGCTCTTACCATGCGATAAGGTTGCAGTGATGAACCTCCATTCACAACCATCCGATGCTTCCAATCCCAACTACGTCGGAGTCCAACACTCGTTCTGGCTACCAGAATGGGGTGTCAAGGAAGATTTGGTACCCGGTCTTGAGGCAGGTACGGTCATGTACGCTCAACCCGACGATCTTGGTACCTTCCCAATTCGATGCGCTGAGTACTGTGGACTCGACCACTCAAAGATGATTGGTCAAGTGACCGTTGTCGCTACCGAAGGGTACGGCTGCGAAGTCGACACTGGTGTCAAAAAGTCACAATCCAGTTCTGACGGAGGCGGCTACTGATGCGAACACGCGCCCTGACTCTTGTGGCACTTATGCTCTTGATGCTTGCAGCCTCCCCACAATTCGAGGCTATGCCGACTGGAATCGGAGCAGCTGGTGACAACGGTTGTTCTTGCCACGGTGGCGCATCGGGCGACACCTCGGTTGTCGTTGAAGGGCTACCTGACACATTCAATGCAAGCGAAACATACCCATTCACGGTGACTGTTGTCAACGATGTCATGGAACTCCACAATGGTGGCAGTACCGAGGGTGCAGATCCTTGGAACGGCCACGCTGGCGGTTTCCGTATCCTCACTTCTTCTGGCATGGTCTCAACCGTGAACGAATCCCTTAGCCACGACATGGACGGTGGCTTGACTCACACCGCTGAAGCAAACGGCGTTCGCTCCTGGGACTTTGAATTCGTTGCGCCAGGTGACGATGGAAAGGTCGTTGAAATCACCGTTTACGGAAACGCTGTTAACGGCGGTGCTGGTTCGGGAGGCGATTATTGGAACGAAGCTATCCTTGTCATTCCAGGCGTTAATGCCGGCGATATCGCACCAAGCGCTCGTGCGCTTGTCGTCCTGATTACCGCTATTGGATTAGCACTCGGCCTCGTGCTCCTCGGTGTTCTGTACGTGTTTTACGCACGCTCACCAAGCACCTTCACCATCGATAATTTCTGGTCATACCTCAAGCCGTGGTTGACCACAACCGACCACAAAGAAGTCGGAATTCTCTACTTCCTGTATGGATTCATCTTCTTCCTTGTAGGTGGTATTCTCGCGCTCTTATTCCGTATTCAACTGGCCCTTCCAGAAAATACGTTCTTGACGGAAACCGAATACAACTCGTTCTTTACCCTCCACGGTACAACCATGATTTTCCTTGCAGCCATGCCAATGATTGCCGGATTCATGAATTATGTTTTGCCGTTGCAAATTGGGGCAAAAGACCTTGCCTTCCCGCGAATTAACGCTATGGGCTTGTGGCTTCTTGTGTTCTCGAGCCCACTGATTTACGCTGGTATCTGGTCTGGCGAAGGTGCGGATATTACGTGGGTCATGTACCCTCCATACTCTTCGCTTACAGAGGCGAATCTCGGGGCCGAACTGGCGCAGTATGGTTCGAATCCAGGAACGACTGCATTTATCTCTGGAATTTTGATGCTCGGTGCATCTTCGACCCTCGGTGGTGTAAATTTCATCACAACCGTGTTCACCATGCGTGCGCCCGGTGTTGGCTTCATGAAGATGCCACTGTTTGCTTGGTCGGTCTTCGTCAGCGTGTTCATGCTCTACATGTCCTTGCCTGCCTTCATCATCGGCGTGGCGTTCCTCCTGTTCGACCACACCCTTGGAACGGTCTTCTTCACCGCAGGCGGTGACAGCTTACTGTTCCAACACCTGTTCTGGTTCTTCGGCCATCCAGAAGTGTACGTGGTTGTTGTTCCAGCCTTTGGAATTGTTTCTGAAGTGTTGGCAACAAGCGCTCGACGCTCAATCTTCGGATACAAATCGATGGTCTTCGCAATGGCTGGTATCGGTGTTGTTGGTTTCATCGTTTGGGGCCACCACATGCTCACCTCCGGTATGGATCCATTCTGGCGTGCAGCGTTCATGATCACCACCATGGCGGTTGCGATTCCAACTGGTGCGAAAGTGTTCAACTGGCTCGCAACGATATGGGGTGGCAGCATGGTCATGCGAACACACACCCTGTGGTCGCTTGGTTTCCTCGTGACCTTCACCCTTGGTGGTATATCTGGTATGTTCTTCCCAGTGGCAGGCCTTGACGTACACTTCCACGATTCATACTTCGTCGTTGCCCACTTCCACTATGTATTCATTGGCGGAACAGTCTTTGCTTTGTTCTCCGGTGTGTACTACTGGTATCCAAAGGCGACAGGACGCAAACTCAACGAAACCCTTGGTTTGTGGCACTTCTTGATCGGCTTTGCATCCTACAACGCGACCTTCTGGCCTATGCACGCTCTTGGAATCATGGGGATGCCTCGCCGAACACACAGCTACACTACAGAAAGTGGCTTTGCTGAGTACAATATAGCGGTCAGTACCTTTTCGTTCATCTTCGGTCTGAGCCAACTCCTGCTCGTTTGGAACATCATTCGTTCGAACCGACACGGTGAACCTGCTGGAAACGATCCGTGGGGCGGTTGGTCACTCGAATGGATGACCACTTCACCACCACCAACGCCTTCGTTCCATGACATACCAACTCAGGGTGACATGAATGAACTGTATGGCCATCATGGTGTATCAGACAAGAAAGTCAGCCCGCTGACGAAGTTGGCAACACCACTTGCAAAGGGGGTTGAAGAATGAGCACACACGGAAACGAAGTCCCGAACAGCATTTGGATGCGGGCAGTCTTGATGGCAGGACTCATCTTGACCATTGGTGTCGTTGGTTTTGCAGTCCTTGGCGTGTTTGTTGCGGAAAATAAGCATCAAACTTGGGATGATGAGCACCATCATTACGAAGAGGCCAAGAAGGAATGGCAAGAAGCTGTTGCCGCCGGAACGATCACTGGTGATGACCATGATAACGACCTTTACGTTGCGAAAGAAGAGGCACACAACTCAGAAATCGCCGCCCATCTTTCCTATCTCACGTATCGTGTCGCTGGAATTACGCTGCTGTTCATCACATTAGCCTATGCAGCGTTCATTGGTTTTGGCGGTTTCTTGAACGCCAGCAAGCCAAAAGAGGACAATCATCATGATGACGGCCATCACGATGAGCACGAACACCACGGCTCATCATCACCGATTATCTTTGCTTTCGGTATTATGGTCTTCCTTTGGGGCCTCCCAGACTTCATTGTTGCTTGCAAGGCACTGCTTGACGACACTGTCACCGCTGAACTTGGAATGTTGGGTGTTAGCGTTTCTGGATTGTTGATCATCATCATCGCAGTCGCCAATTGGTGGTTTGAGGATTTACCTTTCATCGGACATGGTGAGCAGATTGCAACCTCCTATCCGTTTGAAGGAGACCACATTCGTAAGGTTGGCCTTTGGGTCTTCATTATGTCAGAAATCATGGTCTTCGCGACCTTCTTTTCCTCCTACCTCCGCATGCGTACCGAGTGGTGCACAAAGTGGGCGTTTGAGAACAGTGGCGATGGATTTGAAGGATGTGCTTCGGAAGATGACTGGGTCCTCACGGCTTCAGATTACCTTCGCCCAGGCGGCGCAAAGGTCGACGGCTTCGGCGAATCGGTTGGTGACTTTTGGACTCTATTGCCCGGTGGAATCAACACCTTCGCGTTGATTATCTCCTCTTACACCATTGTCCTCGCACTCAAGACTGCAAAGAATGCAAAGTGGGAGGCGCCAAAGGGCGTCATGGGCAAACTCATGCCAACCCGCAAAGCAGCGGTGCGAAACTACCTCATTGCTACGCTTTTGCTTGGTTCACTGTTTATCGTCCTCAAGCTTGTTGAATGGAGCCATCTGGTTGCAGAAGGATTCACCATCGGCACTGTTCAAGGTTCGATCTTCTACATCGCAACCGGTGCACACGGTCTTCACGTGTTCATCGGTCTGCTGATCATGCTGTATTTGGTGTTCAAAGCGGACACCATCGGATTTGATGAGGACAATGCGCAGGGCATCGAATACTTCGGTTTGTACTGGCACTTTGTCGACTTGGCTTGGGTGGTTATCTTCCCAGCATTCTATTTGTATTGAGGTGAGATTATGGGAGAGCACGCAAATTTATACATGGGCAAAGACATCTACTTTTGGAACTTCATCGTCTTGATGGTGTTCACACTGTTTGAACTCGGAGCGGTATTCTTCGAAGAGGTTCCAGGGACGAATGAACCCATCCCCCGTTCGGCAGTCTGGGCCATCCTCATCTGTGTTGGCATTGTCAAGGGATATGGTATCGCTGCATTCTTTATGCACTTGAGGGATGAACACAAGTGGTTCAACATCACCTTCATGTTCCCTTGGATTTTTGTCGCTCTAATGCTCTGGGGCATTGGACTTTCCAACCCTGAAGGAGTTTCAGGCCTTCCAAGCTGGTGCACACCGGACTGGAGTTATGCGACCGAACGATAATGCTGTTCGCAATAACATTGAAACCTAACGAGCGTCGGGAACAACCCATGTTCCTACGTAAGATGCTTGCAATCTCTGTTTGCCTTGCACTGCTTATTGCTGCTACGCCGAATGCAACAGCCTACAAGGGGCATGAACTTTCACGCAACGATATCGTCGATTTTACACTCATAGACCAAACGGGTGAAAATTTTACACTTTCCGCAATGGACAGTGAAGTGACCGTCGTGTCTTTCATTTTCACATCCTGTCCAGATGTATGCCCGGTCATTACCCAATCCTTGCGTTTGGTTCAAGAGGGACTCTCGCCCGAAGCCGTTGACAGCGTTGGTTTCATATCCATTTCAGTAGACCCAGACCGAGACACACCCGAAGCACTGACTCAATACACCGAGCGACATGGCGTTTCATGGCCTCACCTCACTGGTGACAAAGACGTCTTGGCAGACATCTATCGAAACTTCGGGATTCTTGTTGAGCAAGAAGTGATTGATGCACACATTGGGGTTAACAGCGATCCGACTGTGACCTATATCGACCCGACAACAGGCAATGCATCAGAGCTCATGTTCGAGCCGAGCGGCTGGGAACTGACTCAAGCCATGGCCTATGAGGCAAACTGGGCGATCAATGCCTCGGACAGCCAGTTCGGCCATTACATTACAGCGATTGAGGGCTATGAAGCTCCGTCTGATTATTCTTGGTGGTGGAGCCTTTTGATTTACAATGAAACCTCTCAGCAATGGGAAGACTCCCCTGTTGGAATTGATTCAATCGATGCCCTTGACCATGACCAGTTGGTTTGGGCTGCATCAAACGCCAACACCTCTGTATTGTCCGAACCTCATCCAGATTCGCCAATGATGCAAGTGTTGTTCCCCGATAACTCAACCGCCAATCACACCATCGAACAAATGACGGGTTGGCATTTGTCCATGGGTGCTTTTGCTGGAGCCGAAATGAACACCAGCATGCCAGCAAGCCAATACGGCCATTACATGGAATCGATTGACGATGTAGCAGCACCAAGCGACTACTCTTGGTGGTGGAGCCTCTCCACATGGAACGCTACCTCGTCAGCATGGGAATCGTCTCAAGTTGGGATGGACAGTCTTGTTGAACCAACGTACATCGCTTGGGCTCCAAACTCAACAAACCTCTCTGAGATCCCGCCCCCGGGTGCAACACTGCGTGAGGAGGTAGAGCCAGGCGTCTGTAACGACCACGGTTGGGAAATGGGCTCCGGAGCAAGCAAGCATTGCATGTGCGATGAAGGTTATGAGTGGGCAGAAGGAGATCGCCTTTCTTGTGTCGCATCTGCGGGTACTGTTATTGACTATTCAGTTGGCCATTCAACGATTACATACATTCTTCAAGGTATGTCACCGAAGGTAGCGTGGACAGGCGATTCTTGGCATGTTGAAGATTTCTTGATGGATGTTGAGACAGCAGTCGACGATCTAACTCCTCCGAGCGAAAGTGAAGGCGTGCCCGGTCTTACGTTTGGTGTGGCAATGACCGCACTCGGTTTGGCGGCTGCGGCAGTGGGCTCCCGAAGAGAACACGACGAGTGATTTTTTCGAAGCCTGACAGCCGAAAACAGTATCATGGGGTGGTGCCCCCCAAGGCCTGTTGCAGAGATCGCATAGCCCGGTATTGCGGTGGACTTGAAATCCACTGTCTCCTAGACACGGGGGTTCGAATCCCTCTCTCTGCGCCATTTTTGAGTAAAACAGAGTCTAAATTCACCCCATCTGGATGGAAGAGTTCTCAAACTAAAGCACCCCTCATGCAAATATGCGCCGAGGTGCTTTCGCCGTAGCCCTGTTGGGATTGATGCTGCTTGCTGGTTGCTTTGGCCCCACAAACGCGTCATGGGGGGCAGACAATGGTGGTGTTGAGGTTGATTTTGATCGTGCGGCAACGAGCATCACGAGCAATCTAGGCCCCTCTGAAGAACGTCTTGAGGGACTTGAGGCAGTTGGTTGTTCACCAGGCGAAACAGAAATGGGGACCAACAAGAGCCTCCCAGTCAAATTCACAGGCTACCTCGCCGCTAGCCAACTCTATGCATCTCACACAGATGCAGTCAACGGGATTGGCGCTGCGGTAACCACGAGTGTTGCCATTCAATCAATGTCTTTTTCTCAAGCATCTCAGACGCTCGAAGGTGAAGGTGCCCGTGTCGACCTCAAAGATTGGAACGACCCACTGAATCCACAAACAGGAGCAGGGACTGTTGACCTTGATGAAATCAATTCAGATGAGGATACGCGGTGGTATATTCTTGGTTTGATTCCAACAACAGAATCAATACAAGATGGTATGCTTGCACTCGGAGAATGGCATCAACCAGTCAGCGTAGAGGGCTACCTCGTAGCAAGCAACGCTAGCAACGCTTACGGCTATCATTCAAGCCAGACAGTAAGTGATGACTGCACGGTTTTAATCGGCAATCAAAACCGAGAACAATTGTTCGTTCTGGTCACCACGATCCGCCTCGATGGAGCCACTGTATCCACAAACGGGGAATCCGATGATGAATGGGTCCATGGTGATGTGCCAATTCTTGGCCGGACTGGTTTTGTTCTGATGTTCTTCATTGTCGGTATCGGTGGGGCAGTGGCTTCATTCATCCTATCGAAAATGTTCGTCATGAAAGGTGCTCGAGACACCATGAAAACACTCCTTGGACAAGTTGGTCTTGATAACATCAAGAAGGTCAAGCAAGACGTCAAGAAGGCGAAATCCTCCGGCATGTCCTCTCCAGCAAGCCGTAAAGCGGAACAACGCTCTGAAATGAAGAAAGAAAAGAAGCAAGCTCCTCCAAAATCCTCCAAGGAATCCGGACTCTCTGGTTTCGATATGGACAGCATCCTTTCCGATGATAGCGATGCAACACCAATTGGCTCGACAAGTGGTGGCTCATCAGTTGTCGTGACATCGGCAGCAAAAGAAATGGAATCTTCAGCCCCCTCATCTTCAAACATCCAGGCCACTTCATCAGCTCCATCCGGTGTCTGGGGTGCTCCACAGCGCTCGAGCAGTGCACCTACGAGTGTGACTTCGAGTCAATCCACTTCCCAACCACCGGATCATTTCTCCAGCGTCGCACCAAGCCGTACCTCTTCACCAGCACCAAGCCAACCAAAGAAAAAGAAGGCTGTCAGAAAACGAAAGGCAGCGGTCAAACCGGCCGAAGAAGAAGCTCCCGTGTACGAACCCGCACCAGCTGAAAAAGAAACGTTCGATGACAGTGAAGAGTTTTCAGATTTCTCATTCTGATGGCGGCACACAGATCTCGACAGCGTTTGGAAGCACTTCCATTGTGAGTGGCGTTGATCCGATGTTTTCCCCATCAATATTGATTGCAGCGGGTGCTGGAGTTTCGATTGACAATTTCTTGAATCGGTGGTAATCCACTCTGGGATGAAAGACATGGCGCCCTTCCTTTTTCAGCATCCCAAAGGCCTTGAGTACATCTCGACGAGTCATTTTCTTAAGGATTCCAATATCCATCAGTCCGTCATCAAGAGATGCACCGGGTGCTAAAGGCAGCATTGAACCCCCTGTTTGGCTGTTTTGAATCAGGAAGAGTGTGTAATCGTCTTCCATTTTTACACCATCGAGGGTCAATGTCGCATGGCGTCGGTTGTTCGCCATAATTGCCATCAAGATCCCGACGTCGTACCGAATTGGACCCATCCAACGCATTTTTTCAGCCTTGATTGTTGAATCGACGCCTAGACCCCATGTGACCAGGTTGTGACTGTACCGAATCGTTGTTCCATCTTCTGAGCCGGGAAGTCCATTGACCATTTCGACTTGAGCAAGGTCGAGGTTTTGGCGCACGCCGGATATGATTGCATGAATTGCACCTTCAACCGATGAAATGCCGAGGTCATTGGCCATCGAGTTCCCAGTTCCTGCAGGGATGAGGGCGAACAATTCCTTTTTCTCGGAATTAGCTCTCATTCTACCGGTGATGACCTCTGAAAGACTTCCGTCTCCACCAACCACAGCAAAGAGATCATTGGCTTTGGCCTCGAGCTCCTCTGCAATTTTCATCAAGTGACCTTCATACGCCGAATGGTGCACCTCGACTTTCTTTCCCTCTTTCTCAAGCAGCGCTTTCGCCTGTTCTCCGACACTCCTGCCGGTTTTGTTACCCGCATAGGGGTTGACGAGAAGATGAACCCGCTTTGTTGCACGCATTTTCCTTGATTTTTGCGAAAAGACTGCCGAAAAGACCGGTTTATGTGCGCCCTTTTTCTGCTTCGATTCAAGATCTGCTTCGAAGGTGAGGGGCTCTGGGCCCATTGACGCATCATCAGTTGCCATAGGCTGAAGAGGTTGGTTCTTGCTTTGAAACCTTCTCTAAAATCGGCGATAGGGGCTATAAATCATAACGGGTGAGAATCCATTCAATATGCATAAAACAATTTGCAACGTACGAACATATCTTCTTCATGGCTTCCAGTGCCCCATTTTGGCCAAATATACACACGGCAAAATGCAAGATGTATTGAACTCGACCGATGTGGAGGGGTTATGGCGAGTCCATGGACAGCAGATGAGGTGGCCTTCATGAAACGGGCCATCGAGATCGCTGAACGAGGTATTGGCCGAGTCAGCCCCAATCCTCTCGTGGGTTGTGTCCTCGTCAAGGACGGGCAGATTATTGCCGAGGGCTGGCATGATCACCTTGGCGGACTTCATGCCGAACAGATGGCAATTCATGATGCGGAAAGCAATGGTTTTTCACCTAATGGCGCCACTGCATATGTCACTTTAGAGCCCTGCAACCACTTTGGCCGAACACCACCGTGCACGGAGGCGCTGATGTGGGCTGGCATCAAAGAGGTCATTGTAGCCCATCCCGACCCGAATCCAACGGTGAGAGGTTCTGGGTTTCAGGCTCTGGAAGATGCTGGCATCAACGTCCGTCATGGATTGCTTGAAGATGAAGCTGGCCAACAAATGCGATCGTTCATGCATTGGTGTGCGCATCGCCGTCCAATGGTCACGGTGAAGATGGCCGTTGACGCCCAAGGTTCGGTTGACGATCGATCCCAGCAAGCCCAGCGCTTCACTTCAGATGTGTGCCTCGATCGTGTTCACCAGTTGCGTAAAGAGTGCGACGCCATCTTGGTTGGCGCTGAAACAGTGGTACGGGATAATCCCTCACTGACCATTCGAAGGGTCGAAACAGATCGCCAACCGCTTCGTATTGTCATCGACCCTCACGCACGCATTCCTCCTTCGTCGACGGTGTTGAACGATGCGCACGAAACACTTCACATGACGACAATGTTTCGCAGCCTCGAGACCCTGCTCAATCAATTAGGCGATCGCGACATCCACCGCCTTCTCGTTGAAGGTGGCCCTACGACAGTTCACGCTTTCTTAGATGCAGGCCTTGTTGATGAACTCTATTTGGTAAAAAGTGCCGTCACACACGCACATCCAGTGCCGTCAAACATTGACGCATCGAGGCTAGAAAATGCCGGGTTAAGCCATGCTTATGATGAGCATTGGGGCGATGAAACGGTTGAGTATTGGACCCGCTGACTGCTAACGCTGCGCGCATGACACAGGGTGCTGGTGGGCGATGCAGGATTCGAACCCGCGTCGTCGGGTTCGAAGCCCGACAGGATATCCAGGCTACCCTAATCGCCCGTATTTCACCCGAGATGGCCACCCTTCTTGAATAAGGCGGGTCCTTTCCAACGAACATGGCCCGCTCCCTTCCTTGCATCCCTACGGGGTGTTCAGCGTGTTGCCGCGAGACGACGATGCCTCTGACAAAGGCCGAGGCGTCCCTTCTTTCGCGAAGAACTGGAATGGACGCTGAAGCGTTCACTTGGAAGAATAACGGGGTGTTGACGCTTCTCAACGATGAGAAAACTCGTGCATGTGTCTTCCTACTCACCTCTTCTGCTGATGTGAATGCAGAAGGTATGTGTTCGGTGTATGAAGTACGCCCACGTGGTTGCCGTACCTACCCCAATGTCCTCAATGACCAAGATCAAGCCATCCTCGATGAAGGATGCCCTCATCGCTCGCAATTTCCAGAGCCTACCGATGAAGATGCGATTACACTGTTGAATCTTGAGGAGCAACTGTTGCGTGAAGTATGAGCCTGCTCAGGCTTGCATGCACATGTTCAACCCAGAGTCCTTTCACATCCCAACCTGAATGACGAAGCGACAGTTCAACATCGCTCCATTGCCCATGAAGTAACCTGATTTCATGAGTGCTAGCGATTGATTCATCAGGGTGCTCCCCCATGGGGTGAATTGGAAGAATCAGCACTAAACCAGCGTTTCGTTCAGCCACGCTATGAGCGCTATTTAGCACGCCCTCGAGAAGTTCCATCGGCGCGAGCGACCCCTGTGAATTCCGGCCATAAGGAGGGTCGAGAACAAAGCCTGTCAGTGGAAGATCAAGCTGAGGCATGCAAGCCTCCAATCGGGTTGCGTCACCTTGTATAACGAGACCGCGATGATCGGCCATTGCCTCAGCCTCTAATGCCCATTTCAGGTTTTGATTGGCTCCAGCGACCATCTCAGAATCGAGATCAAATCCGACCGCGACCCTTCCTGATAGTGCAGCTTCGATGAGAAAGCCCCCGGTTCCTGTCATGAGGTCAACCGTCGCACCATTGTCAATAGGCCCAGAAGCAAGGTTGACCGCTAGGCGAGCGAGCCGGGGGTCAAGACTTACAGGTTTGAAGAATGGGCGTTCTGCAGCCTTACGGGAAGACACGCCATCGGATTCATCCCCGAAACCAAGCATCCATCCACAAGCGATGGTGTTCGAACTTGCATCGAGGACAACACCAAACTCGTGCACCGGTTCATCGAGATCGATGGAGTAGCCAAGGTCGTGAAGCCGACCACCAATTCGCTGTGCTAACTGGCTTGGCCCGACGCCTTCGATTCGTCCTTCATGGCGCCATGCACGGACCGCAACGCTGCCTTGTCGAGGATGCTGTTGGAGATGCTCGAGCACAGACACAATCAACTCATCAACGTCAGACTCACCCTTACAGGACCAAAGGACTGCATCAGTGAGAATGGCTTGGCAACCACTTGAGACACGTACAGCTCGAGCGAGTGTATCCTCATCGCCATCGCCCGCGATTGCCACCAATCTTCGAGCTTCAAGTCGAGTGACAGACATCTGCGGCATGAGGGCGGTGATTTCGGCACGCGCAAGCGCAGGATGCCACCCACGCAAGCATGCTATGTGCCTCGCCATGACCAGCGCTTGTGGCCCAACTTCTTGACGGGTTCGGATGCGAACAACCACATACTCTCGCCTGTTGTGAAAATCATGGGCTGCAACCTTCGTGACTTGACATCCCCGGAAACCATTGATTTGAACAGCCTCGCGGGCAAAAGGGTTGGCGTTGATGCATTCCTCACCGCCTTCCAATTTCTGACCACCATGCGTGATCGTTCCCCACAAGGAGACGGCGGGCCACTGCGTGCAGAGAATGGAAAGGTCGTTTCACATCTCATGGGCTTTCTCAACCGAACCACAACTCTGCTTGCAGCAGGCATCAAGCCAGTGTTCGTGTTTGACGGTACGCCTCCAGAACTCAAGGCCGAGGAAATTGCACAACGTAGGGCGCGTAGGGAGGAATCAGAACGAATTCACAAAGAGGCACTCGCTGCGGGCGATTTCCCTCTGGCACAAAAAATGGCACAGCGAATTATGCATTATTCACCCGAAATGGTTGCAGAAACCAAACAATTGCTCGATTTGCTTGGCGTTCCATGGGTTGACGCAAAAGCAGAAGGCGAAGGCCAAGCGGCGGTTATGGCCGCAAAGGGGCAGTTGGATGTGGTGGCAACTCAGGATTGGGATGCCCTGCTCTACGGTACGCCGTTACTTGTTCGCAACCTGATGAGCCATGGCTCAAAGCAACATGGCCGAGTGGTTCAAGCGCAAAAAATCGTGCTTGACGAGATGCTTTCAGAAAATGAACTTACGCGAACTCAACTCATTGATCTCGCCATCATGATTGGGACAGATTTCCACCCGGGCATTCGAGGCATAGGTCCGAAGACCGGGATGAAATTGATCAAAACACATGGAACGATTGAGGCCATCTGTGAAGCCAAAGAGAAAGAGGTCCCAGAACGTCTCGATGAAATTCGAGCCATCTTTCATGACCACCCTGCAAACGAAGTGGCGGACTCAGACTTGGAACCGGGTCAGGTGGATACCAAAGGTCTGATTCAATTCTTGCAAGTTGAACGTCAATTCAGTCAGCGCCGCATGGACAATGCCTTTGACAAACTGCGTGAAGTTGGATTGATTCGCGAAGGCGGTCAAACATCGCTCTTCTCGTTCTGAGTGGCCATGAACCGCAACGGGCTCGCCAACACATCCACTCCCTTGTGTTGAGTGATGGCTTGACGTGCTACGCTTTGAGGGTCGGCAAGTGCTTCGAGAACGGTGTTAACTGGGGCACAAGGTACACCATCGAGCATTGATTCCAAGTCAGTTCGGTTGTGAAGGGCAATGGCGGTAGCAACGGATTTTTCGACAGCATCACGATCCAAGACACGGCCCTGATTCGTTGCCCATGCCACGTTAGCCTCCGGGTGCTGCAAATGAAGTCGATCAACGACTGTGGCCCATTGAGCATCCGAGCCAACACCGAGTACAAACCACCCATCCTTTGCCTCAAAAGCACGATAGGGGACGAGATTGGGGTGGGCTGAACCCATCGCCACCGGATTTTCACCGCTTGCCATCGCGTTGTGCGCCTGGTTGACCAAGGCTGCAATTGCACAGTCCCACAGGGAGATGTCAATGTGCGTTGCCTTTCCAGTTCGCTCTTTTTTGAACAAGGCTGCAAGAATTGCATTTGCAGCGTTCAGCCCTGTGATGACATCAATCCATGCAACACCGACCTTCACCGGGGCGGCATTTGGCTCACCAGTGATGCTCATGATGCCTGATCGCGCTTGAAGCGCCACATCATACCCAGGCTCGTCTCTTCGGGGCCCAGTTGCACCGTAAGCAGAGATGGAACACACGATGACATCCGATGGCATCGGACCAAGAAGCCGTTCAAGCGTCCCTGGTTTGAAGTTCTCAACCACGACATCAGCTTCTAGAATCATCGATTTGACCGTTTCAGCATCTCGCTTGAGATCAAACGTCATGATGGTCTTGTTTCTGTTGCAAGAAAGGAAGTAAGCAGCCACATCTTTTCCGTCGAAACCTCGGGTGAAGGGGGGGCCCCATCCTCGGGTGTCATCGCCCCACGGCGCCTCTATCTTGGTCACCTCAGCGCCCAAATCTGCAAGCATTTGCGTGGCATATGGGCCAGCAAGAATTCTCGAAACGTCGACGACTTTGATCCCCTCAAGAATTCCGCCCATGCAGGTGCGAAGTGTCCGAAAGGGTTGAACCTCTCCCCCCGAACCACCCCCCATGGTGCTGTTCAATCTCGATGATGAACGCACGTGGAAGGGATTGCTTGCGCTCGGCCTACTTCTGAACCTCATTGTTTGCTTCACAAGTGACCTGGGCCTCGACACTCATGTCAAAATGGCTGTTGATTCAGATGGCGGACTTGCGTGGGGTGATCTGCGACCAGAAGTTGCAGGACAAAGCGATCCGACGGACTCAGGGGAGCGCACAGTCCTCCCTATTTATGCAGGTTCTGAAGCGAGCATCAAAGCCTTTGCATTGCTTTCATTTGTCCTTCTGATCGGTTATGTCTATCGCACGGTAGGTGAGCGTACAGCAGCCATCCTGTCCATCTCTCCGGCGTTTATTTTCTCGGTTGGCCGAGGCTATGAGGAGGTCTACTTCGCCCTGATGTTTACCCTTGCTTTTGCTCTATTTACGGGTCATTTGTCCACGCAAAGGCGGCTGCTTCAGAACCTCCTTGGTGGTTGCGCTTTGATGATGATTCCCTACGCAAAAGGGATGACAGGGGCCTCATCAGTGTTCCTTTACGGATTCATTCTTGGTGTGATTGGTTCGTTATGGCACTGGCTGCAGGAGCGTGAAGATGAACGGTTGACGTTCTTGAGACGTCCTTTCCAAGCTTCCTGCGCAGCGGCAGGAGCCGTTGCAACACTGATGGTCTTGGCCGGATTCTCCTCAACTTCACCGACCCTTGGCGTGATGAAGGACATGCCCCTTCGCTTCGTTTCCGCCATAGCGTTCTCTTTGTTTGACGCAGTGGTGTTGTTCGTCTTGTTCGGCATGGTTCTCTGGCCATTGGTAAGGCCGGTGCTGGAGGCAATGAGAAGCATTGAAGACTCACAGATCGCAACCATGTCGGCGATGATCACCGCAGCAATCACGGCTATTGTCTTCTACATTGCAGCGTTGTGGACCTATGAATCAGTCCTTTGGGGCGCCTCATGGCCTAGCGTTGTTTGGACGATGGGAAATAATGGGCGCTATGTGACACTTCTGTTTGTTCCTATTGTATTGCTGTTGAAAAATCTCAACATATCAGCCGATGCGCCAACATTTGAATCACCTGGCAAGGCACTCAAGAGCATCGCTGTGGCGGTTGCGCTTTTGCTTCCATTGAGCCTCCTTGCTGGAATCCACGGGCAAACAATGTGGACCGATGATGCTGCAGATGCGATGAGGCTTGAAGAAAATGACCACTTCCTCTTTGTCTCAGATGCCACCCTTGGTATGCACTGGTTGTACACCTTCTTTGAACCACTTGATGCTGAACAGAGCAACATCACGGGTCATTGGCGATCAGTTGATGTCAATTGGGTTACTGCTCTTGACCTAGAGTTATCGCACGTTGAGACAATTGTTCTTGCTCCAGAAGTTGATAACGTTCCCACTGGATGGGTTATTGAATCAACGGGAGAAGTCGATCTTCTCAACGGTGGGGGCGAGTGGCGCGTAATGACGCGCACTTGACCTCAAGCGTTCTTGTCAGCTTGGACTTGGGTGCGCACATCTTGTGCAGCAGCCTTTGCGGCTTGCATAGCCTTGCGGACACGAGTTCCAGCAGCGGCGTTACCCTTGTCGTGCTTGACAGCATCAGCAAGTGCGGCAGTTAAATCATCAATCATCGTTTGAACCATAGCCTCGACGGACATACCTCCCGCCCTGTCAAATCGGTCTTTATCTCTTATGCCGGTATTTGTTGAAATAGCCCTTCCAGAAACGCAGCACAGCGAGCCGAGCATCGTTTTTCAGAGTGGAAGGCAGCGCAGCCGGCAAGAAACTGCGACGCGAGCAATGCGAGGGGTTGAAAACCCCGAGGTTGGAGGGGGTGTCAAGGAGGGGCATGAGATGCGCTTTGGTGTTCGAGGTACGCTACCTGACCCAGACCCTGTGGCTACGCAGGAATGGATCGACTCAATCTTGGCGGTCCGCGACCAAATTGGTGAGGAAGAAGCACGACGCTTGTTGCTCTCGACTGTTGGTGCCGCTAAGGATGCAGGCGTTGAGATCGATGTCGTTCATACGCCTTACATGAACACCATCCATCCAGAATCCCAAGGCGCCTATCCCGGTGATTTAGACCTTGAAACCCGCCTCCACGGTATCATCCGATGGAATGCCATGATGGTGGTCACTCGGGGCAACAAATACTTCGAAGGCATCGGGGGCCACATCTCCACCTACGCTTCCGCGTCCCACGCATGGGAGATTGGATTCAACCACTTCTTCCGAGGAAAGGATGGCGCAGGCCAAGGCGATCATCTATACTGGCAAGGCCACGCCTCCCCTGGAATCTATGCACGAGCATGGCTTGAAGGTCGATT
>CAXHEV010000009.1:0-71564 GCA_964015875.1 uncultured Candidatus Poseidoniales archaeon
GGTACCCATGGCAACGACGTCATGTACAAGGGGACCCCTTGTATTCAAACGAACTTCATCAGCCTTTATGCCTCAGAAGAGCTATGCCCCAACTGATTGAAGCTACACTAACAATGAATCCAATCATAAAGAGGACCTCATATTCCCCCCCCGTGAATATTCCTGAAGTCCAGGTTCCAAACATTACTACAACACCGAAAAATATCAGAATCAAACCAACGATTTTTCGAACCGGTTTTGGGACCAGACCTACAACATAATCACGAATTTTGCGTCTTAAACTCCAAATCATCTTACGCAGCACATCCCACTTCATCTCACGCAGCATAAATTGGAGAAATGTATTGGCCATATTTTTTTCCTTAGTCCGCTAATAAATTAAAATTGCTCCGGTTTCCATACTCGATAAGACCATTCGCAAGGGTCTATCCGAATACCCATTGAAACGGATTTGGATTTTCAAAGGGCTTTCAGTGCGTCCTTTGATGAATAGGTCAATAAGGTGTCAAATTATGCCAAGAGTATGGATGAGGAAGATCAATCATGGAGTGTTCGTGAAGCCATTACAATTCTGAAGAATTCAATGAAGGAAAACAATAAAAAAGCAAGTGAGGTCTTTTCCTCCATCGATGTCAATGACGATGGAGAGATCAACGGTCCAGAATTGTACAAGGGACTAATTGAACACATTGGACATCATCTATCGCCCGGTCAAGTTTCAATGATCATCAATGTATTGGATACAAATGATGACAACCGAATCGACCTCGCAGAACTTTCTGCTGCTCTTGAAGAAGAGGAATAAGCGTATTCAGGAGAATCACCTGCACCTTTCTCATGAGTGGTCGCATGTGGATGGCTACCCATTGAAACCTCTAGCTCAGAAATTGAAGATGGTTGGTCCTTCATTTCCAACTGGAGGAGCAGTGAAGAAAGCAGCAAAACCACCCATGATCTTTCCTACCTCGGGAGTGGCAGCATCAAAATTTTCCTTTGTGTCATATACTGCAATGCTTGTCAGCTCTCCAGGAGCTGTCTCGATTGTGTAAACTGATTGGATGCCAGTAAGCCCCATCATGGTCTCACGTTGGCTTTCCAAGAGTTCAATGACTTCGTCTTTCCTTGAGGCGTCGTACTTGATTTGATTGACTCGGCAATACATAAATTGGCCATTGGAATTTCATTTATCATTTTGTCCCTATCTTGTGCAGACATCAATTATCTTACCCACTGAGATTCCATTGAGTCATGGGCTAGTCAGAGGGTACTCTTGGAATGATTCGCATGAGCATGGACGCCTCACGTGAATTCTAGAAAATGTACATTCAATGCAATGTGAATGGTTACTAAGGTAGCACCCACTGCGGCCAATCTTCGTTGTCTGAAGATCGGCTGACAAGAATGAGAACAGGTCTTCCGACCTTAGCAAGGACCGATTCAAGGGAACTGGCAGTTGAAGGCGGGATGACGCCGTCACGCATGTCAACCGCCAACCAAGCACCAGGATACTGGCCTTTCCAAGCTTCTAACTCGGCTTCAATCCCTTCAGGTGGCACGCCTTGACGAACACTCGCTATATAGCCCCAATTTGGTAAGCAGCGACGCTCTGAATCAGTCCACAAAAACATACGAGGTGGACGGGGTAAGCGTGCGAGTTGATCGATTGCTTCGTGTTCAGTCACACACACCGGCCGATTTGGCATTGGAACGGGAACAGAATGTTGCCATGTTCGGTCGATGTTCATCGGTTCACGGCGGCGCATGGTTGAGCGAGGCGAGCAGTCCTGTTTCAAACCCTCGCTGAATCGCCTACAAAACACCGCAGGAACTGAAGGGAAACCAACCCAACCTTCATGCCCCCCTTACGCCGCCCTGTCTTCATGGCAAACGGCAACGCACCGCCTCCGCCCCAGCCGCCGGGTGGCTCGATGCTCATGATGTTGGGTGTCATGGTCATGATGACCCTCCTGATCATGAATCCCGGAATTCGAAATTCCTTGGGTGCAATTGCCGACCCTGTCTTAGGTCCAGTGCTCCCAGAGGAATCCTACTTTGTATTCACAGTCCTCATCTTGGGAACGTTTTCGATGACGATGAACACCGTGCTTCGAAACTTCTTCACCGACCCAATGGCCCAAGCCCACATTGGCCACCGCCAAAAGCAGGTCCGAATGATGATGAACGATGCTCGCATGAGTCGTGATCCAATTCTACAGGAAAAAGCAACAACGCTCCAACAGCAGATGATGCCAGAGCAACTCAAGGTGCAAATGGGCGCCATGAAACCAATGATGTTCACCATGGTGTTCATTATCGCTATCTTTGCTTGGCTTACAACCACAGTTGAGAATTTCCGAGTGGATTATGTCTCCCTACCATGGCATAATGAATGGAACCTCATGGGCGATAAATTCCTCTTTTTCCCCGCCTGGATTTGCACCTACATCTGTATGAGTGCCCCCTTAGGCCGGATTGTCGACCGCCACATCAAACTCTTCCGCTACCGATCTCACCCGATGGTCAGCTCGGGAGAGACCATCAAGGAGCCACTGTTGCATTTGGTCGCAGGTCAAACCAAAGCAAAGAGTGCAGATGCCCGACGACGTCAACAACGCAGTCAGCGACAATCATCCAACAGAAAAACCAACAAAGCAAAGTCCACTTCGATTCAAAAAGAAATTGTCGAGGTCGATACGTCAGAAAATCACTCGGCATTGGAGTGCCCAGAATGTGGGAATGACATGATCACAAAGCTCGGGCCTAGGACAAAGCGTTGCGACGTTTGCAGGCACGAATGGGTGTGAGCATGGTTAAAATCACTGTCTCAGGCCATCCGGGAAGTGGTACAAGCACACTAGTCAGCGGCTTGATGGAGCATTTTTCTTGGTCGTCGTTGAACGGTGGAGATGTCTTTCGAAGCGAAGCAAAACGCCGTGGGATGACACTGGCTGAATTTGGGGCAGTGTGCTCGACTGATTTGGAGGTGGATAGGCAACTCGATGCTCTGCTGCAAGAGCGCATGTCGGCAGAAGGGGCAGAAGAGATTGTTGAATCCCGACTTTCGGGGTGGTGGGCCTACAGGCTCAACCTCGATTGCGTTCGAATGTGGATTGATGTTGACGCTGAGGAACGAGCTCGTCGGGTTGTCGCACGTGAAGGCGGTACCGTAGAAGAAGCACTGAAGGCCAATGAAAAGAGAACTGCCGTCGATGCAGAACGATTCATGCAACTGTATGGCATCTTGCCTGAAGAGCGCGAACCCTATACCATAGTACTCGATGCAACACATCTAGGCAGGGAGGAAGTCCTTGCCGCTGCAGTTGAACACTTGGAGGCACTCGCATGACATACCACGCACTCGATACAAAAGCCACCACGAACCCATCAGTTGGAACACTGCCTGATGAGCGAACCGTAGAGCAAAGGCTGGCTGGCGGATTCATTCTGCTCGACAAACCAGCAGGACCAACTTCACACCAAGTAGCAGCATGGGCCCGTGATTTGTTCGGACTTGAACGACTTGGCCATGGTGGAACGCTTGATCCATTTGCAACCGGGGTTCTCCCGCTCATGGCTGGAAAAGCAATGAAAGTGACAAAGAAAATTCTCAACCATAAGAAATCCTACATTTGTGTCTTCCGATTTGCGCAGGAAGTTAGTGATGAGGACCTCCAAGAGGCGATGGTACGATTGACCGGCCGGGTCTACAATGTACCACCAGAAGTATCTGCGGTCAAGGTTCAGGTTCGTACAAGGAAGATTTTCGCATTTGAACAACTCGATCGGTCAGGTAATGACATGATTGCTCGTGTGCATTGTGAAGCTGGGACCTACATCCGAACAATGGCCCGGGACCTCGGTCTGCTGCTCAATATGAAGGTTCAACTCAAGGAACTACGTCGGGATATGTCTGGTGTGTTCACTCTTGATGATTGCATAACGCTCCAAGAACTCGCAGATGCCGTGTGGTTGTGGAAAGAATGCGACAGGCCAGAGGCACTCATTCGCATCATTCACCCAATTGAGAAACTCCTGCTGGATTTGCCTTCTGCAACCGTCAAAGACAGTGCGGCTGCCGCACTCGCCCACGGAGCACCGTTGCTGCGCCCAGGGCTAGTCAACATCGCTGCGGGTGTTGCCTCTGGAAAAGAAATCTATGTTCAGACGCTCAAAAATGAGGCCGTTGGCGTGGTGACGCTCACTGCGAACACTGACGACATAGCATCGATGACTGAAGGTGAAGTGGCGCGTCCGAGCATGGTGCTCATGGACGGCGATGTCTACCCCAGACGTTGGAAATCACCCGAGTGATCCAAAGTCTCGTGATTTTCATCACGCTTCGATGTATTCTTCGTAAATGTACTCTTCTGTTTCAATTCTTATTTTCAATACTGACATGGTTCCCACATCCACCTTGTCAACCGAAGTTGAACGGTCCCCACGACCTCAAAGCAAATTTTTGTGAGACGGTCCCATTATCAAGTTTGAGGGCGTTTTCCGCGTTATCCGACACGAGAGAACTGGTTTCTTGACCAAAACTTCATTGCAACTTCTTGATTTTTGGAGGTGCAAGGAAAGCAAAAGCTCCGACGATGATGATCAATCCGAATATCGTCAAACCGTAGAAGGCACCGTCGCCAATCTGAATTCCAGATGAGGAGGTATCGTCACTTGCTTGCTTAGGCATAATCTCAACCGCTATTGCAGCCTCGTTGTTGGTTTCGTCACCCTCATCAATTTCTAGACCACGATCCACCATGGCCCGAATCTGAACCGTTCCCGGCTGTTCTGGAATGGCCCAGTCACATATGACCTCACCCAGTTCACCTGGTTCAAGGATTGGGATGGTGCCAATAGCAATCAATTCGGTATTCATTTCACAGCGAACTGAAATCATTGACGCATCGGCTTGACCGATGTTTCGGACAAATACCCGGAGTGCGCCGATGCCACCAGCGGTTGTTTCAGAATTTCCTTCAGTAATGCTTTCAATCACCAAATCAGGGAGGGCCATGACTTCCAAATCCATGATTCGATCAGTGCATGTTGATTGATCACATAGAGAAACCAAGACCGCATGGAAGCCAGGTTGTGGCGCGTTGACGGTGATGGTTCGAGCAGCGAGGTCGATTGTCGCCCAGCTGCGGTTCGTGCTTGCAGTTAATTCATCTGAATCAATATCTGCATAGCTGATGGAAAGGACTGTTGGAACCGCAAGTTGAACTGGGATTACGGATTGAAATTCTGTTAATACCGGTGGATCGTCAACTGAAGATACCGTGATCATGAACACTTCACTCCACGAGTTTCCAGCCTCATCGAACACGGTGGTTGTAACCGTGGCAAAGCCAGACACTTCCGGCATAAGGCGCACCCTGATATCACCCTCTGTAAGATCAATTTCTACAAGTTCGGTGTTGGTGTTGCTGAACATCACCATGAGATTTTCATTGATTGTGCGGTCATCGGTGCACCGGTGCAAAAATGGAAGGATACGTCCCCCGCCATCCTCGATGAGGGTTTGGTCACCCACTGGAACACAGGTTGGATCTTCGTCCCAAGCAATGCTGTACCCACCAGTGATGTCAATGGAAGTCACCTCGAACGCTGTGGTGCTTGATTGGCCTAGAGAATCCCATGTGAACCAGGTTTTGAGTTCAATCTTGAGCGGTGCGTTTGTGTCGTGCAAGTGGGCACCAATTGGGAAGGAAAGGGAAATGCTAGGATTGAGTTCCACCGGTTGATTGGTCACCAACTCATCATTGACGAAGAGCAGCCAACGAGAATATGTGGCATCCAGTCCGTCCAAATCACCGAAGATACGACCATTTAGGATCAAGGTTGGATCGTTGACATCCACGGTCAATTCGCTAATACATGCATCAATGGTTGACACCCTTACCTTGGTGTATGGCTGATCAGGCAAAAGCATGTGCTCGTCCATCGATTGGAATTCAGTAAAGGAAACACCATCAGTCGAAGAAGCGTATTCCAACTGGACATCATCGAGTGATTCATTCTGTAGGACATAGTGAACCCGTCCAATGCGTTGATTGGGTGGTGTTGCGATGACATCGCTGGTCCAAACGCCACTCGAACCTGAGGTGCTAGATTGCAATCCGCAGGATGCATACCCCATGTTCTGAGAGTCTCCAGCAGTCAGGTCAAGGTTGATCAGTGGTGTTTCATGGGCATCAAACGTTGTGGTTGCTGCTGCCACTTCCCCTCCATACCAAGGGGTTTGCATGGTCACTTCAATACCCACGGCGTCAAGGTTCAGTTGGGAATCATCTGTTCCTCCAACCGACTCGTAATTAGCGGTGACAATAATGTTCTGTAGGGTGTTCCAGTTCCACTCATCAAGTCCAGAGATGTTTTCCCTCCAGTAGTTTCCAGACATGTGATCAAGGGGGTTCTGAGTATGCGAAATAGTGGCTAAAGACTCAAAATTTCCGTCATATTCAACCGAAAATCGAATCGAGTCTTGGGAGAGGGCGTGGGGTACTGCAAACACAAAGACCAGATTCACTTCAATGATGTCGTAGCCAGTTGAGCCTGCTGCGTTGAAGTTGGTCAGTTCCATTGCTGGTCCATTGGACCACGAATAAGCACCATCAGGTGCGTACCTTGAGTTGTTCGAATCTGTTGGCGAAGATTGCGCCCAGAAAATCATCTCATCAAGATTCACGGGTCGGTCGTGAACCATAGTGAGTCGAGCATCAGCCACCATGGATTCCGTGTACATTGCCTCATCTTCGGAGAAAGAAGTGTAGGCATCCATCGTCCACTCACCAGCATCACTGAAGGCCCCTTGAGGCAGGAGGTCAACGGTGCTTGTCTCGTGTACTGAACGAGCAGAAACCCCTGACAGAGGAGCCAAAACAAACAATATGAGCAGCATGAATGGGACGTATTTCTGACTCAATGTGCTTCGCATGGAGTGTGTTAAGTGACGAATGCACTTGAATGCAAGGGTTCGATGCGTGCACCTTTGCATCGTTCTGATTCTATGGTGCAGTGCGGATTATTGAAATACCACGCGGCTGACGGCGAGGCACCTCTCATGGCTGTGATGGTGTAGGGGTTAGCACGGCAGATTGTGGTTCTGCCAGCCCGAGTTCGATTCTCGGTCACGGCCCTCTTTCAATAACCAGTCAAGCCTGTCATTGTTCAAACTCTTTTTGATCGATAGTGTGACCCATACGTTCGACTTTTGTTTCGAGGTAAGCTCGATTGGATTCGCCGATGCCAACAACAAGCGGTGTTCGAAACGCTACGTCAATGCCATAGCTCTCGAGTTGGGCAGCTTTGTCAGGATTATTGGAAAGCAATTCGATGGATGGAATGCCCAATGCTTCGAGCATTGATGCTGCGATTTTGTAATCTCTGCCATCGCCTGGAAGCCCCAACATCAAATTCGCATCTAAGGTATCAGCACCTTGATCTTGAAGATGGTAAGCCTGAATTTTTGCGTGCAAACCAATCCCTCGCCCTTCTTGGCGGAGGTAAAGAATGCATCCATAGCCTCGATCGACAACCGCTTTCATAGCCGCCTTGAGCTGGGGGCCACAGTCACATCTCGAACTGCCAAAGGCATCACCTGTCAAGCACTCGGAGTGCAAGCGCACCAGCACAGGATCTGGCCCTTTCATCTCACCGAGTGTGAGCGCTACGTGATCAAAACCCGTTTCATTTTCGTGAAAGACACGGATGTTGAAGTCACCGTGTACGGTTGGTAACCTCGCCTCGCTAGGGACGGAACCTCGTTCAACTACAGGAGGGGTCATGAGGTCACCTCCACGAGGAAGCAGTATTCGCCCATACTTTCTTCTATAGAAATAAGACGGTGTCCTGAACGGTCGATCAGCATCGGTAAATCGTGCAACACTTCAGGGTCATCAGCAAGCAACTCAAGCACCTCTCCCTTGACCATGGTCGTGAACGCTTTCTTGGCTTCAGCAACGGGCACTGGGCAAAAAAACCCAATGACATTGAGCCGGTGTGTTGGCTGCAGGGAGCCCTGTGCTCCTGTACCCATCACTTCGACCACGATACTTCCAATCCCTCCCTTGCTATGAAACTCACCATTCGCCATCCTTGCAAACCTCCGGGGAATAGATAACAATGGCTTGAAGTTCCCGCAACTTGATGAGGAGGGACACTCACCCCTAAGCATGGTGTCCACCACCTCATCGTCACAAAACCCCGACGATTTAGCGTGGTCAGAAGTAGGCCAACTTGGTCTACGTTATGCCAGAATACCTCTGGCGTTGTTGTGTGTTGAGGCTTTTTACTGGTTCATCACCATGCCATCGGACACCCTTGGCCCAATCCAAGTCACGGAAGCATGGATCTGGAATGAAATGACCAACCTCATTTTTGGTGAGGGTGCGTCCACGCTTTCGACCCATAACGGTTGGATGACCCGTATTGAACTGAACCACGTTGATTTCCCTGGAAGTTTCAACCATGTTGCGTTGTATGTTTCTGATGAATGCGCTGGGGTTCATGAAATGATTTTCCTTTCAACGCTTGTCGCTATGACCGAAGGCGTCCCACAGAAACTCAAGATTCGTTCGATTATTGTCATGTGTTCAATCATCTATGTGTTGAACATCATGCGTCTGGTTGTGTTTTATCCGATTGCGGTCCAAGAATGCGTAGTCATGCCAAACCAAGCTGAATGCCTGATACCAATGTGGGAATGGCACACTGCTGTATACCAATGGGGATTCTTAGTTGTCCTCGTGGCCATGTGGCTGGTTTGGTTTTGGAAAGTTGGCGGACCAGCACGAACACTCGATGCTTCTACCGCCCCAGTTGAATCATGGCGCATGGTGTTCCGGCGCAACTGGCTCAAGCAGCACTTTGCCTTGATTCTAGTCGCCTTGGTTCTCGTTGCTGGTGGCGCTTACAATGTGACAAGCAGCAATGAAGCAAATGAAGCAAAGTCAACACTTGACACCTGTCAATTCCTTGATTTGGTCAGTTCAGAGTGTACACAAGCACAGAAGGATTGGGACAACGCCATCGAATCCGCATGGTCACTGGCTGCCATTGGTTTGGTAGCAGGAGCGTTCGGTGCTGTGGAATTCCAGCGACCAGATGAGCATGGCCAATGGCCTACGAACAAGGAACAGGATCAAGGTGCAATCGAAGAGCGAAAAACACCCACATCACGCCATGATAGCAAACGGAAAGGTTCCTGGAAGAGCAGGAATTCCGAAGAAGAGTGAATCACTCTACGATGGTCGCAGCAACACGTTGGCCAGCCATTTCTCGCTTTTCAAGCGCTTTAATCGCCAGTCCAACTTTGCTTGTGTGGATGCTGATGTAGGTAGAACCGTCGTCAAAGTGAACGTCACCAATCGCCATTTCATTGCAGCGAAGTGCTTCGGTAAACCAGCGTGAAACATCCAGTGAGGAGCCAGCAGTTGCTGGATCAATATCGAGGTGAAGCTGGACAAATCCGAACACATCTGCGGTTTCGCCAAAGTCATCCTGACGCTTGACAGGGTCTCTGTCTGTTCCTTCTGGAAGCTCAGGCGCCTCAGTTTCAACAATGTCAAGACCATACGTGGCCATGATTTTGGAGAGCTGGGGTGCGTCGTCTCTTGAGACAAGGCTCCATGCCTGCCCTTGACGACCAATTCGGCCGGTTCGGCCGACACGGTGAACAAAGGAATCCAAATCCACAGGAAGATCGTAATTGACGACAAGGGTGATGCCATCAACGTCGATTCCACGGGCTGCAACATCTGTGGCAACAATGGTCTTGATTTCTTCAGCCTTGTAGCGCTTGAGAATCTTCTCTCGTTGATTTTGACTCAGGTCGCCATGAAGGCCTTCAACAGAGAATCCATGCTTTGACAACCGTTGAACGGCCAAATCGACCATACGCTTTGTGTTGCAGAAAATAATAGTTTGATCTTGGTCATTCATACGGGAGAGAAGACGACCAAGAACCCACAACTTGTTCGCTCGACCGATGCGTACGCTGTACATGTCGATCGGTGGAATGTCGAGTTCCTCTGTGTTGGTGAGAACGAATTCAGGTTCGTTCATGAATTCATTCGCAGTGTCAATAATTTCCTGAGGGAAGGTGGCAGAGAAGAGGAGTGTTTGACTTCTCGCTGTCATTCGTTCGATGACCCACATAATGTCCGGGAAGAAGCCCATGTCCAACATACGGTCAGCTTCATCCAAGCAAAATAAGGATGGCGAAGTGAGGTCGATGTGACCTCGTTCGCTCATGTCCATGACACGTCCAGGAGTACCGACAATGATGTCGACACCGTCGCCGAGCGAACGTGCCTGCTTTTCGAGGTCAGTACCACCGTACACGGTTTGAATGGAAAGTCCAGAGTTGCCTTGCAGAGCGTTCAATTCTTGAGCTACTTGGTTGGCAAGCTCTCGGGTCGGTGCGAGAATAAGGGCTTGAAGAGCGCCGGTTGGAGCGCATTTCTCAAGGATTGGAAGTCCGAATGCTGCCGTCTTACCCGATCCCGTCCGTGCTTGGCCGATCACGTCAAGGCCACGGCGAGCGATTGGGATGGTGTCTTTTTGGACCTGGGTTGCATGAGTCCATTCAAGCGAGGCAAGGCCGTCAAGAAGTGAACTGGGTAAGTCCCAAGAGTCGAAGCGGGTTTTGGTGAACATGGTATCATCTCCGTCTCGGTTGTGCGAGTGGGTCGCCGAGACGGTGGCAACCCAATCGAGTGGAATCAGTAGTTGTCGCGCTCTGCGATTTCTTGCTGTAGGATGCCCATCCAATACTTGCGTGCATTTTCACGGGTGAGTGGGCGCTTGGTTTGTCGAACGTGTTCGAGAATGTATTGTCGGAACTTGAGCGACTTGTTGCGGTTGACACCCTTAGGGGTGATCCCATCCCACAAGCGGTCGAACTGTTCTTCTTTGTCGTTAAATGCATCTTCACTCATCGAAAGCACCTCTAAGCATTCCGGCCACTGATGCTCCCTTCTTAACCATGCCGACATGAAAAGCACTGAGAAAATGGCACTAAGAAGATGAAATCAAAAATATTCATCGTCGTCATCAGGCTCATCGTCATCGAAATCATCAGTATAGCCCATCATCTCATCTTGAGACACGGCCTTGTACGCCCCAGCTGCAGGCTTAGGCGCTGGCGCTGGTACATCAGCCGGCTTTGGAAGGGCTTCAGCACCGGGTGAGCCGTCGGGTCGAGTTGGTTGAAGACCAACGGTTTTGCCGTGTGCTTCTGCGATTTCACGATCGATTGCAGGAACTGCAGGGGCTGGTGCGAGTTGGGCGTTCTTTTGCGCTTCAGTTCCATCGATAGAAGCATCGAATGTCATTTCATTAAGCGAAGCGATGATGCTCGAATCGGTTTCGGTCTTGAGAAGGTCAGCAGCCATGGTCCTTAGGATATCTTCACCAAACAGGCGAGGGAGCAGGTCGACACATGCCTTTCGAACTTGCAAATCCGTCGATTTTGTCCCCTTGACCACCAATTCTCGAGCCCGTCCATGGTCAGTATCAACTGTCTGTAAGGCCTTAATTCCGCTCAGGCGAACCTTTGAATCCGCATCGACCATGGCACGTTCAGCAAACGCTGTTGCAATTCTAGACTCCTTTTTGGCAAGGCTTGGCAAGGTTTTTGCAGCAATCCTTCGAACTTCAACATCTTCGTCATTGAGCGACCACGAAATCAAGTCCCAGACAGGCGATCCGCCTCGCTGAACAATACGTCGTAGCAATCCAGCGGCCTTTCTCCTTAGCTTCGGGTCTTCCTCGAGCAGCAAGGTGTCAACATGGTGGACGACCACCTCCGGCCATGTTTCACACAAACCATTGAGTCCTTTCCATGCTGCATCGAACCGTTGACGATGGGTTGAACGCAGTTCATTTCCCAGAATAGTTTCCACCGCAGACGGGAATACAGGCGCCGTGACAGCAAGACAACGACTTGCCGCACTGCGAACATTTGAATCCCTGTCGTCAAGGAGCACTGAAAGCCAATCAAACAGTTCATTCGACTTGCGAACGGCAATTTCGGGAAGCACATCTAACGCCGCTGCACGAACCTCGCCATCATCTTGTTCAAAGGCGAGCATGAGCGCAGCGTGGGCTTCGTTGATCAATCGTCCACTAAAGCGACCCAAAGCGCGAACACCAGCGGCCTGATTGTGCGTGTGGGTTTTGTCGAGGTATCGAGATTGAACGCTATCAATTTCTCCCAAGGCAAGAGGGAGGACATCCGCATCAGCGATACTTACCCAAGGGCCTATTTCGCTGACGATTTTCCTGTCTGCCTTTTTGCTTCGACTGACATTAAGAGGTAATCCAGTGCGCGGGTCACGTGCAATATATTCGCGTACCATTTTCAACCCTCCAACGCGGCGCAGCAGTTCGTAGCCAATGAACCTATGGACGACGCTCTTCCTTTACATTTCGAGGCCATATCAATGATGTAGATGAAGGTTGAGAGACGACGGCGCGCAATGCTCTTCAATCGCACCGCGAGTCCAAAGGCATGGTCAGCACCCGCGGAAGCAACCTTGCCTTCGTTTTCTGGGCAGTTATGGCCATGGCATTGATGCCCTATTCAGGGTCCTTCGAAGCTGACTCACATGAGGAAATGGAGGACATAACACCCTCTGTGAAAACCATCAAAGCATCAACTGGATTCAATGCGAGCGATGGCTTCACCCCCTCGAACATAACGGTGACCAGCAGCAATGGAGCGCCTTTACTCGACCGACCAAGCATTTCACCACAGAGCGTTGCCAGTCCTGCCATGATGTTCGAGCGGACGGGTGGATGCTTGGAATACAACAGCCTTACGGATGAAGCTATGCTGATCGGGGGCCGTTATGACCCAAACCCAAGTGCCTCCGGTGATGAATCACAAACCAATCTTATCGAGTTGTTTGATGTTGGGAACGAAACATGGTCGCCAAGCCCAGAAACCATTCCGCAAGCTCAAGCCTATCACGAATGCGTGGAAGTTGATGGTAAGATATACGCCATAGGTGACCACCATGCATTCTCCAACCCTGGCGTACGAGCAGATGGTGTTGTTCACATTTACGACCCGATGACCAACAATTGGACGACAGGTTCAACCATGCCCGCCACCCTAGGGGTTGGATTGGCAGGCATGGACACTTTGGATGATTTCATTTACGTCGCTGGAGGTGTTGGTCGTTGGGACCGTACTGATCTCTCCAACAGAACGCTGAGGTATGACCCCGCCACAGATGTTTGGGATTCAATGGCCAACATGAGTGCTCCACGCCACTCGTTTGAATTGGTTGCCTTCCACGGTAAGTTGTATGCGATTGGCGGTATTGTTCGAATGTTTGATGTTACCCTCAACCAAACCACAGTCGCTCCCGCAAACCACACAGAAGTGTACGACCCGGCGACCAATACATGGACCAATGGGACAGATTTACCATTCAAAATTGCAGCCCATGCAGCGGTCGTTCACAATGA
Organism: uncultured Candidatus Poseidoniales archaeon; assembly: GCA_964015875.1. GTDB lineage: Archaea > Thermoplasmatota > Poseidoniia > Poseidoniales > Poseidoniaceae > MGIIa-L1. The sequence goes on from CAXHEV010000009.1 coordinate 13,480, forward strand.
TGAAATTGTCATCGCTGGCGGCCTATCAAACAGCGGAAAATACGACCAAATCAGAGGCTACAATCCGATAACAGGTCGGGTCTACAATCATGGTTTATTGCACAATGCAATCTATGACTTTGACATGATCAACGTCGATGGCTCCCTTATTTATGCAGGTGGAGATACATCGAATTGGAGGTTCAGTTCCTGGAGCACTGCATACTCTGACGTGAGTGGAATTTATCATAATCCTGACATGCAGAGCGGTGCCTTGCTTTCCGACATATTTGACCTGCGAACTGGTTCAGAAGCAAGTGCTACGCCATTGTGGATTGATTTTGCTGGAGCAACACCTACCGGGACGACCCTCGAAATGCAATACCGTACGGGTGCAGACACAGTTGGAATCGGAAACAGCCTTTGGAGGCCTTTGGGCGTCAACCAATCATCCGAATACCTACAACTTGGCAACCATACGTTCACCGATGTGACCCCCGGTGATAGTCTGATTCAGTATCAGATTGAATTCACGACTCAGCGATTGAATGATTGGATCGTCCCATCACTCAACACCATTACAGTTGGTGCTGAAGAAGCAAGATTCCTTACCTCACCGCCAACAAGTCTGAATCCAAATGCTGCTTTATCGACTGTGCAGACCTTCCATGCTGCATACGGGTCTGCTTCATCCTACAGTTTGGAGGTCAAGCCAACGACCTATGATGGGTTTGGAATCATAGGTCTCGACCCCGCCATACTCACCTACACACCTTCGACCAACGCGTTCTATGTCGAAGACCCAGACGGATTGCTCCGGGCCGCTGACCGAGCGGCATCAATCACTTTAGGCGAGCAGGGAGATACAATGGATTGGTCCTTCGCCATCAATGACGGTATTGCCACCCCCTACCTGCAGATGACCGTTGAGACCAACAGCAGCGTGACCACCTCCTACACCACATCAACCATTACCGTCATTGACAAGGAGATGACTGTTGAAGTGCTCGAGTTGACATCCTCGATGAGCAGTCAAGGTGGTGCAATGGTCTCTGAAAACGAAGTCTATCCGGGCGATGCCCCAATGACAGCCATCGTCGACCACGCATTCACGAATTCTGATGCTCGCTTGCTGAATGGCCTGATAGAAGCGAGAATAAATGTGGATGTTGAAGCGACACAAGATCTTGGGGGAGGCATCTACACCAACCCCGGCACATGGACACCGCTGACAACTGGTTCGACGACTGCTATTGATTTTATTTTACCAAACGGCACGTCTGGTGAAGCAATGGTCTGGCTCGAAGCACGAACTTCTGACGATCTTGTCTTGGATGTCCTTGCTTACAATCGTTCAATCATCATCAACAATGAAGGCCCAGTCCTCATGAGTACCACGCCTTTCTATGGTGCCTATTCCAACGAACAGAGTGTCCGCGATGTTAGCCTCACCTACCGAGATGTTGGAGGATTCTCAAACTCGACGGTACAGGGACATATCTGGATTGAAGCGCTTCACGATACATCACAAGACGGAATCTCTGACGCCAGTGAATACCAGCCTCACCCAATTGCTTTCACCAATGTGGAACACGACTGGACGATCTCGATGGAGGTCAATGACTCCGCAAATGCTGACCATCAAACGGTCAGGGTTTGGCTTCAAGGAACGGATATGGCAGGTTATGCCATCGAAGATTCAAACGCTGAAAACGGGACATTGTGGTGGGAAAGCCGAACTCCGGAAAAGGGTGATTTGGTTGACTTTCAGGGCGTCAATGCTACAGGAGAAATAACTCGACTCGAACCAACAAAATCATTTTCATGGCATGTGGAAGTTACCGATACCAATCGATTAAGCGACATCACCCGAATTAGCCTGATGCTTGGCAACGATCCAACCCTTGGTTTGCGATACAACACCAATCTCCAAACCTGTGAGGCACTGGATGCACGAATTCAGGTGTTGCCGACGTGTACCGCAAGCGGGCAGACAAGCCTTAGCATTCACTTTGCGGGAACCATCGACTGGACTTTCGTGACACCGTCAACCCATGATGGCCAAATTGAAATCATCATCCAAGATTATGATGGAATTGAATCCTTCGTGTTCCAAGATGAGTGGACCTATGAGGCGGAAATGACCGTAGGTCTCATGTCGCTTACTGACGCCGAAGGCGCTGTTCAAGGAGATTTAATCGAAGGGTGGAGCATTGCATCGGGTGAGACGATTCAACTCAACGCTACGATTGGGCATATGCTGAGCAACACTACATACTCTGGCCCGGTCTCTGTGTATTGGAGTGGCCAGTTACAAAATGACCGCTGGTCAGGAGGCACCTCTGGAACGGCTATTGATGGTCATCTTTCCATAGAATTCCAGGCACCTCTTGGAGCAGGTTTGTTGTTTGAAACTGAACTTTCGATATGGGACCCTTATGCAACAAGAGAACTGCTGAGCATCGATATACCAACGCTGCGCATCGATGGCGCAGCACCTAAACTTCTCGACTCGACCCTTGGCGCAGGCACGTCGAGATTCCACCTGAGCGAAGTAGAAATCGGTGTGAACATCGAAGAAGCGAACCTTTGGTCGTCGAATCTCACGCTTACTTGTCAGGTTCGTTCACTTGAAGTGGAGTGGGAACCACTGACCATGAGCAAAGAATCCTCCACCGTGTATGACGGCAAGACCATGTTCTCATTTGTCTTTGATTTTAGTGCACTTGGTGACCCTTCGGAACTGCCAACCCAAGCCAACATAGCTTGCTGGGCTGAAGGCCAAGATGATGCTGGTTTTACGCTTCAAGCGACAACCGGAAATTCAGCACTTGACCCGTGGCTGATCCTTCCATTGAACAGTATAGGGCCAGACGTGACCATCACAGAGGTTGAGGTCAGTGGCAGTCAAAGCGAAGGTGGTACGATGCGAATCGGAATCAAATTAGCAAGCCTAGGTGAAGCCATTGATGACCAATTCAACGTCTCGATTTACACCGATACAAATGGAGAGCGAACCCTTGTTGGTCGCGAGGTTGTGGCTTCAATAGGCCCAAACACCGCCATCACACTGCGCAGCACAATTACGGTTCCCACTGGGTCATGGACGCTTCATATCGAAGCAGATGCTGAACAACAGATGTGGGAAGTCGATGAGACAAATAATGCATGGAATCGGAGTTTTGCCACCCAAAACGATGGCTTTGGTTCTGTGACCCTCGTTGCGGGCGGCGGCATTGGATTGGCATTGGCCGGAGTGCTCATCGTCCAGTTGCGAAGGCGAAAGTCTGAATCAGACAATATTCACAATGATGAGCGAGAACCTGAAACAGCAATCTCCCCTGCAACAACCACACCCCTCAAAGGCCCTCCAAAGCGGTCAACTCAGCCCAAACCAAAACCTGCGGGTCTGAAAGGGCCACCCCCTCGATCTAAGCCTGTTCAAGAGGAGCCTGCAGTTGACGGGGCTGCTGCTCTTGACGCATTGGTACCAACTCCACCAGCAACTGAGTTTGCGATTGGGTCCACCGTACCTGAATGGTCTGGTTTACCTGCAGGTGGGGAATACGATTATACCCTCGATCAGACCCTTTACAAGGGCGAAGAGTGCGGGGTTTGGCTCATGAATGAGGACAAAACCTTCACGCGAATTGAATAAACGAAATTCTTGGCTTACCTTCTTGAACAGTGAGTCCATCATCGAAGCATGGCCAACGAGGACGTCGAGGATATTCTTCGAGTCTTGGCGATTTGCTTTAGGGAGGGACAAGCACTCGACGCGATGGACATCGAGCGCATTCTCTCGTTTGACATGGAATGGGTGTCACCAGATGAGGCTGAACTCGCCGTGCAAGCACTCGTCAAAGCTGGGTGGCTGACAGGCTCACAAGACGCACTCGAATCAAGCGTTCCACTTGCGGGAACGACTTCGCCTCTGGGATGGCACCCACGCCCGTCGAGATTGCTGAACCCGGTCCATGTGGACAAGGTTGGTTCTGAATCTGAATCTACAGCATCAACGCCAGAAATTCGCTCCGCACCCCTTCCAGTACCTTCGAAACCTGTACAATCACCAACCGTCCCGAATCCTGCAAATGTGGATGACCCACGTGCCAAACTGACACCAAGACTGACCAAGTTCATTGCTAAGCAATCTCAGTTGGAGATTCAAGAAGTGGAGCGCAGAGCTCAGCGAAAAGCCAAGGCGTTGAATTATGCGAGCCATTGGGTTTGTTTGGCGCTTGTTGCACGAGAACAAGGTCTGGTGATGGATGACATTACTGCAGCGCTGTCTGTGTATTGATTAGCCTTCGATGATTGTGCCGTCGCTGACTTCAACGACTTGCTCCTTATTTCGAGCAGAAAGTTCGACCAGAACAGGAAGCAAAATCAGAGATAAAATCAACGAAAAGAAGACCGTCACGGCCGTAATGAGTCCGAAGTCTTGAATCACAGGCATTGGAGAAAACAAGAGGACCATGAATCCAAATCCGGTGGTCATCGCACTCATGATCAAAGCCACACCGGTGGTTGACAATGCAGCTCTAAGCGCTTCCCAATGGGTGTCCCTTCGTGCTAATTCCACTTCGAAACGGCGCCACATGTGGATTGAATAATCGATGCCGATACCTAGAGTGAGGGCCGTCACCATCACCGTGAGAACGTTCCATTTTAGACCCAATGCCATCATCGAACCTGCGACCCAAAGGGAAGCTAATGCGACAGGGAACAGCACCACAATTGCAGGTAAAACCCGTCGTGTCAACAGCAAAAGGACAACGCTCGACACGACGAGGGAGATGACCGTTGTTTCGACTTGCGACACACTGAGTCCATCAAGCACCGTTTGCAGAACCACCAAATCGCCAGTGACGTGAAGTTGTGCGTGGTCTGCGAGGTTATCACGAAGGGTTCCCCGCTCGTCATCCGAACCCAATTCACGTTCGACTTGAGTGATCACACGCTCGGCTTGGGTCGAGGTTGAGGCTTCAACTCGCACTTCATTTCGAATGTAGGTAATGCCTGTTTCATCAAGTGCAACCGTTTGAGACACACGCTGTGACCACGTTTCCCCGCTGATTGCATCAGCAACGCTCGTATTGCTCGAAAGCGAACGGAAAACCTCTGCGAGATTGCAACCAAGTGATGAATCGATGACATAGACGTCGCCATCATAGACCTCAAGATTGTGGGCTTCACCAAACGAGGTGTTTCTTAGGATGGCATCTCGTAACACAACATAAGGTCCTTCATAGGCTGGCGAAGGTATACGTTCATCGGTTCCAACCACGTCATGGTTCGAGGTTAAATCTTGATGAAGACCTTGAATTTGTTCCAGCAATACTGAATCACCTGGAATGTGCGATTCACCTTCGACCGGTTCAAACAAGATGTAGAGAAGCTTCCACCCAGCACTATCGTAATTCGAATTTAAGTCATCTCTCACGCTCATTATTTCCATATCCGGATCAACGAAGTCGCCCAAATCGAAATCTGTTTCCAGTGATGCTGCCCCGAACACAGAAGCTGCGGAAATGAAGATAGCAACAAGCAAAACACCGACTTGTTGCTTCTGCTGTAATGCGACGATTCTGTCGACTAACCTTGGCATCGTGATGGGTTGTGTTTCCAGTTTAACAGCAAAGCCTCGGACGACGACGTGCAAGGAGCCGACCACGACGGTCGCCGAAAGAAACGCACAAACGACACCAAAGGCCAGAGCATAGCCAAAGGTCGCCAAAGGTGGAAGAGGCGAAATAATGTTGGCAAGGAACGCTGCAACCGTAGTGACTACCGCCAACAAAAGGGGCACAGAAAGTCGAGCACAGGACCGCAACCAAGCCTCAGCTGGATCTTCGTGTTCCTTACGAATAGCAGAATAGGCTCGCTGAAGGTGAATGGCATAATCAATACCCAAACCAAGAACGAGGGGTGCCACAGCAACCTCCAGCGCCGTAAATTGCGCACCGAGGAGATTCATGACGCCATAGGTCCAAATCAATGCAGAAGACAAACCAATCAGCGGGAACAAGACGTCAGGTACAGATCGGAATGCAATAGCAAGAAGGACCACGACCACCAGAAGCGCAAGAACGATCAACAAAGCAAGATTCTCGAAGGTGCCTGCATCGATATCATATGAAATCAAGTCCAATGAAACGACTCCATAATTCAAGGAAGACGTCGCCGACAACTCTTCAAACTCAGAACGAAGATCATCTTGAAGGATCTTTCGATGTTGTTCTTCGAGGTTTGGATCAACCTCGAGCACCCACAATGTCGAAGAGGCCGTAGGGGCCGCACTGCCGTTTCCAGTCTCCAGATACGAACATGTTGAGTCAATCGACAAGTCCTTGTTCAAGAGGGCAGATGAAGCATAGGTTGCAGCAGACAACAACTGGTCATCGCTTGTCATCGTACATGTGGTGTCGTCCTCGAAAATCAATTCCAGCATGTGCTCCCAAGAGGTGACGTTTGCCAACGGTATGCCATCTGCTTCTTCGTCCAAACTCAGTTGAACAATACCAGGAGCAGTGGTCCATACCGAAATCATATCGCCACGAGCACGGGATTCATCTTCGATGACAGAAAGATGCTGGTCCATGAGTTTGATATTTTCTATAGAAAGTATATTAGAGCCGTCATCAGCAGTGACTTCAATGAACAGCGGACGGGTTTCATTGGGAAAATATTCGTGGATGCGTTCATGGGCATCATTGGCTTCAGAGTCCGGCGCAAATTCTCCGAGATCAGTATTGAAATTTGGTGGAGAAGTGGCTAAATGAGCCATCAGTCCGAGCGTGATAAGCCCGGTCACAATGAGGATAGGGAGGGCCGAGCGTTGGAAGATACCAGCACTTTTGGCCATCTTGGCCTCGAGAGCGGAAGTATCCATGCGGTTTCCCAACTCAAAGCACTACAAAAGGAAGGGGGTTGCTTGGCATCAAATCAGCCTGCTTTCGCACAAGTCCTCTCTCCATCTCAGCGCTCCACTGGAGCGGAATTATTCATAGCATTCAATCATTGAGCGCTTGGTGGTTTTGGGAGAAGGTTCAAAACAAGTAGGCCAGTGGCCGAACTGGTCATCATGCCTGTGAAACTGCTCCTTCGAGAAAAGAATGAACTGCGCCTCCGCATTATCGGCGAAAGCCACACCGCTTTGCAGATGCTCCGAGAGCGACTCAACAGCCACAAGAACGTCGAGTACGCCAACTACTTCCCAGGTCACCCAGAATTGGATGACCCAGAATTCTACATTCGAACAACTGGCAAGAACGCCTCCGACAAAATCCTCCGTGATCTCGTCGCCGGTCTTGCTGATGAATTTGAAAAGATTACCCTGTGAACGGGGTGCTTGAATTGACCGCTTGGACCGATTCCTTGGCTGAAGCCATCGGATTGGACGGTTACGCTACCAAAACGTTAGGCATTGGCGGCGTCTTGAAAGCACGAGTCACTGACTTTCGAGTTGAAGAAATCTCAACTTCGATTCACATGGATAACAAAGGTCGCTTCACTGTGGCCAAAATCACCCTTACCAATTGGGAAACAAACAGGTTTTGCAATAACCTTGCCAAGGCATTGAAGATTCCACGCAACAGAATTTTCTTTGCGGGAACAAAAGATAAGCGTGCTGTAACCCAACAGCTGTTTGTGATTGATGCGCCCCAACGGAAAGTTGCTGAAGTTGAGATGCCCGATGTTGAAATCGAAGTGCTTGGACGAACCCATCAAAAAATTGGTTTCGGAAACCACCGCGGAAACCGATTCACCATTGTCGTACGCGGTTGCGCCCATGACGATGGCACCCCTATGAGCAAAGAGGATGCCTTAGAGGAAGTTGGAAAAATTCAATCTGAAATGACAGAAAAATTAGGCGAGAACACATTTCCTAACTGGATCGGACCGCAACGGTTTGGTTCAGGTCGGCCTGTGACTGCTGAAGTTGGTAAGCATGTCATTGCTGAAGATTGGGAGCAAGCCGTGATGACCTACATCGCCATGGAAGGTACATCTGAGAATGAGGATGTCCAAGCTTTTAGGGCTCATGTTAGAGAACACGGTCCAACTGAAGAAGGACTGACCCTCGCCCCGCAGTGGCTAGGTTTCGAGCGTCGTATGGTAGAACATCTGCTTCACCGTGAAGAGGATTATGTTGGTGCCTTCAAGAAACTTCCAGGTAATCTCCAACTTATGACAGTGCATGCATTGCAATCCGTTGTGTTCAACAAAGCATTGCACGCCCGAATTGATGCGGGTTTGCCAATCAGCCGTCCTGTGGCTGGTGATTTGGTTGGACGTATTGATGAGAAGGGACAGCTCGATGCCTCAAGTTGCGTTCATGTTGAAGAACGAACCTTGCCAAGAATTTCTCGAAACTGTTCCATGGGTCGCTTGGTGACCACGGGCCCGCTTCCTGGCAGTGAGATTCACACCTGTGATGGAGAATCTGGGACCATTGAGGCATCGGTCATCAGAGGTATGAACCTCGATAGTGCAGATTGGAACGTTGAAGCGATTCCACGCCTCTCCACTCGAGGGACTCGAAGAGCACTGGTTACTGAGTTCAACGAACTTTCTATTGATACCGTTCCAATTGCGAACGATGACTCGATGGGCGAGCGATGGAAAGCAGGTCCGGGTGAGAACAGCCGATGGCATCCGGAAGGCGCGTGTATACGCTTCCGATTTGTCCTGTCAAGTGGAAGTTACGCCACCACATTATTGCGGGAATTCATGCAAGGGCCATTGAGTCAACTCTAAGCAACTCAATCTCTGCGATCATTGTTTTTTTGTTGGAATCAATCCCTCAACCTTCTGAAGCACCCTTCCTTCGAAGACCGTGATTTTTTCAGCCAAACCGGATGTCTTTGTTGCATTCTCTTTCCACAATGGGACCATCGATGTCCATATGCCCTCGTTTTTCAATCGAGAATAAATCGCAGCAAGAACGTGAACGGCGATCAGCACGTAGCTTAAATCTGCAGCAAAACCATGCACGCCAATGACACCATCCATTAGAGGGCCATCCACGATGCCACGTCTGAATAAGGCCGCAATCGCCAACCCAGTAAGGGGCAGCAATACAAGACAGAAGTACATCAACCTGTGAACGGTTTTTGCGAGATATTTGTGAATTAAGGGCACAGGTTCGGTTGCGCCAAGAAATGTTTCGAAACGACTCATGTAGAAATATCGGATCAAGACAATCAGAAGAAAGACACTGGCAAAGATGACCTCAAACACAAGCAAGCCTGTGTCTTCAAGTTGCTCGAGATCCTCTATTTGCTTGAAAATCCCGTAGGCATAGAGAATCACAAAAGCCCAGTGAATGAACTTGGCCAATAATGTATGTGAGCGTCCCATTAAACGACCCTCCTGAGGCGATTAAAACAAAGCCCCAGTGTTCTCTTATGTTGGCTCAAATGAGGCCCATTGAAAGAACTTCGATCTCTCCAACACCGTGGATTTCAGACATACGTCCTTCCAAGGCATCAGCCAGACCTTCTCCGTCGTTCATGACCACGTGGACTTGAACAAACTTGAGGCCAAACGCAAGAGGTTTGACTTCGACGGATTGAATGTTGTAGACATCATCACCCATTGCAGAGATGGTTGTGGCGATTGCATCTGCATCGACATCCTCGACATCAGAGTCAGGATTGATTTTGTATGTCATGACTACCATACCCATACAATCACCTCAGGGCCCCTGGTATCCACAGGATGGACAGACGTAAATCACGCCTTGGTTTCTGCAGCGCGGGCTGCGGCCAATAGGTGCACCGCACCCTGGGCATGGAAATGTGGTGGAACCGGTTTCTTCCAAAGGAACGCCGGATGATGTACAGTTCGTTGCTCTCTCACTCATAATGGACCCTCAGGAACATTTCGCCCACGCCCTCCCCTTCTTTATGGTTGCGTGCTCCGTCACCTCTTTCGCGTTGCTCGACTCGAGACTAAGATAGCATTGAAATCAGAGGACTGCTCAGGAGTTCATCGATCTAAAACGGTCAGACTGCCTTCAGTTCCGGTGCTGATGACCAATTCGCCATTTCGGCGACGACACCACCCGTTGGTCATCCTCACAATGTCCCCCACATGGATGCGTTCAGTTTGTTCACCCCACAACACCATTCCGATGATACCGGACTCATCACGACCACATGCCGCAGCGACCTTGCCGGTATAGTTGGGTGAGGCTATTCGCCGTACAGGATAGATCCTAAGCATGACCAATTCAACCCTATGGACTGGAGCATTGTTGCGTAAATCTGCACAGCGCTGTCGTGCTGCTCGTGGGTGTTCATGGCTAAGGGTGCTGGTGGTTAGTTTGCGTTTCATGGCCAGACGACTTAGCCTCAACCCGTTTCAAACTATTCGGATTTCTTCCTTCGAACGGAAAAAGATGACTTGATGATTTCAGGGCCTTCATCGACATCATCGCCTCCAAGCTTCAGGTTGAGTGCGGTTTCATACGCTTCACGTACGGCAAATGTCTTTGCTTTCCAAGGCATAAAATTACGACAAATAAGGTAGACCTCTGATGAAGAATTGCGTGAGGCGTGGGGGGCATATCGACGCACATCGGAAAAGAAAGGTTTCACTGCAACGATGAGTTCCTCAACCCCAACGCCTTGGAATAATTTTGTTGTAAACGAACCACCTTTGCATAACAGGGGTAAGGCGAAATCAAAAACTTGGGCGACTAATGTCATAGCCACGGCTTGATCCATATCCCACTTCCCAGTGATGTTTGGAGAGATATCTGAAACCACAGCATTGAGTGGTCTGCCGTTTAATTCGGTCAGCATCCGTTCCTGTGTATGCGGGTCGGTAATATCGCCAGTCAGCAACAATGCACCTTCGACAGGTTGACAGGGTTCAAGGTCAACACCGAGCACAAATCCGGATTCACCAACAAGTTCCATCCCAACTTGGGCCCAACCACCCGGGTGGCAGCCAACATCAAGGATCACATCGCCTTCTCGAATCAAGTTGAAGCGTTCTTGAATCTGTTTCAATTTGAACGCTGAACGTGACCTGTAGCCGCTGGCTTTGGCTTGTCTTCGCCACGAATCACGCTTATGATTTTCAATCCAATGATCAGCCATTTGACACCCTCCTATGTCATGCTTGTTTTCGACCTGTTGAAGAAACCTCGCCTCGATTAGGTGCTGAACAAAGGGATGAAGGAGGTCGCCCGCCTCGCCGAAGCATGGCAGACCATCGCGAACCCTCACGCCGTTCAAACGGCCTGTGGGTGCTCGTGCTGGCCATCGGCCTTTTGCAAATGCCAATGATGGTCCAAGGCATGGTCGTCGATCCGAGTCAATCCCTGACTGATGGAATCGAGACAAATCTGCGTGGCCAAAGTGTGCTCATTGAGGAATTGACGACGACATGGTGCGAATCATGCGCTGAAATTGATCCTTATTTGATGGGAGTTGCCGATTCGCACGGTTCTCGTATCGCCATGGTTGCCTACCACCCAGATGACGGAGAAGATGCCTTTGCTCCTGAAGCTGCGCAACACCGCATTGAACGTTTGAGAACGGTCAATCCTGACCTGCCAGGCACACCGACATTCATGGTCGAAGGTGGCGCTTATCGTACTGGGACCGATGCTTGGGTCGAGGTTCAAAGGGATATTCTTGATGAGGAAATACAACGTCAATCACATACCAAATTACAACTTAGGATACAAAGCGACGGGGATATGATCACAGCCAAACTGATTGACTTTGAAGGCCGCGCAATGAACACCACACAACTTACATTCATGGTGCTCCAACACAACAAGCAGGTACCAGATGAGGCCATCAACCCTGGAGGTGACACCAGAGACCGAGTTGTTGTAGCAACGGCTGAGTGCGAGATTGGCACTGGAACCATCACCACAAGCATTGGCGTGGCGAACGCAAGCGTAAATCAAGGCTGTACTGCAGATTTCTCAATTGAATTTACCGCGCTTGAATCATTTAGCGTGGTTCTCATACACGAACACACGGAAGCATCACTTGATTCAAGAGATGATTTAGGCACTTATGGAGCGATTGAGTTTGCCTACAGAGAGCGCCAATCATCCGAGGCGTGGAGCCCCGCATGGCTGGTGCTTGGAGCATTTGCAGCAGTAGGTTTGCTGGTTTTCCAAAAGAAAGAAGATAATTCTCAAAAAGTGGAAGAATAGTTCGCCTTTCGGAAATAATTTACCGAAATGCGGAAGAAAAGTGAAGCATTTGCACGCAGGATTGATAAGATAGTAAGAACAAAACAATACCATGGCAAAAACATGGGAAGACGTCACATGGGAAGATAGTGAGCCGCTCAAAGAGTGGTCGGTTGAATACCTGGTGTCGATCAATGAAGACCAGCACCACCACCTCAGCGTACTTTGGGGCGAAGATCACCAGGCAGTGCAGCGAAACTTACTCGCTGAACTCAAGCGAACCTACAGCGGGAGTGAACGAATCGATGTGACTGTCCTTCGAATGGAAGAGGTGACCCTCGATGTTGACGCCCAATTCTTTGAAGGATGCTTTACGCCCTAATCAGATTGCTTGGTAGTGAATTTCAATGGTTTCACCGTTTTGAAGAAGATACTCGTCAAAGGACGTGACCCGGTTCTCCTCAGAAGCGACTCCACCCGATGCTATGACATGCATTCGCATTTCGTGGGTGTCATTGACTCTGTGATCGAAGATGCCTGTTTCATCAAAATGGACACCCCATATGTCAAAGAACACGCCAAGCGGAACATCACCGGCTTCGTTCAACTCGATGTGAAGTGTTCCTTCGTCACCGTGCGTGTGGACTGCATGCATGTTCTCACCTTCGCTATTACAGACGCCACTGTTGATTCCGATTAATCCAGGGACTGTTTCTGGCTCCCCATCGATGAAGATTTTCAATGCTACGTGATCGTGACGGGCAAGACCAGAGTGATCAAGGCACTCAAAGGCAAGAGGATCGGGGTCATCTGCTGTCGAAAAGAGAGCTTCAACATCCTCATCCGAAGATGATTGGCCAAGTAACAATAGAAGACCGAGGACAGCCGTAGCGGTGATGATAATCCAGAGAAGTTGATCACGGGCCACATAATCACCTCATTCTTCCCAAGATTTTTCTCCGTGCATGGACCTGAGTTGCCAGAATCCAGCAAGGGCTACAATGTTAGCGACGTGAGCTGTGGTGCAAAACTGACACAGTTTCTCCATTTCGATTTCGTAAGAAACAAGAAGTCCAATTACGCCCAATCCGGCAAAAGTTACGAGCGTTCCATAGTTGAGGAAATTTTTTGCCCACGTGGCGTTTGGTTCTTTCGAGATTGAGTAGGATAAAAACAACAAGGCCGTGAAGGTCACAAATCCTACCATGCCCCAAGGTATGTCGAGGATTGGCATAGTGTTGTACTGGGCATTGCCGATGACATCATCGCATGAGAAGATCGTATCAGATGCGCAAAAGTTTGCACCCTCACTCACCTTTGCGTGAATCCACTGGGTTTGTACAGAAACTGCCAAACCTCCAAGCAGCGTGAAGTTGAGTCCGCTCAGCAGACGTCCTCGCTTTGTGGCAAAGGAAGGAAATCGCTCGCTTAGTGCGACAAAAGAACCGCTTGTAAATGGAACAATCAGAAGCAAGCCAAGCAGAATCGGAATACCGTAGCCAATTAAGAGTAGGGTTGTGCTCAAATCAAGCACCACCAGCGTTATCCGTAGTCACGAGGTAAACAATAGCATCGATGAAGGTGTTTTGTTCACCATCACCATTTACATCGCCCAAATTAGTGCCACCGTTCGAGACCCATGCGATGATTCCATCTGGTTGAATCAAAAAGTAGGTTGGTGTACCTCGAATGTCCCACTCGTCCATGTTGTCTTGATCGATGTCATCGATGTAGGTGACGTATTCGTGTGCTGAACCACCCCGATTGGCGCAGTCTTGGCCAGCACAGGTGTAGCCTGTTGACTTGTCTCTAAAGGCTGCGATTTCAGCCCGTGAAGTTTCGTGATTTTGTATGTCAAGTTGTGTTGCACTTGCAAAGAAATCAACCTGAGCACCGTTCCAGTCAGGGTTGCTGTCCCTGAAGATTTCAGATGCTTCCCCATAGAGGTCTGCTGAAGTTACACAGTATGGACAATCGGTATCCATGAATTCAATCATCACCCAATTGCTGGAAGAATTCCCATCCCAGCCAGAATCAAATTGCGCTGAAAAATCGAACGACGACCATTCGTTTCCGGCGTAAGCGGCTCCATCGAGTAGAGGAGCACGCTCGCCTTCCTTGGTTCCTGTAGCCACTGGATCTGTTGTAAAAGCAAGAATCAAAATGCCAACGAAAAATAAGGCAGAAATTTTCAGGAATGAATCCCCAAGTGTGCTCGCTTCGTCATCGTATATGTGTTTCATGTGTTCATCTCCTCATGTAGACCAATTTCTTCAATCAGTGCAAGTGCAGTGTGGCGAATCGCTTCTTCGCTGTTGTACCGCACGTCAAAACCTGTTGAAAGCATCTTCTCTATACCCAACATGGCACGAGGGATATCGCCCGCCCATCCACGATCACCACCAGTGTATTCGATTGAGGCATCATGGCAACCCGTAGCTTCGACAACAATTTCTGCGATTCTGCGAACAGAAGCAGTGTCATGACTGCCAAGATTGAACAAGTTGAGAGGTTCATTTGTTTTCGACATGACATGCAAAATAGCATCTGCACAATCACCGACTTCCATGTATGACTTTTCTTGTAAGCCATTGCCGAGTACCTCGAGGCGGCTTGGATCTTTCTTCAATTTATGAATGAAGTCAAAAATGACGCCGTGGGTTCCACGGGTGCCGATAATGTTGGCAAAACGGAAAATGTAGGCTTGGATGCCAAAGGTGCCTACAAAACTGCTAATGAGGCCCTCACCTGCTTGCTTGCTTGCACCGTACAAGGAGATCGGCATGCATGGACCATGGGTTTCTGGTGTTGGCAATGGAGCGTCTTCGCCGTAAACGACTGACGAAGAAGCAAAGGCAATGGTTTTGACCCCATGTGTCCGCATCGCTTCCACGATGTTGTAGGTAGCAACGGTACCTTGTTTCAAGTCGGTATCCGTGACCCTTGTACCGAGCCGGATATCAGGGTTGGCTGCAAGATGAAAAACGCAATCGATACCTTTCATAGCCGAATTAACATCCTCGTATTGCGTGATGTCACCTTCGACGAGTGTCACGTTTCCACTGTCCAAGTGGGCCTGAATGAATTGGAGGTTTCCAGAGGAGAGATTGTCGATGACAACAACTTCGTCTCCACGTTGGATTAACCGGTCAATGAGGTGGGAGCCAATGAATCCTGCGCCCCCTGTAACCAATGCTCGCATGCCTCAATCAATGAAGGCCTGCATATGAGGCTTCGCTCTTAACGTCGAGACCGCCTGTCTTATGACCGTAGAGGTTCTTGATTGAATTTGTCCACCTTAACACGGTGGGCAGTTGTGAACAATATGAATAAGAAAAACACCACAAAAAACGAAGAAAGCAACGACATGAACACCAACTTGTTGGTCGGATATGTCCGAAAGAGCAACGCAGGCGGGGCACTCAAAGTCTCGATCAACACCAGTGCCTTTGGTGACTGCGCCACCTATGTGACCAGCGATGGACAAGCCTATGTTCCGCTTGTCATTTCCTTGAACGCTCTTGGCAAAGTCCTCAGTGGCGAGCGAGCTGTGACCACCCTCAGTCAACTGCAAGATTGAGTCACTCTTGAGTGACGAGACCGCACCACCTCATCGATGATGACCGCCTGTTGAACACAGGAGCCGCCCGCCATTTTGCTTCGGCAGTTTGGCGGGCTTTCCCACTGGTTTGTAATTGTACAATGTCGACTATTGAGTGTGTATACTTCTAAATAGTGGCATGTCGGCGGAAAACTGGTGAAAACCATGCCAGAGCAGGAGCCCATGCCTCCATCTTTTGTTGTCGCTGGCATGCCTATGTACAACGAAGAGGAGACCATTGGCACCGTTGTAACCACCGCCCTACGGCATGTCGATGCTGTCATTTGTATCGATGACGGGTCATCTGACTCGAGTGCTCGAATTGCTGAAGCGTGTGGGGCTATTGTGTACCGACATCGCTCAAACAGAGGCTATGGGGCTGCACTGAAAACCCTCTTCATCAAGGCACAGGAAATGAACGCTACCGCCCTCGTCGTGCTAGACAGTGATGGTCAACATGAGGCATCTGATATTCCAAAACTCTTGCAACCGATCCTGGAAGGTGAAGCTGATTTCGCCATCGGGTCTCGTTTCATCAATGGCGGTGGTGGCACCGATATGCCAGCATACCGACGGTTGGGGATCAAAGTTATCACAGCTGCTAGCAACCTTTCAAGCGATTTGGGTATCAAAGACACTCAATCAGGGTTCAGAGCGTTCTCAAGCACCGCGCTTGAACGGCTCCGGTTCGATTCAGAAGGCATGGAATTGTCCCTTGAGATGCTCGAAGACGCTCGTGAAAAGCAGCTTTCTATCATTGAAGTTCCAACCGTCATCCGCTATGATGTTCCAAAGGGCTCCAACTTCACAGCCGTGTCGCATGGTTTTACCGTGCTCACTTGGGCTTTGCTCTCCCTCTCCCAAAAGAAACCACTGCTCGTGCTCGGGCTCCCCGGCATGGGTCTGTTAGCCACGGGCGCTGCAATGGGTATGAACGCCGCTCAAGGTGTGACCAACCAACTCGACAGCATTGTAGGTCCGGGCCTCTCTGCGGTGTGGATTGGTGTTCTTGGCCTCTCATTGATGGCGACAGGTTTGGTGTTGCAAAGTGCGCGTGGATTCTTGAGGCACCTTTTGGTTCGAGAATTCGGCCTTGATTGAGCCAAGCTGTATCCTAGTATTGCCATCGGTTGAATGAGTATCATTCAAGACCCTGCGCAACATGCACTAGCCATGGCAAGCCCATCTGGCGAGACCGAGAGTGGCCTTGCCGCTTTCCTGAAACCTCTGTCTGATGTGCAGGAACGATTCAAAGAGGGCTCGATGAAACGCCTTGATTCGATGTATGACAATATCCTTGCCTCACCAATGATGGTGGTGGTCCTTCTGATTCTTATCGCTGGAGCTTTTGGCAGCCAAGGATTAGACTTCCAAGAACAGATCGACGACGATGTTGAAATTTTTCTCCCCGATGGCGCGCCTTCCACAGAACTGTTGTTGGAGGTTCGTGAAGAATGGTCCACTGACATTGCAGTGATTTACATCCAAACACCCAATGCCATGGATCCAAGTTTCACAACAAACATCACGGATGAACAATTTCTCAAAGAAATGAGTTGGGTCGAAGGCGATGACGACAATGCAAATGGCGATCGGACGGGTCGCGGCATCGACTATGCAAAGGAAGACCATGGGCGCAGCGATGGAGTTCTTTGGATTATTTCCCCTGCACAGGTCATCAAGGAGGTTAATTCAGCAGATGGCCGATTTAACAATTCACTCTGCGTTCACGGGATTAACACCAGAATCCCAGTCGAGGTCAATTGTGACCTTCCTGGTGGAGGGCGCTACGCCATTCCAGACCAGCAACGAATCGATCAAATCATTGAGGAATCAGAAGGTGGATTTGATGCATTGTTCAAGGACACCAATGACATGAACCCGTTTGAAGACACCGACGGGGATGGAAATTTCACCAACGACATTGACGGAGACGGGATTTGGGATACTGCCGCAATTCTGGTCGGCATGAAAAGCGACCTTTCGGAAACCAAGGACTATGCAGATTTTACTGAATTGTTGGACCATTTCCAAGAAGTCATCGATGCGAGGCCAACAGAATACACCAACACAGAAATGACTGTCACGGGCCTAACCAAAGTGCTCGAGGATATTTCTGATGCCATTTACGAAGATCTGTTGATGATTCTTCCGTGGTCGGTCTTGTTCACCATCCTCGTCATCACAACCCTGCACCGATCTGCGAAGGTTGTCTTCATCACCGGAACGCCGATTGTCATGGCGCTTGCAGTGACCTTTGGCAGCTCTGTGATTCTCGACATTACGTTAACACCGATGATTGTAGCAACGTTCCCAATCTTAATTGGTCTAGGGGTCGATTATGCACTGCACATGGTCAATCGAATTGAAGAAGTGCGGCGGAAGGAAATTGACAAAGCTAACAATGAAAACGCTCGGCGACGGAGAAAAGGGGAACCACTGGAACCAGTCCCTGACTTATGGGACATCAACTTCTATCGAGATTGTGTACTCGAAATGACACGCTCAACCGGTGTCGCAGTTTTCCTTTCTGCAATGACGACGGTCATTGGTTTCTCGGTATTAATTGCACCAAACATTGTCCCAATTTCACCGATTCGATCTGTTGGGATTACCCTTGTGATTGGTATACTGTCAACCTTGTTGTTCAGCATCATTTTGGTACCAACCCTCGCATGGTTGCTCAAATTTAACAAGCGAAGCAACCCATCGATGTGGAAAAACATCGGTACTTGGCCAGTGAAGTGGTTCTTGGTCATCTTACTCGTTTCAGGGAGCGTGACTGCTTATGGTGTAGCGAATCTCGACAAAATGAATGAACCGATTACCGGTTCATCCGAGGCCCCCGACGGTATTGATTCGCTCAATTCTTTGGCAAAATATTCACGAGAGTTTAGTGGCGGACAAACATCACTCTTCATCTTCAATGCTGAGGAGCGAACCGCTGAGGCGATGGAAAACAATACCCAGAACATTCGTGATTTACCGGTACTAGACGCCATTGATGCGCTTGAAACCCAAATCGATGGTGTCGATGAAACGAACACCACCAGCATCATCACTTTCCTACGTACAATACCAGCAACCATCACCCTTGCTGATGGCGTCACGCTGTATGAGGGGAGCCTGTGGGATTTACTCCATGACCCGTGTTGGGAGAGCAACGATCCCATCCAATGCAATGTTTGGCTTGGCCTCGAGTTGACGGGGCCTGAAGGTCGCAAAGGATTACGAAAGGACATGGTCAACGTTGTGTTTGATACCTTGACAGAGGAAGTTCGTTCGATGCTTCTCAATGAAGCCGGAACCAAAGCCATCGTCTACGTCACACAGCCATACATGAACCTCAATGTAGCTGGTGAACTAAGGGAGGAAATCGATGAAATGTTGTCCCAAGAGCCAATGGTGGCCAAAACGAGCACGTCGCTTCTGACTGGTGGTTTGCCGGTATCGCTTGACATCAATGATGGAATTCATGATACTCAAAGCACGACCACGATCGTGACTTTACTGCTTTTGACCCTCGTCCTGTCGATTGTTTTCAGGTCGCCTCGTTTGGGCATTTACACTATGATTCCAGTTGCTGTGGTCATTCTTTGGCAACCGTTATTGATGCAGAGTGGGGATGTCAACGTCAACATCTTCACGGCGATGATTGGCACGATTGTCTTTGGAATAGGTGTTGATGATTCGATTCACGTGATGCACCGTATTCAGGAAGAAGGCGAAACGCCGAATGGCATCGCAAACGCTATTGAAGAAACTGGCCAGACCATTTTTGAAACGACAATTACAACCATCTCAGGCATCGCTGCGGGTTTCCTTGCAGCGTTCCCAGGCTTGGAGAATTTCTTCATGATCATGTGTTTGCTCATCTTCTTTGCATTCATTACCAGTGCGTTCCTTCTTCCAGCAGTCTTCACCCTTGAACACACTGCTCGGGCCAAGTTACTCGGAGAAGAAGCTTGGCGTGATTATGGCGATGGTATTGCCCTTGCGTCTCCAATCTCAATGAAAACGCTCGATGCTGTGCTTGAAGATTGAACCTGTTCGTTCACCTGTTAAGGCAATCAAAGTGGAGGGAGTAGGGAGTAAGCCCCTTTCTGTTACCTTTCGGCGACCGCATTCAACTTAGCGTCCTACCTGTCCCTCGGCGTGCCGCTTTGACGGGACTGTTTGGACTTGCTCCAACGGGGTTGCTCGTCTCATCGACCACAAGGCAATCTCCGTCTTTCAACATCATTGTACACACCTTGTATCGTTCGTTTCTGCTGCATTGACCTGACCATTTCTGTTCTCTTACTTGTGTAAGCCGTCTGCACTGTGGAGAGGGGACTTTCCTCAGAGTCGAACTCTGTCAGCGATCCTCCTACTCCCTCCAAGACGGCCTTGAGCGTCGAGGATTCAAACCCTTCGTTGTAAGAAACCCATCATTTGTAGGGGTTTTCGCCAGGCGATGACGGGGCTTGTGGAGCCCCGTAAGGCCCTGATGCCGGTGTGTTTTGAACTGGTTGTTGAGGTGTTGATAGTGACTGCCTCAATTGTTGTTGAGCAACGGAATTGTATTGTTTAGCAGGTGCTCCTTGTAGGCCAAAAATGAGCACACCAACAAGAGAAACGGTAAGCAAAAAGATGATGACGAGAAGTATTGGATTGACGGCCGCAACGCTTCCAAGGAAGCCTTCTGTACGTGGTTCGTCGACAAATACGGTGTTGGTTTTCGATGAATCTCCATTGATGATGTGGTACTCAATCCACATGGTACCGGAACGATCTGGCATCCATTCCTTCGTGTAATCAAACTGACCACCTGCGGGAATCTCGATCTCACGTGCGTCGATTCGAGTTCGAGCGCCGTTGCTTTCAACACGTTCGACGAACATTTGCGCCTTACCATCGGCTAAGCCATTGTTTTCGATGGTCACACTCAAACGAAGAACATCACCTTCTGCAATGTCCTTTGATGGCTTCATGCTCGGATTTAGGAATGCATATTCTGCAACGCGTTGCTCAAGCGTCCATACTGATAACGGAGCATCGAGGTCATTGAAAATCGGTGACATTTCATGGCCAGCAATATCTGATCCAGTGACATAGATGTGGAGTTCAAGGGATTCTGTGCGCATTGATGAAGTGATTATCTCATCAAGATTCAACACACCTTCGGTTGGAATCATTGTGCCGTACGGTTTTCCACCGACAACAACGAGGTCGATAGAACCGTTGACAACAACAGGTGTCGAGATACTCACACCTGCTTGACGAATAGCCCAATTAAGTTTCAAATCAATTTCGTTGAGACGGTCTTCTTCATCGATCATAATGGAAAACTTGAGCTCTTGCCACATTGATTCGCCAATCACCTCGTTAACCATTGGCGAGGCAACCCCGACAATGCTTGGTTCATCCTGATCCACAATGAAGTAGGCATAGGGTGCAGCGTCACTGCGATCGATGGCTCCGTTGGGTGGAGATGCCAAGTCAATGCTCAGGCCGTAAGTACCGGGGGCCAGTGGTGAAATCATGGTGTCATTGAACGACCCGTTCACGGATTCAATAGTCGCTTCAATCCCACCTAAATCCAAGAGGAGATCGATGGCCTGCATGACAGGTTTGTGTGAACGATGCCATACCATATCGCCAACCACGCCGATATCTGATCGTGGTTGAATCCAGGTACCAAGACCGTCCATTTCGGACCCATCGGTTGTAAATGACATGCTTGAGCGAGGAATTTCCAGTTCGCCTGAAAATTGCCAATCAAGATCAAACAAGGTCGCAATATTCGACTGACCGGAGCGGTCGTGGAGGAGTAACGAAGGCGTTCGGATCAAACTTACATCGGGATTGAATCCCCATTCGAGGCTGAAATTCACAGTAAATTGGCCTTCTGTTGAAAATACTGCAGAGGCATCGATTGGGTGGAGGGCGCATGACTCGACCTCGAGGAACATTTCGTTTGTTGTGCAGATGTTGGTTGTTGCATTCCAAAGAATCGTCACTGGAGTGAGATGATTGCTTGCCAGATCGATTTCAACCGTTTCGAGATCGGTAATGCCATTGAGGTCCCATACCGGTACTGTCAGGGAGTTTGTTTCGCCAGGATGAAGCCAATTGCCCTCTGCTCCCCAAGAGGCGGGGGTCGCACCCAATTGTGGAGCACCATCGTTATTGATTTGGACGTTGAAAAGTGGTGCATCAAAGCTGCCAGAGGCAAGCATTGGATTGCCCGCTACGTCGGCCACATCAAGCCAACCTCGAAGCATGGATCCTGTCTGGTAGGATGAAGAATCAAAGGCGTAGACATACCTTCCTTGGGTGTTCGTACGGTTATTTGGAAGGTCGAGTGGGTGAATAGAGACTTCATTGGTATCCATGAAGCCGTTCATGTTGACATCATCAATCCACGAGCGCCATAGGTGGACATAGGCATGAGAGGGTAAAACAGGACGATCGGCTATAATGAAATCGAGTGATGTTGATGGGGATGCATCAAGATGGTCAAATGGATTGACGTTCATTTGCAACAGTTCAGGTGCAACGGTATCGAAGTTGAATTCCACAACATGGTCCACTGCATAACTTACCGATTGGCCTTGAAGAGGTGTCAATTCAATCTCCAGTTTGACACTTTGTTGGTTAATTGGTACGGACCATGGGAATGAAGCAATTCCTTCTTGCAGCACGGAAGTGCATTGATTCTGGACATCATTGACAATAAAACACACATCGACGCTTCCAGTACGTGGCGATGGGCTGTCCTCAACATCCTCAAATGCGATCACTGCTTCAATGGTCACAACCTCTCCGGGGTGCAAGTAAGGGTGAGAAAGTTCAGAATAAACGCCTTGGGTGTTGACTGAACGCCAAGTTTGAAGTTCGACATCATTCTCAACTCCGAGCGAATCTCCGAGACCGTAGTTTACGCTCACTGGAAGCATAGGCCCAATTGGCGAGATGAGGTTCACCGATACTGTGAGCGATGCTTCATCGTCCCATTGTTCAGTGAATTTGAACCTATGATCAATTTGAAGGAATGAACCACTCCCAACCATCGTTTTGGAACCTTCAGCTCCGTTCGATGTCCAAATCATCGGCGTGCCTTGAGTCGCACAGCCAAGGCTTCCAGTTGCTGGAAGAGAGATGAATGGGCATGTGGTTTGTGAGGAACGAACCGCTCCTTGGAGTTGTAAGACAACAGACCATCCATTCGATTTGACATAGGATGCAGCATCAGTGACGCCAAGTGGCGAGAAGTCGAATGTGCTGCTCACTTCAATCCACTCTTCCGAAGGCGTGAATGTATCCGTCACATTGCTGACATCGATCGATACGGGTTCGATCGATGCCTGTGTGTCGATTTGATCAATGGTCAAGTGGATCGCACCTGTTGAACTCATTCGGACTGGGAGCGTGATGGTCTTGAATCCACCAACAGCAGTAGCTGATTGAAGTTGGCTGTTCAGGGCGACCACAAGGGCATCACTGGCGCTAAAATCGATTTCCAATGCGCCATCATATGGTGCAAAAACCCCACCTGCAATGATGGTGCTGGTGGAGGTTGTAGAACCTATAGAAAGTTGCACAGGAACCATTGGCAGACCTTTCACACCATGAGTTGGAGTAGCTTGTGAGAGTGCAGAATTGAGTGTGTTCAATTCCGCATCAGTCAAGGTCACAAGCGAGAGATCTTGGACGGTGGACAACGAGGTTGTCACGATGTTTTGGCCTGCAATGCTCAAGCGAACCGTTGGATTGACACAAGGCGAAGAGGGTGATGCAAAGGCAAATTCGAACGCCTCAACACCATCGATGGGTAATGCCACGTCATAATGTGCTGGTGCACTTGTGCTTGACGCCCTTGATTGCCAAAAATCACCGTTGACAAAACGGTCTTGAATACCTAGGCGACCGACTTCAGGGAGGTTCATCGACCAATCACTCACACCATCTAAGCCGACATCGAAACGAAGACCATCAACTACACTGGTGCGAACCAATTCGACATCTAAGGTTTCCAAGCCCCATGTGCCACCAGAGGAGATCATGCGAAACTGAGCAGTGAATGCCGGTGCGTCAAACCAATGGTAGACACCTGAATCGAGATCCACCCATGTAGAGCCACCATCGATGGAGGCTTGCAACGTGCCTGGTCCTATGATGTCGCTGTTCGATATCATGCCTGCAAAACCACTGCGCAGGTTGTATTCCGGAGAAGATGCAGTGCCTGAACCAGCAAGTTCACTGTCCCTCCAGATGACGTTTTGAAGGAGCCATCCTTGTGGCGTGGGGTCTTCGTTGAATTCATGATATACGGACCCGTCAAAGTGGAAGCCGTGCACAGATGGCAATCCAGTCGAACCCGAGGCGAGATGCAAGTCGATGCGAACAAGAGGATGAATTCTCCAGTCAACCATACCTAGGTCGACGGTGACATCAGTCATGTGCTCGAAGCCCGGAACCGGTTGATTCGTGACAGCATCCAACAAGCGCCATTCAAAGACAGCGTCTCCTGGAATGGAAGCATCCATGTGAAGCAATCCAAATGCTTTCGATTCACCCTGACCAAATTGACTTGGTCCGAAGGCTGGCGAGGTCCAATTTCCTTCACCCGAAGAGATACCTGAATTGGTTGGCATCACCGAAACATCGTCAACATTCCAACCGTCATAATTGACCGAACTGTCGGTCGTACCTATGCCAAATCGAACTTGGAAGGCAGGATTGTTGAGGACGTAATTGTTGATATTGATGGTTTGTAGCGAAAATGAACTGTCTTGGGTATACCCCGAAGAATACACGTTTGCCCAGACACCATTCGTGCCTTTGACAGCGACATAAGCATGGTCCCATGTTGCGCTTTCAATGCTAAGTCGCTTCATGAAGGAAAGCTCCCACGCACCCGAACACGATGAGCAGTCCATGACAGGAGAAGTTGCCCAAATGGTTGTACCCATGCTGTTTGGATAATTGCCGTTGTAGGTGTAGATCGCTTTTGTCCCACTGCTGACGCCTGCTGTTGGGCCAAGAACAGTGTCATAACCCCACAACCAAGCTGGGCTACCAAGCGTCCATCCGTGATTAGCGCTTTCGAAGTCCCATTCCCACCCTTGAGGAAGAATCGACAATGAAGAGCCGTTGACGTCCATTCCATCATAGGTGGAGCCTGTTGAAAAATCAGCTGCATCGGTCCAAGCGTTAGCCATGGAGGATTGCAGGCGAGCAGGTTCAAGTTCCACATCAAGGCCTTGAATGGCTTCTCCATCAGGGATTTCCAGTTCAATCTTAGTGCTCGCACCATCAGGGAAGGAGCCTACGGTGATGCTTTCAGCTTGTCCTAATGTCACCGCACTGTGAATGGATTGCTGCTCAGTAAAAGATGGCTGTTCTACGGCACTATACCCCTGCAAGAGGGTAGAACACATGAACAAAAAAACCACGGCGACAGCGGTCAAACTGGCCCGACTTGACGCCCCCATGTTCGCTTCCACGCACCTCGGCAGGTGAAAAGACTTCGGACTCCACCTCTTGTTCATCCCTACGGGATGGTTCGAAGAAAAGTCTGACAAATAGTGAGCAAAGCCTCATTGACTCCCCTCGCCCGAAGGTAGACCATGAGCGATGTTGAAGCGTTGAAAAAAGAGGCTGGTATCGCCGCATGCTCCTTTGTCAAAACCGGAATGAAAGTCGGTCTTGGCACAGGGTCTACTGTCAAACACACCGTTGTTGAACTCGGCCGAAGAATGGCAGAGGAAGGGCTAGAAATTGTGGGCGTACCGACCTCCCTTGCCACAGAAAAACTTGCCATCGAGGTAGGTATTCCACTCGTGGAACTTTCAACAATTGACGGACTCGACATCGTCATCGACGGTGCAGATGAATACGATCCAAACTTCCAACTGATCAAAGGAGGCGGTGCTGCTCTCCTGCGAGAAAAGGTCGTTGCGCAAGAATCAGCTGCGATGGTGGTCGTCGCAGATGATCGAAAGCGTGTGGCATACCTCGGGGCGTTTCCCCTCCCGATTGAAGTCACACCGTTTGAACATCAAGCGACAATACGAGCCCTTGGACGTTTGCTTGATTGTCGAGTCAACTGCCGAATGGCAGGCGATAACCCGGTTGTTACCGACAATGGAAACATGATTGCTGACGCCCACATGGGTCCTACGATCAAAGATCCTGTCGGCCTTGAAGCGTCAATCCTCCACATCGCAGGCGTGGTGCAAGTCGGTTTGTTCAACGGCATGTGCGACGCAGTCGTTCTTGCTGGAGCAGGTGGGGTTGAAACCATCATCAATCCCAACGGCCGATTGAACTGAGCGACATCTCACCGTTGTCCGTCAATGATTAAATACGGGCGGAAGGACGGCGGTGTGGGCCTGTAGCTTAGTCAGGTAGAGCGATGGACTCTTAATCCATCGGTCGCGGGTTCGAACCCCGTCAGGCCCGCCACCAAAGCATCATTCGGATTCAAGATCGAGTACAATACCAACCACATTCGATCGAGGTATTCGACCAAAGTTATGAGAATCCTCAGAGGCTAGAGGGTCAGGATGATCGCCCTCGACAAACAATGATTCCTCATCAATATCTTTGATTCGTTTTATTGCTCGAACTTGAGAGCGTAAAGGGTGAATGAACACAACCACTGAACCAACTTCTAACAGTCGAAGATCAGAAGAGCATTCAAGCCGTTGACCATCGGTGTACGTTGGCCACATGCTGTCGCCTGATACAACAGCGATGAAACGCTGCATGTATGACCCTCAGCTTGCTCGAATCCAAGGGACATCTCGGCCCTTGATTTCCCAGAACATGTGGTGGATTGCTTCGATGGCGTCCATGAGTTCTTGAGCGTGAGTTGCAGAAACCTCTACTTTACATGCGCTGCATAGCTTTGCTGCTTGCCAAAATGTTGTGTGGAGTTCAGGGTGTGCATCAAGGTGTTGAGGCTTGAAGAAGTCAGTCCAGAGAACGAGCAATTCATGCTTGCAATTTTGGGCCTCTTCGTCTTTGATTGCAGCGTATCGGCTCATGGTGTTGAGGTAGGATGCCATCGATTCAGAACTGAACACCTTTGGATATTCAAGCGCAAGCATTTTTTTGGTCATGGATTGAACTGCTTCACCGGCAATTCGGGCGCTTGCTGGGTCATAGACACCACAGGGTCCGTCACAATGTGCAGAGGCTTCGATTTCAGGGAGGATGCTCTTTTTGGTCATCGATTTTCCCAAGTCGCCCTAGTACATGAACATGCGGTCAATCCATGATTACACAACTATGGTCGTTCCAGCATTCCCCCTAAGTGCATCAATAGCATCACCGGGTTGGCACAAGATGGCTTGGAGACCTGGTTGATGGAGGGCTGCTTCCATAAGGCTGCCAATCTTTGGACCCATAGAGCCTGCTGGAAATTCCCCCGCCTGAAGGTGGAGTTCGCATTCGTCCAGATCAAGCACGCGATGAACTTGCTCTTTATCGGTCCCAAAACCGGTTCGAACAGCGTCGATAGCTGTTGAGATGATGAGCGCGTCTGCCTGCAATTTTATAGCAAGCAGAGCCGAAACCCGATCTTTGTCGATGACGGCTGGAACGCCTATGAAATGTTGATCTTTGCGAACCACAGGAATCCCACCGCCACCACCGCAAATCACCACGGCGTGAAGGTCAACGAGTTTCTGGATGACCGGCAGATCAATAATTTCGACTGGAAGGGGGCTCGCCACGACTCGCCGTGGACCTAATTTTGTCTCTGCGATATCCCAATCAGCTTCCATTACCGTTTTTGATGAAAGCACCGGTCCTACTGGCTTTGTTGGATTCTTGAATCCTGGATCTCTTCGATCGACGAGAACTCGGGTGACAACCGTGGCGGTTCGCTCAGGTCGTTGACGTTTGGAAAGAATCGAATCAAGATTGAGCGCCAAGCCGTGACCAATCATGCCCTGTGTTGCCGCAACCCATGCATCCATTGGTTGAGTAAGGTGTTGGTCAAGCGCCATCAGGTGGCCAACTTGAGGGCCATTTCCGTGTGTAAGCACAACCCCCCAGCCGGCTTCTAAGAGGTCGACAACGTCCGACATGACGTGAGCAAGTACCTGCTCACTTTCACCCTCATCGTCGCCAGTAGGTGAGGATAGAGCATTGCCTCCAATGGCGTAAACTGCAACCTTTGCCACGGGGTGACTTGAACCTGCATTGGTTTGAGGCTTGTCCCATATTGGGTGGTCAATGCGTGGGTTTGACGGCCTGTTTGTGTTGGCCGCTGGAGGGTGACATTGAATTAGACAATGGCTTACCCAAGAACAGGTGCGAAGATGGTAAAGACAGTTTGGATTGGCGATGTGCAATCTGGAAACTACGACAACCAAGTAGTGGAATTGAAGGGTTGGGTCAAGAGAACTCGAGGTTCGAATAAAATTCGGTTCATCGTTCTGCGCGATTCAACCGGGACCATTCAATGCGTGGCCAAGCGTGACGCATTGGGCGATGAAGCCTTTGAAGCCGTGAAATCTGCCTTGATTGAATCAAGCATTATCATCACTGGTACCGTCAACGTTGACGAACGTTCTGAAGGCGGTCATGAACTCGTTGTTTCCTTAGTGGAAATTATTGGATCCGTCAATCCTGAGCGACCGTTCCCGATCACTGAATCCGCCATGGCTGCAGCCGATGGTGGAGAGACTGAATTCCTGCTCGACAACCGACACCTCTACCTCCGCACTTCTCGGATGACGACCATGCTCAAGTTGCGAAGCAGCGTGTTCGGAGCCATTCACGGGTACTTCCGTGATTTGGATTTCGTTGAGTATCAAGCACCTAACTTCGTTGCAGGCGCAGTTGAAGGGGGCTCAACGTTGTTCGAAGTGCCTTATTTTGGACGCACGGCTTATCTCACTCAGTCTTGGCAACTCTATGCCGAAGCAGCCATGCCAGCTTTGGAACGATTGTACACCATTGCACCCTCATTCCGTGCGGAAAAATCACGCACACGTCGACATTTGACAGAATTTTGGCATGCTGAAATGGAAGTGGCTTGGGCGAGCAATGATGAGATTATGAGCCATGGTGAAGGCGTGGTGCGTAAGATCGCTTCAACCCTGCTCGAGGAGCAGACTCCTGAACTTGAATCGCTTGGTCGAGACCTTGACTTGGTAGCCAGATACGCTGACAGCCCCTACCCACGTATGCGCTATGACGAGGCTGTTGAAACCCTCCAAGGCATGGGCGTTGATGTGGAGTGGGGTCAAGATTTGGACTACTCGAAAGAGAAAGTTCTGACCCAAGATTTTGATGTGCCTCATTTCCTGACCCACTATCCAAAGATCGCTAAACCATTCTACCACAGGGCCGATCCAGATGATGAAAAGTATGTGCTTTGCCATGATTTGTTGGCACCTGAAGGCTATGGTGAAATCATTGGCGGTGGAGAACGCACATGGTCTGAGGAAGAAATTCTCAAGCGATTGGACGAAGAAGGCACCCCTCACGAACCCTACCAATTCTACATCGACACACGATCATACGGTGGTGTACCACACGGAGGCTTTGGCCTCGGCGTGGACCGTGTCTGTTCTTGGTTGACCGGAGCCGACCACATCCGAGAAGTGATTCCATTCCCTCGTGATTCACGACGAGTAACACCCTGAGGCGAGTTCATGGGTCATGCTGTTGCTCTTGGCAGTGGTCTTGTTGGTCGGTTTGTCATTGAACGATTGCTGGAAGCACACCATACCGTCACCGTCATCGACCTCCATGTGCCTGAAGCATTCCATTCACACCCTCAGGTGACGGTGTTGGAAGGAGATGCTTTGGCTCATATTGCGAACCTTGAGCCAAACCAGATTGTCATCAACATGCTTCCAGGACGCATTGGTGATGCGGTCCGTCCAGAACTGCTTCGTAGACGTCACCAGATTGTCGACCTAGCGTTCACCGCAGAAGACCCACACCGCCACCAAGACCTCGCCACTGCACATGGTTCTGTGCTCCTGTGGGACGTTGGCATTGCGCCAGGGATTTCAAACATGCTCGTCAAACAAGCCCACGACAAATTCGGAGCCTTGGATATGGTATCGATTAAGGTCGGAGGAAATCCCGTTGAAAGTGATCAGGCTTGGTCCTACATGGCACCCTTTTCCCCATCTGACGTCATCGAAGAATACACTCGACCTGCTCGAATCAAAGTCGATGGAGTGGTTGTGGAAGTTCCCGCACTTGAGGAGCGACATGCCATCGAAGTCGAAGGCTATGGCGTGATGGAGGCTTTTCTCACCGATGGACTTCGCAGTGTTCTTGACACCATCCCATGCTCAACAATGAAAGAATATACTGTTCGATGGCCAGGTCACATCGATAAATGGCTATCAGAAGGTCAAGCCATGAATGAAGAGGATCTCCTCGCTGCATGGACCTTTGACAAGAATCGACCTGAATTCACATGGCTGGAAGTCATTGCCGAAGCAGGTGAACATCGGACTCGTACAGTGGTTCACGATGCAGGAATGAATGGTGATGGCTCGATGGCGCGCACGACGGGCCTTGTCACCGCTGCTTGTGCAATGCTGTTTATCGAGCAAGGACCAGACGAAGGTTGTGGTCTTCGCCCTGGTATCCACCCTCCGGAAGGACTTTCTGCTCAAGCAATCAACCACATCATGGATTACATGCAAAGCGAAGGTGTCAGATTCGAACGCCTCTAGAGCAAAGGTTCGCCACATTCAGGGCACGGCATTCCTGGAATGAAGACACCCAAAAGAAACCCACAGTTAGGGCAGATCGACATCAGTCCGTCATCACCGAGCATGGTTACAAGCGTACCACAGAGGTTCATCAAACTGTTGGAGAAAGGCCATAATGTTCGAAAATGATGTCTTCAACATGTTTCAGATGTTTTTCTTCGACGATGTGGAGGGCGTGCTTCTTTGGTCGATCATCCCACGGATTGAAACAAATTGGTAGTCCTGACTGCTGGAACATGCTGATGTCGCCGGCAGAGTCGCCAACTGAAGCCGTATTTTCTTTGGTTACGCCTAATCTGCGTTGGAGCATTTTCACAACTGACCCTTTGCCGTCCATTTGAACCTGATACCTTCCAAAATCTGCCAAATGGTGATCTCCATCTCCGGTTGGCAGGCCTAAGAGCCATCCATTCGTAAAGACATGAAGAAGGGTGTCATTGCCTTGGCCAAACCGTTTTGCAGTGAATCGATCTATGCCACCCCAACGACGTCTCCAAGGGACATTGGAAGGGAATTGAGCCGCTATATCTCGAGCTGTTTGTTGCAGACCGCCACTGACAATCGCTACATGGAAGCCCTCATCGAGGAGGTTACCAATCAATTCTTTCCAATAGGTCATCATTGGCATACCTTCCATAAGGCCACGCAATTCACTATCGAGGACAGGTGGACCGTCCTTTCTGCTCTCCTTGATGAGAGCGATATCAAGTTTGATCCAATCCCATTCATCAAGCAAGCCCTGATTGTAAAGTTCAAATGATTCATCATTGGAAATTCCCAATCTGTCGTAGACAAACTGCCAAGTTGAGAGGTGGTCGACCAGCACCCGATCCATGTCCAAACAAACTAAACGAGCCTCGGCCATATCGTTCATTGTGTTTCACTCCACTATCAAAGTCTTGGCCGCTTAGGTCCGAGATGGCCAATCGTACTGCGATTGTACCTGTTCAACCTGCTTACCCATGATGTAGAGGATGAGGGCCACCATAATGCTGAACAGCCCGATGAGTGTCATGGCAATTGTAGCCAATGTCACGCCAATCGATGTTGAATTTATTTCTTCGAGCGCCCCGACAATATTGCCCGAAAGTCGGTACCCAAGAATGAACAGAACAACACCAGGGATACCAAAGAGTAGCAGGGGATGTTTTGATTCGAGCATCCAATAAAACAATTGAGCAAACCTCGAAGCGGTGGCTAAGGATTCGCGTTGATTGATATTGACGTTGACAGAACCACGGACCACCCTGACCCTAAGGCGCTCATCAAGGTCTTCTGTCGTTCCATCTATAGATAGTGAGGCCAGCGCCTCCATGCCAGACTCTGTCATCACCAAGTGACGCAGATCCAGTTCCGAAAGCACGAGTGCTTCTTCATGATCCTCGCTGGATGGTTCAGCATGATGAGATAAATGTAGATCCCACAATTCACGTGCTCGATTGATGGACAATGAGATGTCTTGTAATTTCCATGCTGTCGTGATGTGGATCGCTAAGGTTGTCTTTGCTGCTTCAAGCTGACAATCATGCAAAAATTTTGCAAGATGGACAGCATCAAACGTCGAGGTGTAGTGCAGAGTTTTGCATCCAACTTCCTCCGCAAGTTCGACCGTGGTATCGTTTGAGCCAAGGTCCAAAAAGACAACTTCGTCCGCTATTTCTCTCGCTCTGACAATGAGGGAAACGACGCGTAAATCAATGTCTTTTCCGACCAGAACAATGCGCAGAGGAATGTCGGCCATACATCGCAACCCATGCGCTCTGCCTATCAAACCTCTCAATACGAGGCAGCATAGGCTGTGGTTTTACCATGTTGACAGCGGAAGGGAGACGAGGCATGTTCATGTGCAACAGGCATGTGGTTGCCTCATGGAGGGCGAGTGGTTCATTGGAGTCGTCGTTCCCGCACGAAATGAGGCACTCTTCATTCGTAAAGTGCTCGAAACGATACCAGATTTTGTTGATTGTATTGTCGTTGTCAATGATGGCTCTACCGACGGGACTTTGGAGGAAATACAGGCTGCAAAGTGTTCTTCAAACCTCATTGAAGTTCATCTGGATGGACAAGGCGTTGGCGCTGCCATTGATGCTGGCCACCAAGCCCTTCTGGAGCACTTTGATGACCCGTTTGTAAGCGTCGTCATGGCTGGTGATGGGCAAATGAATCCTGACGACCTTCGCGCATTAATCGCACCAATTATTTCCGGGCATAGCGACCATGTCAAAGGCAACCGTTTTGCTCATACCGATGGCCCAGGTGGTATGCCAAAGCATCGGCAGCTGGCGAGCAAAATCCTCAGTGCAGCTACAACACTCGCAGCAGGGCAACGAATTCAAGACCCGCAGTGTGGCTATACTGCAACTTCTCATGACGTGCTAAAAGCATGGGACTGGGACCGCTCTTGGAAAGGGTATGGCTATCCGAACTTCTGGTTGGTTCAGTTGGCAAAGGCAGGGTGGAGGATCAAAGAACTCCCAGTGCAATCCGTCTATGGCCGGGAACAATCCGGTATTCGGCGTTTGAAGTTCTTCACTTCTGTTGGCACGATGTTAGCCATTGAGCATCACCGTAGAAACTTCAGTTGGTTGTTCAATCGCAATGTAACCCCACATACCTTGTTTGCGTTCATAGCTTACGTCATTGGTTGGATCAGTCTGTTGCCATTCATAAGCACTGACTTGGAACGCGAAATAGTGGCACGCGGCTTACATCCGGTTTTCCTAACC
Organism: uncultured Candidatus Poseidoniales archaeon; assembly: GCA_964015875.1. Taxonomy (GTDB): domain Archaea; phylum Thermoplasmatota; class Poseidoniia; order Poseidoniales; family Poseidoniaceae; genus MGIIa-L1. The sequence continues at coordinate 46,696 of CAXHEV010000009.1, forward strand.
CTTTTTGCTTGGCTGGTTGCACACTTTTTTGATAGGACAGCCACTGCGATGGTACGGGAGTTGAGAATCAATGCGAAGGCACGACAAGAGACGTAAGCCGAGAAAGGCACACGTGCGTCACATCTTGGTCGCTGCTAAGCCACAAGCTCGTGAGATTCTTGAACAAGTTCAATCAGCAAAACGACCGCTCAAGGTGTTCAAGAAACTCGCAAAGAAGTACTCAAACTGCTCAAGTGCGAGTAAAAAAGGCGACTTGGGTGAATTTGTCGAAGGACAAATGGTGCAAGATTTTGAAGATGCTGTGTGGGCTATGGAGCCTGAAAGCATACCACAATCGTTCATCAAAACTCAATTTGGCTACCACATTTTGTGGGTTCATGAAATCATCCTACCGGAATGAATTCCACCAATGATGGTGGGCGATCCAGGATTTGAACCTGGGTCCAAGCGTCCCAAACGCCCGAGTATAGGCCAAGCTAACCCAATCGCCCTTGCATTCCGTCCCACGGCATCCTACCTATGAAGTTCACTCAAGAAGCATCCACCGGCCTTCGCTGATACGAACCAACATTCCTTGCACTTCAGCTTGCTCGATTATGTCATTTGCATCTAGATTGGAGTGCTTTTTGTTGAGTGTGTGTTCAAGTGATTCAATTGTAATGATGCCTTCATCGTTTTTTGATTCATGCACCCAACCCCCCATCGTTCTCGAAGGCACCTCGTCGGAGAAATCAGAAATTGGATCCTTATCCATCATTTTCTTACGTAGTATTTCCCTTAATTCAGGCGGTGTATTTTGTAAGGCAACCTCAATTCGCAACGCTTCCGCTGAAGATACAGTTTTGACAATGACTCCATGTTCAGTTAAGCGTTGACCACAATGTGGGCACGATGTTGAGACACCACGACGACCGTGGCATGTCGAGCAAGCGGGGCAGCGGATGACGTTGTATCCTCCATTGCTCATGGTCGTGGCTCAAGTCGAGGGTCTTTCAAGACTTCTTCACAATGAGAAATCCGTATTTGACTTACGAGAACCCGGGCGTAGGGCTGGCGCTGCAGGGGCTTTGACATCGACCCGCTTTTGTGGTGGGTCTGCCGCCTTGCGAGTCAAACCTCGCACTTTGCCGGTGCCGGTACCTGCGCCGAGGGAGAGGGAGTTTGGCAGAATGAGGGCTGCCATAGCAACGCCATGATGATCGTTGGCAGCTGTCACTTCATCGACTGCTACATCGAAAGATTTGACTTCCAAATCCCTACTTGCAAGACGGCGTTGGAGGTTTCGTCGCAAAAGGAGTGAGGTTTCTTCGTAATCAAGTTCTGTGGAAATCGTTGCCACAATTGCACATGGATCGCCCTCTGGCGTCTCACAAGCAGCCCATGCAACACCAGCGCATGCAGTGGAACCACTCCATGCATATGCAGTGGCCAGGTGGCATTCAACCAGAGAACCCATGGGCAAGGGCTGAGGAGCGGTGGCACCGAACCCTAGCGGTAACATCGCACCTTTCATCTCAATGAGGCGGGCATCACCTAAACCAAGTTCCACAAGGCCTTGGTCATAGGCATCTTCCGCATTTTCGCCCCACGGAGCTACCGCTGTCATGAGCCATCCTGGGCAAGCGACCGAACTTGAGCGGGCACCATCATTCGCATACATGGTGTCGAGACAGACGCAACGGGTTCATGAACACCTTGGTCGTGCCCTACGCATGGCGATGAATTCTAGGGCGTTGTTGGCGATGTCCGCCATCGGCGTCGTACTTAGCGCTGCCATCTTCAATGTAGCACAAGGGGCAACAAGCCTCACGCTCATGGTTTTGGCCATCACATTGGTGCTCGTTGTCTTTGTGTGGTTTCTTTTCGATGGAAGCCAACAAATGACTGGTTCTGGCTCGACTGTGATAAAGGCGACGCAGTCTATAGGAAGAGGCATTGAGGGTATGAATGATACTGCGGAAGCCTCTGAGGACATCCCAGACCCGCTGGATGCTGGTTTTGATGTACCACTGATGTGATCACAGAAGCCGAACTGTTTCCAAGTTCTTCGGAGCGTATGTCCTGCACTTGTATCGTTCTCGGAGCGTGTGACCAAGTTCGTTACACTTGTGATAATCACCATGGTGGCAGATGATGTTCTTTGGCTTGGGCGACAACTGGTCGACGAAATCCAATAACTGACGACGGTCTGAATGGCCGGAGAAACCGTCAATAGTCACCATTTCGCAACCGATCTTGACAATCTCTGTCTTTCCGTTAATGATCATTGGAACTTCTCCAAATCCTTTCTGAAGACGGCGCCCAAGTGTTCCTTCTGCTTGGTAGCCTACGAAGCACAAGGAATTGCGGTCTTCATGGGCCCAATGTCGGAAATACTCCATCACCGGTCCGCCGTTAAGCATACCAGAGGTAGCCAAAACAATGCATGGTGAATTGTCCATAATGATGCTCTCACGAAGTTCTCGACCCTTTACAGGGCGGAACCATTCGCTAGTGAACGGGTTTTCTCCGTCGTCTTTGAGCAGGGACTTTCGCAAGCTACTGGTCAGATAGTCAGGATGTGATGCGTGAATAGCAGTCGCTTCCTGAATCATACCATCCAACCAAACTGGGACTGGTTTGACTTGACCGGAGCGGAACAGTTCATCGATGGCGATCATGACTTCTTGACTTCGTCCAACAGCAAACACTGGGCAGATGAGTTTCCCACCACGAGCAATGGTCCTAGAGACAATGTCTTGGAGTTCTTGGTTGGCTTCTTGGCGAGAGGGTTGATAGTCGCCAGATGCCCCGTATGTTGATTCAATAACGAGTGTCTCAACACGAGGGAAGCGAGTGTTGGCTGCATCGAAAAGCCACGATTTCTCGTACTTTTGGTCGCCGCTGAAGACGATGTTGTGCTTGCCATCACCGATGTGAAGGTGGACAGCAGAAGAACCGAGAATATGACCTGCGTTAGAGAACGTCAGTTTGATGTCCGGTGCGATGTCAGTTGTCTCGCCCCAGTTTACATCGACCACGTGCTTCATGCATGTGCGGATGTCTTCCATGTCATATGGAGCTCGCTTTCCTTCTGAGCCTCCGACCTTCAGGTAGTCAGTCTGGAGCAGGAGCATCAAATCCCGGGTTGGGGGGGTACAGTACACTGGACCACGGTATCCATACTTGAACAGCACAGGGAGCATGCCCGCATGGTCAAGGTGAGAGTGAGTCAACACAACAGCATCCAATTTCTCGAGTGGTAGGGCTTCTGGTGCTGTGAAGTACGGCATTGGATCTGTATCCGAAGCAATATTGACACCGACATCGATCATGACACGAGATTCGTTGGTTGTCACGAAGTGGCAAGCACGGCCAACTTCTCGGTAGGAACCGAGTGCTGTGACTCGAGCCCAAGCGGATCCTGGACGTTGCGGTCGGTGAATGTTCAAACCGAAGTCCTTGAGCAGCTTTCTGCGTTCTGTAGAATTGGCTTGGCGGTATCCACGGATGTCATGGACCGTTTTGGAAATAATCGGAGAGGTGCGTTCAACCTTGACCAACCAGCCGGTTTGATCACGAATTGCGTTGAGGTTAGCTCCACGTCGGCCGACGGCTTCGCCAGGGTTCATGCATTGGATGATGATTTCACGGTAGCATGCATCAAAGTACAGGTTTGTGATTTCAGCTTCCTCTGGAACGATTTCGTGAACGAGTTTCTTTGCTTCATCTTCGCTCTTCATGATCGATTCATCTGGCCGGAGGACAATCTTTCGCTTGACACGCTTGGCAATTTTTCCAATCAATCCGTCGCCACCACCGAACTTGGCAGGGACAGGTGTTACGATTGCAATGTTTCCTGCCTCAAGTTCCACCGTGTAGGGAATGTCCTTGGGGACGACTTTTGCAATCTGGTCTTTCAGTTCTTTAAACGTAAGGCGCATAGTGTTCACCGTTTTCCCGTGCTCGCACAAAACATCGTGCACCGACCCCGAGTGGGGATGCAGCGTTGAGCTGCGGGAAGGTGAGAGGAGAAATCTCAAGCGAGGAGCTTGTCGATTTCGCCTTGTTCAATGGCAACATAGCCGTCTTTTGCTGTAATGACAGCCAAATCCATGCCGTTGCCGGAGGCTGCATCACGCTGCCCCGATGCGTGAAGGGCGCGGGCAGCAAGTTTCAATGCATCGGTCCGAGACATGCCTTCGCTGAAGCCGTCTTCGAGGACACCGTACATGTAAGGTGAGCCGGATCCAGTCGCACAGTACGAGTCTGGAATGGAGCCACCAGCGGAGTCAATGGAGTAAACGTGGCCGCCTTCATCATCAACACCAACAATCAGGAGTTGAACCCAGTGAGGTCGACCCGAGAGGATGTTGGCAGTGAGGGTAGCTGCGCCCTTGACCGTCATAGGTTGCTGACGGCGGAGCTGGAAAAGTGAAACCTCGGCAGCGAGCGTCCGGGAGAGGGATTGTGCGTGACCGACAAGGCCCGCAGTGGTGAGCGCAAGGTTGTCACCAATCTTGAATAATTTCTGCACGCTTTTGTTGGCGATGAAGTGACCCATAGTGGCACGATGGTCTGCTCCAACCACAACTCCACCGTCGAAGGTGATGCCGATTGTGCTTGTTCCTGTTTTCAGTACGTTTGGTTGGTTCTCCATCATCATCAATCCACTCTCTAAGCCGACACCTATTGAAGGTTGAGGCGCAACATTGTGTCATTGACCGCCCCTTATCAACCCGCCGAAGACTGCGGATGGCGAAGGGAGGAATGCAAACCACAGCCATAGATGCCAAATCATGGGAGTCTTCTTGAGGTGCCGACTTTACTAGCATCCTATGCGAAGGCGGAAGAAGGGCAAACGCGATGAGGCTCAAGCCTCACTCGACGCCTTTACCCAGCCGTCTAAACCAGCTGATTCTCCTACCGAACCGAACGTCCCATCGATGCCAGACCTCGACGTGTTAACCAAAGCAGACGAAATGCTTCGACAAGAAGACCAGGCAGCACAAGCAGGTGTTGAAGTTGACGAGCCCCTAAGAAGTTTTGAGATGCCGAGCATGCACAAACAACTTTCTGCAAGTCCAGTACCAACAACCACGCAATTTCTCGATTTAGGCAAGCGCTACCCGTACCCACCAATTCCGATTGAGGGTGGTGGACTTGTGCTGCATAGGGCAGTCCTCAAGGACCTCACAGGGTGCGGAACATTACTGAATTGGGTCGCCGATGGTCATGCCGTGATTGTAGAAATGAATCGATTGATGAAGCGTACTGTTGAATTCAATGCCGCGATCGAACAATTGAATCAGTTCATAGGCAATGATTTGGGTGGTGAAATTCTCAAGATGACACACACACGATTGCTTCTCCTTCCGCCCGGATGCCGCGGTGTGAACGGTGTGGACATGGAAGCCTTCGCTGTGGATCCCGGAAACTTCAGCGAGGGTGCGTTGTAATGGAAGAGCAGCCTGTCAACATCCCTTGCCCCATTTGCCATGTCGAGGGGAAAGTCTACATGATTGCACATGTGGATGAAATACCATACTTCGGCGAACACACACAAGTCACCGTACTCTGCCATTCGTGCGGTTGGCGGCAGACGGATTTCATTCCTGCGGAGGGGAAAAAACCCGGCGGTTGGAGCCTTGTGGTCAATTCACCCGAGACCCTCTCAGCACGTGTTATACGCTCTTCTTCGTGCACTGTGAAGGTACCAGAACTCGATCTTGAAGTGGCCCCGGGAAGCAACGCAACGGGATATGTAAGCAATGTTGAGGGCGTACTCAATCGATTCATTGACATTATTCAAATGGTGCTTCGTGATTTGCAATCTGAAGTTGAGAACATCAGCAAAAATGCACCCCTTGAAGACGCAAGCCTTGAGGAGGCGGTGGCATCAGTGTCGACCTTGATGAACATGCTTGAGCAGATCAACACGGTTGGAGAGGACAACGAAACGTCACTTACCCTTGAGTTGCTTGACCCTCACGGCCACTCGATGATCATCCATGAGGAGGCACTCCACCGTGAATTGGATGAGGAGGAACTGTTGGCTTTACCTGTTGGACCCGACCCTGCAGTCTTTTCTTCAGACGATGAAGCCTAGTCAACGAGCGTCGTTGGCCAAGAATTCCTCAACCAAGTGCGCTGTTTGGTCTCGCATCTCGTGGAGTTGACCTAGCCAATCAACGGCCCGATCAATGCACAGTTGCTTCATCTCACCGGCAAGAAGTTTACCCGAACGATATTGTGCGTTGATTTCGCCAAGGTAGTCATCGTCTTCCTCGAAGAAGTACATCATGTACTGGTAGGCGACGTCAATGTCTGGGTTCCCACCAAGCCTTCGATGTTCTTCAATGGTTGATTGACCGCCTGAGAATGCTCGCTTAATCTTCTTCTCGACTGTCGCAAGATCATCGCGCAAAAAGAGCGTCGTTTTTGGCTTGCTGCTGCTCATTTTCTCTCCAGTCATACCCACAGCGAAATGATGGTATGTTGAGGAAGGTGCAAGAAGGCCCATGCCACCCAGACTTCGTTCGTAAGCCAAGAGCTTCATTCGAATCATGGTCTTGTCTCGCTTGGTAGCGCTTGGAACGTTAACAGTGCCTTGTTTTGGATTAGAGGTAATGTCGGAATAGCCTAGTTCGGTGAGGCATTTGACAATGCCTGCGAACACATCATTGAGCTTTTGCTTGTCAATGCGTCCGTTTGGCATTTGTCCCAGAACTGCTGCATTCTCGTCGTGAACCGATAGGGTGATACTCACGCCTGAATGCTTTCCTTCACTGACATTGAACCAGTTTGTCTTCGCAGCGAGTCCGCGCGTTAAGCGAAGATGTGGATCTTGGTCGACACCGACTGGAACGACAATTGGTCGAAGGCCACCATAGTCTTCTGTTTGAGGATGTAAGATATCACCTACTTGGACCATAGGTGCTTGTACATGGGCGAGATTTGTATCTCCACCAAAACCGTAAATCGATTCAAATTCGTTTAGATTGGTTCGCTTGCCGAGTTGGAAACCGAGCCGTTGCACGACGGGTCGAGATGATTGGAAGTAGACATTTGTCCGCTCAACATCAAGGCCAAGAGCGGCGTAGTTTGCGATGTATTCCTCAAGGGCAATCGCACGTCCTTTTTCCAACGAAACACCACGGGTTGCTTGGCTTTCAAGGTCAGCCACAGCAATCGTCACATCGCCGCCTTGTTGTTGGAACCATTTGACTTGGTCGATCACCATCGAATGCCCAAGATGCATTTGTCCACTGGGCATCAATCCTGTAAGCACACCAAATCCATCGCCTTTGCGCTGGGCATCAAGCACTTGATCGAGGTCACGATGTGCAAACACGATGCCTCTTCGATGCAGGCGAGAAGGATTCTCCATAGTGATGTTGTCCATGGAGGAGAGACCAAATTGCTCGATTATACGGTCGTAATCCGTAGATTGAGCGCTTCCCCAAGGGTCAATCACAACGTCATCTTGAGCCATAGAGTCACCTCGGATGACTGCGCCTCTCGACTTCCTTGCATCAAGGCTTCGCCCTCTTTAGGGCTCCTCGGTTGGATTTTGGGGCTCAGCCAGTGTGCGGCCCTCCCGCTTTGCAAGTGGCCCCAATCCTTCACGCTTGAGCACAAGCAGCATACCAACAATGGTGCTCAGCGCAACACCAACAGCGACATACTGCAGCCAAACTGAATCGCCGAGTCCTTCTCTTGGCTCGACCAGCCATGTGAACACAAGATGATCATCATCAACAAAACGTTTTGACCATTTGAATAAGTCATAGGTTTCATGCGCAGCGATAGTTACTGCTGTTGAATGATTGTTGAAGAATGAAGTGCGACCAATGACGTCATACTCAGTCGTACCATCGAAGGTGATTTCGACAGCGTGACCGTTCAGAACAGAAAGATGCAAGTGTTCCCCTGAATGTTGGAAATAGCCCTCAGTGCTCTTGCGAATCCCGCTGATGTTGGCTAACGCTCCCGATTCACTCTGAACAGAAACCACATCCGCACCGTTGAAGTCAAGCGTCCAAGTAATGGGTACATTCCATGCCTCAGGGTTCATGGAAGTGCACTCTTGGGTGACCAGAGATTCGAATGTTAGAACAGACTGGTTCGCTTCAGTTCGAACCGAGTGGCTAAACTCATGGCATTTACTTACCGTCCAATAGGACCAGGCTTCGCCCCATGTGGTGAACCATACATCTTCAACTTGCGAAAGATAATCTGTGATATCTCGATCATGGCGAATTGAAGCATCATTCACTCGACCAATCCAGTAAAGATTGACCAAGCCGCCCTCCTCAACCGCTGTTTGTACTTCTTCAACAGAGCCGATGATTTGCTCTAAGGAACCACCTCGACGCCCGAGATTGTACCAATCCCACTTGTCGTTTGGCTCATCTGTAGCGTTGTGCCAGGCGGTAGTGCTCAACCCAGTCTGGTCGCCGTGCACAACAAATCCTTGGCCTGCAACAGTTGTATGTTGGGCCATTGTCAAGCCGTCTGGAGTGTAGGTCGAGATGGGGCGACTGTCCCAACTGCTTGCCCTCACTCGCTCTTCGATGTAAGTGCGGCATTCGAGTGCTACAGCACCTGGGTCGGCTTGCCAAGACAAATCTGGAATGCTGTGGCAGCCAAATTCATCACCAAGGTCCAAGCGATCTTGAGCAAGGGTGGTGGTGAGCCACCCATCTTCTTTCCATGCTGTGTCTGCAAGAGCAACTGGACTCCAAGCCACACACACCAAACTGGCAAGGACACTCAACGTCAACATTCGATGAACCGACGATGTATGGGGCCCGTTCATGGATGAGGGTCAAGCCCGAATGTTTTGATTCTTCGCACCAAGTTCGCATTCATTTGCTATCGAAGAATCACCACATCTAGGCTCACCATTGCGGGAAGCCATAAATCCCATCATTCGGCCGAAGCATCATGGACACGCATGGGAGCCTTGCTTCTGCCTGGATGTCCATGGAGCAACACTGGCGCATCCCAACCACTGGTGTGAAGATGCCAAAAACACCGAGTTACAGCCTATTACGATGGGTGATCTCACCACTGCTCCGCCCAATTGTCAATACCAAAATCAACGGAGTTGAACGCATTCCAAGAAAGGGAGCAGTAATTTTGGCCGCCAATCATCTATCCCATGTTGACCCAATCATGGTCATCGCCTCTGCCCGCCGTCCAGTCCGCTACCTAGCAAAGGACGGGCACTTCCGCAACGCGGCACTTCGCACCCTCATGAGGGCAACAGGACAGATTGAAACAAAACGGGACGAGGGCGGAGAGCAAGCCTTGTCGAACGCTGCCGATGTCCTCCATGCAGATGCTGCCTTGGGGATCTTCCCAGAGGGGACTCGATCAAAGCGAACTGAAGCACCATTCTTACTCCCCGGCAAAACCGGTGCAGCAAGGCTTGCCGCATCCTATCCACACGCCGTCGTTGTACCAATTGCTCTGCTAGGCACACGCGACGTCATGGAACCTCAACGACATAAATGGCCCCGCTTGTATCGGAAAATCACCATGAACGTTGGCGAAGGCGTGACGTGGCTTGCGTGGTTGGGCCACGAACACGGCGGAGGGATGACGAAGGAAAGCCTAGAGGAAATAGCCGGACTTGAGGACCATGAAATCCGAGCGCAACTCGCACAACTTTACCGCAAATTCACCGACCAATTGATGGAAAGTATGCTTCAACTTGGGGCGCCGTAATTTGATTGTTTAATTAATGTCGAATTGGTAGCGTGTGTGAAACCTATAGCAACTCAGCTTGGTCAACTGAATCTACTAAGCGGTGCCTGTGAACAACAAATTGAAGCAGAATTACGAGGTTTAAGCCTCCTGATCGACATTGTCAACCAGTCACCAAACTGGGGAATTGAAAATCATTCTGAACGACCTTTTCTCGTCTCAAGAGATGGTGCACCAGGTATTTCAGTGGACATATTCGAGTCGATGAAAGCAAGGGTTCTCGGGGGTGATCCCCACTTGAAAATTAGCATGGCGATGAAAGAAGTCTGTGTCTTGAGAAAAGAATCTGATGTATTGACACCGTCAACAGATTCCATGGTTAGTCTTGTCTTGCTTGGAAATATGGACTGGCCGTTGAGCCATACGCCGACGACATTGAAGAAAAAATCGATTGCTCAGAAAGAACTACCAAGGGAGTTCATCGCAGATGACATCTACTACAACGAAACCGATCACCGAGCGATCGAAGCATCGCAGAAGGAGTATGCTGCTGGTCGACAGATGAATGCCATTTCTCTCCTCGGTGCGATGGCTCGTCGGTGGTATGTATGCCGTGATTGGCCCTTTGAAGTCATACGCCCGCTGATTGGTGAGGTGCTCTCAGATTATGACCAGGTTCATGTGCGTCAATACATCGAAAACCCGCAGTGCTCGGATGATGATTTGTTCATTCAACTCTGAAGCAAACCCATCACGAACCCTCAAGTGCCTCCGTTCTAACCGAGGTGTGGTGAGTCCATGCAAGAGTACCATGAACTGATTCAAAGAATCCTTGACGAGGGTGAAGAGAAAGGTGACCGCACGGGTACAGGAACACTTTCTGTGTTCGGCCACCAAATGCGATTTGACCTCTCGAAGGGCTTCCCTATGGTGACCACCAAGAAGTTGCACCTGCGCTCAATCGTTCATGAATTGCTGTGGTTTTTGAAAGGCGATACGAACGTAGCCTATCTCCAAGAAAATGGTGTCCGAATTTGGAACGAATGGGCCGATGAAAATGGGGATTTGGGTCCTGTCTACGGAAAACAGTGGCGACGCTGGGAATCAAAGGACGGACGCATCATCGATCAGGTCGAACAAGCCATTGACATGATCAAGAACAATCCAAACAGCCGTAGAATTATCGTCTCGGCTTGGAACGTTGGTGAACTTGACGAAATGGCGCTTATGCCCTGTCACGCATTCTTCCAATTTCATGTGGCCAACGGGAAACTTAACTGCCAACTTTACCAAAGAAGCGCAGATGTCTTTCTTGGCGTTCCCTTCAACATTGCATCCTATGCATTGCTGACGCACATGATGGCACAAGTGTGCGGCCTCAAGGCTGGTACATTTGTCCACACGCTCGGTGATGCGCATCTTTACAGCAATCATCTTGAGCAAGCCAACCTCCAAATCACTCGGGAGCCGATGACTTTGCCCCAACTCAAACTTAACCCCAACATCACCGATATCGACGGGTTCAGCTACGATGACATCGAAGTCGTTGGCTATGAGCACCATCCGCATATTTCAGCACCGATTGCCGTGTGAGGTGCTCAAATGTTCACAATGATTTTTGCTTGCGATACCAATGGCGCCATTGGAAAAGATGGCGACTTGCCTTGGCGGCAGTCAAGCGATTTGCAACACTTCAAGCAAGTGACCATGTCAAAAACCATCGTCATGGGCAGAAAAACCTGGGATAGTCTTCCAAAAGCCTTGCCCGGACGGCGCAACATCGTCATGTCAAGAACATCACGAGAGGACGTCGAAGTGCTCGATTACGATGCGATCCTCGCCCTTGGCGAAGATGAGGAAATCATGATCATTGGCGGCGGCGAGATTTATGCCTTATTCATGGACCACGCAAAAGAAATTCACAAGACCATCATTCACACAGCGGTTGAAGACGCAGATACATTTGCCCCCTCAATGGAAGGTGAAGGCTTCCACCTGATTGGTGAGCGGCATGTCCCTGCAGGTCCGAGGGACGAACATCCAATGACATTCCAACACTGGATTCGCTGATCATTCATCTGGCGAGTATTCAGTCACCCGAAGACCCAGACGGCCTTGACGAGATGGACGCTGCATGATTTTGGCGTACTTTGCTTCAAAAGCTGCCTTGAGGTCTACTTCCATAGCGACGGCGTGCCCCATCATCAACAGAAGGACATCGGCCATTTCTTCAGCACAATCTTCCAGCGGTTTGCCTTTGGTCACTGCCGCTGCAAATTCACCGAGTTCTTCAACGGTAAGCGCAATTCTATACCCCATATCATGCCCGTTGTTGGCCTCAAAGTCATGTTTGTGGTGAAAGGCAGCGACCTTCTTCATCATCACGTCCCATTCGTGTTCAGGCTCATAGGCCATCCATTCGTCAACACTCTTTCCTTGCATGGCATTGCCTCGCATCGAAGGAGGTTAATGCCTTCGATGCTCATACTGTCAACAAGTGGAGCATACAAGCCCAAACAGGAGCGAGCCTTCTGTTGGCTTGCGAAGAGACGCTGTGGTGGTCAAGGTCTTGGCTGGCGTTCCCAGGTTCCCGTCCTGCTGCCCAATTCGAAGAAATGCACACCGCAACGTATGGGAGACTTAATTCTCGAGCTAATTTGACCTCACGAGGCATCGTCATACCAACCATGTGACCGCCGAGTGTATCAATCGCATCAATTTCAGCTTTGGTCTCAAAGTGTGGACCTTGGGCAAGCCAGTAGGTGTAGCGCATACGCTCATTTGCGTCGAAGTCCTGAGCCGAGCGCAAGACTGCTTCAAGCGCAGCGTTGAGTTCAGAATCAAATGGGTCAGTCACCGAAGTGAAAACAGCAGCGTCATCATGAAACGTACTCTGATGGCCAGTAAAATCGATGTATTGGTCGGCAAGAGCGACCTTGCCAGGAGGGAAATCTTCGGGGATCGCACCGACCGAACACACAGCCATCACGCCCTCGCAACCAGCGTCAAATAGCGCACGAATGTTGGCACGGTGTTCAATCATGTGTGGGGGGCGACTTGGTGCACCGTGGTTGTGATGGCGTTGAAGGAAGATGAGTTGCTTCCTTTCTTCGCCTTTGGAAAGTTCCATGCAGGTCAATGGCACCTCGCCATAGGGTGTTTCCACCGTCACCTCATCGCGCTGAATGAGGCTCAAACCATGAGCACCGAGTTGCTCACCTAAGGTCATGTCAATGAGTCCAGTACCGCCAATCACACCGAGTCGTTGCATGTTCATTCCACCTTGCCTTAGTTGCTATCAACCCTGTGGCCGTTCAACCTCGGGGACCTTGCTTTCGCTGGTCACTTGAACGAGGCGGGCCATAGGGGCTTCACTCGTTGAGGCGGGCGATCAAGTCTGCCTTCTTTCCAGAGACAGGCTTTCCAGCGGCCTTGAGCAGTTCCTTCAACTCAGCAACGGTCATGCTGCTGTGGTCGACGGCGGCTGCTTCCTCAGCAGGTGCTGCTTCTTCGGCAGGTGCTTCTTCAACAGGTTCCTCTGCCTTTTCCGAGGCAGGTTCCATTGCTTCAGCTGCGTCGAGGATGGAAGGGGCGTTGTCGCCTTCTTCTTCCTCGTCTTCCATAGCCGCTGCGAGTGCTGCGGCCTTCTTTGCCTTGAGTTCAGCGTCACTTCGTGCTTCCTCTGCATGAATTTCGTCGAGGGTCTTGCCGCTATCAGCAACAACACCAGTTTGCAAGAGTTGGCTCTTGCGAATTGCGACGCTCTTCACAGGGTAGATCGGCTTGACAGCCTTGCGGATTTCTTCTTCCATGGTGCCGTCCAAAATTTGGGTTTGGATCTTTGCATACGTTGACTTTGCTGCGAAAGCGATAATCAACTCACGTGCCTTGGCACGCATGGCTTGCTTGATCGAGGTTTGGACACGCTTCTGCGTGATGATCAGTGGCTTCAATCGAACAAGGTATCCGTCAGTCGATACGACATCAACGACATCGTCGACCTTGCCACGGTACCTGCGGATTTGTCGTCGAATGTGGTCGGTTTGGTGGTGGTGACCAATGAATGTGGTCAAGGCGTCTTGGCCAACACATTCTGTGACACGGAATCTGAGGATTACGTGCATCTTGGTGAAGTCACCATTGAATTCTTGCTGCGTCATTTCATACACACGGCCCATGATGTGCTCATCGGACTCGCCCAAAGTTTCTCCAATTTTCTTAAATTCCCACGGATTGCGAGGTGCACGAATGGTGTACCAGCGCTTCATCTTCCACTTGTCTCGTTGCTTACGTGCTGCTGCACGTGCCTTTGCACTTACTTTCTTTGCCATGGGATCAACTCTGGGTGTGTGTATTGCGGGGGCTACCCCACTTGCACCCCTGCGACAAACCTCCCCTATTTCAAGAGGCCCCCGAGGACAGAAGGGGCTCACCTCACGCCAAACGAGGCATAGAAGGCAACAAAAGCAAAGTTATTTACCAACAGAATAGTGTCAATGTCTGACTCGTTTAGCCGTCAGTCACTGCTGTAGAGCACAGATACTGTTTGCTGGATATTGAGGTAATCCTGGCCCTCTTCAGGGACAATACGCAATTCATGCAAAAGGTAGGTGTTGAAGTGAATCGTCTGCCAGGTGTCCTCGCCCCCGTCGACAGCTTGGCCACCCTTGCTTTGGCAGGTATCATCGAGCTCGTCAACAATAGCCCAGGAGAATTCGACCGTTTGACCTCCCCCTCCAATGCCGTCAATGAGGCTTGGATTTTCAACCGTTGACTCGATTTCGATGGCAATTGGATGAATGCCCCCGTTGCTTGGCGTAGGGTTGAAGGGCAAAACTGCTGGATCGTTGGTTTTCGTTTCGGACCAATCAATTCGCAAATCCACACGAATGGAGACCTCTTGACTCGTCTTCACACCTGATGCATCGATGGCGAACAGGGTCACGTTGTGTATGCCATGTTCGTCAAAGGCATACAAAAGAGAGGATGCAACGTCTGCATCCACGGTGATGCTTTGTGTACCATCCATGGATTCAAGGCCATAGGTCTCGATCTCAAGCGAGGATGTAGTTTTTGAAAAGTCAAACTCAACTTCGACTTCTTCAAGAGAGATGAGTTCACCATCGACATAGGTTTCGATGACTACCCCTGAATCCGATTCATAGTCGACAACAAAGTCAATCATCGACTCATCGACAGACGGTTCAAGACAACCTGCAAGAGAAGACGTGACAAAGAGAATCAGCACCAACACTGACTTCCACTGACCCATGCCTTACCCTCTTCGTCAGGGTATAAAATCTCAACGATGCACAACAAATGCAGGTGCAACGACTTGAATCGCTGCTTCGACACCTTTGAATGGTCTTGGTCGGTGGTTGGCTCAATGGCACGACGAGCCCTTCCTCTCGCTCTCGTGCTCTTGATGCTTTTTTCATTGACCATAGGCCACGTTGCTGGTCAAACAGAAGCCGACAAGCAACCAAGCGCAGAACGTTCCACCATGTACATCTGGGGCGATAGTGCCCTCGAAACTGGTCAGTGCTTCAATCATTTTTCATCTGAAGGAGAAACTGAGGTTGGGTTTGGAGAATATGAGGACACTGAGAATATCGATTTTTCTTGCCCTCTTGAAAATAGCCTTGTCTCCGAGATGCATCTTGATTCGGACGGAGTTATTACCTTCAAATTTGGATTTTTGATTCAATCCTCCGAAACAAGCGGTGGCGAAGAACTCACGCTTTCGTTCAATCGAGGAGGCGAAGTCCTGGCCTCACAGGAATTCCCTATTCCGACGTTCTCTAATGAACAACTCACTTGGCAGATTGATGTCACGGAAAACATGACCTATTGGGAAGAAGGAAGTGTTCCAGAACTCAATGTTCAATTCAGCAAACCAGCCCCAACCCTCCAAGAGTGTCTAGACCCGAACAAGGCTATTGCACAATGCGAGCCTAAGTTCCGAATTTACTACAGTGATAACAATCAAGGCCTCGATGTTGGGGGCACGTTCCCAATTGTGAACGCATCCAATACAAGCGGTTCCCCTTCCGATCAGGATTCTGAGGCATTGAGTGTGGGTACTGGCGCAATTTCCGGTCTTGTATTCTCACCTTTATTCATCGGCTTGTTCGTCTTTGTTGGCTTCATTTCCCTCAACCGTGATCGATTCCAAATGGGTATGGTTTTGGAAGAAGAGGAAGACGAAACTACTGGCGATTCATCATCGGAAGGAGAAACATTGGTCGACAGTTATCGCGCTCGAGTGCTGACCTTGTGCGCTTTGTATGTGGCTCAAGGCATTCCCTGGGGATTCATCACCATCGCTTTTCTCACCTTCTTGGCGGACAAAGGTGTCGGAGCCTCTGAGTTGGCACTGATGCTCACGCTTGGAACGCTACCTTGGTCGGTCAAATTCCTATGGGGTCCTGTCATTGACCGTTTCCAATACCCCTCGATGGGACGAAGGCGTCCATGGATTCTTCTTGCCCAGAGTGGAATGATTGTGGTGCTTGCCTCGATGATGTTGATTCCAAACCCCGAAGAAAACGTTCTGACCATGGCCTACATGTTCCTCGTCTACAACATCTTCACATCTCTACAAGATGTCAGTACCGATGCGCTGGCTGTTGATGTGTTGCAGCCACATGAGATGGAGAAAGTCAACAGCTACATGTTCACTGCAAAGTCGGTTGGTGGCATCATCGGTGGGGCGGGCCTTGGCTTAGTTATCGGAACACTTGGCATCAAGGGTACCATTTTGTTGCAAATTCCAATCCTCGTGGTCATTATGCTTGTACCGCTCTTGATGACTGAACGGCCGGGAGAGAAGCGGTTCCCGTGGAGTGAAGGCAGCGCCGAGGTCGAAGTGATTTCTGAGGAGCGTGATTTCAAGGAAATTGTTGCCAAGATCAAGATTGCTTTTTCCATGCGTTCTGCACAATTAGGAATCCTGCTGAGCGTCGTGATGTCCCTCTCGTTTTTCCTTATTCCAGTCTTACCCCTTCTCTTCGTTCGAGAATTGGGGTGGACGGTTGAGCAATTCAATGTCACAAAAGGCGGTCTCATCCTTGTCTTTACGATGCTCGGCTACCTTGCCGGTGGCCAACTTGGGAAACGCTTTGGTGGCAAATCGGTCATTATCTACGGCGCATTATTCACTGCACTGACCACCTCGCTTTGGGGCATGAGTGAGTCCATGTGGAGCAGTGGAACATTCATGATGGTCATGTGGTCCATTCGGACCTTTGCTTGGGGCCTTGTGACGATCAACATCTACTCGTTGGTGATGCGGGTAACCTGGGCCGAAGTTGGTGGCACGCAATTCACCGCTTACATGGCGATGATGAACCTCTCTTCTATCATAGGATACCAATTAACAGATCCAATCTCATCTCGCTTCGACTACCCGACGCTTTTCCTTATCGCAGCGGTGTTGGAGACGTTCGTCATCTTTGGTGCTCTGTTTATTGATCCGAGTGAAACCCGGAGGGAATTAGCGACACCAGCGGCCGCCAACTTGAGCGAAAACAGCAACAAGTCAAGCAGCACAATTTGATAACTAAATCCTTCGACGCAACAGCATGGCAAAATCTGTCTTTGTGAAATTTGTATCCGAACCTAAGAATGACAAAATAAAGTCAATTGTCGGCTTGGCATGTGCTGCACAAGCCGTCACTGATGGTCATGAAGTGAGCGTCTTTTTCGCCGCTGCTGGCACTCGATTACTCGACCCAGACTACCTTGCTGAACTCGGCCAAGACTTCCCAATGGTTTCGGATTTGATGAACACACTCATCTCAGGTGCCACACTCTACCTCTCCTTTGCCTCGGTCAAAGCAGTGCTCGGTCACAGTGAAGGCGATGGCGCACTCGTCGTTGCCGATGATGGCGTGGAATGGAGCGGCCCACCTGGTGTGATTGCACTGGCAACCGCATCAGATGTTCAATTGACATACTGAAAACAGACGGACTTATCTGGCTTTATGGTTAATCTACACCTCTATGCCGAACCTTTGGTGTCAAATACCCAAACGCCTTAGACACAACATAGGTGGCCCGTTTGGAACGAAATTGTGACCCTGTTTTTGCTCGTGTTGACAAACTTCTTGCTTTGTTGAACAAATCAAAGTTATTGCATATCCTCTACCTCTTGAATGCGAAGCAGAGACCAATGCGATTCACAGAACTCAAGCAACGGGTAGACAGTTCCTCAACAACGATCACGCGCCGATTGGTGGAACTTGAAAACAATGGCTTAATCACGCGTACTGTCCTTGACACCCATCCAAACGCTGTCCAATACAGTTTGACTGAAGACGCTAAATGCCTTGCACCAAGCATTCAATCGATGTATGATTGGGTGGTCGAACGAGACGTCGCCTTGCTCTGAAGATGTCATCTCACTGCAGACCATCATCAATCATCAAATACCATACTGCAGACCCTTGTCCATGAGCCTCCACCACATCACTTGGCGAGCCACGGCCAGTGGTCTTGCTGATGAGAATGTGGTTGGCGATGCCTTGGCATGGTTAATCGGTGATGATGAAGCGGTCGAAATCGAACGCACCACCTCATACCACGGAGCCGAACTTCACCTGATTGAAGCCAAGATCACACGCAAAGGACCTGCTCTAAAGGCGCTTGCAATGTTGGGAGAAGCGAACCTCAAAACCATTCTTGAGGAACTCGAACAGCGACTTGATGAGTCGAATACAATTCATTTCCGCTTGGACTTCAACGCTTTGATCAATGGTATAGTGCAACTTTCCCAAGGCGATGGTCCAACAGTCAAAGGCCAGACTAAGGTGCAGGTGTTCCCCGGCCAAGAGGGAGCAGCAGAAGCGGTGAGCACGATTGAAGAAGCAATCAAAATCGCAGCTGCTGCTGAATTATAAGACACTCAACATCGTGGCATTGATATGAGATTGGCGTCGAGACTGCGCTATGGCCAAACCCAGCAAAGCACTGCTTCTTGCGGCCATCATGATGTGCTCTTTGCTTCATGCTCAAGCCTCACACATCGAGCAAGCCGTGGATGAGGAGCCAATCTGTAATGCAGAACGAAGTGAGAATTGGACCGTTGGATTGATTCAATGTAACAACAACCTGAGTTCGGGCTACACCCTCTTTTCCCCAATGTCAACAACGACTTCCTACCTCATCGATCACGATGGACGAGAAGTACACAATTGGGTCTCCCCAGGGGGTCACCGACCGGGCATGTCTGCGTATTTGCTTGAAGACGGATCGCTGCTTCGAGCCTCGAACATCGCACAAACCGCAGTCGGTAATTTCAGCGGTGGCGGAACCGCTGGCAAGGTTGAACGCATATCCTGGGAGGGTGATTTGCTTTGGTCGTTTGAATATTCATCCACCGAGTACATCTCACACCATGACATCGAACCGATGCCGAACGGCAACATTCTGATGATTGCTTGGGAGGCTAAAACCGAAGAAGAAGGGTTACAGGCGGGCCGAAACCCAGCGATTGCATCTGATGCGCCTGGCGGTAGCAACGGTGTCTGGCCCGACAAAATTGTCGAAATTCAACCCAATGGAACGACGGGTGGCGACGTGGTTTGGGCCTGGCATGCTTGGGATCACTTGGTCCAAGATTACGATCCAACAAAAGACAACTTTGGCGTGGTTGCTGAACATCCAGAACTGCTCGATATTAACTTCGTTGATGCCGCAGGAGCCCAAGCTGGAAAAGCCGATTGGATGCATTGCAACGGCATTGACTACAATCCGCTTTTGGACCAGATAGCACTGTCGTGCAAGAACATGAATGAAATCTATATTATCGACCACAGCACCACCACTGAAGAGGCAGCAGGCCACACTGGAGGCACCTACGGGAAGGGTGGTGATTTCCTTTACAGGTGGGGGAATCCTGAAGCCTATGACGCTGGATTCAGTCAAGACAAACGCCTGTTTGCTCAGCATGATGTGCAATGGATTGAACAAGACCGCCCAGGTGCAGGAAGCCTGATTGTGTTCAATAACGGCGTCTATCGGACGGGCAGCTATTCCTCAGTCGATGTCATCACGCCTGTCATCATCGATGGTGAGTATCAACTTGATGAGAACAACAGGTACCTTCCCAACACCACATCGTGGTCATGGAACCAAGGAGAGGACATGTACGCAGGTTTTGTCTCTGGTGCTGAACGATTAGCTAACGGCAACACGCTGATCACCCACGGCACTCATGGCACATTGTATGAGGTCACGCTTGAGGGGGAAATCGTGTGGACCTACATCAGTCCAGTGACCAAAGATGGAATTATCGAACAAAGTGAACCACTCCCCGATGGTAACCAAATGAATTCAAAGGCTAACACCATCTTCAAAGTACGAAAGTACTCTGTTGACCACCCGGGTTTCACAGGGCGTACTCTTACACCGGGCGATTACATCGAGGCTTGGACTGACCAATGCCCACTGACGGATGCACTGCCATGGGACAGAGACGGAGATGGCTGCATTGACGATACCGACCAAGACGGTGTGCTTGATCCTGAGGATCAATGCCAAGGTCATGACGATCAAATTGATTCGGATCAAGACGGCTTGATTGACGGGTGCGATGCGTTTGTTGATGCGGATGAAGATGGTGTTGAGGATGCAATCGATGCGTGCTTGGGTCATGACGATGCGATTGATGTCGATCAAGACGGTACGCCTGATGGCTGTGATGCGCTGATTGACAATGATGGTGATGGCGTGGCCAATAATGAGGATGTGTGCGAAGGCCATGACGATACCGTGGACCAAGACAACGACACGATTCCCGACGCTTGCGATGCGATGATTGACAACGATGGTGATGGCGTTGCCAACGATGAGGACCAATGCGAAGGCCATGAAGATTCGATTGACGCTGATGAAGATGGAACGCCAGATGGTTGCGATGAATTCATCGATCTCGGGGTCCAAGATGAAGGAAACTTAATCCAATCTAACGAATCTGAAGAAGATGCAACACAAGACCAAGCAAACGAGCCGAACAACGCCCGATTAAAATCTGAACAGACGATTGTGTTAGGTGCTCTTTCTGTCTTGATCATTGGGGTTGTCATCATCACTCAGCAAATCCGAAACAAGCGAGAATAGTCTGCTTGAATTTAGGATAACCTAAATTTTTCAACTCCGTAAAAGGCTTCATGTAGCCCCAACGCTTGGCCTCGCATGGAGACCATACCATGACACATGTAGTCACATCAACCTGCGTCGATCACAAATACCAAGAATGCGTTGTCGTTTGCCCTGTTGAGGCGTTTCGAGAAGCCGATACCTACCTCGTCATCGATCCCGATGAATGCATTGATTGTGGCGCATGTATCCCTGAATGCCCGGTTGATGCGATCTTTGCAGACACCGATGTTCCAGAAGAAGAGGAACACTGGATTGAACGCAACGCAGAAGAATCAATTGATGCTGAAATTGCAGAAGGCGATTCACCAGTCCTCGCAGACTGAACCACTTTGGCTCTATTTCATTCTCATGGGCGTTAACCAATGTTCATGAAGGGCTAATGACAGGAGGGTTTGATTCACATGGTGAGAACCGACTTTACACAACTACGAAACGGCAGTGATTTACTCAAGCGAGGCTTTGCACGCATGCAGCAAGGTGGCGTCATCATGGATGTCGTTGACCCGGACCAAGCGGCCGTTGCAGAAGATGCTGGAGCCGTAGCAGTCATGGCACTCGAACGAGTCCCGGCTGACATTCGCCGCGACGGGGGCGTTGCTCGAATGAGTCATCCAGACATGATACAAGGCATCCTTGACTGCACCTCGATTCCAGTGATGGCTAAGGCACGAATTGGTCACGAAGGCGAGGCGCGAATTCTCGAGTCTATGGGTGTGGATATGGTTGATGAATCAGAGGTCCTCACACCTGCAGATCCATTTTTCCACATCAACAAAAAAGACTACGAAATCCCGTTTGTCTGCGGAGCAACTGGACTCGGCGAAGCTGTTCGTCGCATCTACGAGGGAGCCGCTATGATTCGCACCAAGGGCGAAGCAGGTACGGGGAATCTCGTAGCAGCCGTAACCCATGCCCGCTTGATCGACCAAGAGGTAAAGCAAGTTCAAGGCCTTGACGACAACGGCATCGAGTCAGCAACGAACATGATCATGGACCGATTCAAGGTCTTGGCCAACACCTCTGAGTTGCCTGGCAGCCACCCAATAACTCCATTTGGGCCCATCGATGATGTCATGGAACACGAGATTCAATCTATCCTCAATGACGTTCGAGACATGGGCCGATTGCCCGTCGTGACATTTTCTGCTGGTGGCATCGCCACCCCAGCCGACGCCTCACACATGATGCGCTTGGGCATGGACGGAATCTTTGTTGGCTCTGGAATTTTCAAGTCAAGCGATCCTAAGACCATGGCCGATGCAATCGTTTTGGCAACGGCGCATTACGATGATGCCTCAAAGGTAACTGAAGCGATGGCAATGACGTTGGGCGATCCAATGAAGGGTGATGAACTCGAAACACTCGAAGTTCGCATGGACCAACGTGGTTGGTAATCCGCTTTCCAAAGGAAAGAACTGCATCGTGCCTACGTAAATGGGTCCAACCTATCATAAAAGGGTCTATATCCATCTCCTAAGTCGAAAGGCCGATTGACATGAGTGCTATTGACGACGCTGTGGACACCCTCAACGGGTTAGATACGTGGATGCAATGGAGTTTTGGTGCGGTTTCGACCCTGCTCACTGTAGCCATTGTTCGCCTCTTAATGAGAAAGGTAGTCCTCGATTTCGTCAAAGCTACTTCGTTCAATTGGGACGACCAACTCTACCGTCCAGTCACCTCAAGGATGTATGGATTTATTCTGCTTGGCGGAACTCAATTGACAATGAATTGGGTCATGGGCAAAGAAGACGACCTCAACACTTCACTTGAGCCAATCTTCCAAGCATTTTACATTCTCTTTGCCTCATCACTTTTGAGCGTCGCACTCAAAGTCATGATTCCAGTGATTATCGATAAATTCAGTAACCCTGGAACGGTTACTGTTTCAGGCTCAAATTCCTTGATTGTGTTTTTACTCCGTGCTGCAGTCTGGTTCGGCGGTCTTTACCTTGCCTTTTCTGAACTTGGCATCGAACTGGTCGGAGTCTTGGCATCCTTGGCAGTGTTCTCACTGATCATTGGTCTTGCTATGCAGCAAACGCTTGGCAACATCATCAACTCGTTTATGTTGGCACTTGATCAACCCTTTGAAGTCGGTGACCGGATTGAAGTGGACGATGAAATTGGATCTGTGGTCTCGGTTGGTATTCTCTCCACCAAAGTGTTGACCCATGAAGAAAACTTGGTGGTCATTCCAAACAACCACCTCGTCAACTCCACAGTCATCAACCACGCCCGTGGTGGCGGTGACGGTGTTGGTCGACGTATTTCGTTGGTCATGGACATCGGTGTAGAGTACGATGAAGACATCGCTCACGTCAAATATACGATTCTTCAACTCATGCGAGAATGCCCTTATGTTCTGGATAAGCCAGAACCCCGGGTCTTACTCAACGAACTTGCTGACTTCGCCAAGGTGTTTCGAATGTATGGCTGGGTCGAGGATTATTCTGACGAATTCGTGGCTAAAGATTGGCTACTGAAGAACATCGACGAGCGATTCGCCAAGGAAGGCATTGGTATTCCATTCCCGACCGCTATTGAAATTGCTGCAGACACGAAAACCACGTACAACAAACAACGAAAGGCAACGAACGTTCGAGCAGCACGCCTCAAGATGATCAAGGAAGACAAGGCCTTGCTCAGAGAACGAGCCGCAGCAAAGGACGAAATTGAAGCGGTCAATGAACGATTGAAAGACCCGGATTTGGACCGCAAAGAGCGAGCTGCATTGGAAGATTCCCTTAGAGAGTTGAACCGAGTGCTCAGCATGTTTGAAGCCGGTGACAATTGATTCCGTCGCCGTTGAATTCAAATAACACACCCTATCATGATAGGCCATGACCACCGAGCATACCCGCTTTGTCCAAATCAACTTGGGCTCAGATCAAGGGCAAAGTCTCCCAGGTCGAACGCTGATGAAGGATTTCAAAAAAGTGGAATTCTTATCGAGCATCGAACGAAGTGAAAAAGGCACAAGATGCTATGTGTCCATTGATTATGATCACCCGAAGAGGTTGGAGTCCAAGCAACTGGCCATGAAGATTTTGAACATTATTAATCAAAGCCCAACCAATGCTGTCTGTGAAGTGCTGCTTACGGGGACCATCGGAATGTATTTTGCATCAAAACCTGAACTATGGTGGGTTTCACCGAGTTACACACACCCTAATGGTTTGAGACTGACCATACGGGGGACGACTGGGGCTTTACGCCAAATGCGAACCGATCTCGAAGATGTGTTGATTGATGGATACACCATGAAATTGGGTTCAGAATCGGAATTCAATCCGGAGTTTGCCGATTTCTTACCCGAGCGCCAGACAGTGGTGTTGAACAAAGCCATCGATATGGGCTATTATGACCGCCCAAGGCAATGCACCCAACGTGAAATTGCAGATGAACTGAACCTAAAACAAGCGACGGTAAGCGAACATTTGCAAGCCGCAGAATCTGCCATCATCCACAGGTATTCCTCCGATTTGTAAAGCATCAAATCCAAACCTATCATGAACGGTTAAACGACTATTGACTGTTGAGTTTGAGATATTTCTATGCCTAGCGCACGCCATACGAATTTCAACCGAGCCGTCGTTCTCTCACTCCTCATGGTGATGATGACCCAAGTCGGGTATCTCGATTCAATGAATCCGTGGACCAACAGCGAAGAAACGCTCGACGAAACCACCGACGTTCTCGAAACGGGAGGCTCGGGCGCAAGCAACTTCACCGCAAGCGTCGAAGGTGCAGATCTCTTCATCGATGAGGCCATGACCAACATCACATTCCAATACAACGCCAGTGCGGCAAGCGGCTCAGGCAGCGGCTCAGGCACCACAACCAACGGCAACGGAACAACATGGCGGGTGGCTGATATTTACGGCGGAACTGGCAGCAGCACCCCCGGAAGTAACATGGAGATACTCGTCGGTGATACGCTCTACTTCAATGCGAATGATGGAAGCTACGGCCACGAACTGTGGGCTCATGATACCTCAAACGCCTCAACG
>CAXHEV010000010.1:0-60234 GCA_964015875.1 uncultured Candidatus Poseidoniales archaeon
GGACAAGGTCAAGGACAAGGTCAAGGACAAGGTCAAGGACAAGGTCAAGGACAAGGTCAAGGACAAGGTCAGGGACAAGGTCAAGGACAAGGACAAGGCCAACAACAAGGCCAGGGTCAAGGACAACAGGGTCAACAAGGTCAGCAAGGTCAACAAGGACAGCAAGGTCAGCAGGGCCAGCAAGGACAGCAAGGACAGCAAGGACAGCAGGGCCAACAAGGCCAGCAAGGTCAGCAAGGTCAGCAAGGTCAGCAGGGTCAGCAACAAGATAACGGCCAAGGTCAACAACAGCAAGGCGGCGAACAAGGCGGCCAGCAAGGTGACCAACAAAGCGAAGATCAGAACGGACAAAACCAGAACGGTCAGAGCGAGCAGCAGCAAGGTCAAACCCAAAACGGTCAACAAGGCCAACAGGGACAACAGACCGACCAGCAGCAGAGCCAACAACTCGACAACCAAGCTGAAAATGGCGAAAACGACAACGACGGTGACGGCATCCCTAACGATGTTGACAACGACGATGACAACGACGGCATTCCTGACACCATTGACGAGAACCCTATGGATCACGACAATGATGGAATTGATGACAGCGAAGACTCTGACGATGACGGTGATGGAATCGACGACACTGAAGAAGTGAACGACGCCGATCCTAACTCCAACATCTACGACCACGACAACGACGGCATCTCCGATGCTGTGGACCTCGACATCGATAACGATGGCATTGACAACCGAAACGACATGGACGAAATGGGCAACGACCTCTCCCGTGACCACGACAACGATGGCATGGATGACGCAGTTGACACTGATGACGACAACGACGACATTCTTGACGTCGATGAAATCAACGGTGCCACAGGAACTTACCGCTACGACCATGACAACGACGGAATTTGGGACGCAACAGACAACGACGACGACAACGACGGCTTGCTCGACTGGTTTGAGCAAAACGACGGCAACTCCCTTACCGGTCAATTCGATCATGACAATGATGGACTCGACGACAACGAAGATGACGACGACGATGACGACGGCATCCTCGACGAACTCGAAGCTTGAAGTTGAACTGATTGAACATCGTTACCACCGATGTCGAGACATCGGGTGAGCCGGATTCTCGAGGGGTTCGCCCCTTGAGAATCCCTTTTCTTTCTTTCAAAAATTCAAAGCATTGCGCCTCGCTTTGGCATTGATACACATTCAATTTTGTGATACGCTTAGCATCATGCGCGCCATTCCTTTCAAATAGGGTATGACGGTGGGGAAATGATTCCAGAGGTGCCCTTATGCTCTCAAACGTACAAAAAGAAACACTGCATAACCGACAAAAGCTCAGCATGTCGCTGACCATCGTCTTCCTTATGCTTGCCAGCACACTCCTCGCCGTCGTCCAAGACTTCAGTGAGGCAAACACCGCAGAGACCACCGGCTTTGTTGAAGGCCAACGAATCGGTCAAAGCATTGCACAGTCAACCGCACAAGGCGGTCAAGGTGACTGGAATGGCAACCAAGACCCCTGGCATGAAACCAGCCACCCTTCCATCACCGACCTCATGTGGGCCGACCCTGGTGTGATGTCTGGAATCATCACGGATCTAGGCGCCATTGAAGCGCTCGCACCAATGTATGTTGGCCTCTTGGAAGAATCAGCAAAGAACGATCACGACAACGATGGAATCGACGATTTGAACGACCTTGATGACGACAACGACGGAATCTACGACCTGCTCGAACGATTTGATGGATGCTACGGCACTCACCCGTTCGACCACGATAACGATGGTATTCTCGACGCAGAAGATTGGGACGACGACAACGATGGTATTCTTGAAGGGCCAATCGATATTGATGCTCTCGAAGCACTTGGACTCGACCCACGAAACGTGTCCACTGACCGCTACCTCGACTCCAGCATCATCCACCCGTGGACAGGCAATGCAGTCGGTGCATTCTATCTTTCAGACCAGAACCCAATGGACCACGATAACGATGGCGTCACAGATGAGGACTCCGACGGTTCCGGGCCTGGCCGATACGATGAAGATGACGATAACGACGCACGCATTGACCAATTCAAGTGGCCTTGCGATCTAGATAATGATGGTATTCAGGACTACTTTGACAACGACGATGATGGCGATGGCGTTGATGACGTTGAGGATTCTCACCCATATGACTCAACCATCACCACAAGCCACACAGAAGCTGGAAACCTCTTCGATGCAGCACAACCATGGGACTTCAACTCCTACCGTATCTATTCTGGTGGCGTGAACTTCCTCACCGCAGAACTCAACCGAGTCAACGCCCCTAATGCTCCTGCGAGCGGGTGGATTGGCAATCCAAACACAATGGGCCCAAACGGCGTTCCCTCATTCACTTCAATTGTCGACGGTGATCTCGATGGCGATGGAATCCCAAATTTCCTTGACCCTGACAACGATAACGACGGTACGCCTGACAGCGCAGATACCGACGACGACAATGACGGTATTCTCGATATGTCTGACCCCGACGATGACAACGACGGCATTCATGATGTGTGCGTCAATATTGACGTCAATGGTGACAACAAAGGCGACTATAACGGCCTTCTCAATGGAGAACCAACAGCATTGGACGCAGCAACTCTTGCCGGCGGCCTAGGCTATGTGACGGCCACAGGCGTGACCACCTTATCTCAAATCGGGACGGCTCTTACCGTTGATATTGTTGCTGACCCCGCTACAGGTGGAGAAGTGACTTCGGTGACGATTAACAACCCAGGATACGGCTATGACGTGGGCACCCAAATCACCATTGATGGTGGAAACGGTGGCGCCTCAATTGCAGTTGCAGCAGTGAACACAGTCGCCTTCGAGATTCCTGGAGCAGATGGTGATAACGATGGAAGCACTGATTGTGAAATTGATTACGATCAGGACCTTGACGATGATCGACTTCGCCCCTTCGACCAAAATTACAACTCCATCTACGACTGGCTTGACCCGGATATGGGTGGAACAACAACGCCAGACAACTTGGGCGACATCACTGTGAGTGGCGATGCAAGCAACTTCGAATACGATCTTGATGATGACCAAATCGAAAACGAGGCAGATGCATTCCCGCTCGACAAGACCTCCGATGTTGCTACATGGAACTGCCCAACACAGGCAAACCCTAACCCAACCAACCCCGACCCACGTTGTACAACTCGCCGTGCCTCCTTCTCACAATTCAATGACTGGGATGGCGATGGAATTGCTAACTGGGACGATGTTGATGACGATAACGACGGAATCATCGATGCACTCGACATCGATCCTGATTGCGACTTGGATAATGATGCAGATCTTCACGCTATCAACGGCGCACTGTACCGTGACGATGGTCCGAACTCAGTCGATTCGGATATCGATGGTGACGGGCTTGAAAACGACATTGACTGGGACGACGACAATGACGGAATCGCAGACATCTACGATCCCGATGACGGAAATTGTGGTGTTGTCGATTATGATCCAAGCGATGCCTTCGCCCGCCCATATTACCCGGTTGACGACGGTGGAAATCTCGATGGATCCCAGGACAGTACGCCTTACACAGACAACGCTACGGATCACTGGAACCTACTCTTCTGGCACAACCCATTCGCAGATGTGATGCTCAACTACAACGGATACGACGCCACAACCTCACCAGCAACGCCAGGAACGGTTCCAGAATTTTACTGGTTCATGTTTGCCCGATGGTCTCCTTACAACGGTGGAAACGAGTGGGATATCGATGCCGATGGAGATTCACTACCAAATGGTCTCGATACCGATCAGGATGCCGACGGTTTACCTGATTGGTGGGATCAAGACGAAGGTAACGATGGTGTATACGACGTGAATGATATCAAAATGGGCGGTTCGTTCAACCTCACATCCTGTGGTTGGACTGCCGGTAACATTGCCAGCGGCTATGTCTGCGGCTACAGCTATGCCCTTGCTTATCAAATGCCTTTGAACGGCGTTAACTCTCAATTCGGATCTCCTTATTCGACTCGTCCTGATGCTTTTGTTGACCAAGGAGCGACTACGGGTGGACCTTCAGGAAACTGGAGTTGCACTCCCGGTGCCCAAGGTGGATGTTGGCACTATGACTTCGGTGGAGACGGCACGGTCGAATCTGGAATTTCCTTTACCCAGATGCAAGACAACCGTGACGCCTTCGTCACCTGGTTTGGACTCCAAACCGGAATTTGGCAATGGACTTCTGATAATGGCCCAGTCGCAGACTTCCCAGATGAATTGGGCGCCGACTTGCTCAAGAACGATGTCGACGGCGACGTTGATGGCGACTTTACGAACATGACGGTCGACCTTGACAACGATTATGATTCAGTTTACGATTGGTATGACGTCGATGACGATAACGACGGAATTTGGGATTACTTCGAAATCGATACCGATGACGACCATGACAACGACGCAGGGCAAGAAAATGGCAACTTCTTCAGCGGCACTAACTGTGTTGACAATGACGACGACGGCAACGACGCTGACGTCGACGAAGATGGCTTCTTCCAAGCAGTTTGGGACCGTGGAATCATGTCCCAAGGCCTCCGAGAGCCATCTCTTTACGACGTAGACAATGACAATGACGGCGTCCCAGACGCAGAAGATACCGATGACGATAACAACGGTATCCTCGATGTCGACCAGGCCTTGCTTCCAGGTTGTTTCTGGGGCGAAGAAGAGTCTCCATTCGATCACGACAACGATGGAATCGTTGACTGGGCTGACGATGATTGGGATGCTGATGGTATTCCAAACAACGTTGAACTCGCCATCAGCATCACTGCACCATTCGATCACGATAACGATGGAACCCGTGACGACATCGATAAGGACGACGACGAAGATGGAATGAACGATGAAGACGAAGTGCTTCTCTGGCCAACCCGCTTTGACCGAAACTCAACCAATCCTTGGGACCACGACGATTTCGGAGACGGTGAAGGAATTGCGAATCCGCTCGATGCCAACACAGGCCCCGACGCCATCGACCAAGATGACGACAACGATACTCGAAACGATTTGGACTTCAATCATCTCGAAGAAACCTACACCAGTACGCCTTGCTACAACGGCGGAGAGTCAAGCGATTGGGACTCAGACAATGATTGTATTCTCGACGCTGACGACAAAGCTCCTACGTTCATTACGCTCAACCTGCCAAATGAACTCTGGCTCGACGCTCAGGCACCAGCGATTTTCAGTGGCCACGTGGATTGGGTAAACCCAATCACCAGCCAACTCGAACCTGCACCGGGTCTACCTGTTCAAGTTCACATTGAATGGACCGGCAACAACACCACTGCGATCGAAACCATCGACGTGCTTACGACGGCGTCAGGAAACTTCAGCGTGGGACAATTCCTCTATCCAGAAGACTTGACTGTTGGTGACAACACAACATACAGAGTCTATGCAGAAGTCACTGAAATGTTTGCCTTCAATGGCAACAGATCTCAGTCCTACTATGTCGGAGCAGAGGCGAACCTCACTGCAGACATCTTCATGAACAGCTACTTCCGAAGCGATGAACAACCGTTCTGGGTTGACATGTGGTCGTATTACACTGCTGATGTCCAACGTGGTATTTTCAACAATCTGATCCCAAGTGTTCCAATGACCTTCTCAGTCCGAGGCGGCATCTTTGGAAACCTCACCCACCCAACCAACTTTACTGGGCTGGGCGGCGACGGCTACCGTAGCGGGGCTTCTGGCCTTGTTTCAGTGACCTTTGTCCAAGATATTGGAATCAATGGTATCTGGAAGCAGATCCAATGGAATTCGACCCGTGATAACGGTGTAGGTAAGGTCCCTGGTGGCTATGAAGAAGTCGCATGGAACTCAAATACCAACATGCTCGAACCACTGCTTGATAGCAATGGAGACATTATCGAGTATGACTACACAAACACGAGTTTACCAGCCGGCGATTATGAGGTGACGGCAAGCGTTCGCCCCGAACTCGCATCTGAATGGCCATTCCCGTATTTGCACGGCGACGATACAGAACCGCAATCCATCCGAGTCATGCACCGAATGAACATCGAGGCTCAGATGATCCTCTCTGGTGTGAATCCGGTTTACTACTTCGATGCGACAATCAACAACGGTGACGGAAGCTTTGGAAATTGGGCAACCCTGTTCCACGAAGAAGCATTGAACGGAGCAGGCCTTGTGTTCAGTGATATTTCGAAATCGAAGCCATACCCGACCAACTGGGATGGTGCACCTGAAACACTGGTTGGCGAGGCTGCGAACCTGCGCAACTTCATCACGACCAATTCGACTCACTGGTTCATCAACCTCGTCAATGGCGGCGATGGCGACCTTCCACCTTGTGGCGCGGTCGACCCAACGGATCCAAACAGCCTCGTGCGATGTGAAATCGTACCAGAAATGAATACTGGCGACTCGCTCCAAGTCATTGGATTTGTCACCAACCGAACAAACGATGCTTGGGATGCAGACCCTGTCGCACTCCAAGTTGACGTTGATGGTAACGGACAATTCCTCGGCGCTGGAGAAACTGCTTACACTCAGCGCCCGGTCTTGGCCAACGGCGTTGCAGAATTTGACTACAACTGGTCATGGTACAGCCAATACGGCTCTGGAACCTATGGTATGCGCGTTGACTTCACCAACTCAGCGTACTACTTCACCGGAAACAGTTCGACACTTGCAGCGACAGGCGCTTACATCAACGTGACAGTTGTTGGTACAACAGATTTCCAAACCACATCACTCCCACGATTGTACCGCAACAGCAGCACAACAATTCAAGCAAAGTTGGTCGACAACTCACTGCAACCAGTTCGAAATGCCCCTGTCAATTACACATGGTCTGCGGACGGTAGAAGTGGTGTAAATTACACCGATGAAAACGGATTCTTCGAAGTTCCATTCAACATCTCAGCCCAAGATCCACTTGGCAAGTACACCTTGCAGTTTGAATTCGCAGGAACTCCACTGCTCAAGGGCAATACGATGGTACAGGACGTATGGGTTGTTTCTCGTACATACCTCTCCGTTGTTTCTGTTGATCCGAACTTACGCCAATCTGGTGATCGGTGGGATTTCACCGCGCAGGTTGTCGACGATAACAAGACTTCAATTCGCGACCCCGGAGGGGCAGCCCTCGACGGAGCGAATTCAGGTTTAGTTGACGTTATTTTCGAAGGTACGGACTTCAACGGCGTGTTCCACCGACAAGTGGTTGCCACCTTGGCACCAGCAGCAGGTTTGATTTCACTCCCAGAACCACAACCGGACAATTCTCATCTTTGCTTCTATGACGGTAACGGCGACAATTTCCCTGACCGTGATTTCAACCAAGATGGAACGCTTGACCGAAACGAAACCGTTGGTTGCTTGAAGTCTAACATCAGTCCTCTCAACCCTCAACTGCTTCGCGACGACCCGGAATCTTTCCTCCCAGATGGATTTGGACCTGTGAACGTTATTCTACGATTTGAGGAGAACTTGCCAAACGAAGGCTGTGAAGAATTGCAGCCAAGTTCCTTGACCATTCAAGGAGCGTGGGACCCTTGTACGAGCGTTCCTGGAAACGATCACTTCAGATTGAAGATGACCAACAACGCAAACGGCTTCTCCTTGATTGGACGAACCTCGCTCACCGTTGATGATCAAATCGTTTACACAAGCGAGATTAACCCTGTCACTGGTGAAGTTGTACCAAAGCCAATGATCGTGACGGGACAACTTCAGGACGAACTTGGCACCAACCTCACCAACCGAAACATCCGAGTTAACTACGAGATGATTAACGGACAATCCAACCCGACTGCCTGTCAGACAGGTATGACGGACATGGATGGCCGCTACTCAATCCTCTGTCCGCTCTCCGACGTGATGGCAGGTAAGGCAAAGGTCAGTGTCACGTACTCTTCCTACGACAATAACGATGCATACAGGTATGAGAACAAGACCGTTCAAACGGAATTCGATGTGTTCTCGAACTCGACGCTTGCTATTAGTGAAGTTGGACCGTTCAAGTCCAGCGTAGAATCCTGGACCGCTCCAAACGGTTCGAACTACCCTGTGCTTTACCTCAAGGAATCCTACCACATCGATGCTAAGTTGACTCAATCCAACGGCCAGTTTGTTGGTGGAAAGTGCCTCAACATCTACCTCGACCCTGACCAGAACATCCGCCCAGTTTCGACCATCCGCACCAGCGAAATCGATGGTACAATTGAGTGGTTCAGTGGTGACCCAAGTCAAAACCCGACCCTGAAGGGTGTTGAAACAACAGGTGGTAAACTGGAAGGATTCAGAACATTGAGAATTGCCTTCGAGCCAGATGTCAATGTACCAGGTGGCTGCGACAAGGACACCTCCAATGTCTTGAATGGATCATTCGTGGACATGGATATCCTTGTGCGTTCCCGAGTTGATCTGCAAGTGAAGCAAACATGGAGCCACTTGGCTGGAAATGGACTTGATAACGGCGAAGCCGTCATTGGTTCAGTTGCTCTTCTGCGTGATCGACTTGATCTTGCAGTTGAAAATGAAGAGGTGTGGTTCGTTCGCCAATACTGGTCTGAGGAAAACTCAGAGTGGGTTGTCGAAGGAACGAACAAGTCGAAAACCAATGAACAAGGTGTAGCGGACTTCGAATGGGCCTTTGCAGGTACAACCTGTGACGGAGAGCCATGTGATGGACAATGGCGAATCATCGCCTACTATCCAGGGTCCACCTACTTCGCTGAGTCCCAAGACAACATCACACACGAGCTTGTGTATGAGTTGCCAACAACAGTTGATGCACAATCCGGCTTCTTTACTCCTGCAAAGAGTATGGCCCTTGGTGTACTCTTGATGGCCCTCTTAATCGGTGGTGCAATTTACTACCAGCGAGCACAAGAGCGACGGCAGGTTCAGGCTCTGAAGGGTATTCTGACAGATGCGATGATGCAACTCGAGGCCAGCAACGAATACATTGCAGCTATCTTTGATTGCTACAAGAGTTTGGTGAAGCACTTCAAGCGATATGGCTTCATGAAGAAGGTCTATGAAACGACGCGTGAATTCGAGTCTGCTGTTCGTGCTGCCTTCAACATGGTTCCAAGCGAACAACTCAGTGACTTCCTTTCGATCTTCGAAGAGGCCCGCTACTCAGACCACACCATCGATGCCTCTCACCGTGACCGAGCATTGCAAACACTCCAGGCCATCGTGAGTTCCTTGACCGCCGCCCTCGGTGAAGAAGGTAGCGTGACTCGGAAGGAATTGGTTGGCTTGTATGACAAGCAGACCAAGGCCGGAGAGTTTGTTGCAGCTGATGGCACCGTCCGACAAGCAGGTATTGTTGAAGGCGAAGGCTCTGATTTCAAAATTTGAAGCTGATTTAGGTTCGTAAAGGGGGCCTCTTTAGGGGCCCCCCTTGCGTCTCTATCGCCTTAACCTTCAAGGAGCAGATGTGCTGTGGGAGCATCATGGACGATTGGAAGCAACTCATCGGCGAAGCAATGCAAATTGAAACAACTGACACAATTGCAGCATTCAAGATTTACGAACGAGCGGTCTTTGCAGGCTTGACAACAGCGCAAAACCTGCTCGACGACGTTGAAGCGGCTCAAATTATTGAAGCGATTTACGGGGCTTTGGTCGCCTATTCCCAGACCGTCATGCTTCGAATGAAAGCGGAAGACCCAGAGATTGGCGGCGTTGATCATGCTTTCAGAGCCGGACAGGCTTACGGGGTTTCGTGCGTGCTCAACCACCTCATTGACAAACTCACAGACATCACAGGCGGTACAGAACTTGGAGCAATGGATGCCTTTTCAGACACCCTTCACGACGAGATTATCATTCAAGGTCGTGCTGCAGGATTAACCGTCGAACTGCTCGACGCCCAAGGCGATATCCTTCTTGAGTGACGAGAATCACTCCCTGCTGCAAGCTACTTCGGTCTGTAGAAAACCGTGTCACTGCGACGCGAAGAAGTGACCAACCGCGTCGGTGCATTGATAATGGGATGGCGAGTCGGCGAATTGCTTCAAAGCATCGAGGGAGTCAAATGAGCAATCCGACACGAAAGACAAACGCACGACTGGTTGATGTCATCAACCAGTTGAAAGCCCAGTCGCGTGACACCGGAGCAGCTGTTTGGCGAGATGTGGCCATGCGACTCTCAAAGAGCCGCAAAAATTGGGCGCAGCCAAACTTGAGCCGTGTGAGCCGCTATGCCCCCGAGGGTGCGACCATCCTCGTTCCAGGCAAGCTGCTCGGTTCAGGTGAATTGTCTGCCAACCACACCATCGCCGCCTACAGTGTTAGCACCGGTGCACGTGAGAAAATAGAAGCCGCTGGAGGTCGAGTTATGACCTACGGCGAGCTGATGAACGAAAACCCAACAGGCACGGGGGTTGTTATCCTTGGATGAAACAACCTACGTCTTTGACGCTGATGGCCTCATCATGGGCCGTCTCGCATCGGCCTCAGCAGACATTCTGCTCAAGGCCGCCCGTGAGCACCGTGATGACAAAGTCATCATCATCAACGCAGAGAAAGCAATCGTTTCCGGACGACCGCGCTCTGTCCTCAACACTTACCACGCGAAGTACGAGTTGAACCACGCCCGTAAGGGTCCGTTCTACCCACGTATGCCTGACATGATCCTCAAGCGTGCAGTTCGTGGTATGTTGCCATACCAAAAGAAGTCCAGTGGCCGCCGTGCCCTTCGAAACCTTCGGGTCGAAATCGGCTGCCCTGCACACCTTGCAGGAGATCTACCTGAAGGCCACCAACACGGTGACGTCAGCAAGATTCGCAAGGGAATGCCTGAGCGATTCATTAGCCTAGGCGACATTAGCGCCGACCTCGGCGCACCAACCCATCGCTGGGACGGAGGTGAGCAATGATGGCTCGCAAAAAGCAAAAGTCAGTTCAAACCTCTGGAAAGCGCAAGACAGCCGTTGCACGAGCATCTGTAAAGGCTGGTAAGGGACGAGTTCGTGTCAACAGCGAACCTATCGAAATCTTGCAACCTTCCCTAGCACGACGCAAGGCAATGGAACCACTGATCATCGCTGATGCAATGAACCGCCTCAGCAAGGTTGACATTACGATCACCACCCTTGGCGGTGGAATCATGGGTCAATCAGACGCCATCCGAACCGCTATTGCACGAGGACTTGTCCACTACAACGGTGGGGCAGAAGGCATTGACGAAGAACTTCGAGACGAATACCTACGCTTTGATCGTAGCCTTCTGGTAAACGATCCACGTCGCAAGGAACCAAAGCACCAACTCGGTCGTGGTGCTCGCCGAAAGAAGCAAAAGTCGTATCGATGAGGTGATGAAATGATTATTCCAGTACGATGTTTTAGTTGCGGTGGCGTTATTGCCCACAAGTGGGAAGAATTCAAAGAACTCAAGGCTGCAGGTCTTGACGACGCAGAAGCTCTCGACAAAGTTGGCTTGATGCGCTACTGCTGCCGCCGAATGTATGTGGGTCACATTGACCTCATCTACGAGGCTGCACCATTCAGCGCTTCGACTCAGTGAGTCTCGATAAAGAAGATCAGAACACGGGGGCCCGTGGGTTAGCTTGGCCTATACTTGGCGGCTGGGGGCCGTCAGACCCCAGTTCAAATCTGGGCGGGCCCACCTGATCTTCCTGATAACCATGAGTTTGAACACCCAGTCGTAGAAGACGGGGACCCTTTGGGTTGATATGGAAGGCATTGAAAGATTCGACCATGCGAACCGTTCAGGCTTCGACACTCATCATGCTGCTGCTCCTGGCCTCGCTTAGCGCAGTGATGCAACCTGCCTATGCGGCAGACACCACCGTGAACACTGAAACAACATGGTCTGGTGAAATTGAACTCACAGGCAATGTCACCGTCGCCAACGGAACGACATTGACCATTTCACCAGGCACAACCATCGATGCTGGCGATGATCATTGGATTCGGATTGAAGGATCGTTGATTGCAAGCGATACTACGTTGTACTCCTCGGTAACTCCATTGACACAAGGATCCCATGGAGCCGGCCTTTGGGTTGGCATTCAAGTCGAATCAAACGGGCATGCACACATGTCGAATGTGACCATTAACAACGCCAAAACCGCCGTCCGCAACCATGGGTATTTTACCGCATCAACATTACACATCAACGATGCCTACATTGGCCTCAGCAATTTCGGAACGGCATCACTTGCCGACTTGGCGGCTCAGGACATAGACTACGATGTTGTTCGCACATCGGGGATCTTGAATGTCGAGGTAGCCACCTTCACAAACGTCGCTGGCGGTATTGTTTCTTCGGGTACGAGTGATGTATCAGATGTTTCGTTCTATCAGACAGGCCTTGCGCTCAAAGCCACTTCTGGCCACCTTCAAGCCTCAGGCGTTTCATTCAACGGCGTCACTGTTGGAGTTGCCAGTCAGGCCGGAGCCACCGTGTCGGTAGCCAGTGTCATTGGCACCGAGGTTGCGTTGGTTGTTGATGCTGCGGACAGCGATGATCTCACCCTGGATACCATGATTATCTCCGGCCACAGACTCCTTCTTGCGAATGGTGCAACACATCTGCAAGCCGACGACATCACCTTTGTTGGCAATCTCAACGAAACAAGAGCTGTACTCGATCAACGATGCAATGGAATCTGTACCTGGAATAAAACCACACTTACGAACACGGTTTGGGGCGTTGCACTTTCTGGAGATGGTGATCATACCTTCAATGATTTTGCGAGCGAATCCACACTTCGCAACATTGACGCATCAGGAAATGGAAACGTATTGCTGTCAAATGCGACTCTTGACGGCTCAGATGCTTCCCTGAGTCTTCGTGGCCCAAGCAGCACCATCGAAGGGGTCTCGATTACCTCTGTGTCATCAAGTGCTATCGCTCTTGATGTGCTTGATGGGCACCACGATTGGAAGGACGTCACGGTGAGCAAAACATACACTTCTCAAGACACCACTTCAATTGGGCTCAAAGCATGGTACAGTACGATTGTCGCAGAAGACATTTCGATTGCGAACCATGGAAATGGAATTCAATTGAGCAATGCGATGCTTAATGGAAATTCGATGACCGTTGTTGATGGGAAATCAACGGGAATTATGCTGGAAGATTCACATCTTGGTGTTGAATCATTGACCACCCAAGTGTTTCCAACCGGGGCTCATCTCGAAGGAGCATCAACATTGCAAGCTTCGAATTGGGCTGCAAGCCTTCACGGTACACCATTGATGATCGGAAGTGAAAGCACAGCAACAGTCCGTGATTTCCAACCGCAAAATACCCAAGTAACCTCTTCGGATGCACTGGGTGATGGCTATCTTCTCTACGGCGGCTCAGCATCAGCGAGCATCGCTACCTCCTCCTCAGATTTCCTCGAAGAAACGCCTGTGACTTTCACCGATCTGACTGGCTCACCAATCGAGGCAGAGATTACGGTTCACGGATTCACACTCCAAAGCAACAGCAACGGCGCAGCTACGCTGCCCCTCAAATCGCAAGGGAGTGTTGTTGATGTCAGCCTCGGCGGCGCTGGCGTGAGGGTGACCCTCTATGGTGCAACCATGGGTCAATCGGTTCAGGTCCCCGTCATCCCACAAGGCGACTGGACCATTACAAGTGGCCAATTTGTCTACCTTGGTGCGCGTCCTGACGGCAGCCCACACATGATCGATGGCGATCTCACACTCGAAACTGGTAGCGGCCTACAGCTTGCTAGTACAGCAGTCATCCTCCCAAGTGATGGGACAGTCAACGTCCAAGGTAGCGCCCAATTGTTGGGAGATGCTTCCTCAATAACCGCCCAATCATTTACCATGGGCTTTGACAGTATTCTTTCCTCTGGCAGTGCCGATGCTTTCACCGTTAACGGCAACGTTTCGTGGGCGTGTCAGACACTTCGAACTTCCGAAGGTGTAGAAATTAATGGAAACTTAGCGTTGCAACCAGGCTGTAAACTAGACATCGTCGCAGGCAGCGTATCGGGCAGCGTCACCGCATTAACAGGTGCTGAATTGAACATCCTTTCCGAACTCAACATCCGTGTCTTGGACCAAGGAGATCCTGTTGAAGGGGCAGTGATTTCCGTTGATGGCGCTATAGCGTCGACCGACACGCAAGGCCGTTTGAGTACGACAGCAACTGCCCGACAGGTGACTGACAGCAGCGAGACCATTGGAGGCATCAAGAATATTAATTTGCAAATTGGCTCATTCACTGATTTTGTGACTTGGGACTCAACAACTTCCTTCGCTCACACCTTCATGGCTTCGAGAATTTCTAGCGGAACGCTTGATGAATGGCTCGTTCTGGAATCCCAGTGGAGTCCATATTTCCTTGATAATGATCTCATTGTTGGTCAGTCAGGAACGCTCAGCCTCGATGATGGCGTCTCCCTGCGCATTTCCGAAGGGCACACCATTACAGTGGAAGGCACAATGAACGCCGGTGACGCCACCCTCTCCTCTACAGGCCAAGGTGCTCGTTGGGGTGGCTTACACCTCGGGTCACTCACTTCTTCGACAATTGACCTTTCAGCGACTTCACTTCTCGAAGCCTCACCAGCAGTGACGGTGTCCGAATATGGGCAACTGACGGCAACCGGCTCAGAATTTGCTCGTTCCTCCGGTGCAGATCCATTAATTGTGATTTCAAGCGGCAGCAATGCCAGCATTGAACTGATCTCCAGTGCACTTTACGATGCTGGAAGCGGGTGTATCAATTCCTTTGCCACTGCCGGACATCTTGTTCTTTCAGATGTGAGCGTTAGCAATTGCAACGGTGTTGGAATTTGGGCGCGACAATCCCATCTCGATGTCGATGGTCTCACACTCAGTGGCGATATGACCCATGGCTTCGAACTGACAGCAGTCACAGGTTCAATGAATAACATCGATGCTTCAGAATTCACAGGAACAGGCTACATCGGATGGCTTGAATCCATTGACGGATCGTTTGCTGTTTCTGACCTCAACGGTTCAGTAGGAGGCATGGGCGGTCTTGCTGGCATCAACAATCGTTTCATTGATTTGAACGAGATTCAAATCACAGGAGCACCGGCTATCGATTTTGATGAAACTGCCGGAATCATCACCGGACTCATTTTGAACGGCCAGGGCGCAGGCACTGCATTTGCTAGCCACCACGGCCGCACAATCGATGCGCTGATTGTTGAACAGATGATTGCGGCAAACTATGCAGTTGCCATCGATTTACATGCCGACATCGAGGATGGTTCTGTAGCACCAATCGTGTTCCGTTCGCCAGATCTCCTGTCCTCAGTCGCCATCTCAGCCGATCATTATTCGGCACGAATCGAAGGCGGTTCAGTCATTGGCGAAGTGGCTGCATCAGGTGACATACAAGTCAACCTTGTCGACGTTATCACCGAACAAAACTCTGCCTTCGATGACGCAGTCATCATCATGTGGACGACGTTTAATTTCGACGCACAAGTGAACTCGATGCCAATTGCAGTGCTGTTTGAAATCAATACAATCGGTCATGACCCTGAGTATGTGACACAATCAGAAGGGACCTCCGTTTTGGTTGAAATCCCCATCAGTATCACTGCTGAAACATCGATCACAACTCTTGCATCAATGGACATCACTGCCACTGCCGTTGGACTCCCAGTGCAGATCATCGCTGTGAACTATACAGCGGAGATGAATACCACCATCGTTGTACCAATGGCGCTCAACGGAGCACCTCTTGTAGAAATCACTGCGCCCTATCCAGGTCAAAGAGCAATGGAAACGACTCCACTGAACGCCCAAGTGGTTTACAGCGATGACCTTGATTCAACGCAGGACCTCACCGTTGAATGGATCATCACCGACGCAACGGGAAGCGAAGTCATGCGCGGGCCAAATGATGCAGACTACAACATCACAGACCTTCCTTACGGGTTCTACGTCCTCGAAGCAAAGGTGACTGACTCTCTTGGGGCATCCTCTAGCGATACCGCTGATTTTGAAATCACACAACTTGATACCGATGGCGATTGGACCAGCTCGTGCACGTACACACAACAAACAGATGTATGGTTCAATGCAGATATTGGTTACCCATGCGGACCAGATCAAGAAGACACAGATGACGACAACGATGGTGTTCCAGACGCTCGCGACGACTACCCAATGGACGCCTGTGCCTTTTTGGATACGGATGGCGACGGTCAACCGGATGATGTCAATTGCCCCGACGGTATGACAACATGGCTGTTTGCGGATCAGGACGACGATAATGATGGCATACCGGATTCGATGGAGGGAACCCCTGTCGACGAACCGAGTGATTTCTCAACGAGTACACTGCTGCTGATTGCCCTTGTTGCCGCAGCGATTCTCCTGTTCGTAGTTCGAATGCGCAAGGGTGGCGGCGACGACCTTGGTGAAATTGATCTAACCCACCTGTGAGGCGATAGTATGGAACCCATCCTCCCTTCTCCTGACCTTTTTGCGTCAGTGGCGGTGGCGGTCCTTTTTGTCATTGTTCTCTGGGATGCCTTCTGGTTAACCCGGCAGAGGCTTGATGTTCCAACGTTAGGTGAATTGCCGAATGGTGGTTTCGCTTGGGAAAGTGAAGGTGCACAGGAACTTATCCGTCAATGGGGCAATCTTGGTTCAATGGCGGCGATGATGGTCCTGCCTTGGGGACTTGTCGGTGTATCAAACACTGATCCAGCCTATGCTATCGCATGGGATGTGTGCCTCGGCCTTCATCTGATTTCTCTCTTAATCCCCAAACGATATGCTGTCACACGTACCCATGCTTTCGCTGACGGGCAAAGGTACGAATGGCAACGACTTCGCTTGTCGAAACGCCAGCCAACTCGACGAATCATGCTGCTGAGAAAGGGATGGGGCATCTTTGGTCCATTGCCTTTGGGCGGAGCACAGAACGACCTCTCAATAGCCCGTTCACGCATTGAATTGGCTCTCGATCCTGATGGGAAATGGCCACGAGATGGACCTGCTACCTCTGAAGAAGAATAGCGTCATTGTCAATAAGCGCCTCGTTCTGGAGAAATCATGGAATGGACCCGAAGTGGAGAAGACCTTTTTGTCAGGATCGACCCGAATGAGGAAATCCACACCTCATTGCAATCACTGGCAGATCAAGTCGGCTTTGATGCTGCAGCAATTACGAGCGGAATTGGCCGTACTCGAGAGACGATTTATGGCTACATGGATGAAGATGGCATCTACCAGCGAAGAAACTTGGATGCCCCTTCAGAGTTGGTCAGCCTTTCTGGTAACATCGCTCGCACCCAAGATGGAAAAGCCTTCACTCATATCCACTGTTGTTGGTCTGATGATGACAACATTGTGCACGCAGGTCATATGTTCCAATCAAAGGTGCACGTTGTGGCTGAAATCCATCTTCGAATCATGACAAAGGCGTTGATGACACGATGCCCGTTAGCAGATGTGGAATTGCTTGGATTACAGTTTTCGTGAACTTCATATCCTCTGGCATGGGTGAGTAAGTATGGCCGATGAATCACGTGTTGAGTATCTGGCCGAGGCGGTCCGTTACCACCGCGAACTGTACTACAATCAAGCATCTCCCGAAATTACGGATGCTCAGTTTGATGCCTTGTGGGACGAATTAAAACAACTTGATCCAGACCATGAAATCCTTCACCAAGTTGGCCCTGAACCGCTGCCAGGGACTGTAAAAGTCGAACACAGGTTCCCGATGCGTTCGCTTGACAAGGGAACGAGTGACGAAGACATCATCCACTTCGT
Source organism: uncultured Candidatus Poseidoniales archaeon (assembly GCA_964015875.1). GTDB lineage: Archaea > Thermoplasmatota > Poseidoniia > Poseidoniales > Poseidoniaceae > MGIIa-L1. The sequence continues at coordinate 17,811 of CAXHEV010000010.1, forward strand.
GAACCAATCCACTTCTGGAGGTCTGCGTTATCTGGCCCAACCAAAGCTCGATGGCTCTGCACTTTCGTTAGAATACGTCGCTGGAAACCTCCACAGGGCGGCGACACGCGGTAGCGGTGAGCGCGGCGAAGATGTGACTTTGAATGCAAAAATGGTCGCTAACATCCCATTACGACTCAATCTTCCAGTAGACTGCCATGTACGAGGCGAGGTTGTAATGCCACTCGATGTCTTCGAAACGAAGTACAAAGACGTCTCACCAAATCCACGAAACCTCTGCTCGGGAGCACTCCGACAAAAACACGGGGATGGAAAGGCGAAGGCATCCGACTTAGTGTTCTGCGCTTACGATGTCAAATTCGTTTCAAACCCACCGCAACTGCTCAACGACAGTGAGTTACTTGACTTCCTGCAAAATTCAATCGGCATCGAACCCGCACCTTGGCGCGTCTTTGAAAACAAACCACTCCATGCCGAGATGATTGAATTCACTCGTGAATGGAGTCAAAAGCGTTCAACCTATGACTATGAAATTGATGGCATCGTCTTCAAACTTGACAACCTCGAACAGCGGGAACGACTTGGATCAACCGCTCACCATCCTCGATGGGCCCTTGCATGGAAATTCCCGCCAGAAGAAGCCACATCAGTTCTTCTTGATGTGACCTGGCAGACTGGGCGCACAGGCGCTGTGACTCCAGTTGCACGAATTGCCCCGCAGTCGGTTGGCGGCGTCACCGTGGAGCATACGACACTCCACAATGTAGGGGAGGTCGAGCGCCTAAACATCAAGATTGGCGACCGCGTTCTCATTGTGCGTCGAGGCGATGTGATTCCTAAAATTGAGGCGGGCCTCGGGCCTGCATCTACGAGCGATATGGAACACAGGGTACACGCCGACGGAACGCCTTTCTTGGAGACTTTACCAATGGCAACACAGATTGATGTGCCAACCATCTGTCCTGCATGTGATGCAACGCTCACCTCAGATGGTGCTTTTATCCGCTGCACCAATATGATGTGCGACGCTCGAACAAGTCGAGCCATTCTCTACTGGTGTCGAAGCCTCGAAATGGACGGAATTGGGGAGAAACTCGTTGACCAACTGCTTCACCTCGAACTCATCCAAACTATACCTGATTTGTATCGGCTACAACAGGCAGAGTTGGAGAACATCGAGCGAATGGGCGAAAAATCAGCGCTCAATGTTTTGAAGGAATTGGCCAAAACGAAAACCCTCAATCTCGGTCGTTTCCTTCATGCGATGGGGCTCTCAGGTATCGGCCCAGAACTCGCCACTGCGGTGGCTCAAAAGTTCACCTCACTTGAGGCAATCATGCAGTGGGCCAATCAAGCAACAGCAGAACCAGGCTCACCGGATTTCGGCCAAGAAGTCGATGAAAAAGGGAAACCTTACGCTGAAAATCAAGCTATTCGAGCCCTTTGTGAAGTCGATGGAATCGGATCAAAAGTCGCTGTTTTGGTGCGCGACGGGCTTCTTCAACGTGGGCTGATGATCGACGATCTATCCTCTCTCATCACCGTCTTGGACGAACCTCAGGCAGAACAAGGTGGGCCCCTTGCAGGCAAAACATTCTGCCTCACTGGCTCGCTTCAGCGACCGAGAAAAGAAGTTCAACAAACCATCAAAGCCGCCGGAGGAAAAGTGGTTGGAAGTGTCTCATCCCAACTCGATGTCCTCGTAGCAGGGGAAAAATCAGGTTCAAAACTGGCCAAGGCCCAACAACTTGGCGTGACTGTTTGGAACGAGGAGCAACTCATTCACGCGTGCACTGCTGGCGGTGAACCTGTCGCCGTACCCAAAGAGGAATCCTCGCCAAGAACCAGTCAACAGGCATCCTTATCGGATTTTGATTAACCTTGTTCAAATCGCCCAATGACCAATCATTAAACCGGAACACTCTCATAGCCCGCGTCCAACCAATTTCCATGCAATCGGTCCGGATACCCGTTTTACTGGTCTCCCTTCTGTTGCTATCTACCGTTCCATTGACGGAAGGCAATTCCGGAGGCGTCTACAATCAGAGCTCCGGTTGTTCATGCCATTCTGCGTCTGGAACGACGGCAGCATCGGTTTCGATCAGTGGCCATCCCGCTTCGTATTCTCCTGGAACCACGTATACGCTGAGCATCTCCGTCACAGGCGGTGTATCTGGAACCAATGGCGGATTCAGCCTCGAGGTCAGCCATGGAACGCTTTCAGCCGGCGGCATCGGCATTATGGCGGTCAAGGTTAATTCCGCAGGGAGCAGCGCAACCCACACCACCAACAGCTATCGCAGTTGGAGCGTTGACTGGATTGCACCGGCTGCAGGCACAGGCCAAGCTACAATCTCAGTTGCAGGTTTGACAGCGGACAATAGCGGCAATTACAATGGTGATCGCTGGGCTACAGCCACCTACCAAGTTCCTGAAGCAGGAGCGGCTCCAAACACACCCCCAACGGCAAGCAACCTCGCTCTTGGGCCAAGTGGTGCAACGACGAACTCACAACTCACTCTCTCCTATACGTACAGTGACGCAGAAAATGATCCTGAATCTGGGACTACGATTGACTGGTTTAGGGATGGCGTCCAGATTACGAATTCTGGCACCACGGCCCCATCCTCATTGACAGCGAAGCACCAGGAATGGTACGCTGTCGTCACCCCTTCGGATGGAAGCGATGCGGGAACAAGTGTCACCAGCAACACCCTCATCATCGCCAATACCATACCATCACTGACAAGCGTTTCAATCGAGCCAAGTTCTCCTGAAACAGGTGACGATCTTTCCTACTCAGTCGCCGCAACAGATGACGACCTTGACCCGTTGACGTACGAGACGCGATGGTTGCTGGAAGGCTCTGTCGTCAGCGAACTTGACGATAGCGAAACGGTCCCGTCATATGCCACAAGAAGCGGAGAGAACTGGTCGATGGAAGTCCGCGTCAGCGATGGCGAGGCCACAACAGCGTGGCAGACCGCACAAACTGTGCAGATTGGAGGGGTTGTACAAAACACTCCACCAACCGCTACGGCAATTGGGGTATCTCCTCTCGATGCTAAAACCGATGATGATCTCTCGGTGACTTACTTGTATTCTGATGAAAACGAAGATGCAGAGGTCCGCCATGAAATTGAGTGGTACCGCAATGGCGTTTTGGATACGGTGTTCAAAGGCTCAGGCGTGCCTTCAAGTTCAACAGAAAAAGGAGAAACCTGGACAGCTCGTGTTCGCGTTAGCGATGGAAACGCTTGGTCCTCATGGGGCTTTTCAAACGCGGTCACCATTCAAAACACCGCCCCTGTCGCCACCTCAATCGATGTCTCACACCTTGAGATGACAACAACAGAAAGCGCTACAATCGAGGTCTCGCAAACGGATCTCGATGGGGATGGCATGGCCTCTCCAGAGGTGATTTGGTTCAAGGATGGAGTTCGAATATCCTCCCTCGATCAAAGCCTCGTCTTGCCCTCGACCGAGACGATGAAGGGCGAGCAGTGGACCGCACAAGTTCGAACCAGCGATGGAACAGATTTCAGCGATAATACGCTCACAGCAAGCCTAAAAATCATCAATACAGCACCGACTGCAAGCGTTGAGTTGAATCAGGACGCTTCGGCAATCAATCCACTGACGGCCACAATCAGCACTGCAGATGCAGACGATGATGAAACATCGTTCACAGTCGCTTGGTACCGGAATGGCTTCCTAGAATCATCTCTTGATAATCAAACAGCTGTTCCAATAGCCCTGCTCGGCCCGGGACAAACATGGTCAGCAGAAGTGATTGCACATGATGGCCAAGCACCCTCCACTCCATCTGTTCAGTCAGTACTGATCCAGAACATACAACCAACCGCAGTAATTTCAGAGGTTTCCTCAGCGGTTTGGCTTGGCGAACTGCTTCACCTTGACGGAAGCGAATCGACAGACCTTGACGGACGAATTTTAGTGTATTCATGGACATGGACTGATGCCGATGGAGGAAGTGGTGAGGCAACCGGCGCGAAGTTCACTTTCCAACCAGTTGCAAGCACTACGGTCAACCTCACGGTGGCCGATGATTCGGGCGATGAAGCTTCAGCCAACCTCTTTGTCACACCAGTTCAAGGCCCAACGATCGAGACTCTCGAAGCGTCAATAGATGGTCAAACCGTTGTTTTAGAATGGGCCTATGACGGGCCAAATGCGAATTTTTCCATCGAGCGGAATGGGGTTATCTTGGTAGAAGTTGAGGAACTGAGATTTGCAGATGTTCCGTTGACGTCAGGTGAAACCGTGTACACGGTCCGCCCGGTGATTGACGGCACTGCGCTGCAGGATGGGGCGACGTCCTCGGTCACAGCACAGGTTCCTGCGACGATTGAAGAAGTATCTTCTGGCGCCCCAATAAGTGCTTCAATCATCGGCATCATCCTGTTGCTTGTCGGCATAGGCTCGCTTGTGTTTGTGTTCATGGAAAGGAGGGATTAATTTGATTGCTAAGCGCGTTAAAGTGCTCGTGCTTCTTTTTGTTTTAATCCTATCAACCACCTTCTCCGCAGCTGAACCCGGTGGAAATGGCGACGGGCTACGCGACATGCAATGTGGTGGTGCTTGTCACGGCGATGCATCACAAAACGCCTCGTCCTTGCTGACTTTATCCATCGAATTTCCAGAATATGTGTGGGTTGGACAACCTACTGAAGTCACTGTTGAAATTGGCGGCGTGAACGCCGCTCATGACGAACATCTGATTGGGATCTTCTTACTCTCCAGTACCAATGCCAACGGCGATACACCATTGGACGATGGCTGGGAAATTCTTTCTGACGGACAAGGTGGTTCAGGAAACTATGTCGAGATGCCAACCACCAGCAATCAGGCCACGATTGAGCAAACATGGGTGCTGAGAGCAGACGATGTTGGGACCAAGACGTTGTATGCCTCTGTCCATCACGGCGATTCAAGCGGCCCATCAGAAGGCCGACCCTTCTTTGGTGTCTCTCAAGGGTTTGACGTCTCGATTGATCCTGTCCCCGAAAATCTTGCTCGCCTTCACGAAGATTTCACCCCAGTCACGACACGAGAGGTCGGTGATGACCTATCGATGATCGTTCACACAACCTATGCCGATGCTGTCGAGATTGAATGGCGAACCGAAGACGGGGCGGTCATGCAAGCCGTTGTGAATTCAACAGCGCCTGATTATTGGCAATTCACCCTCCCTGCAACACTTACTCCTTCTATCATTGAATGGCGAGCCATCTTGTCTGGGGAAGGCCCATCCCAGACCACCCCTTGGTTCGTATTGGGCTCGCAAATCACTCCAGAAACGGTTAGTGAAATGCCAATATATCTCCAAGGATTTGCTATGGGATTGCTGCTCTTTGGGGCTGTTTTGTTGCTTCAAAAGCAATCCACACACCCGGATGAAGGGATGAAAATCTATGATGAAACTTCCACGGTTGAATCCACTGAGTCCGATCAAGCCTCGGAGCAAACACCGCAATCAGTTGCGCCGTTGCCCGAAGACGGCCTTCCACCAGGATGGACCGAAGAACAATGGGAATGGTACGGCCATGAGTACCTTGCAGGCACGTATGGGGGCGAGGGACAATGATCTCATCAAGCACCCTTCACGTTGTGGCTACAGAACTTGTCGTCGGGGCTTTTGCACTTGCGGGGGTCGCATTTTCCATCTGCCTTGTGGCACCAACACTGAAATCAACCATGGCAGAAAAACTGCGGTCAAGTGACGCAGTAGCCCATTCAGCGATGCTGTTTGGCCTTCTTGCTACACCCTTTGCTATTTGGACAGGACTAGCTTCGGCACCTACCGGGGACATGAGCAGCCCCGTGCTTGCCAACAAAATGCTCCTCTCGTTGAGCGGTCTTGGCTTGGCTTCTGGCGTTCTTCTTGCTCGCTGGCGAAACGGGTCGTCGATCTGGGACAATCAACGAACCAGAATTGTGCAGGGCATCTCAGGCATCGGTGCGACTGGACTTATGCTCCTGACTGCTTCTGCAGGAGGTACGTTTTCCCGTGGCGAATCCTTGCTTGATTGGCTCAACCTTCCTTACAATGAGGTCTTGCTAATGCCTACCGCATTGAGCGCTATCCTTCTTGTGGTCGGACTTACATGCTCGGTGATTGGCCTACGTTCAAGCGCTTAACCGTACATCGAATTGTCTTGTGCCGGTTCTGGTAAAGCCGCACCGTCCATCATTGACTTGATCTGAGCCTCAAGGAATTCCGCTTCTTCAATAAGGGGCTGATGGGGTAAATCAATGGCTGGGAGATAAGCGTTTAATCGCTCGATGAGTGTTGCCGCTGCGCGTGCATCAGGGAAACGTGGATCCGCTTCAACCATGATTGACATGAGGTCAAGGCCACGGCGCCGCGCCTCACTCAGGATAGCGGCGTTGATGCCTTTGATAACGCCTTGATTCAACAATGGAATGTCGAGTTCTTTGAGCATCTCTCGGACTTTCTGATTCGCACCGATACCGACCACGTCAACACCTTCTGTGTCTTCATATTCGATTGACGGTTCCGATCCGTTCAAACTTCCTTTCATGCCCTCTTTGGCAAAGGCATCAATGACAACACCTGCAACGATGTTGTTTTCTTTTGACCATTCGAACATAGCCCACACGATTTCGTTGATCAGCGGTTCTGGAATGACAAGCTCACTCATCAGCAGGATGAGTTGGTCGCAGCCTTCAATTGTGCATTGGGGCTTTCCAGCATAGGCCCTAATCACTGGAAGCGGCTCACCATCGTTGACCAACGTGATGACTGGCAACCTGTTGTCAACCACTGCGCCGACGAATTCAAGCTCAAGATGGTCGATGAGAAAGTGCGCAACAACGCTTGAGACCATACCAATGCTTGGGAAACATGCCACAACAAGGGCATTTTCTGTGTTGACGTCTTTCGTAATGCGGACCTTAGGACCTTCCATGCTGCTACACACTACCCCTTCTGTATCAACACTTTCCCTCCATTGGATGAAGCCGGTGGCTTCATGTTCGTTGAGGCGAAGCACAATCCATGGCCGAAGGTGCACGACCACACATGCTCTCACCATCTGCTTGGAACAGGTATGAGACCTGCCCCCGAATGTATTGGCTCAGTCGCCAAGGTCTTCCAAGAAAAGCTGGTATGGCAGCATCGATAGGTACTGCAGTCCACGCTTCGATTGAGGATTTGCTTCACCTCGACCTCAGTGGGAAAGAGGATGCCGAAAGTGGATGGATTACTGCGGAGGGCGAACGCCTGCTCAAGCAACGTTGGGAGGAAGAAAAAGCAGTCTTCATGGCCACGCCCCGTCGACCGAAGTGGAAGGAAGAAAAGTGGAAGGATGCCACCCAACATCAACGCGGTGGCATCATCATGCTCCTCGACCATGTGGGGGTACGGGGACTTGATCACAGCAGAATTACCGTCGCCTTGTGGAAACGAATTCAGTCAACAGCGATTGCCATTGAAGGCGAACTTAAGACTTCAGATGGGCGGCTTATGGGCCGTTTAGATCTGCTTATGGCAGATCTAGGCGACGATGGTCAGCCAAAGGGGTGGCTTGTTGCCGATCTCAAAACCGGGAGGGTGCCTGAAGGAGAACTCAAAGTCGACGTCAATCGACAACTCAGAATGTATCGGGATATTTTACTGGCCAACAATCCTGAAGCACCACCAGTGCGTACCGAGGGCTGGTACACGCACGACGCCTCAAAATGGGCGGCAATGGGCGAGAACGTCCTTGAAGACGCTTATGCAGCATGGCAGGCCACCGTACCAACCCCACTCCCGATGGAGGCGACCGTTGGTGATGATTCATGCGGAGGTTTCTGTGATTGGAAAGCATGGTGCCCTCACTGGTGGCAATGGCGGCATGAGAATGGGACGTTACACAAAAGCGACTTTTCAGATGCCGTTGTGCTTCTGCATGAGTTTGATCCGTCTTCCGGCGCAGCAGTTCTCGAATTATGTGAGCCGCTCAATGCAGAAGGTCGAGCCGTTCCAACTGGAGTTCAACAGTCTGCCAAGTTCACAGATCGCGGTAAAGAAGCGCTCCAGGAAACTCTTGCTGGTGGCCATCAAGGTGCATTGTTCCTTGGATCAGTCATGACGCAAAATCGCGTTTGGCGTGTTGGGCACTGGTGCGACGTACTCCCATGGGCTCCGATGCCGGATGGTGTTGAGCACCACAAATGAGCCTCAAATTACTAAGGAAAGTACGATGACAATAGGCAAGACAAGAAGCCATGTGAGAGCCTCGAACATTAGGAACTCAATTGCCCCTACAAACAAACCCGTCTTTTTCTTCTCTTTTGGTACTGCATTCTCTGTTGAAAACTTGACTAGGCACTTAGGGCACGAAATCGAGCCATCATACGTGGTAGGGACTCGTAAGCTCTGAGAGCATGATTGGCAATTAATCAATCGAAATTCCTTAGTTGGCACATTGATATCGATACGATCCCAAAAGAACTCAGCACCATCTGGACTTGATTCAGCCCCCTCAACCTGTTCCCATATCACGGGGTTACATGTTCGCGTCTGAACAAAAAACCTTCCCAGTTTTCTCAGAGTGCTCCAACTTGGTCAAGGTACACCTTCACCTGTTCTCGAGCACTCTCGTCTTCAATGCCTTTCGGAGAGAGCAACCATTGAATGTAGCGGGGGTCTTCAAATTGGACTTCGCTCAGATGTCGGCCTTTGTGACGGCCAAAGGCGAGCACCATGTGGCCATCATCGATACGGATTTTCCCGAGAGCATCAACGGGTTCGAGGTCTGCTAAACCTCGGCCGAGATCGGTTGATTCCGAGGCAACATTCCCATGGACTGCCCAACGTTCAATTTCTTCGATTGATTTTCGAAATGAAGGAGCATGGTCAACGGAAAGCCGCCAGAACAACAGCAACGATGCTGCTGCATCAGCAGCCGCGGTGTGAGCATCCTTCAGGGTAATTCCGTGACGTGTGCATTGCGCTCCTAATCCATGAGGCCGTCCTATTTTCAAACGCCTCACGAGTTCGTATGTGTCCATGATAGCTTTTGGTTTCGGGCATCTTTTTCCTAACCTCAAGTATTCACTTTCAAGCATGGCCATGTCGAATTTCCGTACATTATGCCCGACAATAACCGCTCCTTCGACCAATTCTGCAACAGCATCAGCAACCGTCGAGAAGTCGCCTTTTGTACGAACATCATGGTCGTAAATACCGTGGACTCGGCTGGCTCCAGCAGGAATCGGTCTGCGTGGATTGACCAATTGCTCGTAATGAATTTCATTCCCACTTTGATCCGCTCCAATCAGCGCGAGTTGCACCACTCGATCGTATTGTGTTGACACGCCAGTCGTCTCTAAGTCGAAGGCGAGCACTCGCTCACCGTCAAAGACGTCGGGGGCCATATTCCCTCGATAACGCTGTCCCTCTTTCAACATCACCGTGGAGAGGCAATGCAATCCCCCTCAAATCGGATTTTTTTCTCATGCTCTTTCACACCAAAAATCGGAGCAAAAGAAATTGTTTCTGAACAGGGTTCTGTAATGCATTTAACCCCGAAGCGTTAGAAAGGGCAAGCGATTCCTCTCAAATATGTCGAGTACACGAGGGGTGCGTAGAGTCGGTCTTGTGTGGCTTGCCGCACTTGTCATGGTGACCACGTCTCTTGCAGGATGCACAGGCGTACTGGACACGACCGTTGATCCACGCGCTTCAATGAATGTGTACCCTTTGCAAATTCAAGAAGGTGAAACCGTGACCTTCGATGCTCGCGATTCTGAAGCCGTCGAAGGCGTCATTACAAGCTATGAATGGGACTTTGGCGATGGTCTACGATCCGAAACAGTTTCCGGGTTCACCTCTCATACATATTCGACCTTTGGCATCTTTACTGCCCAACTGACGATTACGAACGATCAAGGTGGCACTGATGACATCACGACTGTGGTTGTTGTCAACGGCGCCCCACAACTCAATTTGACCGTCCCCGAGTCAATTCGCTCAGGTGATTCGGCCTTGCTCGACGCAAGTGGAAGCTATGATCCTGAAGGCAAGGACCTGATTTTTCAATGGGATTTGGACTGGAGTGAGGACAGCGACAAGGACGGCGATCCGCGAAATGATGTCGACGCTACAACCGACACCGTTCTCGTTCCAACAAATAAATCTGGTTCGATCACCGGAAGTCTGTTTTTGGACGATGGAAACGGCGCAACTGCACAAGAAGTGTTCATGCTTGAAGTGATGACCAGAAAGTACGAAGTGACTTGGAAAACAATGGAATTGGAATACAGTTGGGATGAATACCTTGCTCAGGGAGAAGAATGGCAAGGCAACATTACGCCGGGTAGTGAAGGAAGAGTGCTTGATTTTGAAGGTGTTCTCACACTTGACCAAGACCTGCTCGCACCCCAGGATAACTTCACACTCAACCTGTTTATTGTTGATGACAATTTCAAACGCTCAGACCAAACTGCTGGGGAGAACCTCACCTCAAATGAATCTGCAACAGCCACTGTAGCCGGTGAAGGATTGAACGGATTTGGCGAAGATGGTATCTTTGAATCAGATTCTGAAGAGGCGCTTATGACCTTCCTGCTCTCCAATCCAAATGAACGTTCAGGCCAAGGCGAATGGGTCTGGTCCGTCGTTGCCCAGCAAGCAGACCCAGACCCATTGTTTGAGGGCGCACCAGATCCAGACCCTGGAAACGATTGGTCATTGACCATCATTGTCAAGGTCCACGTGCCACAACTGGTCGAAATCGCCTACGAGTGACCACATTGACCAATGGAAAGGCGTATCAATCACCAACCCTTCGCATGAGTTGATTGCCATGGTTGATACTGTCGAAATCAGTCGAGTCAACATCCGAGATTCGTTGTCGTTAGACGTGTCGGTGTGGATGCATCACCCGAATGATATGGACTTCAGACCCTCGCTTTCAGTCGCTGGAAACACGTTCAAAATCTCAAGCATTAGCGATGGCTCAACCCTTGCAACCATCGATTTGGATGACGATCAAATGGAAGCAGTGGTTCGAGACGAAGCTGCAGAATTACGAGTGAAGTTTCATGTTCGTGGTATGCATGGCGAACTCAACACAATTCATCCTATCATCGCCGATGGAAAAGCAAAAAAGCTGGCCACTGCGAACTGGAAAACCACTCAAAAAGTGATATTTGAGTGAAATTTCGCTGTTTTCCGCAGTGGGACTACCACCGTTTCTTTGATATTGGTTCAATTCGATTTTCCAGCTATGCCACCACGTCGAGAGGGAAAAGGTTCCCAAAAGCGAGCACGATTTGAACGCCTGAAAATTGAGATTTTACGCTTTGTCGGAGCAAACCCTGGATGCTCAGCCCAATCGATTGTAGCCTGCTTGTCCAATGACAAGTCCATGCGCAATCACGGACTCACACCGCGAAAAGTTGGTTTCTTCATCCCCCGTCATCTTGCAGACCGCTTGGAATGGTGGCAGGATCACCGGGCAGGTCGTCGGGTCTATGGTGAACTTGGCTGCCAAGAGGCGCCGACAAAACAGTGAATCTGCTCTCTAAACTGGGGTCGCGCTCATGTACAGTGGGCGGTCACGCTTTGTTATGGCAGGCTCGGCCGCAGCGTACTTCGACTTAGATGGCACACTGTTGGATGCCTCAAGCGAGAAGACCCTTGCTGCTGAACTTGGAAAACGTCGGCCATGGAGAATTCCAGTTGGTGCAGTCAGTTGGACCTTGGGCTTTGTTGGCAATTTGCTGAGGGGTCGAGCAGTGTATGATGCAGCAAGAAATCGCGGGCATTTCTCATTTGCTTCGTGGAAGGTTCTCGAATCATACTCCCAACGACTGGCCAAGGAAAAATTAGCGCAACGGGTGACCGACGAAGCAAAGGCCAAACTCGATTGGCATCGTGAGCAAGGCCACCGACTCGTTCTTGTCACGGCGACGATCGCTCCTATGGCTGAAGCAATGGGTGAAGTCCTCGGCATGGACACGGTCTATGGCTGTGGCCCAGCAGTACGCGAAGGTGTCCTTAGTGGATCCGAACGTGGCTGGTCTGTGCCACGAAGAAAGGGCAAGGTCCCTGTGGTTCAAGCGGATGCATTGGAACACGGACATGACTTAGCAGCGTGCTATGGCTATGGCAATACGCATGCAGATTCTTGGTTTATGCGAATCACGGGCCATCCAGTCGCTATCAACGCGGAAGGTCCACTCCGCCGTCTTGCAGATGAGGAAGGTTGGCCATGCCACGAATGGCGGATTTAATCCGAAGGGCGTTTGTTCATGCCCACCTGCAAAAATCATCCCTCGAACTTGGTCCAATCCTGTTCGGGAGCATACCTGTAATACCAGATTCCAGAATTCGTTGGCCATTCAATCCAATATGTTCCTTTGTCATCCAATTCCCCTAATGAATGGAATGAAGGGGCAATCGAAAGCTGAAGGTCGTCAGAACTTGGCGACATAGCTATTTTTTCGTCGAGGAGTTTGGACCGGTCTTCGGTATCAATGACCTCAGATAGGCCAAAATAAGCCTCGTTGTGAGCAATCTGATACAATTCGTTCGGCGTAGAGGATTGAAGTTCCCTGATCAAGATTAACAACTTTTCACGGGTCTCTTTCTTGATTTGATTGTTGGTAAATCGTGCTGTAATGTCGCCTTTCAAATTGATCAATTCTTCGGCTAACTCCTCTGGATTGGCGTGATAGGCTTGTACCAATGATTGAAGATAAGTCAATTCATTTTGTTCTTCTTTTGTTAGTTTAGAGTTCTTGCGCAACACCTGAACCCAGCGGAATGTATCGGGCAGTATTGCTGCAACTGCATTGGTTTGGAGCAGCGTAAATAGCGCAACGAGGATGGCACCGATTCCTACAGTTGTGGTGACCGCACCACCGTCACCAGAAAAGAAGGACTCAAAGGCTGAATTCGAATCTTCTTCATCGGCTTCATTCTGCTCGCAACCATTTTCATCGACAAGTGTACCTTGTGCAGTTCCAGGACAATTGTCCTCGCCATCTGGTACGCCATCACCATCTGAATCTACTGGGGCAACTGGGGGCGTGGTTTGGTTTGTCTCATTGGTTTCGTTTGAATCGTCCTGTTCAAACACATCAGCAATACCATTACCATCTTGATCTAAGCATCCAAAGTAGGCATCGGCGGTCGAATTTCCTAACACATCAGGGCAATAATCTGGCTGAGTTGCATTGGCAATGAACACTCCAGTCCATTCTGACATTCGACTCGCATTCCATGAAGTGTCGGCCCAATTATCCCCATATCCATCGCCATCGCTGTCAAGCCACTGGGTTGCATCCAGTGGGAAGTCATCCACTGCATCTTCATATCCATCGCCATCAGCATCCAGTTGTACTTGCGAACACCCGTTGGCATCAACGGTTTGGTTGTCTAGGGTTGCCGAGCACAAGTCGTTTAAATCGCCAACCCCGTCGCCATCCGTGTCCATGGTTTGTGTGGCATCGTCTGGGAATGCATCTGAATTATCGCCAACCCCATCGCCATCTGAATCCGCCGATTCGCTCGGATCGTTGGGGAAGTGATCTGAGTTATCGCCAACGCCATCACCGTCCGAGTCGAGTGTTTCAAAAGCATTCATTGGAAAGACATCGCTGTTGTCGCCAACCCCGTCGCCATCTGAATCTGTTGTCTCATTTGCGTCATTGGGAAAAGCATCACCATTATCGCCAACCCCATCGCCATCTGAATCAACCTGTTCAAAGGGATTTGATGGAAATTCATCAGCGTTATCACCGACGCTATCGCCGTCACTGTCCGCCCATTCTGCTCCATCACTTGGAAAAGCATCGCCAGAATTACTGTAGCCATCGCCATCATCATCTGGGCAACCGGTCAAATCTTCTGTCGAAGTACCTGCATCATTTGGACAATCATCGTCATCATTCAGCACGCCATCATTGTCAAGGTCCTCTTGTGAAATGAACTCAAAAGAAGAAGATAGAATCTGTGAATTACCATCTTTATCCCAAAGAGTAATGTCGATCGTATCGGGAGTCAAACCAGATAATGGCGTCGTTACTGTAATTGTTGAATCATCGACAACTGTTCCAGTTACCGAGCCGTATTGCCCAAATTGAACGGTAATTTCCATAGTTCGAATCAAGCCTGTCGATTTTGTAGCATACTTGAGGACATCACTTGTATCGTCATTAAAGGGAACATGCATAACCCCGCTTTCATCGATAAAAATAGAGTTTCCCTCCCCAACATCGGCACCACTCACCATTGTGGTTACGGTCCAATTGGAAGTCGTCGAGTCGAGTGTTGCGTATTTTAGATTCTGTCCGGACCAGGTATGGTAGACGATATGAGGTTGGTCTGCAGCATCAACTGCGATTGAAGGTTCCCGACCAGTATGTCCAGATGATTCAACAATGGTGGTTGTCCATTGGCTATTGGGGGCACCTGTTGAGTATCGTAAATCGTCTTCTTTCTCATCGAAGTGAGCGATGTGAAATTGTCCTTGTTGGTCCACGGCCATCGATGTCATGTACCCTGGATACAAATTGCTCGGGGATGTTCCTGTATCAACCAAATAGGAGTCCCAAGAACCACTTTTGTCTGTTGCGATTTTCAATTTCGAGGAGCTTCTGTCTTGATAGGCGATGTACATATGATCGCTTTCATCAATGACAATGGCAGACTCACAACCACGGTTGGATCCCTGGTCAATGTTCGTGTACGACCAACTCGATCCATCATACGAGGAAATGCGAAGTCCAACACCGCATTGATCTGAGCCGTCGAGAGCATAGGAGATGTGCGGATGGTTGTTCGAGTCAACTGCGATACCGATTGGCCCAAAATGAGCGGAGTTTGAGACTACAGTATCCGTCCATGTCGTTCCATCGTAGTTCATGTAGACCAGCGTTTCATCCCAGCTGGTGTATGTTGTGTAGGCCAAGTGTATGTGGTCATTGTCATCAATGACCATGTGAATATCCCAACAATATGTGGCACCACAAGTGTTGATACCATTCGAAATCCAACCGGTTCCGTCATTGACACTGTGGCGGATTTGGTAACTTTCATCCTTAATTTGTACGACGTGGATGTGGCCATTTGAATCGACGGCAACGGCATTCCATCGGCCGGCTTGATCAGAATAATCCATGGTCGTCTCCGCCCATTGATGGTTAATTCCATCGTCTGTGATGTTGGAGAAGGCGAGGTCCGAGAAGCCAGTTCCAGTGATGGTGATTTCTTGACCGCCACTCGTCCAGCCAGAACTTGGAGAAATTGTTGCTTGAATTGAACTTGAATGCCGTACATCATCACCAGACTCTTCGAGCACGGGTGGCTGAAGAAACACTGGCGATGCCATGACGGAGAGCAATACAGCAATTACGAGCCATGCGCGCATGAATGGCTGTCCTATTCGATTTGTAAAATACCCTTGGTAACAAATGCGTAACTCACGCAGGAGCGCCCTCCTCTAGCAGGCTTGGGCCTAAGGCATTCGCACTTGGGTCAAAGAGCGGCCCCACCGCGATTCGAACACGGGTTGCTGGCTCCGCAAGCCGGCGTGATATCCAAGCTACACTATAGGGCCTTGGTGTTCGGTCCACCGACCGCTTGGATATAAGCGCAACGGGTTGCTTTTTGGCCCGAATAATTATTGCCATAAGCAAGGCTTCTTCACGCCTCCCCTCTTGGCAGTGCCATGGCGGTTGAACTGTCCCGAAGGGTCGATTACCCAATGTTGGATGGCGCAAACATTGCCTACTATCCTCGTATCTTTGACTTAGCCCACCGTTTTTTCGAAGAGGCATGGGAGCCAATGTGCGGCGTGTCGTATCCCGAAATGATCAACAACCGGAAGATTGGATTTCCAGTGGTTCACGTCGAAACAGATTTTATCGCACCGCTAAGGTATGGTGACATTATCCACGCAACCATAGCAATCGAGCGTGTGGGCACCTCCTCGGTCACATGGAATTACCGTCTTTACAATCAAGATGAGACTTTGTTGTGGGTCAGCAGCCAAGTCACTGTGTGCGTTGACATGGATACACTTGAATCTCAACCCGTCCCTGATGACCTTCGCCAGGGCCTGCTCAATCATTTGATGGAGGTTGAGCAATGAGTGATCTCGATCTTGGATTTTCGATGCGAATGGACGACGAAGCAGCGGTACCGGATTCACCAGTCGATATGTTCGCTGTACGTCCAGACAAGAAGGGTCCAAAATCAGTAGCAATTATCGTGTTTCTTGGAGCACTTTTGCTGGCCTTCCAAGCCTATGGCGACTACCAGTTGCACAGCGCTGAAGACCTCTCGGACGAGGAGATTTTGACCCTTCTTGAAACTCCAAACAGTCAGGCAGCAGATGAAGACGATATCACACTGGAACAGTACCAAGAATTCCATGACGCCGCCCGTGAAAGCGGAGGTTATGCCTTGAGAGCAGCAGGTCTCGGCCTCGGTGTCTTGATGATGCTTGTCGGTTCCGTACTTCTGTTCCAATTGAAACCGGTTGGAGCATGGCTCAATGTGGGAGGGGCAAGCATAGGTCTCGTTTCGGGTGTTGTTGGGAGTTGGCTATTGGGCGGGGCTGCAGCGGCCAATCTCACCGGCCCACTGCTGCTCACCTACCAGATTTTGACCTACTTCTGCGGCGTGTGCATGTTCACATGCATTGGCCTTGCAGCGCTTCCTTTACTGAACGCAAGAGCCCGTCTTGCGTTGTATCCGAATCCTACGGTGGTCTTGACCCTCGACGAGCAGGAATGAGATTCATTCATCAGATGGGCGTGGCCATTTCTTAGCAAGCGCTTTTTCCAATCCTTCATCCAGGATTGCATTCCACCAATCGCTGCCTTGCCAAATGGCATACTTTCCGCGAATGCCTCTCAAATCAGCACCAGCAAATTGACAATTTCTGAAGTTGGACAGGTTAAGTCGAGCCTTTCGCAAGTCTGCGCCTCTAAAGTCGGCTCCATCAAAGGCTGACTTCATCAAATCCGTTTCATACATCGATGCCTTGCGAAAATCGCAGTTTGAAAAATCTCCTTCTGTCAAATCAGCACCGTCAAGGATCCCCCTTCGGAAGTTTGAGCCTGCGTGGCGTCCTTTCCTCAGGACTTCTTTCGCATGGTTTTGAAAGGACCAATCGAGGACGACTGCTTCGACTTCACCGGTTGACTCGCGGGGGTCGTCGTTGCCCCCCCCAGACATTACCATGTTCTAGCCTCAGGCAGTGGACCGTTTGTCAAGGTGTGCCCTTCCTTCATCAGTCAGGTGGGCAAAACGGTTCTTGTCTTCTTTACCGGGAGGAATCATTAGGAAGTTTCGCTCCCTGAGTCGATTCAAGTAAAGTGAGAGATTACCTGGCGGGTCAATCTTAGCGTCTTCGAACAGTTGGTTGATGACCCTTGGCGGGCTGTCGTTGACGTTTTCGACGCTGCGTAGGTAGTGAATTGCACCCAGCACTTGATCTGGTTTTCGCTCAAGCGAGCAGGTATTGAGTAGCACTCGAAATGCCGACCCTCGTTCTGGAAGGCCCCTTTCTTTCGCTGCGGAGACCGCCGCCTCCAATGCATCGCTTCGTGCTTGTGCTAGCCTGGCTAGCATAATCGTCCATGTGTCGTCATGGCGGTGAAGAATCAGTTGTTCTTCCACCTCCATTGTTGCTCCTTCAAGATCAATTTCGATGTCACCCGCGGTGACGTAGATTTTCGTGGCTGCTTCCAATCAGTTCCCCTCAATTGTTAGTTCTTCCCTGACTCGTATAACCCTTTAGAATTGAGGTCAACATGAAAATGAGGCTGATTTCAAAGAATCCGTGCCTATTTTCGCTAAACCAACCTTGCTTCTCCGTAAGGAACTTGAAGGACAGCCATCCAGACCTGACACATGGACTCTATGGACGACGCTCGCCGCACAGGCCCATTTCTTCTCGTTCTTCTTCTTCTTTTCCAAACCATGGCCATGATGCCGGTGGCAGCAAACCCCACGGGCGGTACCGTCAATACCTTCTCCAACGGCCAAGCGCAAGTGTCGGTCTCCTTGATTGCAGGCACAGTCGACACCAGCTTGGGCATCGAAGTTCCTCGAAATGTGACCTTTGATTCGGCCTCCTTTGTTGTCAATGCCAAGGACGAGGTCCCCACGCCGGGACAAGTCTACATCGACATTGGACAAGATGGTGTCAAGGAATGGGCATTTGAAGGCACAGGCTACGGCCATCTCGGCCATCAACAATCCTTCATCACAGGGAGCACTGTTGATTCCGTGTACTCTACGGGCTATGTCTCTTCATCAATGATTCACATACCGCATGGAGCATCCATTGGATCCGTTGATTTGGATGTAAACTTCACTTCTGCTGTGGCCGGAGGACTTGTTCCAACCGGAGTCGTTGAGACATCTGCTTCGGGGGACATTGACAATGATAGTTTGCCAGAAATCGCCGTCCTTTCAAAGAGCGTCACAGGATTCAATTCAGCGATTTCAACTATTGATTGGAACGCAAGCACAGGACTCAACATGTCGTCTTGGGTGGCCACATGTGCAGGTGCAACCGAACTTTCTGTGGCAGACTTCAATGGCGACGGCATGGATGACGTGGTGAGTTTTGATTACACCTCTTCAAATGCGTGCGTCCACCTTACAAACTCAACAACAGCATCTTTGGGGGCAGCTCAACTCGTTGCATTAAACTCAAACAGCATCGAGGCAAGCGCAGGCGATTTCAACCAAGACGGGAAAGCCGATCTTATCTCCATACACTCGGGCGGGATCTTTTCGCTACGAGCCTTCAACGCCAAGGTAGGATCTTTTGGTGCGAACCAAACCTATACGGTTGAAATCAATAACACTGCGACCCCAACGAGCCTTCTTTATCTCACAGCAGGCTACTTTGATACGAATCGGAGTACCTACAGCGCCGTTGTAACTGATTTCTATGGCCACAGTACACCACTTGAATGGACCGCAGGCTCCGGCATTTCAGATAATCCAACACATTTCGACGGCATGTCATCAAAACCCATCGCAGGAGACATCGATAACGATGGCGATATCGATTTCATCGGTACGAATGCCATAGGGTACACGATTGCATTGAATACCGGCTCGCAATGGAACACTACGTATGTCCTATCGACGACTGAACTTGCTTCTGCGAGCGCCCTCAATAATGCTTCATTTTTTGACCATGATGGCGACGGGGTAACATCGTTGGTTGTCCCAAGGTCTACGGGCGATTGTAACCAAGCCACTGGGGTATGCGGAAACCTCTCAGTCTTTGATATGAATTCGACTTCAATTGGAGCACAATCCGATGCTCTCAAGCCATGGGATTCGCCAATCGATGCAGATGGCGTCGACATGGACGGGGACGGAGTTCTCGAACACATCGTAGCAGCAGGCAATGGAACGTATGGCTTGTTCATTGGACCCTACACTACCATCGGCATGGACGTCAATCTCGACGGTCAAACGGATTTGAGCGCATCAGGGTATTCTGGAAGCGCCCAGTTCTCCATGGATCCACTCTCAATCGAAGATCCGATGGGGAACATGACTTCGATGTTGGCACCACTCATGAACGCATTACCGTATATTGAAGACGGTTTTGGCGTTCGCATGTCGACCACCAACTTTGATTTCACAAGTACCACCAACGGCACATTCGATCTCGCCAACATGGACATAGCCTATGACATCGATTTTATCGTGGAGAATAATCCATTTTCAGCAGGCAACCTCACCAACATCATCAACCAACAACAAACTGCCGGAGTTGGAAACTTTGTAGTTTCACTCCCAGTGAACGCAACAATGTCTGGAACATTCACTCTTTCAGGACTCATCGCCCAATACTCGCCGGGCGCACCAAACCTCTCCCTCCCACCAACACCTGTCGTGACGTTGACCGAACTGACCTCTGACCGCGTCCAAATCGAATGGCAAGACATCCTCGATTTTGGTGACGATCTGATTGGATTCGAAGTGTTCCGTACTACACCCGGGGCGCCATTTGACCTGACATCACCCTACACAAATCCAGCGGCAAACATGTCGGTTGATGGTGATGTGGAACACGGAATGACCTATGTGTATGGCGTACGTTCGCTCCATGCCTACGGTGTAACCAGTAACATGTCTGCTCCGTTAACCGTCACAGTGCCTTTCCCTGCACCACCTGCGGCAGTGGCCGGTTTCACTGTTGTTGATACACCAAGTGATGAAGGAGGGTCACTTGATTTCATGTGGGATATTTCCATTGACGGTGCTGTTGAATACCGCGTCTATCTAGAGACTCAATCCATCCAAGACCTCAGCGATCTTCAGCCGATTGCAACCGTAGTCCATACCACGGAAAATCCAACCATGTCGCTTTCTACAGCCGACGAAAGCATCACGACCATCGACGGAATCGAATATTACGCAGCTGTTGTCGCCTTCGACGGTTATGGCAACTCGACTTCAGCATTCAGCACCTTAGGGCCTGTGGTTTCGCTGAACAACTCTCAACGCACTGCACACATTGAATACGACCTCTCAACATCCGGTGGCTTTGACCAAGATCAATTTGGCATCAGCGCTCTTGATTCTATTCATCTCAACATTACTCTGACTTCGGATGGCGTTCCATTGGCGGATGAACTCCTCTACCTGACCATAGAAGCCATGGGCGTCGACGTTGAACTCTCAGGCTCAACTGACGCATCAGGTGTGTGGCAAGCCATCGCAGTAGAGGATTTGACTGAGCTTGGAGGTCCGTTCACCACCTTCTTTGATACGGCCACGATGACCATAGATTACCTTGGCACGAATGGTTCTCTAACCATGCAACCTGTGGGCCCAGCGAATCGTTCCATTCAGGGATTGGGACTGCTTCGTGCTGATGTCATGGTTGAGCAAACAGTCCTCGAACTCGATGATGCAGGCGTGTTCAGCCTTGAAGTGACCTTGACAGCAGAATTGCCGACCCAAAACACCTACCTTGAAGGTCTTGCTTACACCTGGGAACAACGAGATGCAGACGGAAACACAACGAGCACCGGCGTGATTGAGGTGAAAGGAGGGGAACTTGTTCTCACTGGAACTGCGAATGCTACAGACACGCTCTTCTTGACATCAGATTCGACCAAATCTTGGATTCAACCGTCATTGAACCCAATCTCATTCACCTTCATCGGTGGCCCAGATGAGCCAACCAATGAAACAGATGCTAATGAGACGACAAACGACACGGAACCGACAGAGCCGACCTTCCCAGACACAACCCTTCCAGCCCTCATCAACTGCGGTACTGCAACCTACGCTTGGGAGGACAATGGGACGGATGAAGCGATCATGTGCACCATTACCAATCCGAATCCGTTTGATGTGTTTGTAGGGTTTTCTTGGAAAATGAATCCAACAACGCTTCCACCGGTCACCTTTGAGTCGTCGTCCTTGACGGGTAACGGACCGACCCTCACCATCTCTGCGGATGACTCGACCCAAGTTGAATTCCTACCCGTTCGTAATGGTCCATCTGACGGCTTGTTCCCCGGCGCCCAGGGCGTGGAATACGTCGTTTACATCACATGCTCGGAGCTCAGCGGATCCAACCAGTGCGACACCATGTCCACGCCAACAGCAAGCACCGAGGCTGAATTGCAATGGACGCTGGGTGAACAACCTGAGGTACAACAACCAGTTGACACAACACCAACTGAAACAAAGAGCTCTACTCCACTCGTAATTGGTGGCATTCTTGGCGTCCTCGTTCTCATCGGTGGAGGTGCTGCCGTAGTTTTGCTTCGTAATGCTGAGGAAGAAGACGACGACTGGTATGCTGACTCAACCGGAGAAGAAGAACCAGAAGTCGTTGAGAAGCCAACAAAACCGAGCAGCAAATCCCTTGACGAATTGCACAGCGAAGGTAAGACCCTCGACGATGTGGAGGGTCCGAAAGAACGAAGGCCAAGCCTCTTTGATGAGTTTGACAACAACACTGTAGAATCCTACGATGAATCGGAAGTTGCAGAGCTTACTGAGCAACTCGGTGAAGAAGAGGAATACGAAGAATCACATGACGAAGCCGAAGAAGATGACGGCATCAGCGTTGATGAAAACGGCACAGAATGGTGGGAAGACGAAGAAGGCGTTTGGTGGTACCGCGAAGAAGGATGGGAAGATTGGGCGGTCTGGGAAGAATAACTCCCATCGTAGGTCTTTTCATAGGGCCATTGTCACCCACAGCACGGAGGCCGTTTCATGGAGCATGAGTTCAGGGGTTATGCACTTGTCCTGCAAGACGGTGCGGATCCACGCACTGGCGGTGTTGCCATTGCAGGGTTCACCACAGCAGGCATGGTTGGTGTTATCGCTGCTTCTCACATCATTAAGACATTGAAAATGCGTCAACTCGGCACGGTGCTTAATGCAGAATTCCCCGCAGTAGCCCTCATCCATAACGAGGTGCCAAAACACCCCGTACGAGTCTACCAAGGCGATGGTATTGGCGTGTTTACTTCTGAAATACAATTCAAGAACGAGCAGGACATCATGTTTGCTTCGACAGTGTTGGAATGGTTCACAAAAGGTGGCTTTGATCGACTGATTATCATTGACGGGCTCGTTGCCTCAGGTGACGTGACCGCAGGCCAGTTGTTCGGCGTCGGTTCATCAGAATCAGCGCGAGCGAGGTTGCGAAACTGTGGCATTGAACCCATCCAACAAGGTATTGTGGCAGGCATTACTGGCTTTTTGCTTGGTGAAGGTGACCGACTCGGCATCGATGTGACCGCACTCCTTGCGGAAGCAAGCCCATTGTATCCCGACGCACGCGCCGCTGCGCTTGCGGTCGAAGCCATTGGGGAATTGACCGGGCTCGAGATTCCGTTGACAGAATTACTCGAGAACGCTCAGACCATTGAATCAAGTGTCCAAGAAGTGATTGAAAATTCAAGAACGATGCTCCCAGGGCCAGAAATTGACGTCTTCGATGATCCTTCAATGGACCCCTCAGTCGGTTGAGGTTCGGGCGTTTTTTACGGCCTCAATTACATCTTCAAAAGGAGCATCTGTGACCAACATTGGTTCAAGATCTGGGTACCTGGCAGCTGCATAACCGAGGCCGGTCAGTGCCGCAAGTAATTTCTCCATCTTCGGTGCGCCACCAACGCCTGCCAAACGGGGAAGTGCGTCTAAGTTGAGCAACAAATGTTCACGACTCATCAAATCTGCGGCATCTGCAATGTAGCGGACACTGCGACGTAATTCTCTTGCCGAATGATCCACATCTTCTTCATTCCACACCAATCCATCTGTTCGTAATTTTTGAATTTCTTCTTCTTGCGGAGAGCACAATTCAAGGGCTCGCTCCTCAGTCATTCTTCCTGCAATTTCCTTGTGCCACATTGGCCCAATCCACATTGGCCCACTTGCTTTTTCCAATTGCTCAGACGAGGGGTGGTGAACAAATTCGTAAGGTACGCCTTCACCCCTTACTCTCCATCCGATTGATTTTCCAATCCCAGTTGCCTCGGACTTACTCGTTCGTACGAGCAATGAAACTCGGACATGATGGCCATCGAAAAGGGCAAGCAGCGGCGTTACGACTTTGTCAAGCCTTGCTGCTGTTGTCGCAACAGTGGCTAACAGAAGCCTCACCGCATCATCGTGAGCGTATTCATCCACCATGCCCTTGGCTTGGTAGCGACGAGCCTGACTGGAGGGAGAGGATCCTGTAAGGGCTGCTGTATCTGTGGCTGTAACTTCGAGAACCCCGGTCCTTGAGAGGCTTTGAAGGGCTGCATCCAAAAATTGTACCGGGGATCCAAATGGATCCAAATCAACCCACTGGTAGGCAGCATCAACCATGGCCATACGTGCATCAAGCCGTTGAAAATGAATACCATTGTCGAACACAGCAGTTGACTTTTCACCATGCCGGTCATCTTCCGGCTCATGTTGAACATATTCTGATGGGGGATGGATTCTGTGTGATTGCGCTGCCCATGAAAGTGCAAATTCATCCAAATCATTCGCTGTGATACGCAGCCTGTGTTGTAAAGGGGCAGGAATCTCATTTCGCCAACGTCGAATACGCACACCAGTGGCACACAGAGCATCCAATGCGCGAATAGGTCGATCAGATTTGACCAGCCACTCATGTTCAAGGGCGTCTGTCAACAACATCACACTGCGTGTACGTGCTGGTGCCATGGCAGGATTGAGGAAGCCCGGTCCGGTGCGCTTTGCAGGCCCCCTTGGCATGTGCGTAGGGCGTTCTTGTTCGTCTTGCATATGGACGATAGTTCGCCCTTCAAGCCACATATGGCCGGGCCAACCTGCAGGGTCGTTCTCACCTCCAAAGCCCTCGGCCATGGCGGTGCGTGGAACTGCTTGTTCAAGACCACACCGCTGTGAAAGCCCCCGGCTGCCCTAAAACCGTTGAATATGGGACACTTGGTGTTGGAAAACGCACCAATGCTTATACCCAAAACACCCACGACACGAAGTTATGTCGATATTAAAATCGGATAAAGCAATGCTTGGAGCAGGTCTCATGTTCCTTATTTTGAATGTAGCCATACTTGCGCCAATCGCTACTGGCGCTGTACCAGATGCCGTCGCTGAAGCAACCGCCGAAGCACCAAAAGACGATATTTGTTCAAACGATGACTGCACTGAAATCGAAGCTGACTGGGCAAGTTCCAGCACCGACCGAGATTTCTATGGATGGAACCTCACCAACCTTGGCGAGGTTATGATGGGCGGCACACCAATTTATGACGAAGTTGGGCCGGTCACCTATACCATTACTTCTGATCGCTATGTCATGGAACACAATTCCACCTCTGGCGAACTCACCTATCACGAGAACACCTCCTATGCGTGCTCGGTTGACACAGTCGTTCCTTGTGATGTCCAAATCACCCAACTCAACATCGGTTTCATGCCTCAAGTCATTGGTGCCACAGGTACTGCAATGGACGGCATCATGGACCTCACGAAGGTCGGATTTGCTGCGCAAATGATTAACCAAGACATGAACACGACACAAGCAGGAGTTGCCACAGTTCCTGACCTCTGTGCCGCAGGCGGCGTTTCAATTCCATGCGACGGTGCAATGGGAATGAACTGGGCAATGGGCGCATATGGTGCTTGGATGGCATCCGAGACAGGTCAAGGAATCGTTGCCGCTAATGGAGCTAACGGCGACACTTTGCCAGCAGCAGACTTCCCCGAGGGAACACTCGATGCAGCTATGTCCAATACAATGCACCCTGCTGACCCAGCATTCAACATCTCTCTTGAAAATCCCCTTGGTGTTGTGGCCTTTATGGGCCTCGGTGCACCAGAAGTCATGCTGTCCGCCGTGATGGCAGATCCATCAAATTCCACAGTGATGGCTCGAGCATCGACATACGGCTATGTTGCTCTGATGATGATGGATATAGATGGCGATGGAACCGATGATGTGGTTCCAGACATGGCCCAAACCTTCGTTCGCGACTGGTCACTCTACGCCGCAATTGGAACAAGCTTCGCTGGCTACGGCGGCGGGTCTGACTTCAACGCTACCAGCACAGAGGATATCGCCAACCGACTTCACAACCTATTGGGTGTTGATTTCGATGGAGCCAACACCATCTCCTTGATGATTGAAGGCCACCTCACCGACTCACCAACCGGTTTAATCGCCACCAACGCTGATGGCACAGGCTTCGGACTTGCAACCTTCCTCGTGATGGAACCAGCCGATGCTATGGCAGCCTTCACACTCAGCCTTGACCAATACACAGCAGTTGCTACGTGGGCAGGTGCTTGGGCAACCTCTGCATCCTCTGCCCAACTCGGCCTTCTCGGTGGTGTTGGTACAATGAACGCTGAACAATTCGTCAACCAAACTTTTGGCGGCATGAGCCCAGTTGGAGATCCTTACCTCACCAACTCCCTCAACATGGGTGGCGCATGGGGCACTGCACTTGTGCCAGGAAGCGAGGGCGCACCTCCAGTTGACATCAATCAGACTCAAGCAGGCAACATGCTGTATGGGCCACTTGGTCTTACAACCACTATAGGTGCAACCGTGTTCCTCTACGGAGAGTTGAGCGGTATGACCCCACCAGTTGACTTTGCAACCATGGGCCCAGGTACGGCAATGGAATGGAACACAGCAACCATCGCTGCACTCTACGGCGTTGATGAAAACACAGCCGGCGCAATGCGAGCGTTCATGTTCGGTGCCATCTTTGGCGACTTTGTCCCAGGATTCCTTATCGACTCCTTTGGAACCTCACCATACCTCACACAGGAATTCAACAACTGGTTGCTCGGATGGCACGACCCAGTGTCTGCATTCCTTGCAAGCGGCAACCCAATGGACATGTCTGTTGGTTGGACAAGTCTTGAATCCAACGCGACATACTATGGATCTGGAGGTATTCAGAACTCTGCAGGAACCACGTACACTATCTGTACTGGTGAATCGGACAGTTGTGACAAGGGAACAACCCTTGCTATTGACGGCAGTTCGTACTTCTCATGGAAGGACCCAGCAAAGGCAGCGAACACCTTCGGATTGATTACAGCAGAACAACGTGCTGGAACCATTGGTGGCTTCCTTGCCAGTGACGACAATACCGTCGATCTCGCTGGATACGCTACAGCATCCATTGAATGCTCGGGTACTGACACGCTCAAGGGCATTCCAATCGATACTTGCACAGCAACACTCGATCCTCTGACACGCAACATCCAAGCAAAGTTGCTGGACACCGACACGCTCCTCGATGCAGTCCCAGGTGCTCTTCCAGTGTACTTTGGTAGCGATGTGACAATGAGCGTTGAACAGGTCAGCCAAGCTGCAATCGCTGGAACTTCGGAATCATACTTCTACCTCGATTCCCGGCCAATCACCGCAATGAATGAAGCGCCTAGCGCTGAAGATCTTCAACCGGTGTTCAAGATTGTTTCAACAGGTGAAATCAGTGACAGTGATGCTGAATCACTCGAATCCTTGATTGTGACCAACCAGGAAACTTTCGGATATTGGACCAACTTCGATAACATCGTTGATTACATCACCGTTATGATTTACCTCGGAGCAGTTGTTGCAATCGTCAACGGTGTTCGTTTGATGATGTCGGAAGAAGAAACCGATGAAGAGGCGACTCCGGGAGAGAAGATTGCTGTCGAAGCTGAAGAAACGCCTGAAACAAGCGAGTGAAACTCGTTTGGCTGAAATTGAGCCTTAACGGTTCAATCCTCAGTAGTGTGTGAACTCGACACCTTCGATGGCGTGAGTCACTTTGTGACCTGTGTCATTGACGGAGCCGATGATAGCAACGCCTTGCATGCGTTGTCCTAACCAAGCGCATACAGCCTCGGCATGAGTCGCATCGACAGCAATGATCATACCACAGCCCATGTTGAATGTCCTGTACATTTCACGCGTTTCGATTCCACCAGCGTTCTGCAGCCATTCAAACTCAGGGTGAGGGGGAAGTGGTGAATCAATATGCCATCCAAGGGAGTCATGCAAGCGCAAGAGGTTCGACAACCCTCCTCCAGTGACGTGACAGATGCCGTGCAGGTCGCTGATTGAGAACTCGACTTCATCTGTAGCGCAAGCACGCAGCAAATCCACAACAGGGTCGCAGTAAATTCTCGTGGGGTTGAGAAAGACCTCGCCCAAAGTGAATGGTTGGTCGTCTCTGCCTTCAAAGCGGAGCACAGTGCGTCCAACGCTAGCGACAGCAAACGGGGCCTGATCGGTGTACTCAGCACCGATATGCGACATAACTTTGCGCACCAGAGAATAGCCGTTGGAATGAATTCCAGAAGATGGAAGGCCAATCAGGACATCACCGGCTCTGAGGTGCTCTCCAGTGATGGTGTCGCCTTTCTTAACATAACCAAGTGCTGTTCCAGAGAGGTCGAGTTCGGTGACAATACCAGGCAGCGATGCAGTTTCGCCTCCTGCCAGTGTCACACGTGCGAGGCGACATGCTTCAGCAAGCGAAGCTCCGAGTGCGGCATGGGTTTCTGGATCGGGCTTTGGAACCGCCACGTAATCGACAAAGGCGATTGGTTCTGCTCCAACACAGAGTAAATCGTTGACATTCATCGCCATGCAGTCAATACCGACGCCGCCCCACTGATTGAGTGCAGATGCGATTTGTAATTTACTTCCAACACCATCGGTGGCAAGGGCAAGCAATGAATCGCCAAACTCAATCAATCCACCAAATCCACCCGGCAGGTGCACAGGAGCGCCGGGGGTGCCAGGCTTTCGTGTGGAGCCACCCAGTGATGCGATAAGAGAGGCAACAGCTGATCCTTCAAGATCGATATCCACACCTGCGCTTGCATAATCCATGGGCTCGGCCATGAACCTTCCAAAGAAAGGCGTTTGAAGAACCAACCGGCTCAAATGTTCGCTCCTTCACTGCAAGGCATTTGACAAAAAGGGCAGGCTGAGGTCCAATCGGTGGTCGATTCCAGAGTGCGTCCCACTGAATTCTTCCCAAAGATGGTCAATGCCCAACTGGCTAAGCTTGTCGACAAACGCCCTCGAGCCGTACTGAATGTTGTATTGGTCCCGATCACCACAGTCAATCCATAATGCAGCAAGGCTCTGCAATGCGTCCGAATGCGCCTCGAGCATTTCTAGAGGATCATTGGCCAGCCAGTTGCTCCAAGCACTTTCGACGATCTCACCTGTTCTTGGCTCGACGGGCAATTCAATCCCAAGTGGGTTGTCTGTTGTAGGGTCCCTCGCATCATAAGATGCGGCCATAGCGCAAATCATTAGCGTATGAAAATCAGATCCGGAGAGCTTGGGTGCATTTCGGACATGTTTGACATACTCTGCAGCAGTACCGTGGGCGGCCACGTGGGTGAGGGTCTCACCAAACGTTGGCCGAAACATCATCTCAAACCCAACATCACCCGAATGGCAAGCAATCGCGTCGTAGCAATTAGGTGAAAGCATGGCATTGACAAGAGCACCATACCCTCCGGAGGATTTTCCGACCAAACCAACCTTACCATTTGTCTGGTATCGTTCCATCACGGCTGGCTTGAGTGCCTTGCTGAGCCAAGAGGACCATCGGCCAAGCACAGGACTGTCGACAAATTGATTGCCGCCAAGGCTTGTGAAGGTGTCTGGCATAACCAGAATGACTGGTTCCATGTGCCCCTCTTTGACCAAACGCTCGTGACGTTGTGGAATTGTCTCAGCGAATGCTTTCCAACCAGCACGAGCAGGTCCTGAAGACGTGAAAGGTGCGAGGTAAATGATCACTGCAAGTTGTGAACCATCTTGCATGGCCTTCACTCCTTCGGGGGGAATATGCACGAGCACTTCTCGCTCACACGGGTCGCCGAGTCTGTTGGCGAGCAAAGGCGAATCAAGGCTCCACCGGTCAAGCAATCCTCGCGTAGGCGCAAAGGCGTGGTCGGGCATAAGCAAGCCTCGGGGTTTCTGCTCATGGATGATGCGGTTCTGGCATTTGGCCAGTGGACGCTTCAATCTTGAAAAAAGAGGGTACTCGGAAGCCCCAGTTTTCCAGTGGAAACAGAGGGGTGGCAAACGGTTGAAGATACGCTCATAAACGGTCGACGTTACAGAAGAAGAGTTGGGTTAGCAAACAACGTCCTATGGTGTTCAACATGTTGCAAGAATTCGATCTCCCTGCCCGATGGACATCACTGATTCAGGACCATTTCGCTGAAGCCGTTCACAATCTTGCACAGATGTGGCCTGATGAACAATCACTTGAGGTTTCATACCGCGTGATTGAAGGGTTTGATCATGAATTTGCACACGACATTGTCGAGCATCCGGAACTTCACTTCCACGCTTCAAATCAAGCATTGCGACAATTTTTGCTCGATGCTGGCCACAGCAACATGTACCCCTTTGTTCGCATTGTTCATCTTCCGAGTGACCAAATCAGAACGGTTTCTCAATTGAGAGCAGATGACATCAGCCACATGATGGCCATTGATGCAGTTGCCACCAAGATCACTGGCGTTCGCCCAAGAATTTACGCTGCAACCTTCGAATGCGTTGCTTGCGGCCATAACATGGTCATCAATCAGCCAAATGAGCAGGAATTGATTGAGCCGATTGAATGCCAACAAATCGATGGTGGCTGCGGTCGTGCAAAGCGGCAGACGCGGTTCGAGTTGAAGCAACAAGATTCCATCCTCATCAACTCCCAATTTGTTGAACTTCAGGAACTCCCTGAGCAAATGAAAGGCGGTATACAACCGGAGCGCATCCTCTGCATTGCAGAGCATGACCTTGCTGGCAAACTCAATCCTGGTGACCGAGTCAAGGCCAACGGTGTGCTTTTCATCCGCTCCCAGAGAAAAGGAGGAAAAGATACGCCAGTGTTCGATATCTTCCTTCGGATTCATTCCCTGGAACGTCAAAACATTCCACTTGAAGAAATTGTCATCACTGAAGATGAAGAATTGGAAATCAAGGAGTTATCACGCCGACCGGACATCTATGATTTATTCACAAATAGCATCGCTCCTTCGATCTTTGGCATGGAATATGTCAAGCGTTCACTCATGCTCCAACTGTTTGGTGGCGTGGCCAGACTCAATGCTGATGGGACTAGAAACCGAGGCGATCTCCACATTCTCTTGATGGGCGACCCCGGTGTAGCAAAGTCTCAACTCCTCAATTACATGGCAGATATCTCGCCTCGTGGACGATTTACTTCGGGTCAATCGGCTTCTGCAGCGGGTCTAACGGCCGCTGCCGTCCAAGACGCAGCCGCCGATGGACGCTGGACGCTTGAGGCAGGAGCTCTTGTGCTCGCTGACCTTGGCTTGGCAGCCATCGACGAATTCGACAAAATGAATGAAGGCGATCGTTCAAGCATGCACGAAGCGATGGAACAGCAGAAGATTTCAATTTCCAAGGCCGGCATCAATGCAAGTCTACGAACTCGATGTGCAGTTCTCGCTGCTGCAAATCCAAAGAGCGGGCGGTTCGAACCCGTTTCCGAAGTGCCATTCACGGCTCAAATCAACCTCGCACCGCCACTCATCTCTCGTTTCGATGTCATTTGGTTGCTGACGGACGATCCAGAAATGGAAAAAGATGCAAAAATTGCTCAACACATCATCGATAACCGTTTACTCGGAGTGAGTGAATTATTGGTCAATGAGGGCACAGCCCCAGACCCAACCAAGTCTTCGGCTGAAGCCGGTCTCAAGAATACAGAGGCTCACGGTGAAGTCCTTTCACGTGATCTAATTCGCAAGTACATCGCATATGCAAAGCGCAGTGTCCACCCCTCAATGGAACCCGACGCACGAAAGAAAATCGTAGAGTATTATGTGTCCACGCGAAAGCAGGTTGGCGATTTTTCAGACACCGTGGCCATCACGGCTCGTTCGCTGGAAGCCTTGGCGCGCCTTGCGGAGGCTAGCGCTCGTATTCGTTTGTCACAGGTAGCCACCGTGGAGGATGCGGAGCGAGCCATCCGTTTGACAAACACCTGGCGCGAGGACCTCATGGGTGGGAATTTTGATGAGACAACGCTTCAAACTGGGCAGAAAGGTACGTCAAGAAACCGCCAGAAGACGATGCTTAACATCGTCTCCACGCTTGCAGCAGACAACAATGGCGTTGCCCAACACAATGACGTGTTGAATGAAGCTGAACGGCACAAGATTGACCGGGGCACAGCAGAAGACATTCTTGAGAAGTTCCACCAAGACGGCCGTTTATACCGTCCAAATGGGTATGGCACACATGGATTAGCTTGATGTTCATGGGTTTGAATCTTGAAGGATGAACACTTGGGCGATACCATGGCCGAGCCTCAAACCACTGAACCAGTCGGTGAAGTTGATGATGCTTCAGCCTTATCTCCGGAGCAACTTGGCTTCATGTGTGGTATAGAAGTCCACCAACAGTTGGGTACGGGAAAATTGCATTCACGGCAACCGGGAACGTTGTATGACGTGACCATTGACACGGTTCCCACCGATTGGAATCGTTTCGAACGCAAGCTTCGTCCTGCCCGTGGTGAAGGTGGGGCGATTGATATCGCAGCACGTTTCGAAACCCGTAGAAACCGTTCATTCGTATATGTCCAAAGTCCAAATGCAGGGTTGATTGAGCTTGATGATCAACCGCCTCTGGACCACGACGAGGATGCCATCCAGATCGCCCTGACAGTTTCAGCCCTGCTTGAAGCAAAACCAGTCCCTCTTCTCCAGACCATGCGCAAGACCGTAGTCGATGGTTCAAACACCAGTGGGTTTCAGCGAACTTCACTGATTGCTACGGATGGAGTCCTACAAACTGATGGCGGGCCTGTTGGCATCGATGTCCTTTGCTTAGAAGAGGACAGTGCGCGCAAACTTGACACTCTTTCGACTCCAAATGGCGAGCAAGTCATCTACAACCTTGACCGGCTTGGATTGCCTCTGATCGAAATCGCAACCGCTCCCGATGTCACTTCGCCCGAACATGCAAAAGTCACCTCCATGGCCCTTGGTCGAGTGTTGCGCCAAACCCGTAAGGTTCGGCGCGGTCTTGGCAGCATACGCCAAGATCTGAACGTTTCATTGGCATGCGGCGACCGTGTGGAGATCAAAGGCTGTCAGGACCTGAATTGGATTCCTCGAATTATTCGTTTGGAAATGTCAAGGCAGCTGCACTTCTACCGTTTGGCCAATGAATTGCGAGCCATGCTTGACTTGTCACCTCTCCCACCAGACCGCAGGAGCGACGATGATCAACTTGAGGCGTTAATTGCGGCCTCCGTCGCCGAACATTTACCTCTCAACCTCCACAATGTCTCCTCTTCATTCACTTCTTGTGAATCAAAGATGGTGGTCAGCGGCCTTGCCAAAGGGCACGTCATGCTCGGACTGCCTTTGTCCGGGCTCAAGGGTAAATTTGGTACAAAAACGATGGACAAAGAAGGGGCGCAACTACCCCGTCTCGGGCGAGAGCTTGCAGGGGCTGCTAAACTAGCTGGAGTCAAAGGCGTCTTCCACTCAGATGAACTACCAGCCTATGGTATTGAACAAGATCATGTCGACGGCGTTCGGGACGCATTGTCGCTTTCTCCTGAAGACGGGTTCATTCTCTGTTTGGCGCCTGAATGGCAGGCAGAACTTGCTTTGGAAAGCGTTCTGCAACGAGCACGTCTAGCCTGGCATCGTATTCCACAAGAGGTACGAAATGTTGTGGTCAAAAAAGGAGCACCTGACGACGGCACCACCTCCCCAATGCGCCCGTTGCCAGGAGGGGCGCGGATGTATCCGGAAACCGATGTTCCTTCGATCATCATCGATGAAAATCGATGGCAGGCAACCATGTCTGCCCTTCCCATGAGCGATCAGGCACGCACGGAGCGAATGGCACAGTTCGATGTGTCCTCAGACCAAGCTAAGCAACTGGTTGCACGAGAACTTGACGACATTTATGTCGAGCACGTAAGTGACTTACCACACAAAGGATGGGCGAGTGTTGTGTTGGAAAACGATGATTCTGACCCTGTCTTGTGCGCAATGGTCCTGACTGTGAAAGAACGGGGCGAGATCACACGAGAATCGATGAATGAAATTATTGAGGCATTTGAAGGCCAGCGCCCCTCGCTCGACGAACTTGCTGCATACGGTGAAGCGCACGGGCACAAGCCTGCCGATGTCGGCGACCTCGCATCGACCATCCAATCCATTGTTCAAGAGCGTTCAGACTTCGTTAAAGAACGAGGTATGGGTGCAATGGGGCCGCTGATGGGCGTGGTCATGCAAGCAGTTGGTGCCGCTGATGGAAAAGTGGTAAGCGCCCTTCTTCGAGAAGCTATCCAAAATACGATGGAGTGATTGGATGCGATCCCGCCTTCTCCTTGTTGGCGTTCTTCTTGCTCTCCTTCTTCCAACCACGTTCACTTCGGGGGAAGAGACATCATTTGACGACAGATTTTCTCTCGAATGGAGTTATGACTTTGGCGATGCTTACATCACAACATCACCCGTCTTTATTGACGAGAAGTTGTATGTCAGAACGTCTGCCTCCTGGGGCGGCAGTGTGGCTCCAACAGTAGCGGCCTTCACCTTGGACGGCACTCTTGAATGGAGCATAACCAATCCTAATTCGACGCATCATGACATGTCGCCGATCTTCCACACAAGGGCTGATAGTGGTGATTGCGGGGCTTGGCCAGACATGTTGATTCTTGGATGGTCAGATGGAAGCATTGAGGCACGTTCCACCAACAGCGGCGAACTAATTTGGTCTCACCAAACCGAACAAGTTGTTTGGGGCATTACTGGAGAAATAGCAAAAGACGGCGATCATATTGTGGTTCCAACACGAACAGGACTTGTCTCGTTGTGCGCAGCCGACGGGTCGTTAACGATGGAAGCAGAGACTGGATTGGGCTGGAGAAATGGAGTTTCTGTGGGCCAAGATAACTACTTCCTCGGCGATGAATCGGGGACTCTTTGGGCGGTTGCACGCAACGGCTCCACTCGGTCTGTTGATTTGGGTGAAGGCAAGATTCGCCACGCACCACTCCTCACTTCAGCAGGTCTACTTGTTCAATTGCAAAAGGTGAGTTCCAGCACCATTCATGTCCTCAACCAGTCGAATTTAGAAACACGCCAAGTGCTTCAGATTGGCCCTTCTCCCGGGATTCCAATTTCAACCCCAAACTTCATTCTCGTGATTGATTCGAATGCAATACGCACTTTACAATGCACAACGACATGTTCTGAAGTCGACCGGGAACCCTTCCTTTCAAATGGAGAGATCGGGGAGGTTCATGACGATCAATACATGCTTCCATACAACGGTATTGAACAGGGCTGGGGTCTTGTCAACATCACCGAAAAAGGTCTGTTGAATTTGGAGACTACCACGACTGGTGCTGATGGATATGCGACCTCTGGGCCGGGATTCTTTGAAGATGAAGGCGATCGTACCTTGTTGGCCTTTGGTAGCGATGATGGCGTTGTTTATGTTCACTCATCAACCATCGTGAAAGAAGTTCAAGAGGTCAGCATAAGCTCTATTGAATTCGATTGGGTTGCCCAAGGCACGGTGTTTTTACTCTACATCGCACTTGGCGGTGCGGGCATCCAATTCTTGCGCGGCCGTGGAGCATCAGTTCTGAAATTCCTCAGTGTCTATGCTCTTTTGATCGGTCTTCTTGTCATCGATCAGGTGGCACTTCAGTGGTCGCAGACCATCGAAGAGTTAGCGCCGGAATCCACAGAAAAGCCTTGGGATCCTTCTTGGGACGATTCTTGGGAGGGGACTCAGATTGTGTCCATCACAATCGAAGGGGAGATGTATTCTGTTGGTGGGCTCAGTGGTTATTCAAATGCGTTTGAATTAACACAGGCAGCTTGCGATGAACTCGGCATAGAGATGGAGTATGAACTGACGGGGATGGGGACGTATGTTCTTTCGTTCAATGGCGAAATCGGAGAGGGTTGGGAGTACACTGTCGATGGCCGTTTGGCCATGGTCGCTTCTGATGTTTTACCAATTGATTCTGCCTCCATAGTTCAGTGGGCGCCTGTTGAAGCGAGGTAACCCTCAAAATGTGGGGGCGAGTGGTCCAACCATGTTTCAAGCCCTCGGCACCCACGGTCCCGAAGTTTCACCTGCAATGGGCTTGGCTCTTGATGTGCTTCTTCTTGGCGCTGCATTTTGGCTTCTAGCAGGACCAAACCGACGTACTGTGCACGATATTGTTCTTATGGGCGCACTCGTCGTTAGCGTTTCTTTACTCCGGGTTGTCATGCAACCCCTGCCGAATATTCAACCCGTAACAGTGGCGTGTTTGCTGGTTGGCGCACAACTCGGCGCCCGAAGAGGGGCAGCATTCGCTGTCATGGTGACGATGCTTTCGAATTTCTTCATGGGCGACGGATGGTGGACCATTTTCCAAGCAATTGGTTGGGCAACCGTGGCTGTTTTTGGTTCGAAGATCTCACTGGTCGTTGACGGTGTTTACAACGCCACTCGTACATGCCTTGCAGCAATCGCTTCAGCCTTTATGTTTGGAATAATCGCCTCGTTGTCAATCCTTGATGGGAGCATGACAGGCGTGGACTTCTTGATTTATCTTGCCAATGGATGGCCTTTTGATGCGCTTCATGCGCTTGGCAACCTGACCTTCGCAATTTGGTTTGGGGCTTGGTTTAGTTCCCTTTTGAGGGAACAACCCACCATTGAATCAATTGAACTTGCGGTGGTGGAACGCCATGGCATCGACGCCTGAATCACCCACCATGGCACTGATCGTCCGTCACGATCTCCACCTCTCAACGGGTAAAGTCGCCGTACAATGCGCTCATGCTGCCGTTTCATGCACCCTTGCAGCACGCAAGTCACATGCTCGCTTGGTTGAGCGCTGGCGACAATCCGGTGCAAGAAAAATTTGCTTGAAAGCCGAGACCCTCAGTGATCTACAGATGTTAGCAGGGCGCGCTCAAGGTGCAGGCCTAGTGGTCCACCTCGTCAAAGATGCAGGGCATACAGAAGTGGAGCCAGGTACGATTACGGTGCTTGGCATTGGTCCGGGCCCGCGCCGTTCAATCGACGCCTTGGTCGGAGATTTGAAACCATATTGACTCCACGATAGGCCATGGGTCTGCGTTCCTTCATTCACAGAATGACAGCTCCTCGACCCGTGAGTGAGCCGGTGAAGGGGGAGCTGAAAATGGTCTTCGTTGTGAACCACGGCTTGAAAATGGGTAAAGGCAAAATCGCAGCCCAAGTTGGCCACGGAGCCGTTCAAGCAGTCATGAACGCTGGAAAGAAAAAACCAGCAATGTTGGAAGCATGGCTTGCTACAGGCCAGAAGAAAATCTGTGTGAAAGGGGACGATGCAGATCATCTCACCCGATTGGAACGCCATGCAAAACAACTCGGCATAGTCACGGCAAGCATTCGTGATGCAGGTCACACTCAAATTCCCAGTGGTTCGTACACAGTCCTCGCCATCGGGCCATGCCAGGAAGCCGAACTGGAACCGATTACCGGCCCGCTCAAGCTGCTTTGACTTCCACCGCTTTGATGAAGGTGGAGAGCCTCGCAAGACCATGCGCCACTACTCATCAGACCGTATTGACCTGCGTTCAGACACTGTCACTCAACCGACCCCAGCAATGCGCGAAGCAATGCATACGGCGGCTGTTGGCGATGATGTGCTTGGTGACGATCCTACAGTGGCTCTCCTTGAGTCACGAGTCGCCGAAATGTGCGGTAAAGAAGCGGCTCTATTTGTGCCCTCAGGCACCATGTCGAATGCGATTGCACTGCGCTGTCATACCTCGCCGGGGGATGAAATCATCACCGCCAAAAACAGCCATATCTACATCTATGAAGGAGGCGGGTACGCCGCTCTATGTGGTGCATCCGTCGCTCTTGTCGATGTTCATGGCGGGTTGATGCGTCCTGAGGATGTCCAAAAGGCGATTCGTAAGCAAGCAGGCTCGCTCTCACATTATCCAGATGGAACTCTTGTATGTGTCGAGAACACCTCCAACCGAGGGGGTGGCGCATGTTATTCTCAATCAACGCTCGACGAAATTGCCGCGGTGGCAAAGGCCAACAATTGTGCAGTTCACATGGACGGGGCGCGAATTTTCAATGCATCAGTAGCTACAAACACACCACTTGATCGTATGGTTCGCGATTATGACTCGATATCCATCTGCCTCTCAAAAGGTCTGGGAGCGCCTATTGGCTCCGTGCTTGTGGGGTCTTCTTCATTGATTGCTCAAGCCCATCGGTGGAGGAAAATGTTCGGCGGAGGCATGCGGCAAGCAGGTATGCTGGCTGCAGCTGGTTTGCATGCACTCGACCACCATGTCGAACGAATGGAAGAAGACCACGCACGCGCAAAACGCCTTGCTTCAGCAATCAACGATATGGATGGTTTTTCAGTGGACCTTTCGACGGTGGAGACCAACATGGTTTACTTTGATTCTCACATTCCTGCTACCGAAGTAATGGGAGCCCTGGGAACTTCTGGAGTTGACGTTCTCGACATTGGACCTCACTCGTGCCGTATCGTGGTCCATCTTCACGTGACGGACGAAGATGTCGACCAAGTCATCCAGATCTTTGGGACCTTAGGCTGATTCATTCAAATAGACTCGAACCATTTTCTTGCATGGCAGGGAAGAATACGACAACCTGCACAGTCTGCGGCGAAGACACCTCTCAAACGCCGTGTGCGTTGTGCGAATCGATGATTAAAACGAGGCCGAAAGGAGATTGGGACTACGAAATCCCCCACCTTCTCCATGATGAAGTCGCAGAACTACTTGGGGGTCCATATCCAAATGTAAAACGCCGCTGGAAAGCATTCAAGGCTCAGTTTTCGAAACTAGAGGATATTGAATGGGCGAGATTTGATGACGACACGGACCCGGTTTTAGAGGAGCCAGCATCACCTCAGACGCTCGCTCGTATCGCAGACCACATTGAAGAAGGACTCAAGTTGACTTCTGAAGAACGTCTCATTCTCCACAAGGGGTTTCTCATGATCGATGGGTTTTCGTTCTCGTTCCGAGATAATTTCGTGTGTATGAATGGCCGACAAATGCCCCATGAGGTGCCAACGGTTTCGATACTGCGGGTGTTATCGGATCGGAAGCGGCGCGTTGGCTGGAACCTGACCAGACTCCTGGCCGTGTTCGGGTGCGTGAACACCAACCGGCGCGTCTTACCCCAGCCAGAATACCCTGGTCACAGGGAGGCGAGGTTGCATTTTCGCCTGAGGCGCCAATTGGAACGCAGAGCAAATGTGCCAAATTGGCATGCAGTCCATTCAGTGCTCTCTTGGGTTGGATGGATGGCAGAGGAACATATTCCGCCGCCGAAGCATCATATTCTCCACCCCTTGGCTGCATGGTCGAGAGATATTCAACAACGGCTGAATCGCAGCAGCGGTTTCAACGAACATGTCGCCGAGGCCTTTCTCAATCACCCTAACGGCCTTGCAGAACTCGATGCTTATCCGTGGCTTGAACGCTGGAAGAGGTACAAGGGGACGCGCCAATCCCATGCCCCTACAAAGCCCGCGTTACGAACAACTGGAGGGAAACTCAAGTTACGTGTTCGAACAAAAAACGGCACATCACGACACACGAACGTGCCAGACGATCCTGAAATTTGGGCATCCCTTCTTTCGCTTACCTTGTCGCCATTAACATCCCATCAAGGTGAGATGTTGTTTGCAGTCCAATACAACTGGACTTCCAGAGCCACTTCCATGAAGCAGATTCCTGCACCCCTGAAACGCTCCATCGAATTTCTAAATTCCATCATTACTACGAATTCAACCAAGGCCTATATCTCCGGAAGACACATCTTGGTTATTGGTCGGCTCGGTCATTTCTATGAAGTCACTGTTGAACCAGGGGCACATCTTGCGCCATTCAAAATCAAAATGATTTCCTCACTCGATCCAAAGCGGACCTCAGACATTTGCATCCATCAAGGCCGTTTTCACTCGACCCTCCCGATTGGAGACACGATTGCCTCAGTCGTCCTTTCGCTCCTCGACGACGTAGGGAGTTGCAAACAAATCAATTCATTGTTGACAGAAATGAATCATTTCTCGCCACTTGGGCATCCTGTGGAACTCAGTGGACAAAACATAGCGATGTTGAATCAAGCATCTCTTGCGCAATTCAAAGTCCATCTCAACAGGCATCACGGCGCAAACGAACCATTCTGGGTTGAAGGTCATCACCGGGATGCACCAGATCTTCAGCGTGAGGATGCCTTTGTGCGGGGTCAGGTGTTCATGGAGTACCTCCAACATCGAAACCGTCGAAATAATCGACGGAGGAGCCACAATGACTCGAATGGTGCAGGAAAGGCAGTCGCCCATGCCATTGCAGCAGGGCGCCCCTTCCCAACAGACTCGCTTGTGAAGTTGTGGAAAAGTTCCCTCGGGACCAACGAACCATCGGAGTCAAGGGGTCAAATCGGCCAGCGGATGGAACACTATATCGACAACTTCCAACGTAACGAATGGATGTTTTTACGCAACCACGCCCAGGACGAGGCAGCAGCTCCTATAGGGGATATTCGAAACGGGGAACGACGATTTTGCGAGATCTTCCCAAGACTATGGGAGGCCATGCTGCTCCAACCTATCGGTTCTCATGTTCGATTTGCGGTCGCCGATGGAGGAGATGTATCGTTCGAACACTGCCAGCTTAACGTGACCCTTAGAAATGTACATGAGCGTCGTTTAATGCTACGTTTTGCCACCCTTGCTGGCTATGAGGAACAAGAAGGTGAACGAGGATACCAGGTCTTCTTGAGAAGAGATCATCCACGGCAATGGGCCCGACGCAACCTCAGTGAAAACCTCAATAGAGCTCAAGAACGATTCGGATTCCGAGGAGCACCACCATGGTGGTGGCATTACATGGACGCTCAGCAAGCTCCGGCAGAAGTACCAGAAATGCGCTGGGAGCTTAGCGTTGATTTACGCGACGACTCAGGGCCAAGGATGGTTGGAGACTTCCAACCCTAATCTCACGAGCGCCGTGCGTAGGCAGCAGCGCCAATCATGGTAAGTGTAGCGAGGCTGTGAACAAAGGGTATGCTTTCAGAATCAGCGGGTGCATCAGGCTCAACGATCTCTTCTTCGATAAGAGGTGTAAATTGATACACCAAGTGAACTGACAAATCATTGCCATCAAATGCTGTTGGTAATTGAACGTCCATGCTTCCTTGAGAGGCGTTGCCTAAGGCTATGATGCTGCGCATGATGTGAGGGTAATATTCCAGTCCATTGGAACCATCTTCAAAGTACGCTGAAGCTTCAACCACCCAAAGGTAGGCCTCAAGACTGCCTTCGCCGAACTGATTGCTGTCGACGTTGGTCGCCCATGTCACAGTGCCACTTGTGTCACCAGTTGGCGTCCATCCAAAGGTGCTTGTTCCGTTGCCAAGTTGCAATGGTTGATTGACAATTGTGGAAAAGTCTTGTTGAAGACTCTCAGATTGAGCGACGCTCCCTTTGGTCATTGTGGTTCCATTGAACACGACGGCTGGTGGAGACCAGCGGCCATATCTTTCATGATACCGACTGTCAAGCTCATCTGTTCCAAAGGGGTCCTGCACTTCTGATATCGATCGATGTGTATGGTATTGCTGCATTGAGAGATTGGCTTCAACATCATCGAGCGCATGCTCAACATCAACACAATTCGAGCACCATGTAGCGGTGTAGACTTCGACAATTGCGGGAAAATCGCTCAAGTTCATTGTGCTCGTAGCTGTCAGGTTCGCTTCGGTGGATTGACCACCAAAGACAACACCAGCATCGACGGTTTCAGCCGGACCTGCGCTTGCTGCAGAGGTACAGAACAAAGTAACAATCAGGACGACGAGGAGCCTTTTTCCGAGTTCCATGCATCACCCAAGCCTGCCTTTTGTATCAAGGTATGCTCGGGATGCAGCGTCGCTAGGATCTCAAAGCACGTCATAGCGATCAACAAAAACGCTCCGTTGTAATCAGCTTCACCGGACGCTTCAGCGGATGCAAAAGCCTCGTATCGAGCTCGAATGCCGCTACCAGTGATGCCAAACACGGCTCCGAGCCGGTCCGCCATGCCTGCTTGAAGCCCAAGGCTGACCAAGGTCGCATAGAACACGGCACAAACGGCCATGCGAACTTCAGTGTTGGCTGTGAGGGCTTCAGCTGTTGGTTCACCAAGCAATGCCAACCGTGCTTCGACCTCGCTGTTGACCTTGAGGTGGTCTTCCTCAGACAACACATCACTGAGCATGTCGTGGATGTGATTGACAGCCT
Source organism: uncultured Candidatus Poseidoniales archaeon (assembly GCA_964015875.1). GTDB lineage: Archaea > Thermoplasmatota > Poseidoniia > Poseidoniales > Poseidoniaceae > MGIIa-L1. Next base: position 59,652 of record CAXHEV010000010.1, read on the forward strand.
GTTCCACACCGTCTTCACGTCGCTCTTCGGGGGTCTTGACAGGAGGCTCTGGTTCCCAACCCATCGTGACTCGAGCCTTGAAGTGGTTGAGAAGCGCACGCTTGGCGCTTAGAAGTTGCTTGCGAGTGATGCCGTACTGGTTCATCCCACTGCGTCGATCCATCCTTGACGACTCTCCAAGTTCACGAGCGACTTCGACAGCAGCCATGGCCATCATGACGATACGCGCCTCTTTGCTATCGCCACGCAGGTCTGCTTTCTTGCGGCAAATCGCCTGCTTAGGCATGCTAAGGCGTCGTTTGAGGCTCTCGTCCTTGAGTGCCTGACGCTCGAGCTCGTGTTCGGGCTTGAGTGGCTTGCACATCATCTTGACGTAGGGCTCAGCGGCTTCCATGGCGTAGGTACCATACATCTCCTGGACCTTCTTGCGAACGGAGTCACGAAGTGGGTGCTTGATGCGAACGTTACCACGGTTGACCTTGTTCAGACGGTTCCACTTCTTGCGCTTTTCAGCCGTCATGCCTCGGGTGCTCATGATGCTACCACTGGTGCCGATGTTGGCGTTGATGTTGTCGTCGTTGCG
>CAXHEV010000011.1:0-56751 GCA_964015875.1 uncultured Candidatus Poseidoniales archaeon
CTTCGGCACTCGAGCCGAGCGATCCCCCAGTTGGGTTGTAGCATCACATGTATGTTATCACACACCATGCGAGTAACCCTTCGGTATCTAATTCATGCCAATTCGGCTTCCACAGAAAACCGCCTCCTCAGGGACGGTTCTCCTCTGCCCTTCCCCCGATACGTAGCATACCAGGGTGCTTAAGCATCCCCCCGACTTACCACCCATATATGAACGAATCGGTTTGAGCCTCGGCTGAGAGCACCTGTGAGTCGAGGATAAATACGCAACATTGCAAGCCTGTTTTAATCTTGCTATTTGCAGTAAAATCATGAAAAAATTGATCGATTTTTAGAGCATTAAAGAGGCCGAAATGAGTTATATTATTGGCCGAATCGGGATTTCTTTTTGGCACGTTTTGGCATCAATCTTACTCAATAGGAAAGTCGATCGAGGTTGGCCCGAATCACATCATCTTGGGCCAAGCGTTGAAGCAAGGTCTTCGCAGCACTGCTCTCGCCCATGCTTACCAGTGCCGCTGCATGCAGGTTCCCGCTGACCCCTGTTTGCGGCTGAGTTTGATCGTGCATCTGAATCAAACCAATCGCCTTTTCCGCCCGCCCACTGACCAAAAGAGCGTGGGCTAAATTGAGCAGAATGACGCCTTCGGTAGGTGCAGATTTTGCCGCCTCACGCAAGGCTAAAATCGATGATTCAAACTGTGTTGAAGCGAGGGTCTGCACCTCTAAGTCAGGGCTTTTGGCCATGGTTAAGGCACGCTGAAGAAGGGACAAACCATAGTTGTTGAACACGGCGGCATCACCCGGCATTCGAGACGCTAATTTTTGGAATGCGATTGCAGCTTTAGCCCAGGATTCCTGTCCCAATGCCTCAAAACCTTGCTGAAGTGTAGTTTCCAATTCGGGTAGACCGTCAAGGCGAACGCCGAGGGCTTGAGCTGGATGGAGATCAAGAGAAATAACCCCCATCAACTCATTATCGACCATTTCGGTAGAGTCATGGGCATAAATCGTAGGTTCAGCCTCCATGGTATGAACCACTTCAACAACCTGATCTTCTTCTGAGTAAATCTGCTCCATGTTTGGTGGTGCGGCGTCGATGCGCCACATAGCAGGAACGTCGGAATCGAATTCCAGTTCAGCGACATTGGACTCTGCAGACTCTGACGGTGACGATACAACTGATCCAGCATCGATTTGAGGCAATTGATCCGACGGCACAGGCATGGCTTGCAGACGTGGCAATTCGATTGGTTCGGTTTGTGGAACCAAAGCAGGAAGTTCTGATTCACTAGGTGGTAACGGTATGGAACGTGTTGCCTCTGGCTCAACAGGATTTGTTTCTTCGGGGGGAGAGGAATTGGCGACAGAGGCAACACTTGGCTCGGTGTGAACTGGCTCAACTAAAGGTTCAGTCGCAGATTTGGAATCGTGAGTAGGTTGCTCCTCAAGGCCAGAGGATTGGGCACTTACCAGCGGGAGTTGCTCCCCTTCCTCTGCTTCATCGAATGGCATGCCTGCTGCAGAACTACCAATCCCAAATGGTAGCCTAGAGATGTTGGTATTTGATGCACCAGAAAACCCGAACGGGAGGCTACCTTGAGTTGCAGGCGCAGGATCAGGTTGTTGTTCATTTTCTTCTTGAGCCTCGATTCCTTCGAGTTCATTCCAAGAGGCGACCGCTTCATCGAGCCCTGGGACTTCGGTGGGTAGCGGAGAACCATCATCATCGTGCTCGGCCAAATCAACTCGGATTTGGCTGCCACATGCCGGACAAGCGTTGCCTCCGAGCGAGAGCAAACCACATATCGTACATTCAAACATAGCGGCCCTTAACCTAGTGGTGTGGGCCGTGACTCTTCAATACAGCGCAAAGAAGCGTAGAGAATCACTCTTCAGAGGTAGCAAGACCTTTGATTCGATCGACTGCACTTTCTGCCATTTCGGTGAATGCTTCCAAATCATCATCAACGAGAGAATCTGCGAAACCCTTACCCTTTGCACGGCCACGTGCTACCTGCCAGATGATGCCAAACATGGTCACACCGATACAGACTAACTTCCAAACTGTGGATCCACCATCAGCGCCAACTACGTAGACAAGAACCATGTAGAGAGATACAATCGCTGTTGTCAAAATCATAATTGGGAAACCAGCCCTGAAGAACTCGTTGAATGAAATTGGGTAGCCTGCCTCTTCGGACATTCCAGCAGTCACAACGTTCGCTGAAGCACCAATGAGCGTACCATTTCCACCGAGGCAGGCGCCGAAAGCAAGGGCCCAAATCATAGGAGAGAGATCGATTGATAACTCGTGCGAAATTTGCATCACGACTGGAATCATGGTTGCGGTGTATGGAATGTTATCAATGAACGCCGAAGCAATGGCAGATACCCAGAGGATGATCAAAACTGCTGCTGCAAGCCGAACCACATCGCCCTCAGCGTCTGTTCCAAAGAATTCGATTCCCTTTGTGACGTAATCGCCGATCACCGAAATAACGCCGAGATGTTGGAGAGCGTGGACAAGAACAAACAGACCTGCAAAGAACAACAGCGTTGTCCATTCCACGTGTTCCAGTGGCTTTTCCAACTCATGCCGGTCAGTGGCCAGAAGCATAATCACAGCACCGACCAACGCAATCCAAGAGACTGCAATTTCAGTGATGGGATGGAGGAAGAAATTCAAAACGACCAAGATCAAAATGGTGCCGCTAACTTTGAGCATCTGAGCGTCCTTGATCCCGTATTTTGATTCAAGTTCTGCAATATCACGAACACGAGTGCCAGAGAATTCTTCTGCATAGAACCACTTGATGAACATGAAACTCGGAACAATGGTCATGAGAATACCCGGAGCCATTTCAATGATGAAATCGTTGAATGTCACACCGGCACCCACAAGGTCCGGATAGCCGGCCTTTTCAATCGCAGCTGCGGAAAGACCTGAACCGATCATAATGTTCGGTGGATCTCCAATCATAGTTGCAGCACCACCAATGTTTGAGAAGAGGACTTCTGATATGAGCAGTGGAATGGGCTTCAAGTCCAGAACTTTAGCAAGTTGGATCGTCACTGGAGTTAACAACAACATCGTCGTAACATTGTCTAAAAACGCCGATAGGACTGCAGTGACCGAACAAAGAATGACCACAAGAGTCCAAACAGAACCACCACTGCGTTTGTAGGCTTGAACGGCAAACCATTCGAATAAACCCGTGTGAGAAAGGATGCCAACCATTACCATCATACCAAGAAGAAGTCCAATCGTTTCCCAATCGATGAGGGTTGTGACTGCACCAAGGCTGAACGAAACATCAGCGGTATCCGGAGTGTAATAAGCAAGGGCTAGGATTGCCAGAAGGCCACCAACAGCAGCAGCGAGTGTTCTGTGTACCACTTCGGTAATGATCAGAGCATACACGCCAAGCAGAATACCAAGACCAACAAGAACTGCCTCTGAACTTTCAATGTCTTGAAACGCCGCTGCAGATGATGAACCGCCAGCTGCAAGAGACTGAGATGTGAACATCATTGTCCCAGTGAAAGCAAGGAGCCCAAACGCGATGTATTGGGAGGCGTGTCGTCGTCGTGGTCGTAGCAGTCCGGCGGCGCTCATATCGAAATCCACCTTGGGGGGATTATTGAGTATTTCCTATGCGCGAATTGTTCAACGCCACAGTACGCCAACATTTCCTCGTGCCAAAACCAGAGTTGAATTCGTCTCTTGGGCTAAGTGTGCCCAAACACCATCGATGTCTTTTCGTTCGAACAACCCTCGATTAATTTTGATTTTGACCAGAGTTCTTTTCGAGAGTTGTCCATCAATCTCTTCGATTAGATTTTCAGTAATTCCGGATTTCCCAATGCGGATACTGGGTTGAAATTCCCTTGATTGAGCCTCACGACGGATTGAGGCAGGAATGTCTCGACTCATGGGACTCAACTGACCCTGCGGGCGATTGTTCAAGAACATGCTCCCGTGTGAAATGACGCACTCTTCAAGAAGATCGGTGTGATTTCGGACCACCACCGAACCTTCGAATGGAAGAGCATTCAAGGCAGGTGATGATGCGCTGACCATGTTTGATTCGCACACGTGCGTTTTTACCAAATTGATACCGAACATGGCATTTTCGACACACAAGGTGTCGTGCTTTACTTGGGATTTGCAAACGATGTTTCCGAGACAATTTGACCAGATGGCGTGCTGAGGTCGCCAACAAACGGTCATCGGTAGTTGAGGGGTGATTCAGGATATCGATGAGTCGCTCTTGCCCTTCTTGTGCCATTGCTCGCCGTTGTTGACCCTTTGCTCGACGGGGACGTTGACGGTTGGCCACATGACCACCTCATTGAAGCGCAGAGAGGATGTCAGCCGTGATGTCATCAATTGCACGGTCACCATTGATGCGGTGGAATACGCCTGCTGATTCATACCAGTCAGCAAGAGGTGAAGTTTGGTCATGATAGGCTCCGAGACGAGACAATACCGTACCTTCATTATCGTCTGCTCGACGCTTTTCTACAAATTGATCGCAACCGCAACCCTTGTCACCCAGTGGATTGAATATATCGTGGAAGACATTTCCACAGCCAGCGCAGGAATAGCGTCCACAAATCCGCTCTACAATCCGTTCATCAGGAACCTCAATAGCGATGACATGTGTTACTGTCGTGATGTCTGCGAGCGCCTCGGCTTGTGGTATTGTTCGCGGGAATCCATCAAACATGACTCCATTTCTGGCGTCAGGGTGGGTGATTCGTTGTTTGATGAGGTCGATGATCACTTGGTCTGGAACTAACTGGCCAGCATCCATGTACGTCTTGGCAAGGATGCCAGTTTCTGTTCCTGCCTTGACTGCAGCACGAAGCATATCACCCGTTGAAATTTGAGGAAGTCCCGTCTGTTCGGTGATTCGCTCTGCTTGAGTGCCTTTGCCCGCACCCGGGGGTCCAAAGAGAACAATACTGCTCATGTGCATTCCAAGAGGTGGCTGGTTTTAGATATGCGCCAAACTATTGTCCGTTCTGTTGGAGCCATTGGTGCCCATAGTGTTGCCATTGTTCCATCGTCCAACCCACTGGCAGACCAGTCGCTGGCAAAGGTGGTCCAGCAACGGGTGCTGGAGCAGGTGTTGGTGCAGGCATTGGTGCCGGTATTGGTGCTGGAAGTGGTAGTTTTGGAAGGGGTTTAGGTGGCATTCCTGCTGGTGGCAAACCTGCGGGTAGGGCAGCCTTAGGGGGCAATCCTCTGGGTGGCAGGCCTTGAGGCACTGCTGCAGGGGCTGCTGGCAAATTGAGTGATTGAGCAAGAGCTGCCGCAATTTCATCTTTGGAGACTTCCGCACTGGCTATTTCATTCACTGCATGACCAATGTCAAGCGCTTCGTCACGTCGGGTTCCAAGGTGATCTGGATTTACGAATGCATCCGGAGCAACAAGTTCGCTTCCATCATCTTCCAACTCACCGCTGCGCTTCATGCGAAGAGCGAGAACGATTCCGATGGCAATCAATACTCCGATGAGTGGTATCGAAACATAGAGTGGTAGGACTGCAAATAAACCGCCATTGCTGTCTACGGAGGAAACGGTCGTTTCAATTTCAAAAATTCCTATTTGATTCTCCCCGCTGGTCAACGTGATTTGAGTGTACATGAGACCTTTGCTAGCGGAAGCCTTTGGCGTCACAGTGACATCGACAGAGAGGCTTTCACCAACGCCCAGGTTCTCAACTGATGACTCTGAAAAAGAGACGGTCCAGTCGGAAGAAGCGTTGCCATCACTGCCAACAACTGATGCACCAAGGGTGCCATCGATCGGTAGATTACCGTCATTGCGAATGACGATTGATTGAGTTGCGCCATCCTCCTTTGTGATGCTTCTGTATGGTCGAATCGTGTCGTCGGCAACAGTCAGGTTGGCAAATTCAGAGGGAAGTACTGCGATGTCAACCCTCACAGAAGATTCGACGAGACGCCCATTATTCCCACCTGTCACCGTAATCAGTAGATCAAACGCCTTACCCTCTGAAGGTGCATTCGCAGGCGGAATAAGTCCAAACCGGATCGTCTTTTCTTCTCGTGGCTCAAGATAAGTGACTGGATTAGCAAAACCAACGGTCCAGCCATCTGGAGCAAGTCCATTCGACCATCCCAGTGTAAGAGGTGCATTTCCAGTATTGGTGACGTTAAAATTGCCATAACTGAATGTCGAGCCTAGAACAGTTTCGATAATGTTGTCTTCAGGCCCCTCTAACGCCACAGCAAGTTCATCCCTCACCTTGAGGACAGTTGTGTTAGACAGGAATACTTGAGCGGTAAACTCTGTGCGGATAACGAAACTGTTGGCCTCGCCTTCCTCAGCAACTCCTGGGACGCCAAAGAGGAAATTCACTGAAATTGAAACCCCTGGTGCAATTTCGATCGTAACTTGTCGAGCATCGGTTTGGTCATCTACGGTCACTTCGATTGGCCATGTTGGGTTCGAAGGTTGAACTTTGACTTTGAGCTCAAGGTCGGTATTTCCGGTATTTTCAACGGTGAGGTTCATACTGACCTGTTCGCCGCTGTCAACGAGGACCTCGCGATTCTTTGAGGAAGGCCCGATAGCTCCGATATCATCATACAAATCAGCATCAAATGATTGCTGGGGCAAAACTGTGATGGTCGCTGATTCACTGAAATTCATGGACGCATCAGCGCCAGAGGTCACATAGCAGGTCACAGTGTCCGTGGACCCAGTGAGTGGTACGCCATTCACCACTGGTGGCACAAAGAGGTCAATCTTAATTGCACGGTATTCACGAATGCCAATGGCTTCGATCTCTAAGGTCGATGAATTGGTATCCTTAAGCATAATTTGCCATCGATTTTCCGATTCGCAGCTGATCGAATACTGGGCGGGGGAATTGCCTATGTTAGCAACTGAAATTCTAAATCCAGCTGAATCACCAGGTTGTGCCTCTAAACCTTCAGTTCCGAGGGGCGTGATGAGGACTTCATCCAGTTGTTCTATGACGAAGGTCAATCGCTGAGTGTGGGCTACAGTAGGGTTATCTTGGTACCTCGCAGTTACATCGACGATGAAGGTACCTGCGCGAGCGTAGCGGGGCGTGGAGGGATCGTCGAGGTTAGCATCTTCGTCCTCAAGATGAATGGTGAGCAATTGGAAATCACCTGCTTCGCCTTGTCCTTGAACCGTGTAAGGTCCTAATTGTGATACGCTCTTTGACCATGTATCCACTGGTGAAAGTAGGAAATCAGGTCGCCCAGGTTGTGGAACCTGAACGTTAGTAACACTCAGCGTGACGTTCTTCTCGCCTGTGCCTTCGTGAAGAATATGAATTGGGATATCAATACCAGTTTGGTTTCGAACGTCAAATGTACGCAAGGCTGCAGCTTCACGATCCTCCGCCGAGATTGGGACCGAACCGTCACTATTGAGGGCAACAACACGCACACCAAGCGCCGTGACCTCGATGTCTTGCTCCCAGATGTTATTGTCAATTCCCGAGGTCCCATCATTCATTTCTGCCACCTGATCATTGGTATCCACTCGCAATCTCATGCTGTGAGTTCCGGTGGTCAAAAACTGATGTTGAATCAGCAATGAATCAATTGTACCTGCTGCTAATCCAGGTCTGTCACCTTCAAAGAGGGTCTCGCCTGAAGTTAAGTCTTCGAAAATCACTCGGAAGGTGCTCGTTGCAAGTGTTCCTTGGTTAATCCACCCTATGCGAATGGCGATCAAGTCATTGCGCAGTGGTTCGGGGGAAGAAGGAATGATACTTCCATCATACAGGGCCAAATCAGCCTGTGGATTCGGTGTCGCATCAGCAGTCACTACGAGTCCGAAATCTTGAGTCGTCCCGCCGCGGTGTAGCACTTTCACCAACCATTGACCCGATTCTGTAAGGCTACCAGGGGCGATTTTTATCCGTTCTACATTGTTGATGGAATCCGATGTCTGCCCGCTCGAGGTGAACCCATTTGCGAAATTATTGCCGTACCACTCGTTGCCAGATGGGTCAACGAGCACCAGATCAAGATTGTTCACGAGTCTCGAATCGCCTTGTCCGGCATTCGCAGAACCTGCAACATCAGACCATACAAGAGTGATATCAACGCCATGACTCGCATCCATCTCGAACGCGTAAAGCAGACCAAATCCTGCATCAAGTGGTGTATTGTCATCCATGAAAGTGGTGAGGGCAGTTGTGCCTGGCGAGGAGGTGTCCCAGACGGGAAGAACCGTACGTTCGAGGTCCACTTGACCCCAACCCTCAGCATCGTTTGGTATATCTGGAGCACCGAGGTCTCTAGCTCCGTTGATCATTGCTGCTTTAACGAGGGAGCCAGATGGTGAATTGATTCCGACTTCTTCACGTATGAATTCTCGAGTGAGGGCAGCGACTCCTCCTGCGATGGCTGTGGCTTGAGAAGTACCTGAGAGAGAGGTGTAGACATCATCCCCGTTAGCATGGGTTTCACTCGCACACGCAGTCCCGGGCGAGGTTTTTGCTTCCTCTGCTCGACCAGAACACAGGTCTACACCTGGAGCGACTAAATCAGGCTTGATGCGGCTATCGAGGCTTGGGCCGTTGCTGGAAAACGAAGCCACAGTGTCGAGGGTTGCACCCGTACCAGAAGCACCGATAGCGAGTACGTTCTTGGCCGTGCTCGGGGGTGTGATTTGTGATGCTCCTTGGGCTCCACGATCGCCAACAGAGAACAGTGGTAACATTGCTGGCTTGTCGTGGACAAGGATGTCGACCGAACGCGAGTCAGCTGAGTATTGCCCATAGTTTCCATTTGCACCCCATGCATTGATGGCGACTCGGGCGGTCATTTGTTCTGCATCCCTGAGCATATCGTAAATTGAACCAATTCTGCCAAAGACGCCTGTCGGGTCGTGTTCAAGAGCATACATGACGAGGTCGGCACTCGGGGCCATACCGGTGGAGCTGGCGTTGCTTTGACCACTGCCAAGGGCAGAAACGGCAATGTGAGTTCCATGGCCGGTGTTGGAATCGGCTGGAGATGAATCAAGTCCATATTGTGTGTAGACGCCTGCCACCCTACCAGATAAATCGGGATGGTCTTGATCCAAACCGGTGTCGGCAATCGCAATCATTTCGCCGGATCCATCCAGTGTAAATGTGGCGTTGTTAGAAACATCCAAGACACCTGAGGCAGCTGCTGCCGCAGCGTTGTGAAGGGAAAATTCTACTGTTGGTTCAACCCATATGACTCGCCCATCACTGGCGGCTGAGGCAATAAACGATGGAGCAAATTGGGCTGAAACTTCAACCTCACAAACGCCAACGCCACACCAGGCATTGTGTGCACCCATCCGCACGAGATCAAGGCTTAGAGATTCAAATCCTCCATAAGCCAAGTCTGCTGCTGGAATCAAAGCTAGACGTTCAAGACTCGGGTCGGACATCAGCGAAGAGTCAATCCGCCATCCAGGATGCTGGGCCCCAACCCAACGAACATCGTCATCGGCATGCAATTGACGTATCGACTCAGTTGGCGGGTCGGCCAAACGAACCAACCATGCTTCATCACTGATGAAATCAATGGGAGTGAAGGAATGACGTTCGACCAGTTGATCCAACACAATACCGTCATGGGCATGGAGTTGTACAATAGCGAGCCCCGTTTTGACAAAATCATTCGAATCATGGAGCCCGACCGGTGCATGTGGGTGGTCGCCTGCAAGTGGATCGAAACTACCAATGTTCATCCGGAGGATGCCGGTTGATGATTGGAGCGGTACCTGAATCAATTCCTCTGGACTCAGGACATGCCACATGGAGGCCGCAAGTTCAAGGCGTTGCTCCTCAGTCATCATGACGTCTTCTGATGGTGTGCTTGAATCTACAGGTGTCGAGCTGACCGTCAGTATTGGTGAAAGTGAGGTAAACACCAACAATACAAGCATGAAAAGCGGTCGGCGTAGTGCTTGCATAAGATTGCGACTTGTGGAACCTTTTTGAAAACGCCCCTTGATTGTGCCCCTACGGGGCACGACCAACTCTTATGTTCAGAGGTTGTTGTAAGCGGAAATTGCATCGTCTGTCTTAGCCACAGATACCATCCAATCCGCTTCAGCATCCATCAAAGCCCGGATGGCATCGACATTCTCAGGAATCACATCGGATTCTTGATGAATCGCTTGGAAATAGTAAAGTGTATTTCCTTCTAATTTAACACCATCTTCCCATACGAAAATCTCGTGCAAATCACCCCATTTTCGGCCAATATCTCGTGCAAACTCCATCACTTCTGCAGTCGTTGTGATCCCTGTTTCAGAACCATTCATGATGACTATTCTTGGGCGTTGGGACCACATTGAGAGAACTGATTCCGTTGTGAGTCCGTGCCCCTCGGGTAGCGTTGCAACAATCACATGGACGTGCATGATGGTTGTTGGAACGGCTACAGCCATCGAATTAATTTGGATTTCAGGTTTCACCGTCATGACATCTGGCCCGTGGTGGGACGGTACTTTGAGCACAGGTTTGATGGCGTTGATCGGACCCTTGCTGGAATCACCTGGGTCAGCAGCACGGCGAATCATTGTACACTCAACAGAAAGGGAACCACAGTGTTCATACAACGGCACAAGGGTGCGCGAAAGACCCGTTGTATTGCAGGAGACAACGCGTGTACCTTCGACACCGAGATTGGCAGCGTGATTCGCTGAAGAGGTGTAGGACATTTCGGTCATGGCATGCTTTTCACCACCTTGGAAAATCCATTTTACGCCAGCAGCCTGGTATTTTTCCTTGTTTGATGCACCGACTTTGCCAGGTGAACAATCGACCACTATATCTGCAATTTCGAGCAAGTCACTCAATCCACCATGGCATGTATAACCGGCCGCAGAAAATGCAGCAATTCGATCGGCATCGTCATAGGTACAGAAGATTGGGTAGCCCTTTCGAACAGCTAAATCGCAGCCGAACGCTGGACGGGTCTTTGTCACACCGACAATTTCCATATCGTCTTGGGCATCGACAGCATCAGCTACACGCTTCCCAATAGTTCCGTATCCGTTGATTGCCACTTTGATGGTCATGATTCTCAGCATTGGTGCCCTTGAAGACCCTCTATTAACACATCGTTGAATTTGATGTTTGGAAAATTTGATTTCGCTCGCTAATTGTCATTCAAGAAATGGAATTTCCAGTGCATCTAAACGGGAGCCTATTTGGATAGGAAGCGACAGCGTTTCATCATGGCCGATGCCCAAGATGTCGTTGAACGCTCTTTCAACATCAATTCTAAACTTGGTCCGCGACTTATTGCCGCCGCCGAACAAAACGCTATTTTGCGAATTGGCTGGACAAATGCCGGCGAACCGGTGCCGAAGAATGGAGAACTTGGCCTCTGTCCAAACCTACCTGGTGGGGCTCGTATGCGAGCATTGGGTGTCCTTGGTTCTTGGACTGCACCTTTTGGAAGTGGTGGGACCTTTACAATTCAAGGAGATTCAGGCGCATTCTTGGGTGCCGGGAACAGAGGGAATACCATCGTATGTGAACGCTTAGCTGGCGACTACGCAGCTTATGCCATGCGAGATGGGAAAATCAGCATCCTTGATGGTGCTGGAAGTGACGCTGGCGCTTACATGGAAGGCGGGCTGTTAATCGTTCGAGGCCCAACTGGAGCACGGGTCGGTGGCGGTATGAGGGATGGGCTCATTGTCATCCATGGTGACGTTGGAAGCGATCCTGGAGCCGGCATGCAAGGTGGTCGCATTGTCATTAACGGACGTTGCCCCACACCTCCAAACGGAGTTTCACTGCGACCATTGACGGCTGCTGAAGTCAAGTCGATTAACAAGCAATTGAACGATGAAGAACTTGAAGTTCCTTCGGACGCTGTGTGCCTCACGCCCGCAGAAATCATCAATGTTGAACAAGAAGGTGGACAAGTTTCTGCTTCCGACCTCTCAATGGTTGGCTTGGTTCCAAACGATCGCCAACACCAACAATCCTACGCAACGTACGACACGGTCACTCTTGTTGGAGAGCGAGGAGACGAGGGAACACCAGTTGCATTGCCACTACCGCTCATAGCCATTCTTCCAGATGGAAAGGATTTGTCCCTTCCGAAGGACGCATCACCTCACGTAGCATCCATTCTTGCCCAACAACCATTCCTCACCCGTTCGAATCCACGAAGTATTGATTTTGCACTCGTGGATGAACATAATCTCGCTGATGCACCTGAGCTTTTGGAGTCTGCTGCCGGCGCTGTGTTTGATTTTGACCATTTGCCAGCCATGAACTCCGAACAACTGGATGGATTCTTTGTCGCTGTTCGGACCCTTATGGGTAAGAATAAGCCATTTGGCATCATTAACGGCCTAGGCCGTACTACCAACCTCCACGTGCGTGCAGCTCATCACAAAGCGGACCTTGCCATTTCCAGAATTGAAGACGGAAGTGGGGTTCCAGAAGCAGCTGCATTGCCACTCATTGGCCGTTCATCAAAATCCAATCTTGAAGGAACGCATACAGAGGTAGGCGTGTTGCTCGGTCTCTCTGCAACCGCTCACGACCTTGCGGTTTTGAAAGCCTCTGGATTCAAAATTATTGCTTGTGAGGTACCAATGGCCGATGCCAATGATCTTGCTCACTGGTTGCAGACTCTTCACCAAGATATGGCTGGTGTTCTCTCAAGACTCGGTCTTGATTCTATCGACCGACTGGAACGAGCAAACTTGCGTGCGCTCGATCATGAAACAGCTGCGATAAGCGGATTGCGCTTGGTTGGATATGAACGACCCCTGCCACATTGGTTTGCTCGCTGAGGTGATACGATGCCAACGATTTCCATTGACCAAAGTCTCATCGCCCAACTCTTGAATCGACACGGGCTGGACAATGACATTGCTAGAATGGCTGATGAACTTCCCTTGTTGGGCACGGATGTTGATGCCTGCAATGATCAAACCCTCGACATTGAAATCTTTCCAGATCGACCTGACCTGCTCTCTGGGGAGACCTTGACACGAGCAATGAGGCCTTTCTTGTACAAGCAGAAGGCCAAGCCAAATCTTGATGTCGCAAAAGGAGGCATTACGATTTCTGTCGACCCTTCACTTGAGAACGTTCGCCCCATCATCCTCGGTGCGGTTGTACGTGGTGTTCAATCTGGCAAAGGTGCTGAAAATGAAGCCTTCATCAAAGCACTGATGGACCACCAAGAGAAATTGCACTTTGCACTCGGCCGAGGAAGAAAACGGGCCTCGATAGGCGTCCACGATCTTGCCACTCTTTCCCCACCATTCCAAGTCAAAACAGTCCAAGGGAGCACGAAGTTTACTCCATTGGCCATGGACAAAGAGATGAGCATAGATGAAATCCTCACCGAGCACCCAAAAGGTATAGATTACGCTCATCTGCTTGAAGGGATGGACACATATCCAGTCATTGTTGACAAAGATGATTCCGTGCTTTCATTCCCCCCAATTATCAACGGAAATCATACCACTGTCACCTCAGCGACTAGGGATTTCTTCATCGATGTCACCGGTTGGGATCGACGAGCATGTGAAGCCAGTTTGATGCTTATGGCAAGCCAACTTGAAGAACGAGGAGGTACGATTGAATCCGTTGAAGTGACGTGTTTTGATGGAAGTGTAGAGCAGGTGCCAAACCCGGAACCTCTCCGCCACAACGTCACGGAGCGTTTGCTCAATGGATTGCTCGGCAGGGCCCTAACCGACGACGAAATTCAAACTGCAATCAACCGAATGGGAGGTGTATTCCTTGGCAGAAAAAAGGTAGAGAATGCACATTCCCGAGAACCAATGAATATGGCAGATATCGTTGATGGCGATGTTGTCCTCACCTTCATGATGCCTCGGTGGAGGTTCGACATCTTGCACCCCATTGATTTGGTCGAAGATGTGGCTATAGGGCATGGCTACGAAGACCTTGGCACAGATGTTCCTCGGGCGCCGTTAACCGCTTTGCCAAGAAAAGATGGTCATATTCGCCGAAGGGTTCGTGACTCACTCCAGGGTCTTGGGCTCATGCAGATTCAGTCGCTCACCCTTTCTAATGACACGGACCAATTCGAGGCAATGCGTTGGCCTGCGATGGGTGAAGTCACGAGAATTACAAACCCAATCACCATCGATCATACGCTGCTTCGTCAATACCTCTTACCAGGACTTTTCCGATTGCTTGCCTCAAACAGACATCACGAATTGCCTCAGGCAGTTTACGAATTAGGAACGGTTGTGCGAGACCATGCCAACAGTGACCGGTTCGCCTTCCTTGTAGCAGAGCAGAGCGGTGGTTTTGCTGCCGTCCGTGGCCGTATTCAAGCCATCATGAGGGACCTCGGAGCGAAGGACTACACAATTGAGCCCCTTGGTGGGAAAATGGGTCCGTGGCTTACTGGACGTGCCGCAAAAGTCATTGTTGATGGCATTCATGTGGGATGTTTTGGAGAAATGGACCCCCACGTCGGGCACCATTACGAACTCAAAGTACCTTTGAGTGGCGCAGAATTTGATATTCAGGAATTAGAACGCGCACTCCCAGATCCTGTTTGAGGTGAGGATATGTGTGGAAGGTTCGCCCTCGGCACACCGATTGAGGAATTAGCGAATGCGATCCAATCTGAACCACTTTCACCACTGACCCCGTTTACCCCATCATGGAATATTGCTCCAACTCATTGGGTGCCTGTAGTCACTGAAAATGGTATTGAGCGACGCTCATCAGCGCCCCGACACATGCGATTGATGCGATGGGGTCTACGCCCAAACTGGTCGAAACCATCGACGCACGAACCAAACAATGCTCGCGCTGAAACTGTTGATCAGAAACCCATGTTTAAGCAAGCTTGGACGGAACGAAGATGTGTCGTCCCGGCTGATGGTTGGTTTGAATGGATGACAACTGTGCAGGGTAAGGTGCCGTGGTACCATTACAGAATCAATGGTGGTCCGTGTTGGTTGGGTGGCATATGGGAGGCATGGTCGTCAGCCGATGGAGATCATGTCGAATCTTTTGCATTGTTAACGGTTGATTCCAATGAGGATGTTCGGGAAGTGCACCACAGAATGCCATTGGTATTGGAAGAACATCAGATTTCAGATTTTTTAGACGGGAAGGACATTCGCACTCAACCCCAGAATGGTTTGATTGACAGGCATGTTGTCGATCGTCAAGTCAATGCGTCAACAAGCGAGGGAAGTCACCTGATCAATCCAGTTCCAACACTTTGGTGATCAAGAATATGGAGTATACTCACCATCCTGTCCTCGAAGATGCGGGACTGGATCAAACCCTCCATCGGCTAATTTTTTGTAATGATATCCATCTGTGTGGTGATGCCAATCTACGACTTCTTTGATGGCAGGTGTCGCAGGTTGACTTGATGCAACAACTCCGTCATAGTGCTTTGATTGGTCCGTTGCTCGCTCCACGGTCTCCTTTCCACTACCAAAAAAGGAAAGTGCTGCCTTGTAATCCTCTTTCTGCTGATCTGTGGAACCTGAATCAATGCCTTGATCTCCTGTTTTTCGATAGATGACGGGTGCAGGAGGTTCTTCTGCCAATTGTAATGGCTGCTTCTTCTTTCCAAATGGCCAGATGGGGGGCATAGCCTTGCGAAATCGACCACATTGATGAACAATCCGAACCATCATTGACGCATGAGGGGAGGCATCTTGAAGGAGGTCAAGGCTTGCACGGGGTATGCGCTGGCATATCATCCTCGTGATGCTGTTGCTCCACAGCGCGTCTCCACTCATTGGCAATGCTGAAGGTGAACAACAGCCAATTGCACGAACAACGGAGGCAACGCTGGTCGGTCTAGATGAGACCGTCGTTCATCGAAATGAACTTGTGGAAGTCCATTTCACTCTACACAACATGGGTTCCGATGAGCAAACCTTCACCATTGACGCGACGAGCATACCCACAGAACTTTTGATTTCAGGACTTCCGTTAACGCACACACTAGAAGCAGGCTACCTCAAGAATTTGAAGTTCAATCTGAGTGCGGTTTCATCAGCAAGTTTTGGAACCCAAACCGTTCAACTCCAACTTTCCTCCGCCGATGACGAAGATTGGGCATCGCCGCATAACCTCACCGTCATCGTCGCCCCATATTCACGATTGGATTTTGGCAACCAAGGCATCTCATCGTTCATCAGCGACGCAGGCACGCGAACCTCTGTTGCTGTCAACATTACAAACAACGCATCTTATGATGATGATGTGACGTTCAATTTGTTCAGCACCAGCGGATGGAATTGGGGCTGGACAATGAACAACACTGACGGCGTGAATGCATACGAAACACTTGCACCAGGTCAACTTGCTTACGTCTACTTGTGGGTTGACATACCAGAAATCATCGATGGAAGTCCACTTGCGCAAACGGGCCCAAGATTCCAACTCAAGGCCGTTTCAAGCATCGACAAAGCAGTATCGCAGTGGTCGTTTGATTTGCTCTTAGACTCATATCGTAATGCCTCCATCGATGCAAAGGGTGATGATTTGGTATTGGACCCCGGAGCAAACGGTCGAGTTGTGGTTGATGTTCGCAATGTCGGAAACACATACAATCGACTCAACATTACACTGCAAGCCATCGATGAACAAGGCCAGCCAATACCTGGGCTCGCCCTCGAAGACCGCATTGCGAGAAATGGTTGGACTATGGCGTTGTTCAAAGGTCTGGAAAGTGTTGAACTCGCACCCAATGAATCGCGTTCGATTGAAATTGGTTTCCAAGCACCGGGTGATTATTTTGGCTCGATCGATGTGAGGGTCCGAGTGTTTGCACAGGGGGCACAAGAGCGAGTGAGAACTATTGATGTTGGAGCATCAATCGATTGGCAAAGAAATGCAACCGTGGCACTTCAAACCGATGAGTGCCAAGACCTTCTACCAAACAACACATGTTCAGCCTCGGTGTTGATTATTAACACCGGGAATGCAAGGGATACCTTTTCGATTGATCTCATTTCTGCACCCGATTCAGTCGCTGCTACATTACTGGTGAATTCCGTAAGTCTCGACCCGTTTGAGTCCACACTCGTTGAGGTGGTTCAGGTTGTTGCCAATGCAGATGCATTCGCATTTGAGACTGGAGATGTGACCCTCGAGGTCCGCTTA
Organism: uncultured Candidatus Poseidoniales archaeon; assembly: GCA_964015875.1. GTDB lineage: Archaea > Thermoplasmatota > Poseidoniia > Poseidoniales > Poseidoniaceae > MGIIa-L1. The sequence continues at coordinate 17,161 of CAXHEV010000011.1, forward strand.
GGTGGAACTGAGATTCCTGTTGGACAAGTGGCCGTACCAACAAAAATTGCGCCTGTCATTCTTTGGGTGTTTGAAGACATTGAGGAATCAATCGACAAAAATGGTCGACTATCAATTTCAATGACAGCACGAAATGAAGGAAACGCAGTTGATGGACTGCTTGTTCAATTGCAATCCTCGCACTCCACACCAATGTCGTTCATACCCCCTTTCATTGCCGTGTATGAAGAGAATGTTGAGTATCCAAGATCGTATGAAATTTCAGACATACCAATTGGGTTCAACTTCACCATAGAAGCATGGGTCGACTTACCACAAGATCAGCAAAGCAACGGCACAGTGTATGTGAACACTACCGTCCGATCCCAATTTGCCCCTGATGAACCGTTTATCCAAACCAGCGTGGGGAGTTATCTTGGCGTACCATGGCAGGAAGTCGAAGAATCAAAGAGCTGGTTTGAGCCCTCAGTCATCATCAGTACAATCATAGAAATCGTGCTCGCATGGTTCTGGGTGATTCTTTCTCTGGTTGTATCTGTGGCCATTATTCAACGCGCAGTTATCGCTCGAAAGGAGCGTGTAAAAGAGCGATTACTCTACCAGCAGATGAACGCACCTGCCCCTAAAGAAGAGGTGCAGGATTGGATGGAGAAATTCCAAGAAAAAAAAGTCGTCGAGGCAGAAGAAGTCGTCATGACAGTGTCACCTGAGCACTTCCAAGAGGCGTTTACAAACCGTGCAGGAAGCCCCACTCCAGCACCTGTACCGGTCGAATCTGCTGTCCACAGTGCTGCTGCAAAAGCACTCGATGCGCAAGATAACCTCCGAACCATCGCCAAGGCTGATGATTTACTGCTCGACATTAACACAGGGAATATTGCTCAATCTGTTGGCGACCAGAGCATTCTTCCCGATGTAGAGGTGCAACCTAACATGACCGTTCGCAACGACCCATCGCAGATTCTAGAGCAAACTCAACCACCGGCGGAGAAGAGCAGTGTCCCACTACCAAGAACACCTTCTATGATCGACTTGGATGATTTGGATGTGTGACCATGTGGTCTGCTGGTGTGGATGAAGCAGGGCGTGGACCTGTTATTGGGCCCTTGGTCGTTGGCGCAGTGGCGATTCCCACGAAGGACCTACAGATGCTTGTCGAACATGGTGTTCGTGATTCGAAAGACCTCACACACACGAAACGTCTTGAGATAATGAATTGGTTTCATACCAACGCTGATCAGCGGGGATGGAGACACCAACTTATCGAATGCATGCCACCTCGAATTGACGCTGCTGTCATGAACAATGGACTCAACCTCTTGGAAGTGGAATTGTTTGCCGAAGCTTTGAATCCACTTCGTCAATACCTAGGGGGAGGCGTCTCTATTCTCAATGATGCCTGCGATGTCAATGCTCAACGATTTACAGACCGAATCGCAGCACGTTTGGCAGACTGGCCCTGGAGCAATTCAACAATGCTCTCAGAACATAAAGCCGATACTAACCATGCGATTGTAGGGATGGCAAGTATCCTCGCTAAAGTAAGAAGGGACGAAATCATCGATGCATTGGAAATCGAAATTGGACATCCTATTGGCTCTGGTTACCCTTCAGACCCAAACACAAAGTCAGCCCTACCCGCACTGCTCAAAGGAAAAACACCGCATGACGCTTTACGCTGGTCGTGGAAAACTGTCAAGCGTGAATGGAATGCAATCCATGGTGAAGATCCACCTGTTCGTAATTTCACAGATGGGAAGCAACGTACATTGTTTGGACCCTAAGCTGTCTCAAGCGCCACTCAATTGATGAAGGAAAGGCGACAGCGTGAGTTGAACCCCATGTCATGGTCACCCGATGAAGCAACCCTCACTGCCTTCAGACATCTCGCATTGCAGAATGCAATCGAGTATGAAGGAAAGGCAGCTCCAGGCTCTGTTATTGGCAGACTGATGGGTACCCGAGCAGATTTACGCCCCCATGGGAAGGTGATTTCACCACTGATTGCAAAAGCCGTGGCAGAAGCGAATGCTATGGCTGCTTCTGATGGCCTTGATGCGCTACGTGAGATTTTGGAAAAGGAAGCACCTCACCTTTTGGAAAAGCGAGAGAAAAAAGAACGTCGCGTCGGACTACCAGAATTGAAGAATGCTGAGAAAGGGAAGGTCGTTCTTCGCTTTGCACCCAATCCAAATGGGTCGCTTAGTTTCGGCCATGCTCGAGGGATTGTCATCAACGGAGAGTACGCTAAAGAATGGGATGGCGAGCTTATCCTGCGGTTTGATGATACTGACACGGTTGTGAAACCGCCCCTGCCTGATGCCTATGAAGAGATACCACAAGAAGCCGAATGGCTGCTTGGATATGCACCACATAGAATCGTCATCGCAAGTGATCGCATACCGCAGTATTACGAGCATGCAGAAATGATGCTAAAGCGGGGTTTTGGCTATGTTTGCCAATGCACTGGTGAAGAATTCAAGGTGTTCCGTGTTGACAAAACAGAATGCCCTTGCCGGCCTAACTCCACAGAGTTAAACATGGATTTGTGGGGTAAAATGCTCGATGGCACATTCCGGCCCGGTGATGCAGTTGTGAGGGTAAAGACCGATATGACGCTGAAAAACCCCGCCTTGAGAGATTGGCCAGCACTCCGCATGCAAGACACTGCTTCTCACCCTCACCCCCGCCCTGGCATTGGATCGAAGTATCGAGTTTGGCCTCTTCTTGATTTCCAAAGTGCTGTTGAAGATCATCTCCAAGGCGTCACCCACATCATACGTGGCAAGGATTTGATGGATTCAACTCGTAAGCAGACCTTGCTCTACGAACACTTTGGTTGGACCTATCCTGAAACTATGTATTGGGGTCGAGTCAAAGTGCATGAATGGGGTGGGTTCTCAACATCACAAATGCGAAGGGACATTGAGGCTGGTAAGTTCTCTGGCTGGGATGACCCAAGGCTACCGACCCTACAAGCACTCAAACGAAGGGGCATCACTTCTGAAGCGTTACGCTCATTTTGGGTGGAGCTTGGCGTCACACAAAAAGACATTTCAGTTCCACTCTCATCCCTTTTTTCACATAATACAAAGCAGGTGGACGATGACGCGCCACGGCTTGCTTTCATTCGAACCCCAGTTTCGGTTCACCTCAAGGGAGAACATCCCGAATCCATTGAAATTGACGTACATCCAAACCACGAAAACATGGGGATGCGCACATTCGACTTACAATCGAAAGCTGTTTGGATTGAAGATGAAGATCTTGGAAAGGGGGACTTGCGTTTGAAAGGTTTCGCTGACCTTGACATCGACGGTCTCGAAGCAACAGTCGTGTCCATAGACCGCAGTGACAATCGACCAATCATTCACTGGCTGAGCGAGACGCAAAGCCGACAGGGAAAACTCATCATTGCTCAAGATGGAGAAATCATCGAACATGTTGGCCAGATGGAGCGTCACGCATACCCCGAGGGAACCATCGTCCAGTTGGAACGAATTGGTTATGGTCGAGTCATCGATGAAAATACAATTTTGTTCAGCCACTCTTGAAATCCGAAAAAGGAAGGCTCATAGAGCCAACCCTCTGTACGGAAGGTATGGCAAAGACCGTGGCAGACTTGAACCTTGACGATGAACATATCACCATCGGCGTTGAAGACACACTCCAGGAGGGGGCTCGACGGATGTTGACCATCTCTAGCGGAATCGTTGTCGTGCTATCAGATGACAATAAGGTGAGAGGCGTTCTTGGTCATACTCAATTTCTCAAAGCAATGGCAGATTCGGCAGACGTGACAAGTTCAAAATGTGCTGAGTGGATGGAAATGGATTTTCTTCAAGTTGAGCATACGGACACACTGAAGCACGTACTTTCCGAAATTCGAAAGCGATCTCCACAGGCTGTCGTAGCCGTTGATGAGCATGGTGAATTCAGCGGATATTTTTCCCCAGGAGACTACCAGGAAGCAAGCAGTTTGGTTTCCACCATGCGCTCGATTGGTCTTTGAATCAAGCCACGAGTTTGATGACGCGTTCACAACCAGCACACGCAAAGCGGAATGGTCGCTCGTCGCTGAGCACCGCATTATTTGTACCACAAGCAGGGCAAGGTATGCTTGGCGTATTGACTAAGGCCACTGCATCTTCGCTTAATCGTATTCTCGGACTCGATACCGCAGTAATCCACCATAACAAGATTGTGAAACCAACAGCACCACCTACGAACACGGCAGGATAAGCAAAGAAATGAATCAAAGCAATGATTGGTACCATGATCAATTCGAGCACAAGGATCCTTCGAGATTTTGTCTTCGTCATTCTCAAAGCGATGACAAGGCCAGCAAAGAGAGCAAGACCAACGCCCAAAGCGAGTGGCATCGGAGCGTTGAGTGGGGAATTGGACGGGATGAAGCTGATGGTGAAATCTTCGTCTTGATTGAGGTCATCACCCTCAACGGAGACAAATTCGCCCCAAGGATAACGAGATTGTGCCACTTTCACCTCTTCAGTTTCCAAGACCTTAGCATCAATGAAGGATGCAAAACCTGTCGATGTACCTTCAAGGGTGAGTGTGAGTTCTGACCAGAAAGGTGCCGGTTGTACGGTGATGAAACTCCTCAAAAGAACCATTTTTTCATTGCTAGGAATATTTTCCGAAGTTCGGAAGATAAGAGAAACTGGGTGATTGACCACATCGGGTTCGCCATGCAAGTCCAATTCAATATCGATGTTTTCAAAGGATTTGAAACTACCAAGAAGTTCCTCAGCATCAATCCCGAGACCCACATTGAGGTAATAGGAGCATAGCCCCGACTGGGTGGTTGCTCCAGTCAGCATTTGCCGTTCAAATTCATTGACTTCTGTTGGTTCAATCGAACGACTGATTCGATCTTCATCAGTCACTGCTCCTTCGTCAAAACTCTGGAGGACTTGCGATAAATCTGTGACTTCATCACCAATGTGGTCAAGCCCCCATCGCATCCAGAATGCCATTTCATCATCGATGGTCACGGTTGTTTCGCGTGTGAGTTTCAGAACGCCGTCAGCAGAATCAAGTTTGAATGTCCCAGTGACGGTGAGTTGACTTCCTTCCCCGTTGGTTTGCAGAGGCTCATCTGGAGGATAGTAGGTACCTGTGCCCCCGGTCGAATCAAAGGTTTCTACCATGAAGGATGCCATACCAGAAAGCGTACTGCTTCCTGCTTGTAGAACGAGTTCGACTTTTGCTTCTACGGTCTCCTCGCCGCCTGCAGCATCAAGCCATGTCCATGTGATTCGAACGCCATCCCCCTGAGATGTTTCGATTGGATCACCGTCTAAGAGAATTCCATTCACCCTCATGTTGAGTGATTCTGAATTTGAGAGAATTTTTGTACCCCATGAAGAATCGATGACGACTGAAAAGTAGACCTCAGAGCCTTCAACTTCAGGCTCGAGCAATGTGAGCGACATCAGCGGCATTTCACCTTCAAGAACGGAATCGCTTTCTTCACTGCCCCATTGGAATTCAAGTTGGGCCTCTCCGGCAGGTAGACTGAACACCACGCTTCGAGCAGTGACGGTCAAGACCACATTGCTTGAAGACGAAATTGTGGTTGCATCAACATCGATATCGAAACTTAAGGTGCCTTTGCCTTGGGCCAAAAAGGAGCTTCCAGGGGCGGTTTCAGCGGTGAATGTTTGAGAACCAATCTGCAATGAGGCAGTTGCGTTGACTTGGGCCCCTGCGGCGTTGGTCACTTCGTAGACCATGTCGAAAGTCCACGTGGATGCAGGAACTGTTCCCGGCCAGACATCAGGTAAAGCCCAAGTCCCAACGGTTTCTTCAGATGTCACCGCAGTAGCGATGGTTTTCGACATCGTCGTTTCGGACAAGTCTTGCACAAAGGGTGAGAGGGAACCACTGCTCTGGGAGCCGATTAAGTGGAGTGAAACATCAACTGAATCACAACACACGACAGTGTCTTCTGCTTGGGCATAGCCTACCAAAGAACTGTTCATTGGTGCCATGATTGCAACCAAAAAAATCGAAGCAAACAACAATGGGCGCCAAGACATGATTGTCACTTAGTACAACCAAACGCACATGGCTCATAACATGCACGATGATTCGTGAGTTAAATTGACTAAAGTGCCTTCTCTAGCAGAGCACCGAGTTCCTTCTCGAACAGAGATACAACCGCTTCTCCAACCTCGCCTTGAAGATCATCAGGAAGCAGGCGCAATCCGAGTCTGGTTGCAGCCCTTGTTGCCTTCAACTCAGCGTACACTGTTCGGGCTTTGGTGTGGAAGTAGTAAGCCACTGCTTCTTTAATTTCAGCTTTGAGTTCTGGGTCTTCATCGACCTTATTTCGAATGTGGGCCTTCAATTCATCCTTCACTAAATCGCGGAAGGCCTCAATGACGAGGTCCTCTGTTGACATCAATTCCTGCACTTGGTCTCGAATGCTTCCCGTCAATAATCGTTCAATGGCCATGCATCGGCCAAGAGGCATCGGGGTTTCAATCCGTCGATGGCGATGAAGCAACCAACGCGCCGTTTAACAGGAAAAAATCTGCGAGTTTGGAAGCATGTATTTTGGCGGCATCTGCTTGTTTTGGCCAATCGCTCATTGCAGTATGAATTTGGCTTACCACGTCCATTGGGTGATCTCCATAGAGCAAGCGGTGCCAAATCAGTTCTTCCAATCGCGGTGTTGAGAGGTTTGAATCGGTTAAACACGGCAACACCAATTCAGATAGCGCTTGGGTCCGAGCATCAACATCCATCGACGGCCATGCCTTTCGAAGACGATTGAGCATTCGCTCTGATAGATTTGGAATCATCGCATTCGATGGCTGTTCTACATCAGGAAGCGCCACAACACGCAGTGAACCCTCCTCACTCAACACATCACGAATCGCAGTGTGCACGGGATCAAAGGTCGTGTCGAGCGCCTCCCTCAACCACAGGCCTGAACCGGCGAACGGGCGAAGACGTCGTACACGTTGCCCATTTGGTGCCAGAGAGGCCGCAATTGCCGCACACTGAGCCACAACATCGAGTGCACCTTGTCGACCCTTTTTGCTGGTACCGAGTCGAACACTCACTGAAAGTGGAGTGATATGCGTGGGTGAACGTTGGGCGATATCACTGAGTGCCCAAGTGTCTTCAAACGGGTCAAGAAACATCAAACATCCGTTTTCAATGCTTTGAGGCCTGATGACTTCATCCCTTGGTAGCGTTGCCTGAGGAGGCATGAACCTGCGAACATAAGGCAGACCAACATCGAGGCATGCAGCCTCGATAAAGCACAGACTAAGCACACCCGCTGCATCCGCAGGAGCGTGGATATGAATTTGTGGAGCAGAACGCATGTGGTCACAGATAGTGGAAATCAGAGGGCGTATGTCCTCGAAGGTGGGTGATGCTAGCATGTCCTTCAAAAGCGCCACCACACATAAGCAAAGGGTGGCTGTTCATCAGCCTGTCGCGTGAACCAGTCGTTTGACTTCACTCAACCATCAGGCGGAGTTCATCACGCTTGTAGCGCCAGTCAGCAGGCAGGCGGCCTTCACCGATGTAATAGTTAGACAGCCGGCGAATTTTTGATTCGGTAATTTCGAGAGAGCGCTTGTTGTGGAGATCTTTGTGGTTGCCACTGCCCAAATGGTTGATGATTGCAACGGCTTGACGCATGAGGTTCATCATGTCTTCAGGGTAGGTCCCACCGATGTCGTTCTCAGTAAGAACCGCGCCGATTCGCTTTCCTAGGACCAATCGAACATTTGGTACAGCGTGCTGGTCTCGTAGAATTGTACCAATTTCAGCTGTGGAATGACCGGCTCGTGCGAGGTCGAGAATGAGTTCTGTGACAGCCTTAGCATCAGTGTTTGACCACTCTGGTGCTTCGCTAACAAACGGCCTGGTTGAACCGCTCTTTCCTTTCCGTGACTTGTACATACGTGCCATAAGGACAACTCCAAGGAAAACGGCGACTTGTCACCCCTTCTTAATCGCTCCGCTTGTACACATCGATAGACGAACTCAGTAAACGATGTACTGCTTAGTCATGTGACGGTCAATTCATAGACGCTGGTGTGACTTCGCAAGGCGGCCGGGGGTGGTGGGCCATTCCCACCCTGGAGCATGGGCTCGTGCGAGTCCCATGACTTTTCCATCTTGGTAGACCAAGAGGTCTGCACCGTTTCGCAGGTCGGCGTCAAATCGCTCAACAATCGCTCCAAAGATATCACCTTTCCATTTCACCCCTGATTTGAGATGCACAGAAGCGAGGGCCTTTGTCTCATCAAGGGCCTTCACCACTGACTTTGAGAGGGAGAATCCGCCACGGTCAATTGACCAGAGAGCAACCTGTTTTCCATTTGATTCTAATCGATAACGAGGTGGTTTTCCACGGACTTTGAGTTCATTCACCCAAGCATCATTGTTCATGTTTTTTCGAGCAACACTGGCAAAGGTATCGAGCAGCATGCGTTCGTTCTTTCGACCACGGGCACTGAATTCATCAACGGCATCCCTTACTGCCAACGACAGCCTTTCTAGGGCATCGTGTCCCCCTGCTCCATCGCCTTGACGTGTATCGATGATTGGAACGGTTGGATGGTGTAACTCCATACCTGAGTGATTGATGATCCGTTTGTACTGATGACGTCCCACAAGCGCAGAGAACATCCTTTCAATCCTTGCCTTTTCATCACCAGTCCAATCGCCAGTCACTGGAACGTCGTAATGAGCGGCTGGCCAGACCTCTTCAAGATCGCGTGGGACCAAGCCAAGCGGAGAAGTGACCATGACTTCATGGCATGCACTGGTACCAATTGCACGAATAAATCGGCCATGGGATTTCGAAAGGCGATATGGTTTACGAGCAGAACATGGAAGGAGTACAAGAATGGTATCGAGTCCCTTTGGAGCCATGTACGAATCACTCATGAAGGACTCCCAGTCAGCGATAATTGGATCAGTTTGAATCGATGCGCTATGGCAAGGAAACGAATGAGTGCGCGACACATGGGATGTCAACAAGCCCGGGACTGTTGCGCAAAGTGCATCATGACGCCTCAAGTGCTCTACAGAGCGGGCGCTGTTCAGTGATTGGCGGTCGACAAGAGCGCGCATTTGATCGCTGTTCATGGCTGAACGAACCTCTGCAATTGCAGTTTTCCAATGAGCTACCTGAGCATCCATTGTGGATTGCTCATCCATCGTTGAAACGCAATGCCGAGGCCCTTGGCTCGTCAAGAGAACACCTGCAGCCGATGCTTGTCGGCTTCTCGATAGATCGAACAAGTCCACTCCGAACCATGTCAGTAAGGCCACATTGTCAGGCCCGCCGAGACCTGGCGCCCACAACAGTGCTCCGGGGAAACGACGCTTGAGCACTGTGATTGCCTCGATAAGACGTCCGGGTTGGGCTGCAAGTTGTAGGGCATCGACGAGAACAACAATGTCAGGAAGCAACTCTGGATTCATCAACTCGTCATCGTGGTTGAGCCGTTGCCAAGACACGGGCAAAAGTTGGGCTGTACCGGCAGGCTCACCCGCATCAGCCTCCTCAAGAGACGGGGGGAGGACATGTCCTACAGAGACCTTGTAGGTAGGTCCAATGGTGTCAAAATTTGGTGGAGCAAGCGGTAGACGACTCACTAGGCTCAATGTCGATGGTATGTCCGTGGTACTCGTCGAGTGAAATGGGGCAAATGAAGCATCAACGTCAGGGTCACCTTCCAATAAGACGAGTGCCGGGGTAAAAGCACAGGGGTTTTTCCGATCACCTAGTCCCCAAAGGCGTGCAAAGCGATGTCGAGCAAGAACGCTCCTGCCCAAACCCTCGCCCATGGTTTGTCCTGTGGCCTTTGCTTCTTGAAAGATTGGAAGCAATTACAGCCCTAAGTTCAAATCAAGTTCCACACAGCCAAGCCCATGCACGGGCTCTCTCTATCTGTTCGCGCATGGAGCCTCCTCCTGATTGTTCTGACGATGAATCTGGCTATGCTTCCTGTGACAGCAGAAGATGAAGGGGGCGAAAATGGAACTGAGACAGTTCGTGATGGGCGCGTGATTGGGGTCTTGACCTCTCCAGAACAGACATATGAACGCACATGGTTCATCGAACAAAATGAATGGATGAGTTTGAGCGTAGATTGCGACCAGTGTACGGTTCTGCTCGAAATCGATGGTACATCAACAGAAATTACCAATCAAGTGACGTATCAGGCAATTCAAAATGGAACTGCAAGCATGCAAATTTCATCACCCATAACCGAATTCGTGAGTTATTCTCTCATCGAAAGAATTGATGAAACGAACCCAACTGTTCGCCCAAGTCCCGGAGAAGCGATCAGCAGTAAAGAGGCCTGGCTTTGCACAGAAGACGATGGGTGTGCAGATATTCAATCCGGTCTCGAAGCAGTGCCTTCCACGGAATTCATCAACGGAGAGTTTGTCTTAGGAGTGGTAGAAAATAATCAAGCTGAATATGTAGCAGTGCAAGCTAATGCAGGCCAAACTCTCGAACTCCAAGTGTTGCATGCGACCCAAGACTTATCCGTCCAAGTCTATTTTCAAACTGAAATTGAAGTTCAATTGAATGGAATTTTGACCCAAGAAACGGGCTTGGAAACGAATCTACGACCTGATGCGGAATTTTGGCATGCTGAATCCGATGGGCGTTTTATGCTCAAAATTGAAAGCGAATCGCCTCGAACTGCCTACGCATTGAAGCAAGTGCTTCACGCCCCGTTGCCTTCATCGCTCATGGTGAACATATCACAAGAAACGATTATTCAAGGGCATCACCATGCGGTGGTCATCGTCGAAACAACCGATACCGAGTCGTTCAGCATCATTGCACTGCATCGGAATGTCTCAGCGGATGTGGAGCAGTTGGTCGATGGGACATGGCTATCTGCGACCCAGTTTACATTCTCTGTTGGGACCATGGAGGCGCTCTATCCTTACCCAAACACATCGGCATTCCGATTTACCATCCATGGTGAACGGTTTGCACTCGAGGTTGCTACAACCCAGTTTGATGATCTTGGATCAACTCTTGAAGCTCCATCGCAACGGCCAAGCACGCCATCCATGAACAACGAGTCGTGGCCAACCCTGCAGAGGGATACAGATCCCATTCAAGGTCAACTTACCCTCGCAATTCACGATACTGCTGATGTGTACAAATTGGAAATCACAGGATATGAAGATTCAATTCACTTGGTACAAGTCAGTCTGGTCGGAGCAAATTTAGAAGTTCTACAAATCGATATGTGGGAACTTGACCAGACAACTTGGGAAACCATCGACACGCGCAATGCTGTTCGAGTGAATGGTAAGGTCCAGACAGCGTTGGAATTGCCTCCCGGGACCCACTTTGTGCGTGTATCTCACAACGATGTGAGCAATGCAACCAATCATTCATGGGGTTCTCAAGTCAGTTCAATCCCTTACATGATTACCACGGCATCTCAAGTGATTGACGAGGGCTACGAACCCTACTTCCCACCTGATGAAAGCACTGTGAGATGGGGAGAAGTTGCACGTTGGTTCATGGGATTGTTGTTCTTGGCACCGTGTATCTATTTCGCAGTCATTTTTTCATCAAACCGCAGGCTAGCCTTAGAGATGTCAACGAAAACCCAACAGTTAGCCTGGTTTAAACAACAAATGGACACTGGTGAAGTCGAACCAAACACATTGCGCAAAACATTGGACAAATCATTGCAAGCAATTGCACAATTGGATTGGGCTACGGCTTGTACGACATGGGGGCCGACCGACGGTGAACATCGAACCGATGGAATCGCTATGGCAGTATGGGTCCTCGATCAAAGGCTTGCCAAGAATGAAAATACCCTCCCTGTCATGGTAGGGATTCATGTCATCAAAGGCCAATGGGAGTTGGCAGCATTACGATTTGATGCTCCAGAAGGCGAGGCGTACACCATCAAGCGAGTTGAACCGCGATTCTTACACCGCGGTGAGGAAATATTCCTCGACACAATGAATCAAGGGAATATCACCTTCTTGACCGTGGAATTAAGTGGTTCTGCAACCTCAGTCGACATCGAAATCAACGGTCGCTGTGATGGAATTCCGTCAGCAGCCAGAATGCCTCAGGCCATTGGCACAAGCGCTCTAGAGGAAGAATGATCAGGAACGTCGATCTTTTGCATCTTCCTTGATGCGTTCGATTAGATCTGAGGGGGCGAGGTTTTCGCGAATCTCTTGAAGAGTTTTCTTGGTTTTCTTGTCGACCTTCTTAGGCATGTGGAGTTTCACCAATACGATGACATCTCCACGGCCACCCGAGCGTTGACCGGGGAGGCCTCGCTTTCGAATCTCAAGCGTCTCTCCGGAAGTTGTGCCAGCTGGTACCTTAATTGTCAAGTCCTTACCATCGAGATGCTCGATTGTAATCGATGTGCCAAGAACCAAATCCGCATAGCCAAGCGGTAGAGACATGATGAGGTCAGGTCCTGACCGTTCAAACCATGGATGCTCCTCAACTTCAATTTCAATGAAGAGATCACCTTGCTGACCAGCCCCTTGTGGTGCCGGAGCACCGCGTCCACGCATACGGAGTCTTGTACCTTCTTCAGCACCCGCTGGCACCGAAAACCGTAGTGTTGTCGTTTTCATGGTTTGACCCGTACCATCACATACTTCACAAGATGCAGCAGAGGTTTGTCCAGTTCCATTACACGTTGGGCATTCACGCACAACATCTTGGACGAACGGTCCAACTTGCTGACGCATTCGGACTCGACCTTGCCCATTACAAGCACTGCATGATTCCGTCTTTCCACCTTCAGCACCCGTCCCATCACATGACTCACACTGAGTTGGAAGTTCGAGTTCAACCTCCTCGGTGCTGCCGTTGTAAATATCGAGTAAACTTACTGTGTGGATAATTCGTATATCGTTGCCTCTGCGGCGGTTTGAGCGTCCACCTCCACCGCCGAACATGCTTGAGAAAAAGTCACCACCCAGGATGTCTTCGAGGTTGATGTTGAAACCCCCACCCCCGAATCCACCGAATGGGGATCCTGATGGTCCATTATGGCCAAAACGATCGTATTGGGCACGCTTTTCGGCATCGGAAAGAACAGCGTATGCTTCCTGAATTTCCTTGAATTTATCTTCAGCATTTTCCTCGCTGCTTCGATCGGGGTGGTACTTTCGTGCCAAACTGCGGAACGCGTTCTTGAGGTCTCGCTCGCTCGCTGATTTCTCAACCCCGAGCACTTCGTAATAGTCACGCTTGTCAGACATCACCATCACCCAGTAAACTGCCCTAACAGAGCACCTCTTTCAACTTCTCGTATCGTTTTAACCTCAGAGGTCAAGCCCGCAGTGTGGGCAGAAGCGTTCACCAATTGCGACTGGTTTGCTACAACCCTTGCAGATAGGCGTCTTAGCTGCAACCGGTTGGGCGATAGGCGCCGAGGTGCGAATTGGGGTTGAGAGCATCGCCATGTCTTCGATGCTGTTTCCTGGTGAAGGCCCTGCTGGTTGGTCCCACGCATACACCTTCTCTGCCTCCGTAGGTTCCACGGGCGTTTCGATTGCTTCCCCAGATGCTGTAACTGCGGAGTCAATGCCACCACCATCACTCATCGAAGTCACCCTGAGTTGCGTGTCGTCGTTGGATTGGCTTTTTGTTCGAATAGGTGCGACAGGTCGTTGAGCCGTCACGGGATCTGCCTGAGATGCTGCAGAAAGGCGTGCTTGCTTTCTCAAAGCCCGTTGCCCTGCAGCATCACCACGTCCAAATAAGCTGCCAATTGAATCGAGAAGAGCATCCATTGGGGAACTTTTCCGGACGGCTCCAATTGTTGAATCAACTGCTTGATCTCCAAACGCCTCATCACCACTCATTCGCCTGTTTGCTTTTTGAATGTGTGAGGCATCCATAAGCATGGTTACATCTACGCGGTCGTCTTCCCCGATGTTCATTTCAGGTGCTTCTGAATCAATGGATCCTACTTGTCCTTTGAGTTTCAGTTGCGCCTCTGCAGAAAGTTCTGAACCAAGGATGGCATTGCTCTGCCAGACACCCTCTTCTTCCGCCTGGTAGACTTTTTTCATCTCTTTCATTACTTTGGAACGATGGTATTCGTGATCCTTCACCTGAGATGTACGCTTCAACAGGAACACACCCACTCCTAAGGCACCTCCATAGGCGATGTACATCAGCAAAGGTTCGACACGGAACATATCTCGTAAAGGTGTGACCGTCACATGAATCATGGCCATAACCAAGATGGGGAGAGCAGCAATGCCTTTGGAGACTGCACTGCGTTCGCCTGCCATTGTTCTCCCCACGCTGTGTTTTCCAGTTTCACTCAAGTATGTTCCCTAAGCATGCATCGGTTCAAGCACGGTCACTAGGGGCCCTTCCGCGACGAAGGAAACCATCAAGCAATCCAACTGAGAAACTCACATGAAGCATGAAAAGACACAGCGGCACGCCAAAAATCATTGAAAATCGACTGAATCTAAGACTCATACGGACTGCTTCAATAGCCAGTACAACAGCATAGGCTACTGGTGGCAGCACCCACCAATCTATGTTAGCAAGAGCAAGCGAAAGCGTGACTAAAAGCCCCAACCAAGGTAAATACTCCCGTAAACTGATCCTTTTGGGGTGTTTGATTACCGTTTTTGTTCGCCAAAACCCATAGCGGTGCCCCATCTTCAACCATCGCATCATCCCAGTGCGTTTGGTCATGAAGACCTCCGTTCTTGGTGTCCTCCAAAGTGCATAGCCATTGGCTGCAAGACGCATGGAAAGGTCGCTGTCTTGACTGGAGATGAAAGATTCATCCCAGCCTCCAACATCGACCACGGCACGACGAGAGTGGAGCACAAATGCTGGAATCTTACACGCTGCTGATGTTGTAAATCGGTCAAATTGGCCACCGCCGCTTCCGAGGGGTGAGCCTAGGGCACCTTCAATCCATGATTCGACGGTATCCAATTCCCCTTTTCGTGGTAAGACACGACTGCCGAGTGCTCCAAGTTCCTGTTGTTCCATGGCTGAAATACGCTTCCATTCTTCGACCAGAACTTCGAGGTGGTGAGCATCCACCGTACTGTGCCCTATCAATTCCAGAATGTGTGTAATCGCACTTGGCATGAGTTCCAGCGCTTTATTTCGTCCCTGTGCGACGTACTTTCCAGAGTTTGAATGCAATTCGATTTTTGGCCCATCGGCTTGAGCAGAACGAAGAATAGCAGCCTCGACAAGTTCAGTGGTGTTATCGCTTGACCCACCATCGAGAATGAAAATCATGTGATGGGAAGCGGGATAGGTTTGATTGATCAATGAATCAAGGCATGCAGTGATGTACTCAGATTCATTCAATACGGGAATCACTGTGGCAATCATCGGTTGTTCCGTAGCCCCCATGTGAGTCGGGTTTCACTGAAAGATATTCACCTCTTCGCTTCCCTTTAGCATGAAAGGCATGTTCATGTGCATGAATCAATTGGGCGAGATATGGACCAGCCCCTTGTCAAGCTCAACGGGGTGAACGAAGGTATTGAGATTCACATCAAAACGGAACTCCAGGGTGCAGATGACCCCCACAAAGTTGCGAATTCGATTCACGCACTATTCCCTGACTTCCCACTTCCAGACGAGGTACAACTGCCCGAATTCGGAGCCGCAAGTAATCATATTTGGCAGGCCGATCAAGTACCTTTGGGGCAATTTTTGACCATGCTACACACCCAACGAATTTTGGATACTGCATTGGATGCTATGGGTCGTCACTTCAAAGGCAACACAACCGTATTCCAAATTGCAAGGCAAGCAGCTTTGAGCTCGAAGGTAGCATTTCCACTACCCGGAGAATTACCACTCGGTGGAGTAATTGAAGTCACATTACGTTCTCCAAATTTGAGCGATTGGTTGCATGCAGCGACGTGGCACAAAGGCAGAGACAGTGTTCCACGTACCATCGATGATGAAAGGGCAATGGACAACGATGGTGATGCAAGCACCTGGGTTTAGTCAATCAAATCCAATTGCTTGATTCGTTCAACGACCTTGTGATCCGACCCAGTGAATGTGAGGGAGCCACAAGTCGTAGATGTATGCCACTGAACAGAATCATGAGAAGTCCAACGGACATTGGTGTCATAGGATGGTTGTTGTCCAATGAATGAGCATGGCAAAATGTCGAGCGCAATAATCACATCCTCCAGTTCATGTACCCATCTTCCAATCGAGGAACCAGCAGTGACGGCCCAGCCAAATTCTTCCTTTATCTCACGAATTATGGCCGCTTGCATTGATTCACCTTGTTCTAATTTACCTCCAGGAAATTCCCAAGTACCTGGATGGCGTTCATGACCAGCCCGACGAGCGAGCAAGAATTTTCCAGCCTCAGTAAAAAGAGATCCAACCACATGAATCACAGGTTTGAACAACATACGTGCGATGACATCATTCACAACTTTAATGCTTTTTTCTATGGGGTAGACATCTTCAGGTGGAAGATGCAAGAAGAGTATTGGAATGGCCTTTTCTCTGTTTGCTTCGAGGGATCTATACAGTGTCTCATTGCAGAGATACGCTCCAGCATCGATGGAAACTTCAGCGTCAGTCTTCCAAGACTGAAACCAATCTTTGGCTGGGCTGGTGATTGTTAAATCACCATTACCAGAAAGGGTCGACTCCGCTACCTGCCTGCCGCCATTGTCGGGGATTCTCATCGCTAAACGATCTTCAGCCACAGTTTCAATTCGAGGCACTAGGCATGTACCACATACGCCTAAGTGTAAGATTGCAGACCACGACTCTCCCTTTTCTATTCTCTTTGCAACGTTAAGAGATCCGTCACTATCGACAGAAAGAATGGACCTTTCTACATCGACGGTGAGTGATGGTCGAGACAAAGCAAAATCATTCCACGGATCTTCCACCAATATTTGTTTCTCAAAGGCATTGACAACATCCATTGAAACGTTCACATCTGAGCCACCAAATGGCTCGAAACCTGTAAGGAGTATGCCGACCACGGCCCTTCCTATGCATGGAGGTTTTTCATCCCAATGCACCCCAAGGAGGCGTCATCTTGACAAAGCCAACCTCCCAGCGTTAACAAGTAGGCGGAGGTGAGCAATTGGAAGATATGGTCGTACAGTTCCCTTCGGAAGAGAAAAGAGACCTCGCCGATCGCAGAGAAGTTCGGTTCATTCGAGAAGTTTGGCGGCAGATTACCTTCGGCGTAGGAGCATGGGGGACGCTCCGGCCATTGATCGCAGCGGTTCTTGCGGCAGTGCCATTCCTTTTCCTAGGTCATCATTTTAATCGGAAACACCGCCGTGGCTTCGATTGGTTTCTCTTGCAAATCCCACTCGCATTGACGCTTATCCTTTGGGCAGGGCTCTATCTGTATTCAATTTACGACGCATGGAGCGAGGCGACAAAGGTTGGCGCCAACACTGACTAAGGTCGCCACAGTTGGTTCTCGGTAGGGATTGACCCATCCGCCATTCCTGAAAGATCATCGAGATCATCTTGATCAAATTCTGTTGGTAAGTCGCCTGAGAAGAATGAACCTACAGAGCGTGAGTTGATAGCCCAATACATAACTGAGTCTTCATTGTTGGAATGCCCTTTATTCTCGCTGTCTTCATGATCCGCAGGTGAGGTGTAGACGAGATTGACAAGGCCTAGAAGATGGCCCACTTCGTGAACCATCACACTGTTCTCAACTTCTTCGGCAGATGGACGGTTAAGCCATCCAGCTGAATCATCGACGGTTTCACCAAAAATAGCGATCGTTGAAGCATCGACTGCGACACCCAACACATTGTCATCTTCGTAGGTATTTGAAGGGAAGATCAATTGCCATGTGAGCGTTGAGCCGTCGCGTGGTTCGGATTCTTTTGCCTCCCTACTTTTGTCGCGAACATCCTCTGCAGTCCACGTACCTTGGTGATTGAATTCAGACAACGTGAATTTGACGTCAATCCCGTTCGGTTTGTCACATACATCTTCGAGACGTTCGACAAGCATGTCGGTGCTCGAAGTTTCTGGTTTGTACCCATCCTCATAATCGATTTCTATGACAAGTCGTGTGTACGAACTGTCATCAAGACAAGCAAGAGCGAGACCGCCAGGTATCCCGTAATTTTCGAAGAAATCATTCGCTGCATTTGTAGCACCTGTGCAACCGGATAGTGGTGCCAAGAGAAGTAGAAAGAAAAGTAGCACGCCAGTTTTGATTTTCTCCATGATTTCCCCTCCTCCTCGATATTTTCAAACCCATGCATCACCAGTCTTCAGGAATTTCCAATGGGGAAAACAGTTGTCCAGGTCCTTGTGCTCGGGCTAATTGAGACCTTGATAGGGCTTCCCAAGGTCGCAAAGCGAGCAAACCCTCTGCAAGGGTCGCTTCAATTTCAACCAGCGTGACTCTGATCAAGGTTGAAAGAATATCCATTCGATCTTCATCAACAATATTGAAGACTTTTTCAATATCAAATGTTGCACTTACATCGCCAGGAGTACCCTCTTCAATTGGCCAAGGAGCCGTGATTCGCTCATTGAATACTTGACCAGTTGCTTCAATGTGAGCATCAAGTGAACGCGAGAGTCCAGCAATATGGCGTCCAACAACAAGGCTCACTTCGATGAGGGGCATGTTCAACTGATTGATTAAATTGACAACACGCTCTTGCATGGTGACCATGCCTTCAATAGCTGTGTCTGGTTCATCCGACATCGAGAAAAGCCTCACTTCATCATTGACTCAACGTACTGCCAACCAAAGTGGTTCCACTGATCTTGTGTCCAACCTTCAGGGAGGCCTGTTGGTGGTAGAGGTGGTGGGGCACGCTGGCCGGGAGCCGTTGGGGATGGTGTAGGCGCAGCCACCGGTGCGGGTTGGGGAGCAGGAGCGGGTGGTTGTTGAGCCTCATTGCTGAACACTTCAGGGACCTCTTTGCTTGAATTCATCTCATCAACGACCGATTGGGTTTCATCGCTGATGCCGCCTTCAAGCCCTTCAGTACGAATTCTTCTGTTCATGACAAGCATCCACATCGCAAGCGATAATGAAACAAGCGCCACGAGGTACAGGACAATGGCGAAGGTGCTTTCAGATGCCTGTTGAGCAAGGGCATCGCCGTCACGTACGGTTTCGCCTTTCACAATCAACGGATCTACAGTGCGGCGGTCCATTTCGACCTCATCGACGAGAACAACCAAACGGTATTCGATACTTTGGCCTTCAGGAACATCCGCCACGGTGCCAAGTTGAACTTCGGAGAATGCGCCCGCTGAGGCAACCACATCGACTCGGACGACTTCTGCCCAGAAACCACCTTCGACTGCACGTTGAAGCACGTAAGCCACATCGCCCTTACCGCCTTGGTTTAGAACTGCGACATTGAGGTTGACGGCCTCGGTTTCGACTGGTGAAGGATTGCTCCATGAGATCATTGTATCTTGATGGCTGAGATCGAGCGATGGTCCCAGCAAAGCCAACGGCCATGAGGCAATGGGTGTCAAAAGAGAATTTTCCATGGTATCAAACGGATTGCCAGCATCGTCAGAGCCAGAGACCCAGACATCAACAACATAGGAAGGCAGGAGCATTGTGGCCCCAGCATCGGTCAGGTCAAGGTAGCCCGTCCAGAAGAATTGTTCTCCGAACGGAGTGGTATCCGGTAGTGGAACACTACCGCGCGATATCTCCGCCTCTCCGGCTCTCACTCGGTAATGAAGCACCGCTGGCTCATCAAGATCGAAGCCGTAATCATCGAGGGTTTCAAGCATCACCAGAAGGTCTCCAGCATCCCCAATGGAGAGCGGGTCACCGGATGAAACCTCATTGAGGGAGATGGCAGAAATGGTTGGACGAGAGCTGTCAACTGCGAGTCGAACCCGAGGGATAATCGGGGTCTCATCGAGAGCGATTCCAGGCAAATCATCAAGATCCAGCCTCAAATCAAGATGCCCCGAACGAACCGACGGAATCAACAAATCCAAACTGAATTCGCCACCATCTCTCGTGGACGTACGCCATTGGAAATCATAATCTCCAAACACGACGTCAAATGCACCTGCGGGAGCAGGCGTGTCGTCCTCTGAGAACAGGACACGGCCGGTCACTCTCAGGGCTTGACCCGCCCCGATGAGAGTTTCACTGAATTCATTGTTGTAGTGATTGGTTCCATCGCGAAGTTCCACCGCACGGATGTGCCCATCCATAGTATCGAATCGGAAATCATTGTCCAGGCTCCATGCGTCATTTCCAAGGCCTGCTTTTGCTTCAAAGCAAGGTGTCACTTCGCCCTCATTGCAAGGTAAATCCGTGACCAAAACCTTTGGGATGATTCTATTCTCACCGTTGGTATCAAACAGTTCAGGGAAAGTCCACGTGAGCTGGAATCGTGCTAAAATCTTGATGATGCTGTTGTTGTTTTCATCAATTGAAACCGATGAATAGAGGTTAGAAACAGCGATGTAGCCAGATCCTGCTTCCATAATGGCCGTTGGCATACCATCCACATCTGCCATCAAGGAGATGAACAGTGAGGTGTCTTCATCCTCATAGTCCCCTCCAAGTGCAAGTTGAACATATTGGATGTCTTGCCAACCATTACGGTCGGAAAGAACAATTTGTGCAGAATAGGGAATGCCAGGGTGCAATGGAGCTTTGTCATCATGACCTAGAATCGTTGAATTGTCGAGATCAAGTTCTGGTTCAAACTCGACGCGGATTTTATATGTACCCAAGTCATTGTCCCAGTCTGGAACCGTTTCACCCGGAGCATACCCGCACGGAATTGTAGAATCCGGGCACACTGGACCCTTCCCCATGGCAACTGCATTGTTTTGAGCATCCTTACCTGTGACATAGTACGAAACTCGTTCTCCGTGGTCGAGCATCGAGTCGTCAATGAGCCCTTGGAAAATATTGAGTCCTCCTGCTTGTATTTCAGGCGATGAAAGGGTTTTCATCTCATACTCATCTTCATTTGGCAATCCATCAAAATTGTAGTCGCTGCATCCGATGGCCTTACTGGCTTTACACCCAATCCAATAATGCAGGGAGATTTGGTTTGGGGGATCGACTGAATCTTGAATGAGCACGCTCATCGATTGACCACCGGGCGCAGGAGGTCCAGCATGGCGTTCTTCCCCATCACCCGGAGTTGAGGAAAGGACAAGCGGTGAATTGCCGTCGAGAATCAATCGGAGCGTATTATAGCCTGGATTGGCATAGGTGGAGCCATTTGGTAAATCACTTGCAATGACATAGAAAATCATTCCACCTGGTGCGGATTCCAACGGTGCAGTGAATGTGATGTTGTATTCGCCAAAGCCCGGATTCTGTTCAACTGCCAACACAACAGGTTCCCCGATTGGATCGCCGTCATAGGTGACGTTTTGTCCAATAATTGTCAAATTGAATTGACCAGCAAGCGGTGAGAGTTGCGAATTTTGGAAATGGATACCACCAGTAAAGGTGAGATTGAATCCACCACGAACCCAATCTTGGTTGTACAATTGCCTACCTGTTTCTTCGAACACTCGAACGCCATCGAGTTGAATATCATTTTCGACAACGAGGTCGAGTGAACTGGTCTGCCAAGCCGCAACTGCAAGGCCAAGGTCATCTTCGACTGAGATTAAAGCTTCAGTTCCAGCTTCATCGTCCCAAGTCCAGTCAACTCGCATCGGCATACGGATCGAAACCACGTCACTTGCATCGGTAGTCGATGTGCAATTGGCTGCGTCGAAGTGAACTGCGCCATCACCATTACTGATGAGTGTACAAACATCGCCACGTTCCCAACTGAAGGCTGGGTTTTCTCCATACGAATTGTTGAGCGCAATGAGCGCATCAGTGACATAATCCACATCGTCACCCGGGGCAACTCGCGTGACCAAGTTCCGGTACACACCATCAGGTGCCACTAGGCCGCCTTCGAGGGATGCATCCACCGCACGGGTTTGCATCTTGTAAGCCACGTCGATGTTTGATATTTTTACTCGTCCAGAACTCGCTGCTTTGATGGCAATTGGCACAATGACGTCACCATCACCATTCTCTGGAACGGCATCGTTGAAGGCTGCGACCAGCGATGGTGCGGATTTGACTTCAACGCCAACCTGTGATTCATCGCTTGCCTCAACTGCAGATTCATTGAGGAAGAGAAGTGACTCCCACTCCCACGTCTGATCATTCCCGATGTCGATTCTCGGTCGGTCAGGGTAGCCTTCTTCGTATTCCAAAAGCATGGAATCAACGGTTGGAGTGTGGGTTGGATTGCTGGTTGACATGGTCACTGCGTAGCGAACTGTTGAACCTGCTTCATCAGCTGTGAAACTTACCTCTTGACCATTGGTTGCCGGCAGCCAAGTGGTGCCATTGTCGTTCGACACTTGAATTTGCAGCGAGGTACCTGCTGGTTCAGAGGACGTCCACTGCGGACGAACTTTACCGACCTTCGTACCGGCTGTAAACGGGTCTGAAGTCCACGAACCACTGGCGAGGTAGGACGTAGCCATTTCAACATCAACCCACCAAGAGACTGCTGTAGAGCCGATCAGTTGTGCCTTCCAAACGAGTTCAGTACCAGGATAGGCAAAGTGGATTGTTTCGTTTGAAGTCACTGATTCCCAGTGAGTCCCGTTGTCGGCAGAAATCCAGTAATCAACACGGTCGCCAGTTGACGCCGCTGACCAGTATGTCTGCATGTTAGCCGCCACAATGGGTTCCCCAGAAGTTGTCACGGGGCCATACCAAGTGGTCGTACCTGGTGCGGGTGTTGTTTTGTATTGCCAACCAGTTCCGTATTCTCGGTAGTAGAGCGTGGATGAGGACCAGGTCGAATAGCCGCAATCAACGGTGACAAATCGATTGCCATCAAATTGCAAGCCGTAGCCGAGGGCGGAGAGAAGACGAGTGCCGACCTGCGGAACCAGTGAGGAGGAAGAACCTGAGATCGACCATGCTTCAAGTTGGTCTTTGTCTTGGCTCGTACTTCCTTTTTGGCATCGCATGAAGAAGGTGGTGGAATTGACTTCTAATCCACGAACTTGTTGGCCGGTTTTCCCACACTCAAATGAGGTCCCAGAGGAAGATGAATAGGAGTACATGTTGGAACCGCGTTGATATTGTCCATCACCTTCCGATGAGAAGGTGTATGGCACGATACGGCGCTGTGTATTGTGCACAATCCAAACCTCTTCTGTGGAACGATCATAGGCAATGGCGGTGTAATCCGAGTATTGTGGTGACACGTCGTAGGTGTCTAAACAGGTCCATGTGTCGTCTCTTGAGATGTCCATCTCGACGACGCGATGGTATTGCGTCGGTGCAGTTGTGGTGTAGTGGTATCGATAACCGGAGAGAATGGCAAACATGCGTTCATCATCTGTCACGGTCCAATCACGGAAGCCATACGAACCGTAGTATGTGCTTGGGTGAAGGAAATTGATGTTGCAATCCGCTTCGTCAAGATGAATGGTCGATTCTCGGGTGAGGTTGTTTGGGTATAATCGTTGAACGATGTTGTTGAAATTGGACGTGCTCCATGTGGACATGAACAGCCAATCATGGTGCTTGATGACTGCCCCTTGAGATTGCTTGACAAGGCTGCTTGCTGTTTTCAGTGTTTGTTGAGAGAACCGATTTTCTGTTGCATTCGATGTGTGGGGTTGCCGTAATGCGTACGAGCCGTTGTCCAGCCAAGCATCGGAATTTGAATCTGTAATTTCTTCATAGCCATGAGGGAAGAAGGATTCACTCGTGTTTGAAAACGCCAGGCTCAAATCTCCAGACCTTGCATCAACCGAAGACGACTGCCCGGCCATCCAGTCTGAGCGATCATCGTCGAGAATTTGCGACCAGCCTGTCGCAGATGCACCAGACAGGGTCATGGTGACATCCGTGATCTGCGCTCCTCTTGGCAAAGCAATCTCAGCACCAGCATCAGCATTACCGCCTTGGTATAGGGCTACGTATTCAGTGGAACCATCGGCGAATTCGTAAACGTGACGAGCAACGCCGGATGCATCACTTGGTTGAACGAGAACATCCGCAAATGGCGACATTGGAGACAACACCATGATCAAGAAAAGCAAGAACATCACGCCGCGGCCGGCGGGAATATTGTCATGCGTGACGCGTCCCATGATTGAGCACATGGGCTTGAGGCTTTAGACAATACGCAGGCTTGTCACTGAACTGTAATCAGCCAGTTTGACGAGAATCATACCTAATTGGTGATGAATCGCCACGAATGCCGTCTTCTTCATCATCATGAACTTCAAACCAATCAACCATCCAATCACCGTCAGTATCCCAATTGGTTGGATCGGTGCCTTCGGCAATGTGATCATTGTCGAAATCAAGTAGGTACCAGCCATATTCGTGTTCTCCGACTGCACGAACAGGTGCTGAGAAGGGTGAGCCTTCGTAGTAGATATCCCAAGCATCTGTCCAGTTGCCTGCAAGATGAACTTCATCATCCCCGGCATCAAGAACCAAGAAATTTGTGTCTTTGTCGTCAACAATGTATGCAAATCGAATGTCATTGGAGAAAGATTGGTCCATCTTCAGGTAGTTTTCCGTACTCGCACCGTTTTCATCCAGACCCAACATTGCCGCTCTAAATTGCCACCACTCAAGGACAATCTCACCATCATAAATCAGTCCGCTCAACCGTACAGCGTTCGGAGAGGCGTAGTCAGAATCAGTAATGGCGTAGAATTCCTGGAAGTTGGTATAGGGTTCGTAAACACACCCTGCTCCTGTGCAATCCCAGTTTCCATCTTGGTCTGGATCGAGGTTTGCATCAATAGGATCTGCTGGGTTCATCGTGAACCATGTGAACGTCAAATCAGGGCGACTCAATGTGCCACCTGCACCTTGTTGTGATAATGGAAGGCAGGAGTTGGTATCTGTGTCACACGTACCGCCTGTTGCAGCATCAATCCATACGACCTGGATTCTGAGGAATGAACTGAAGTTATCGTTGGATTCATTCCATGCTTTGGCATATTCATACCAATCAGGAATCATGTCACCATCGGTATCGTTGTCACTTGGATTTATTCCGTACTTGAACACCTCACGGCCATCTGACAGATTGTAATCACGCTCGTGTGCAACGACTGCCCCGTTCACCACGGTAGTGGTGTAGGAGATACTGTCTCCATCTGAATCATTCATGTCTGGGCGCGTTTGGTTGTCCCATTCCATCCAGTTGGTAAACGGCAGATCGCCAAGACCGGGTTGGATGATGTTCGGAGATGGCGTGAACACTCTTCCAGACCATGTGCCTTGATCAGCTGGAATATCGAATGCTGTTCGTCCATACCAACCATCTCGATCGCCATCATAATCCACGTCCCATGGGTTGATTGGATTCGAAGCCCAATGGTTCGTGGTGGTAGGATCATCCATCCCATACAAAGCATAGCAGTATTCCCAACCATCAGAGATGCCATCGCTGTCCGAATCATCGCTTGTTGGATCAGCAACTCCTAGCAGTGTTCGATTGAAATTATCGAAATTGTTCTCGTTGATTTTTTGCATCCTATCAGCGCTTGATGTCGACTTTTGAATGAAGTCATTGTAGAGTGCGTCTTTGGCTTGCACCAAACTCATGCCGGTTTCTTCCATGTACGCATTCATCGCATCTTCACCAAAGTCAATAATGCCTAGCGCTGCTGGTACCGAGGAACGTTGGATGTATTTACCCCATGTCCGAGATTCCCATTCTCTCAAGTTGCTGAAGGTTTCGTTTTCCGTGATCGCTCCATCTCCATTACAGTCAAAACTATCGCCATCGGTGTCCAAGTTAACGTCATTGTCGATCAGTGGATTCATGCTCCAACGATTTTGGTCGAGATTCCAATCCGTGAACCAATACTCAAATCCATCATACATGCCATCTCCATCAGTATCAGGATTGGTCGGGTCTGTCATTCCAAGAAGAATAGAGATGATGGCGTTGGGAGGTTCACCTTGTTGCCAACCGTTGAAATCGGTAAGCAAACGCTTGCCTCGGGTTTCCTTGGTAATGAGAATGTTGAACACTCTCTGCGCTTTTTCGGTTGATTGTTGTGCGTCACCATCAATGTGCAGAAGAGGTGCATCGTTGGGATGGTCAATACCGTTTTCAGGATTAGAAATAGCAAGAGCAAATTCTTGGGCATCGATAAGACCGTCTTCGTCACCATCGAAATCACCGTCACCTGCCACAAGCGGGTTGAGTGTCCAAGTTTCAGCCGAGAGATTCCAAGCTGTGAAGAGGTGTTCGATTCCATCGAGCATGCCATCACCATCAGTGTCGACGTTGTTTGGATCTGAAGTCCATCCACTGATGTTAATCTGCTCTTGAGTAATGAATGAACCAAAAGATTCGGTCGTCGAAATGCTCGGCCATTGTTGTAAGGCAAACGCTGAACCTACGGTGGTAACAAACCATTGCGGGGAAGATCGATTTTGGTTGGTTTCACTGTATTCTGGAGCAATAGCATTGTACTCCTCCCAATTAGCCATTCCATCTTCATCTGCATCCTGCCATCGGTCACTGGCGTCGAGTGGATTAAGGGTCCAAGCATCGTCAAGAATGGCCCATCGAGCAAACCAAATTTCCCAACCGTCAGGCATCCCATCATCATCAGTATCTGCGCTGAATGGATTTGCAGCGCCAACGCTGGTGATCGGCTGAGCTGCTGTGACTGCGCCAGACGCTCGCTCTCCAAACGTAGCTTCCGGCATTCCATAATCGTCAACATCGTTGAACAGGTCGGTGGTGAATCCATCTGGAAGAGGAAGCCCCGACATCGTGGTGTTCGAAGTGAACAAGTCTGAGCGTATGTGGAATTCGAGCCAATTGACAAAGGCCTCGTTTTGCTCAAGGATTCCGTCATGGTTGATGTCATATCCGTCCCCATCAGGATTTTCAAACAAGTCAGAGCCGTTCAGAGGATTGACGCCGACTCGGGACGGGTCCCAGTCGCAAGCACCGTTCGATTCCCAACCGTCCGGTAGAGAGTCCCCATCTGAATCAACATCATTTGGATCTGCCGTCGACCATGCCGCTGCTGATTCAGCTGATTCCCCGTGACTCTCAAACAGTAGGCCTTCCATTGCCGCTCCCTTGACAAGGGACCATTGATATTCACACAAATTGGCAAGACCATCTTGGTCAGCATCCCAATTTGCATCCTCGGCACGATTGGGGTCAAGAGACCAATTGTTTCCACCTGTGAAACTGGAACCAACCCACCTGCGATGAGTGATCTCCCATCCATCAGGCATTCCGTCGCCGTCAGAGTCGAAATTTGTAGGGTCAGTTCCCACATCAGTTGAAGAAAGGCCGAGGTAAGTGGCATTGGCAGCCATTCCAGCAGCATCGTCACAAATGTATTCCAATTGAACAGTGTAGTGGCACCACAGGTTGCTGGTTGTGTAGAAGAATCCGAAGTACTCTTCACCATCGCCAAGGCCGTCTCCGTCCGTATCACCCTCTTTTGGATTTGTAGAATTATAGCCAAGAGGCGTGGTTTCAACATACCTGAATTCGTCAAGATTGGTCCAAAGCCGTTCCAAGAAGCCGTCAGGTGCTTGGTCGAGATCAAGGCCATCTCCATCCATGTCGAGCAACGCATCCCATGGATCTGTTGGATCGAGTCCGTTGGCAACTTCCCAACCATCCGGCATGCCGTCGTTATCCGAATCATTAGCTCCGGGATTCATCAATTCCAAATTGGCATAACGACCTGGAGCCGATCCTGCCAAGATGGTGATGTTTCCTTCAACGTTGACCCAGTTGAGCGTGCTCAATTCACCATAGATTGCCTCTTGGTTTTGCAACCCATAGACTGCGGTGTAATCACCAGAGATTGCCCAGAGCCCACGTTGCGAACCAATCAGCAGTTCATCACCCGTCGGGAAGATGGAGTGGATGTTGTTGAGATCTCGAATGTATTGACCGTCGACCCCCGGGTGTTCAAGCAATCCACTGTGCGAGATGCTGGCATCGAGGAGGTTCATTCGATGGAGACCTGACGGGGTCCCAAACCACAACACTTGGGCATTGTTTGAGTTTGGTCCGTCAAGAACCAATGTTCGTACTTCGGCAGGATTTGCCACCATTCCAAGCGAAAGAGAACGAAGTTCATCGATACTCGTCGGGATTGGGGTTGTTTCTGTCGTGTAATGGAATCGCCATGAAGGAGTAAATTCATCACGGACTGTGGCCGTTTCGGCCATAATTAGACCCCGGTCTGTACCGACATAGAGCATTTTCGCGCCACCACCTGCAGCGCCATGGGCGATAGAGGTCACGCTTGAGTTCGATTCGCTGAGTGCAGTGGTAAGGGAAGAAGAAATATCGTAACTTTGGACGATGGACCCTGCTGAATTGATTTCAATGATCGACCCGACGCCTGCATCACCTAGGGCAATTAATTGCTGGTTCTGACCCTCGATATCGAGTTCCTCTAGAGCGTTTAGTCCGTCCCCCATCTGCCAAGACCATGTTTCTAATCCGGCAAAGGAACCATCTGCTTGCAATGGTGCTACCGCCATTCCGATGCTGGTACTGAGCGCCAATGCATAGGCATCATCGCCGCTTTTCAAGAGGAAGGAATCTCGTAACTCAACACCTTGAGGCATCCATTGATCCACACTCGTTTGTACGTTCATGTCCATGAAGGTCAAACCATATCGAGTGGTGACATAGACGTTGGTCCCGTCTGTTTCTATATCGCGTAAATCATAGTGCAAGACGCTCATTTCATCTGGAGATGCGGTGAATGTGAGTGGAATCATATTTGATGTTCCATCTGCGTCACCATAGGCAACCGATTTCAATCCTGCAATGACCGAGTTTCCATCGTCTTCATGCACCATGTACTCTTCCAATGTGGACAATGCTTCACCGAGCTTGATGGCAGTTAATGTCCGGCTCACATCAGGCGATACGCCACCGTCCCTGTTTGCATCCCAGCCATCGTTATCGTGGTCGATAAGAGCATTTGTCCGGTTCAGCGGGTCGAGACCAAAATGAACCTCCCAGCCATCAGGAATACCATCGCCAAAGGAAGGGAACAAACGACGAATTGAGAACCCATCCCAGTGGTATCGGTCCGAATCATCTAGCAAAGGATCGGTACCTAACCACAGATCTTCATCAATCACATTGGTCACATTTGTTGTACAGGCAGTGAGAATATTTTGGAAAGTAGCATTAGCGCCCGTAGGAATGAAAGGCCAATTGAGAAGGACAGATCCTTCTGGCAGGGATGCGGAACACCAGAGTCCATCCAGTTCGGTGGTGTGATTCGCAGGGGCGCCTTGGATGTACTCTTCTGGAGAGGTGAATCGCTCAGTGACAGAAAGCACGCCATCGCGATTCACATCAAAGCCATCTTCGTCGGGATCGTCTGTCAAATCGCTCGCGTTGAGTGGATCGAATGCAGGGCATACATATCGCAGAGTAAAAATGTCGAATCCGCCAGTTCTATGGCACATATAGGCCTCATAACCATCTGGCATCCCGTCACCATCGGTGTCCGACAAACGTGGGTCAAGATAACTGCGTTCGCCAGATTCATCTACAGTTCCCGTCAATCCTCGAGGGAATCCAGATGCAGTACAATTCGCTGGATAAGGCCAGCAATACTCTTCAGTTGCATTGAGTCCATCACGATCATTATCGACATAGGCGTCCGATGCATCTTCTTTGTTCATCCCCGGCATGTAGACATCACGCCCATCGACGGTTGTCCAATTCATCCATTCTTCGAAGAGATTTTCATGAACATCAGGGATTTTATCGCCATCGGTGTCCGTAGATGGTGGCTTTTCCCCCTCAGTGGTCTTTGGGTGAACACTTGAAACCGAAGAAATTGCAGGGAATTGCGACATAAAGAGGAGGCTTGCAATCACTGCAAGCGTTGTGAGAAGTGTGGTAAGGCTTCGTCGCATTGTATCACCGGAGTGCAAGCCATAGGCTTCGCTAACCTTCAACCCTAAATCGACACTTATGAGGATGATGGAGCGATGTTCGTACATATCGTGCTTCAAGGCACGGATTTCGGGCACGGTTGGACGGATGTGCTGTGCTCTCGAAGACGCCAAATCTATCGAAAAAAGGACGCTTTTCGGAAAATTGAATCGCTTTGTTCAAAGTCTCGCCGCGATGCGCTTGATATGTTCACCATGCCAATGAGCATCACCCATCTTGGAACTGGCAGTCGCGGTAATGCGACTTTGCTGGAGACAGAGGGTGCTAAAGTCTTGATTGATCAGGGCTTTAGCGGGGCACAACTACAGAAACGATTGAATCGTTTAGGTATTGAACCAACAGAAATCGATTGTATTTTCATCAGCCATCACCATGGAGACCATGGTGGAGGCGCAAGCATTGCCCAGAAACGCTGGGGTTTGCACATCTTAGCAAATGAACGTACGGCACAAGAACTTGGTTTGGACCCGAAACTCACGTCATATTTCGAAGCACTCGACATGGTGAGAGTTGGTGAAGATTTGGCGGTTCTGCCTGTACCTGTCCCCCATTCTGGGTCGGACAATGTGGCCTTTGTAGCAAGTCATGCTGGTGAACGTGCTGCAATCATCACCGACCTCGGATCATGGACTGATGAATTAGTAACGCATGTACGAGGTTGTGAGCATATAGCAATCGAAGCGAACTATGACCACGATCGCTTGATGAACGGACCCTACCCATACTCGCTCAAGGACAGAATCAGTGGGAGGGGCGGACACTTGTCGAACGATCAAACTGGAGAATTCCTTGCACAGGTCTGCACCTCGGCAACCCGAAGCATTAGCCTCACTCACTTGTCGGAAAAGAACAACCGCCCACATCTCGCAGAATCGACCGTACTCTACCATATTGATGAGGTGTTTACCGGCGACATTACCATCTCTTTGCAGGACGGTCCGGAGTACACGCATTACATCGGGAAAGAAGACGACATGGGAACCTCCGTACCCAACGATTCCCTCGAGGTTTAACTCCTTGATTTTGGCTCCTTGAGGTGCGCTTGAAGGTGAAGGGCTAAATGGTACCGAGCCTTGTCTCGTTCGTGAACCGTCGAGCCTGCTACGCATCTCGTCCCGCCATGCGCAGGGATGACCGAGCGGTAAGCGAAGTTCTTGGCGTAGTCATGCTACTGGCCATGGTGATCACGATCATGGGCGGAGTGTGGATTTTCTTGAACCCATACCTCACTGATTTTGAAGACAATACCAATTGGAACAGTGCAGTCGGAATTTCAGAGCGTTTCCAAGATCGAATCGATGTCGCGGGTGCAGCACCAGAAGGGACTGGAATTAGGCATACATTGGCTTTGCAATCGACATTTATCCGACCGATAGACAAGGTTGAGACGTGGACTATAGCAGCAGACCTCGTTCCCAATGAACAGATCACAATCGAACATCTCAACTTGACAGCCTTGAGTGTTCAGGCCGTCAATGAATCTGCTCGCTCGATTACGATTCAAACGCCCTATGGCTTCGAAAGTTCATCGTTCGACGGGACGCATGAAGAAGTGATTATACGGCACAACTCTTCTCGAGACCACTGGATGATTGTGACCGTACTTGATGAAGACACAACTCCAATTCACAGAAGCCTTAGCTACGCTCTCTCAGGGATTCAAATCACAACATCACTGGGCCAAGGTGAACACGAATTGGCTCTTATGAACAACGCAAGAGTCGAACATTTCCCAAATGAACCATGGGCTGTCACTTCATACCCAAGCGTGAACCTTGATCAGCTTGTGGATGGAGAATACAGACTCTCTATGCTTCTTTCAGATGTCACAATCAACGGAACACTGGGTACTGGAAATAGCATTGGCATGAACATGATTTCACTCGGTCCAATGACGCTTTTCAGCGGAGAAGCATACAATGTAAGATTCACCGTTCTCAATGAACTCAATGACCTTATCACGCCCCAATACCACAATCTTTGGCTCGATGAGTACAACCTCAATCGAGCCTCTGGCACGCTGGATAGTTTCGTGGGCTACGGCCCATACGAACGGGCCAGTGGTGCAGATGGATTCACCGTCGACACACACGGCATCCAATTATTCCTCGAAGTGGATGTTCAACGGGTGGAGGTGAGCCGATGAGATCAACACTCAAACGCGATGAGGAAGCCGTTTCAGCTGCCGTCGCTACGGTGCTGATGTTTGGTGGGGTCTTGTCTATTATTGGCATAATGATGGTGTCAATGATTCCCGTGATTGAAGAATTGGAAGGATCAGTTGAACGTCACGACATGTCCTCACAAATGTCACTGCTCGCTCACCAAACCTCCGCACTGAGTGAGAAAGGCATGCCAGGCGATTCAACGTCGATTGAACTGATTCCTGTTGATGGAAGCCTTGAATGGCAGCATTTGCAAAGCGGAATGTGGTACGCAGCAACCTGGCACGAAGACATGTCATTCAGGATGCGAGGTGCTCTAAATTTCGATGATGAGTTAGAAGTCCGACATCCTGAATCTGCAAACACCGCTCTTTGCATCGATGACCTCCGACTCGGGCCTGCAAACCCCTACTATTACACCGTACCAGACTGGGCAGAAAGGGTGCTTTTCACCGTAGCCCCCGGACTTGCAATCCCACTTGGTCCAGTGGATGTTGACCTTATCGAGGGAGGCGAAGCAACCGACAATATCCAATTGCGCGTCGATGGTATGCATGAAATCGACGCCTCAGATTACCAATTGTTCACCCTCGCTTCCAGCCATGAACTCAATGTGTTTGTTGAACGGGGCAACGGGGGCAGTACAATGGTGACTCCGAACGATGCAAGCCCGATTGACAACACCGGAAGATCGTGGTCAGTACCGCTGCCGGCAGGCACTAGCCGGTTACACCTCATCAGCGAAGATGCAAACCAAATCGCATTGAATGACGGTGCATCTACAACCACCTACTATGCGCTTCCAAGTGGTCAAAACCAAGTTGGAGTCACCTTCACTCATACCATCGTGCAGCAAACTGCAGGCGTGGTCCACATTTCATCAAGTGATGCATCAAGGCTCATCGTTCAGACCTCTTTGGAAAACGACCAAGGCATAACTCCAATCCCGAGCACGGATGGTCAATTGCTCGGCCATGCCTTCATTGCACCATCTCTTGAGGGAGAAATGGTGTTTACAAATCCGGGAACAACATCGGTCACTGTGACATGGCGTGGTGGAGGCATATCTGTAGCCCCCAATCAGAGTCTCGAATTTGATTGGCCACCCGCAGGGTCAAACGGTGCGCCAATCGTTGAGGCAGAGGGTGATGTGTTCATGACATGGCGGTCTGCAACCTCCGGACAAGGTGCAAATACATCTGGAATGTTCGTTCTTGCTGCAGATGACACCGGAGCTCGCACTGGCCAACATCACACCTTCCACATCGAAGATTCAAACGAACTACAGTCGGTACAAATCATGCGTGCGGGTCAAATTGTTGACTACAACCTTACGGGTGCAACTCAAGCAAATGGTACGATGTTTGATGACGATGGCATGGTCCTGCTGAATTTGAGTTCGGGGACCTCCACACTTTTGGTGACTGAAGGACACACTCTGCGAGCCACCAGAATAAGCGGTACACATGGACTTCAACACATCCAACACGACGGCGAAGAACGCTGCTTGACCATCGGCGTGGAAGCAAGTGGATGGATTGCTATGTCCCTTCCGTGGACCACGATGAGTGGCCGGGGAGAAGTTGATGTCAAGAACGCATGGCAAACGGGTGCCCACCCCTCAAGCATGCAGATCACCCTTATTGGAGGAAATGGCCAGTCAACCCATGCGACAATTGGGACGGTTTGGGGATTCCATCTATCGAGACTAGCATACGGTTTTTCATCATCAATTATGGGCATGGAAGTTGCCTATTCGGGTGGTGCGGTATTGACAAACCATCCAGAATTCGAAGCCTTTGTTGTCGTCCCACCAAGCGATAGGGGTGGCCCAGGACCTAGGTTTGCTGCAACTGTGCCTGCTCTTCACCCAACTGCTGACAGCACAACCGGAGCAGGGGCGATGCATCTTGATATCGAACTTGTCGAACGCTCATCACTCGCTTCGACAATCGCATATGAAATCCGACGTGGATGGTCTGAGCCATACGGAACCGCAATCGCTACTGCTTCTGCAGATGGACTGGAATCAAGTGAAGATTGGACCATATATCCAGGCCGTATTGATCTCTTGACCGATTATGTAGGATGGGTCCCAGACCCAAGTTATGGAACCAGTGAAGCCGTGTGGCATACCAACGGAGAACCAATTCAATTTACATTACAGATGTCATCGCTTGACGTCCATATGACGGAGGCGATTTCATGAAACAAACCTCAATGCGTCGCGATACGTCTGCTGCTGCTACCGAACTTGGGTACATTTTCACGTTCCTGCTCGGTGTGATGTTGTTGACCATGTTCAGTTTGTGGGCGTGGGACATTGAGACGGCGACACGGGAACGCTGGAATGAGAATGCAATTCAGGCAAATATGGATGACTTGGCTGCTGCGGTAGAGCGAGCGGATGAGGCGAGCCGAATGGGTTCGATCGACTACGCTGAAAAGGTTGAATGGAGACCAACTGAAGCGGATGAATCAAGGTTTACTCTGATGCTCACTGACACGAACATCGAACTGATTCACGATGCGGGTGATTTGGACACAAACATATCCATTTCTGGAACTGGTGCTGGGACGCACGAAGGAACACTCACCCTCGCTGGTATTGACTGTATTTGGGTGGTTCACTACAACGGCGTGACATCAATTGAGTATGATCGTCCTCAACATCAGTGACATTAGCGGCCCATCACAGCAGCGTGCACTTGTGCCTGCACTTCCTTCATTCGAGATTTGGCGCCCAATTCCCGGAAAACTGCCAGTGCGCGTTGCAGGTACTCCATCCGGCGAGGTTTATCTGGTGCTACACCACCCAGGCGGGAAAGTAATTCACCAATCTGCATACGGAGGTCATTGGCCTCAGCGATGACCAGTGCTTCGCGGTAATGCTCCATAGCATCCTCTGCTCGTCCAGCATCTTGGAGAACTTCACCCAACAAAATGGTGATTTCGACAAGGGAAAGTAAGTCGCCTGCCTCACTCATTGTTTCAAGCGCCGTGGAATAGTGGTGTGAAGCGACGTCAGCATCGCCCACCTTCGCATAATAGCGTCCAAGAACGGCCTGTGCACGTGCGTGAAGAACTGCGTCGTCATTACCGTCTGTTCGCTCAAAAGCTTCCAAGGCATGGTCCCGTGCACGATCGATTTCACCTAGGTCAAGGAAGGAACGTGCAAGAATTAATTGTGAACCAATCAAGTCTGTACCGTCTGATTCCTTCAAAATAGCTTCCACCTCACCATAGGCTTCCAACGCTTTGACTCGATCGTTCTTACGACGTAAGAGGTACCCCATGTTGTTGTATGAGCGTGCTGCCCCTTTTGCATCTTCAAGTTCAATGAATTTCTCAAGAGCCTCGCGGTGCATACTCAGCGCCTTGTCTGCATTGCCTTGTTTGAGTGAAATATCGGCGAGTGCTGCAAGAATTTCTGCCTCAACAAGAGTTGATTTAGAGGCCGAGGCAAGTTGTTGTGCTAGGTGGAACACTTCTTCAGCTTCTGAGAATCTTCCGAGGAGCACCAAGACCTCGCCTTGTAATTGCGAGACACGCATGTAGACTCCTGAATCGATATCGGAGCCATCTACGCTCTCCATGAGTGGGAGAAGTTCCATGTGGCCCTGAGCAACAAGGTTACGTCCTTCCCCAGCGATTAGTTCAGATGCAGATTCGTGATCATCGGAACGAATTAAGTGATGAATATGTTCAATTGTCAAATCGGCATTCTTTGGCTGTTTCGCATACCATGCACAGCACTTCGAGTGGAAGGATTTACGAGTCGCGTCATCTAAACTTCGAAGTAAAAATTCCCGAATCAAATCGTGAACGTCGTACGTCTCAGTATCGGCTTGCCTAGCAAGACCTTGCTCAACAAGGGCATCCAATTCATCGGTATCGAGATCTTGTTCAGCGAGTGCGGCAAGTTCGACAGGCTCTCTGTAGATGGCCAATGCAGACAGAACACGCTTCTGTTCAGCACTGAGTTTGGAAAAGATTTCCACAGTGACGTAATTCTCCAGAGTTTCGTGGAAAGCACCTGCGGACGCCCCGCGATTGATGAGTTCAAGGACGAGTGGATGGCCACGTGACAAGCCGTGAATGTGGAGCCACTGCTCTTCAGCAAGTTCATCGAAACTGCTCAGTAATTTCCGCCCAGCATCCGAATCCAGTCCATCGAGAGGTAGAACCAGACTTGCTATTCGCCCCTCAGCATCTTTCGTCGGTACGACTGGTTTGAACGACCTCGAAAACAAAACGAGAGCAATTTCTTCTTCGCTCCCCAAAAGTGCCAATGACATGGCTTGAAACGTTTGGTGAAGGGTCACATCTGCAACCTTGTGGAAGTCGTCAATGACGATGAGCGAAGGGGTGCCTTCGAGTGCGTCGACTAGAAGTCTTGCGGCATCCGCTGGTTGGGGAACCGGGGTGGCTGCGAGGTAGTCTGCAAAAGTTGAATTGCCAATGTTTGCCAACCAGTCCGCTACTGATTCGAAAAAGGAACGGGAGCCCTCCCAGTCCTGACAGCGATGATAAAGCAAATTTCGACGATGCATGAATCGCTCAATCAGTTTCGAGGCGACCGTTGTTTTACCGATGCCAGCAATACCGGGAACTAAGAGTGTGGTAGCACGTGCTTCAATCAGGTTTGCCATGTTATCGAGTTCTTTTTCGCGACCGTAGAAGTGACGCAATCGAGGAAGGTCACCCAACGATGTGACCAACTGCTTTTCCACATGCTTAGACAAGTCGCGTTCGATGAGATCGGCAGAAAGAGTACGAGCATCCAAAACACAGTTGTCATCCATGTAGCGAATGATATCGACAGGTCGCATCGAAAATGGAAGTTTTTCGTTCACATCGCCTAAGGTGGAATGAATCGTTTGTCCATCTTCAAGAATTGCTCGAAGAGGGAAGGAGCGCAGCCTTCGCCATGTCTCCTCACTGAGGTTCATTCCTGGATCTGTGAGGAAGTAGGCCTTACGCTTCCTTGAAACCCCTTTGACGTGGGCTTGGCGTTCTACGAGAAGTCCTTGATCTTTCAATCCAGCAATCGCTCTTGGAACATTAGAACGAGCGATGGCAACAGCGTTGGCGATACCCATTTGAGAGAGTGCGAACGGAACCTCAACACTGCTTTTGAAGTCGGTGTAATCGAGAAGGTGTAATAGAATCCTCTCTTGAACACCGGGTTTCGGGTGAACCGCCATACATCATCACCTCCTCTTATCCTCTTCAACACTTACGGCTCATTGAGCATCAGTTGATCACTGACCAGGTTTGTAGTTAGGATCTGGGACCCAACTGTTGCTGGTTTCGTCCCACAACCACCCAGGGTGAGTTGATGCTGCAGGTGTTGCAGCGGGGGCCGTTGCGGCTACAGGATCAACTGTCTGAGCGATTGGAACTGGTTCTTGCTTTGCCTTAGCCCAAGCGTAAGGGTCCTCTTCAGGAGCTGCACCTTGCGCTTCCATGCCTTCTTCATCGTCAAATTCTTCGTATTCGACTTGGAAGAAAAAGGCCCCTGCTCCGAGCAATACAATGACAGCAACGATTGCTCCAATAATGATCATCAAGTTTCCGCCGCCAGATTCTGATGA
This sequence comes from uncultured Candidatus Poseidoniales archaeon, assembly GCA_964015875.1. GTDB lineage: Archaea > Thermoplasmatota > Poseidoniia > Poseidoniales > Poseidoniaceae > MGIIa-L1. The sequence continues at coordinate 54,950 of CAXHEV010000011.1, forward strand.
GTCAGAACTTAGCTGGAATTGAGTGTCAGCAGTTGTTCCGGGAGCAGAGTAAACTTGTCCATCCATTTCGAAGATGATGGCTGCGTTGTCCACACCAGACATTTGATTTTGAGCAATGTCCATGGTCCAAGTACCATCAGCAGCGACTCGAGTTGAGTTCAATCGAACACCCTTTGAATCATCAAAGCGTGCTGCAACCATGCTGTTTGGCAAGCCTTGGCCGCTAAACGTCGCAGGGTCGGTTGCAGACACAGGTCCTGAATCAACACGCTCTGCGCTGAAAGCAACGGAGACAACAATGATGTTCACCTTGTAAGAATAAGCAACGGAATCATAAGAATCACGTGCTTCAAACATCAAACCAACGAGCGACCAATCTGCAATAACCGAAGTAGGTTGGACCCAAGGTGGGTTGTAGGTTGCCACACCATCTGCGTTGATTGAGACATAGTCTGCATAGAAATCGTCGTCAAGGTTGGTTGCATCGTCGAAGATATCGAACAAGAGATCATTTTCTGCCTCACCAGTGCCATCAGGGTCAGAGAAGTATTTTGTCAAATCAATCACAGCACCATCACCACATCGGTCGATGGCATTGGAATTTGCATCACAGAAGACGGTGAGCGTACCAACCCAACCCTCTTGGTCGAAGATAGGGGCAATGTTGTCTGCATCCGTTGGGTTGTCAATGATGATACGGATTCGACTCTCCGTCGAGTAATCCTCACCGTCGTATGCTCGAATCACGAGTTCGTATTGTTGATCGTGAATCAGTTTCGAAGTGTCCCATGATACAGACCACGCTCCGTTCGGTGCAAAGTTGGTCACGGGGTTTGGACCGTTGTTCAGCATGAGGCCACTTGCAAGGTCTTGAATGTCAATCTCAACACGAGTCACTTGTCCATCATTATCTCGAGCCACACCTTGAATCAGGTATTCATCAGAGGCCCGTATGACATCGCTTGGGACTGGTTGGCTCACAGAGACAAACGGTAGAGCGTTATCGTTGTTGATGGTTAATGTTCGAGTCTCTGCGGTGCAGACGCCAACGAGGTCAATGCAGAAATCACTGTCAGCCGCCCAGATGTTGAAGATGTAAACTCCTGAATCAAGTTCTTCGAAAGCCCAGTCATAAGACCAAACTGTCGATCCCTCAATAGCGAAGTGCGATGTGTAACCATTTGGACCAGTAATGTCGAACCAAATTGATTCAATATCACTGCCCCATGTACCGGTGTAAGGGTCACTTGCAGTGCCTGTGAAGGAGACCTTAGCATTACCGTGGGTTGTGCCATCGTTTGGTGTTTCGACCAAAATCGTTGGCGCAACAAGGTTCAGCTTGTACTTGCGAACTTCGATTGGCGAGTAATCTAATCCGTCATAGGCACGGACACGGAAAGTGACATCGCCCTCACCTTCTGGGTGGGCCGACATATCCCAATCAAACGACCATGTCTTGAACGGGTGATTGGCGAGGGTTATTTCTCCACCTGCACCAGATGTATCGATCGCAGAGTACCAATCAGTTGAACCAGGGGGTTGAATCTCGACGCGCTTAACGAGGCCGAATTGTTTCTCATAAGCCACGATGTCGAGTGGGTACGGACCTGCAATACCGTCCCATGCAGTACCAGTGAGGGTCACTGTGGTTGCGAATGATGCACCATCGCCTTGAGTCACATCGACGCTCGGTTTGAGGTTGTCCAAATTGATGACCTCATCAATGCCGCCGTCGAGAATGATGTCAAAGGATTTGGTACCTTTTCCAAACTTCATAGCGCTGACACTGTAAAACGGCAGTT
>CAXHEV010000012.1:0-54349 GCA_964015875.1 uncultured Candidatus Poseidoniales archaeon
GATGGTATCAGTTCCTTCTTAGCGGGCAAGACCGCACAATGAGGTAGACTCAGAAAGTGGATTGCCACTCTTCGAGGTCTTCGGCTGCAGCCCAGTCCTCGTCAGTGGTCGCGCCACGAACCTTGAGAACTTCACGAGCCAAGAGCCAGTAGACCAATGCAAGTGAGCGTCGACCCTTGTTGTTAGCCGGTAGAGCAACATCGACGTTGCGAAGATTGTTGTTTGCATCGACTATGCCGACGATTGGCAGACCGGAGTTGACTGCTTCACGAAGCGCTTGTTGGTCAGCTGCTGGATCGGTCACGAAGAGAATGTCAGGCTCAACGTAAGAACGGAGCACTGGGTTGGTGAGGGAACCGGGGATAAAACGACCAACCGCTGCATTTGCGCCAATTGCTTCTGCGAATTTTCGGGCTGGGCGTTGTCCGTATTGTCGTGCGGAGACAACCATGATTCGAGGAGAATCATAGCGGTTAAGGAATTCCGCAATGGAGCGGATTCGGGAATCTGTCATGTTGACATCAAGGAGGTAAAGTCCGTCTTCACGAACAGTGTCGATAAAACGAGCCATATCTGCACTCTTTTGTTGAGTACCGATGTTCACCGCATTTTCCTCATAGGATTCAAAGGGGACGAGTAAAGTTGTTTCTTCGGACATTGTAAGACCTCAGCAATCGCCCGACTTGAACCCCATATTAAACCGCTTCGTAGTGAATGCAAATGAACATGAACTCGAAATTGAGCAATTTTGTTGACATATGTCGTGCAAGAACTCAAGGATGAGACGCTCAACTGGGTGCCATGGCGGAGGATTCGTTGAATGAGAACGGTTCCAAAACCGGGACCTACAAAGCCCGTTTGCACAACGATGACATCTGGCGTGATGAAAACGATGCGGCGCTCAGTCTCAGTGCGAGTGATTTGGAACGGCACGAATATTGCCCAATGTCGTGGGCATTGTCCCGCGAAGGAAATTCTGGTCAAGGCGAAGCCATCGAAGCCGGCATACGCAAGCATGCCGAAATTCATCATCAGATGGAGTCCTTCAAGGAAATGAAATCGACCATGCGTAGAGCCACAATCATCTGGACATGGTGGTTTTCAGTCATCGTAGCCTTCGTGATTGATGGCATTGCTTTCAACTACATCGATGACGTTCTCACTACGCCGCTTGATCTCGCCCGGTACCTCGCTCTTTGGGCCCTTGTTCTCCTCATTGCAGGCCTCTTGGCAACCTACTTGCCGTGGCGAAGTTGGATTGGTTGGGATGAGACGGTTTCTCAACGACGAACAAGAATCTTGCGCGAGCATGCCGAAATCCAACCGGTGTTCGAACAGCCGAACTTTATCGGCGGGTGGTTTGAAGCCGGGCGGACTGAAGTCTCTCTTTTCTTTGGAGCCATCGTTCTTGGCCTTCATGCCATTGCTTTGGTTGGAGCTGATAACCGTTCACAGGCAACATTCATTCTCTTTCTCACAGCGATGGCATGGACACTTGCAGCTTCGTGGCAACTGCAAAAAGTTCTGATCAGTGAGAATGCATTAGAATTGGTGAGAAAGGACGTTGATTTAGACGCAGATGATGATTTAGCATATTCAGATGATGATACATCCACAAACCTGCTCGAAGACCCGACGACTGGCCTTCGAGGAAGGCCCGACCAAATCGTGATTGTCGATGGTGAATTTATTCCCGTTGAACAAAAAACAGGCAAGGTACCCAAACGTCCTCACGCCTCACACCGAATGCAAATCCTAGCCTACCTGCACCTCGTCGAAGTGAGCACGAAGAAGTCCTCACCTTACGGTGTTCTTCGCTATGGAAAGGAAAACCTCCACCAAATCGAATGGGATTCCAGTGCAAAAAAGGACTTGTTCTCAGCCATTTCAGAGGTTCAACGGCTCATGGTTGAGGGCGGTGCTCGACGCAACCACGAACGACCTGGCAAGTGCGAAAATTGCTCACGACGATACGCATGCAGTGAATCATTAGTTTGATTCAGCACACGTATCATTCGGCGGGAAGATGATGCATGTGTTTTGAACGCTGACTGTGAAGGTGAATTGGTCTTGGGCTGCTGTACCGGGAATCCCGATGCCGCGTGCTTCAACCGTAAGGGTCCATTGGCCAACAGCAAGCGTTGGGTCGGGATTGATTTCAACGGTCGCAGGTTGAACGTCTTGACACTCGTTCAATTCCCATACCGTAATCCCAGACGGGTCAACAAGAGTGGCCTGAACGTATCGAGTCAGGCCATTGTCAAAGCATGCGACGGTATCAGACCCAGTGATTGAGACCTTTCGATAAATGATGACTTGAGTGGCATCTTCTCGGACATCGAGGGTCGAGGAGTTGGTGTAAGGTTCGATCTCAATGGTGTCAAAAACATGGCTCAGCGTCATGCTTTCAACAGTGATTGAGGGCTTTGCTTCACCTCGCATTCCTTCGAGGCTCTCACGAGCCTGAATGAGACCCAAGCATCCAGAGGTGCTCGACATCAGCAGTGTGAGAACCAACGCCATAGGGAGAAGGTACCGCTTCATGGTCAATCCGATGAACGCCTTCCATATCAATTCAGTGTAGGTTCTTGCGACGGGTTGAAAATCGGAACCCCTTGGCTTAGCATGCCCGAATGACGTCTGGACCTGCCGAGCGAAAGCTGTGACGTACCCTATGAAAGCCGACGGGCGCCTTCATTCTCAGTGTTCATTCGAACTTTGCACCGCAGGTACTGCATTCCTTTGCATCCATCGGGATGTCCGCACCACATGCGCCACATTCAGACATGGCTGGTGCTTCTTCTACAGTTCGTCGTCGTGGTGCACGACGTCGAGCAGGCTTTGGCTTGGACGATTCTGGATTGTCAGCAGTGAGTGGTTTTTCTGGCTTATCTTCGTCATCCCAACTGAAGTCTGCAGTGGTATCAGCCACTTCATTGCCCGCAAAGGAGGAATCTGTCAACTTCATACCAACCTGGACCTTATCGCCAGGCATGATCCCATCTTCGCCAGTAATTTCGTACAACCTTCCACGGATATCAGCATCACTTGCGCTCAATTCTGAACCATCATCACCCGTATCCTTGAGCGAAATCACTTCGCCTTTCTCCTTGAGAATGGCATCGATGTCAACACCTTCGTTACCAAGTTCGTCCATGCTCTTGAGGGTGGTCGTTACGGTGTTATCGTAGGCCTCCAATTCCTCTTCTGTCATGTTTTCTCGCTCGATTTCATCTGCGTTTCTTCGGTCGTAAGCAGCCTCAACTTCAGCCTCAGCGGAAACGATGTTTGTATCCCATTCGTCTTCGAGATTATCTTCATCATAGCCAAAGTCCTTGACCGCTTGAGCGAAGTTTTCGGTACCTTCGACGATTTCATCTTCATCAACTTCTTCATCGGGGAGAGAAACTGTTTCCTTGACTTTGGGTTCTCTGCGTTCACGTCGTTCGAAGTAAGAGGATACATCTTGCTCTGCACCACAGTAAGGGCAATTATCGAGCAAGTCCGGAATTGATTCGCCACATTCTTGACAGTCGTGGAATTGCTTCCTTGCCTTTTTGAGGTTGAAGGCGCAATGTGGGCAGCGATCTTCGCCGCCTTCTAACTCCCCATCACACGCTGGGCAGTAGTCGAAAATATCGCGCTCAACTTCTTCCTCTCGATCACGGGTCATCAGAATTGCCGCCACAAGAACGCCAATCAAAATGAGGGCACTCAATCCAATAATGGTGAAGGTGCCCATCTCAGCATTTGATTCGAGATCTTCGATAGCATCGTCAGTCAATACAGTCGCAAAGGTTCGTGTGAATGTATTGGTGACTGTTGGATCAGATGGCACGAGCCTTACGGTTGAGAGTGGGGCATAAGCAACAAAATCACAGGTAAGAGAAACACGATCTCCACGGTTTTCAACAGCGGCACCCATGGTACCCAACATCTCATTGTTGCCATCGATGCAGTCGAAGGTTAAGCTTCCAGTTTCTGTGCTGGTCAAGTCAATAGAAATGGTGTAGGTCTCCCCTGCATCGAGAGGGGATGAGGCAGGGTTGGCTTCATCATCAAGGATGCTAAACGAAGACAGCCACCACTCGAGGCGGAGTTCTGCCTCTACAGATACAGTCCCGGATGCTTCGTTGTTGAGAGGATTGTCATCCCAACTTCCTGCGAGTGGCACCCAACCTGCGACAAACGTTGCTTCATGTGCGCCAAGCGATGTAGTCAATTCAATTTCCCATGTCAAGGATTCACCCTTTTCGAGATAAATGACTGGCGATAACCCATCAGTGCCTTCCCATGTGTATTGCAATCGGCCTGAAACTTCGATGTCACCATTGTTGCTCATGCTGACTCGCCACAGGACTTTTTCTCCTGAGTTCACAGAAGGACTGTCTGCAATGGCAATTGGATCAACAAAGACGTCGGGGATAGGATAAATCGACAAAGCGGTTGTACTTCGATCGTTCTCGTTGGACTCCTGAATGAATGGAGCCGTGCCAAACGGGTCGATTTGAGCCGTGACTTGGTGTATGCCGACCTCAAGGGAACTTAGATCACTTGATGTGAGGGTGTGGCTCCAGTCTGTCTCTGCATAACCGGCTCCCGAAAGAACGACTGTGAAAGGTACAGAGGTGACAAGTCCACCGTTACCGTCTGGGATTTCAAGCCACATTGGCACTTCAGTTGTGCCGCTACCATTGGTCCGCGCCAAACGTCCTGAAACAACCCATGGACCTTCAAGTGCCCCTTCTTCAATGGTGACACTCATCTCACCTTGGTGATAGACGTCCATGCGCGTGTCAACAGTGAATTCTACACTTTCCTGCTTGTTCACCTCTGAGGATTCCTCGACTGCGCTTTCATAGTCAGGGGTAGCGTAAATCGTGTGAGTACCACTCGATGGAGCGGTAAAGGTGGTGTTCACCCACGTTGAAGAGCCAGCATCAATCGATGGCGTTGGAAGGTCTTGGTCTGCAGCGCCTGGGAGATTGAGGTGGAGCACGCTTGCACCCGCAGACTCACTTCCAGTGTTTCTGACAAGTGAGGACACGGTGATGGTGTCGCCAGCGAAGATGCCAGTGGTTGGCGAAACTTCGAGGGTCGTCACCTTGAGGTTAGGCAACCCTGTGACGGTGAATGGAACATAGAAATCCATGTAATTACCCGAATCTCGGGGGTATTCCACGAGGATGTGCACTTCATGTTCGCCTTCAAGAACGTTGATCCACTGAGTAGAAACCTGAACGCTGGTTTCGCTATCGATGTCGACACGCCCTTGTTCAATGATGTTGTTTGGGCCTTGAGATTCCTTGAAAAACGTATATTCTACATCAGTAGCAAAGGTTTGACCGGCGTTGTACAAACCAAGCAAGATGGTCACCGTGTCGCCTGCTTTTGGCGCAGAAGGGGACAATGCAACAGACGAAGCTCCGGATTGAATGTCACCCACCGCATCAGCGTTCACGCTCAATGGCAATGTTGCCATTCCAAGCAAGAGAATCACAGCCATGACCTTCAACGTGTTCGCCATACATATCGCTGACACCCTGCAAAGCACTTGAACCCATCTCAAACAGCGGAGTAAAATCGTTGTTCCAAAGCGGATTGAAGGAACGCCAATTCTCAACAAGGTGAATCTTTTTCGAACAAGTACGCAACCCCAGAATCCCTGTCCTCATTCAATGACTAAAGGGGAGCATTGAAGGACAACCTCACCCGTCAATGGTCCATGGGAAGGACCGGCGTCACTGCGTTGCTCGTCCTTCTGTTGCTTGGCATGGGCACTTCGCCAATGTTTGGAAATAGTCAACAACTTGAATCACAGCTTTTCGAAAACGAACGCATGTCGAGTTCTTCTAACCTGCAGATGACCTTTTCGAATGGCCCATCAACAGGCGATTCAATTACCGGACAATACCAGCTGACCTTCGCCCTAAACGGCGATGCTAATGTCTCATCTATCCTCATCGAAGCATCTTCAGATGGCACCTCATGGTCATCAGTCACCAACCTTACCAGTGTACCCTGGTTGACCTATTTCGATTCGACCGCCTACACCAATGGCACATACAACTTACGAGCCACGGCGTGGGATGATGATGTAAACCAGAGCGTAGTCGTCACTTCTGACACGTTCACGATTGCAAACCAAGTACCCCTCATCACCATCTTCACAGCCCTCAATGCTGATGCTGGAAGTGGAGACTCTGCAAGTGATCGGGCATGGTTTGGAATCGATGCAGATGAAGCAATCGCTTTCCGATGGGGAGCGAGTGATGACGATCTCACCTACGCTTCCCTCGCCAATGTACCCGGTCCGGGCGCACCGTCCAATGACGGGCCTACCTCCCTGAGTTATGGATGGGACTGGTCGAGCGGTGCTATGGGTGAAGGCACCTACAACCCACGTCTCACCGTCCATGACGCTTCTGGCCTTTCGGCAAGTGAAACCATGTTCATCGGCATCGACCGAACTGGTCCAACCTTGGGTACCTTAACCGTGGGCTCAGGCGCAACATGGCAAAACAGCGGGACTGTGACCATCAGTGGCCTGATCACCGCCGCCGATGATAACCAAGGAAGTGGCGTTGCATCTTGCCAATTCAGTACCGATGGAACATCGTGGTCCACTGTGACATCCGACAGTACAACATTGCAATTCAGTGAAGGCAACCATACACTTCAATTCCGGTCAGTTGACCGAGTTGGCAACATTGGGGATGCCTCTGACGTCGTAATTCGAGTTGACCAAACCGCACCAGAACCAAGTGGCTGGGTGGTGGATGAACTTACAACAAGCCGGGTTGGTCCCGCAAATGTAAGTTTCAATGCGCTTGATGACGGTTCGGGATTGGACTTAACGGCCTCCTACATGCAATATGGCTTTGATTCGAACGGCGTTGGTCAAACCCCAGACCTTTCTGGCCGTTGGCTGGATTTTGGCGTGACTGGGCTTGACGCAACCGTGGCACTCTCGAACTGGGCTACAAAATCTCGGCAGCACCTCATGTTCCGAGCGGTTGTTATTGATCAAGCGGGCAATGAATACGCCTCGAGCCCGAGTTCGTTCCAAATCCTTCCCGGCCTCGATCTTTCATGGAATGCGACTCAAACCAACTTGGACCGCATAATTGTCCGCCCGGGCGAAAACTCAGGCAATGTGACCATCACGAGCGTTCTTGAAAGCAATCAAGACTACGGTGGTAGTATTGTCGTTCGATTGGAGTCTGCTCCTGCAGACCGCACGGCTTCGGTCAGCTGGACGGTAATGGAAGCACGAAACTTGCCCTCTGGAACGCTCTCTGACAGCACGGAAACACTGATTTGGAATTACACCGTTCCTCAGACAGGACAATACGATTTACGCCTCGTCATCGACTACCTCGATGTCATCGATGAGTATGATGAAGGCAATAACAAAAACCACTTGGTTGTCACTGGAGCCTCAATCGGGTCGCCTGGACTTGTTCCCTCTTTCGCCCCTTCATTGGGCCTTCTTCTTCTGGTTGGAATCGCCATAGGCCTCCTTCAACGCCGTACAAGAGTTTGAAAAGAGGTCGGCCGCAGGCTGGCTCATGCGACAACCTTTGCCACGTGTCCCAATGGACCGCATTGCGGTGCTCATCGGTGCAAAGGGTGCGACTGCGAAGTCATTGAGGCATGCGGCTGGATGCAAAACGCTCGACATTGATTCCAACACGGGAGATGTTGAGGTTGAATGGGGCGAACCGGGCACATATGATCCGGTGAAAGCGATGAAATTCCCAGACGTCATCAAAGCCATTGGACGAGGCATGGCGCCAAAAGCAGCAATTAGATTGCTTGATGATGATCACTTCTTCGAACTGGTGGATATTCGTTCCTTCGTTGGTAAGCGCTCAAACCAGCAACGGCGGATTCGGGGGCGAATCATCGGGAGTCAAGGAAAAATTCGCAAATTGATTGAAAGCCTCACAGACACTCAGATTACAATCTACAACTCCACCGTCGTTCTTGTTGGTGAAGAAGATGGTCTCTCTGCTGCCAGACAAGCGATTGAAATGCTCGCTGGCGGGGCAGAACACGGAACCGTGCTGAACTTCCTCGAGCGTGACAGACGACGAAATCGTTTGGTCAACAGAAGCCTCGATACGATTGAGATCAAGGACGATCCTGTGCCTCAAGCAGGCGGTTTTGAAAATTTAGTTCCCGGTCTTGCAGATGTCTCTGATCGCCGAGGACGGAGGATGCGTGCCGCTCAAGTCGATCCGTCTGACGATGAGGCTGTTGAAACGATGATGGACCTAGCAGAAGACGAACAAGTCGATTGGGAAGAAGAGTGAATCACTCTTCCTCATCGTCAAATTCAATCTGATGCACATGATCAAGATTCATGTGAAGCACCTCGTACATCGCTTCTGCAAGCGTGACTTCGATTCCATTCTTATTCGCCCATTCGACAAGGCGCGTGACATCTCGAACAAGGAACTCTTCTGCCTTTGGATGACCCTGAACGACGGCCTGGCCAACATCGATGACGACTGCCCGTTCTTGATGCCAGAGAATGTTGAATGGAGAAAAATCACCGTGCACGAGGTTGCTTTTCTGCCATGCCACGGCCAAGAACTCCAAAAGATCAGCATAGACTGGCTCCGGGTTTTCAACATGGACCTCCCTCAACTTGGGTGAGGAACCGCGTTCATGACCTAGGTAATCCATCACCAGGACATTTTTGTGGATGCCTTGAGGTTTGGGGACATTGAGGCCCCACCGTGATAGGCGCGAGAGATTTCTGTGCTCCTTTCGAACCCAGATGTCAACTAAGTCTCGATGCCTTCTTCGAAGGCCGCCGAATCTTGGATCGCCTTCGATGTACTGAACAAGATTCTTGAATACAGCGTTTGAAGTGTGGAAAATTTTCACCGCAACGGATTTTCCGTCGATATTGGTACCGTGAAAAACGTGGGCTTCTTTGCCGCGTGCTATTGGATAATCAAGAGTGTCGATGACACCTGTTTTCATCAATTTATACAACGACATCAAGGTGAGTCGATCAAAGACTTGGTCGAAAACACGGCGATCGACCCAATCAAACGTACCTGTGCCCATAGCGCCCTGAATCTTGGTTTCGATATCGCGAAACATTCGCTTGTAGCGAGCTTCCTTCATCCAGCCGTAACTGTTCTGTTTTGAGGCGAGATTGCTGAGGAATTTATCCTCCTCGGAGGATGCATACTCATCGTCGAGGTTTTGAGAACGAGAGGTTCGCTTGCCCTTTTTGTTGCGGCGATTGTGATTGCGGCGATTGTGTTTGCCAGCGTTCAACTCATCCCAGTTGTCCTTGGCCATCAAATCACCACTCTGTGAGCATTGCCTTGAATGATTCAACCAAAGAGGTCTTCCAAATCTTCGTCGTCATCGTCATCATCGGCATCTCCGTCTTCTGACGGGTATTCCTCAACGGCCACGAATGGTTCTTCTGGTTCTTGTTCTGGTTCTTCTTCAGGTGATTCAGAGTCGTCTTCTGCAACGTCTGTGGATGCGTCTGGTTCACCAAAGAGATCGTCGTCATCATCGTCATCATCTGCGAACAAATCGTCTTCATCCTCGTCTGCAGCCTCAGGTTCATCTGCTGACCCGAAGAGTTCGTCTTCCTCATCGTCATCCATGGTGCCAAACAAGTCGTCGTGTTCGTCATCATCGTCAACAGTGGTGTTCATTCCAAAGATGTCAACATCTGGAGGTAGAACGCCTTTTCTGGAGAGGTACATGGCCTGAGTCTTCGTATATCGGTGTTTAACATCGGCTTTAGCATCTTGGAAATCCCAAGGCCAAACGATGATCAGATCACCTTCACGGACCCATTGACGTCGGCGCATTTTCCCTGGAATACGGGCCATTCTTGTTTCGCCATCTGCACAGAGTACTGTCACGCGACGGCCTCCGAGAATTTGCTCAGCCAAAGCAAACATTTCGTTGACTTTCTTATTGGGCATTTTGACACGGATTTTTCCTGCCGACGAACCTTCTGGTGATTCAAGTCGAGCAAGTTCTTCCTCGTCCACTTTCTCTTCACGTCGACGACCCATACGGTTGCACCTACTATGCCGTAATGCCCACCCTTCTTGAATACAGCACCTCAACGAGGGGACTCTCTTGCATCATAGGATGATAAGAACGCTTCACCACTCAGTGGTAAGGCTCTCTGCTGCTGTGCGGCACATCTCGAGAATTGAATCTCCAAAGACACCGAGCATAATTGTTGCAACGACGCAGATGAAGATTGATGTTCGAACTTGCCAACCGGATGGAAGAGCGCCTTCTCTCCCTTCCTCTGGCTCTTCAAAGAACATGACGACAGCAACCCGTAGGTAGTAGAACACCGATATCGCTGAGTTCAACACCATCAAGAGAGCCAACCACCACACCCAGTGGAGTTCACCGAGCGAGGTTGCACCAGCTCCAACGCCGACATTGACAATCCCCATGATGACCATCAGCTTGGAGAGGAACCCTGCCATTGGTGGCACACCAGCAAGTGAGATCATGAAGATGAACATGGCGAACGCAAGCAATGGTTCACGCTTGGCTAAGCCACCCAGTGACGAGAGACGTGATGAATCACCATCAGATTCAAGGATGGAAAGAACAAGGAACGCTCCGAGTTTGAATGCGACAAGCACCAACATATGGAACATCAATGCAGTCATGACAAGCAAAGCTGCCTCGCCTTCCTTGCCTGCGAATGAGGGGTCCCAAGTCCACGCACCAACGGCTGTAAGTCCAGCCAACATGTATCCTGCGTGAGCGACCGAAGAGTATGCAAGCATCCGTTTTGGATTGGTGCTTCCGAGCGCAGCGATGTTACCCCATGTCATGGTGAGGGCAGCAAGTCCGCCAATGCAAACCAACCAAACCGCAGAGCCCTCTGAAGATTCAGGTGCTGCCACAATCAGGAGCATTCGAATCAAACCAACCATACCCATTGCCTTGCTTGCGGTAGCGAGAACACCAGCGACTGGGCTGCTTGCTCCAGCATAGGCATCAGGTGCTGCAAAGTGGAACGGAGCTGCACTGACCTTGAATCCAAAGCCAACGAGTACGAAACCTATGCCGATGAGCGGTAATGCTTCGGTCCCAGAGACTGCAAATGCCTCTGCAAGAACTGAGAACTGTAGTGAGCCTGCCCAAAGGTAGAGCATTGAAAGGCCGTAAAGTCCAACGCCGGAGGCGACTGAACCGACGATGAAGTACTTCATTCCGGCTTCTGAACCAGCCTTGGATTCCTTCATGAACGCTACAAGAACATAGGTAGAGAAGGAAGCCAGTTCCAATCCGATGAAGAGGACAAAGAGGTCTTGTGCCAATGCCACAACAGACATTCCAAGACCACAGGTCAGCATCAAGATGTAGAAGTCTGCTTGTCGACGGTTGTTGTAGAGTTGATCTTCGCTGAGTTTACCACCAGTGCCTTCGACGTTCAAGCGGTTCATACTTGAGAACGAAGCCAAGGCAAGAGCACCGAAGAAAATCAATTCGAAAACACGGCTGAAGCCATTGATTTCGAGAAGTTCTTTTGCGCTATCAGTGCTACTGCTCACGACCGTCAACGCGTCTACGCCACCATTCAACGAATCAGCAACGGCAGCAAAAGCGCCGGCTAAGGTGATGGTTGCAATCCATGCGGGCAAACGTGGGTTGCTCGTCAACGCAAAGCGTTGTCCGCCCAAGAGCCAAGGCAAACGGATTTGAGTCCCTGGAATTCGGAACGTGCCCTTACCCAAGTTCGGGATAATGATGAGGGCGATGAGGCCAACAAACAGCAGCATCTCAGGAAGCATTGCCGAAAAGAAATCATCGCTGAAGGCTTGTGTTTGACTCATCTCAAGCACCTCCCTTGAAAATGCCGTTCGAGATCATGGTATCAAAGAACACACGGCAATAACTGTCCATCATGTCAAGACCGATCCAAGGCAAGATGCCGAAGAGGATGGTGAAGGCTGCGAGAATGAGCATAGCGAGCTTCTCTTCGTTCGTGATGTCTGGTACAGGGTCGCCATGGAGGGAAGCAGGAGGTTGTGTTTCGTCGCCACCTTCGAATATGGTGCGCTGCATCGACCAGAGGTAGTAGGCGGCAGTGAGAGCCAAAACAAGCGCTGGACCAATCATCCAAAGCACGCTCCAGCCTTGTAAGTCAATGAAGTACCACAAGGCTATGAACATCATCAATTCTGCAACGAAACCTGCAAGCAGTGGCAATCCAAGTGAGGCCATCCAAGCAAACATCATCGATGTTGCTAGCCAAGGCGAATGCTTGGCCATGCCTCGCATAGCGCCGATTTCCATGCTGTGGTAATGGTGCTTGAATGCGCCACATACAGCGAATAGCATTGGGCTGATAATGCCGTGAGCGAACATCATGAACAGTGCTGCAGCCCAACCCATCGGTTGCATGGTAGCAATACCAATCAGGATGACACCCATGTGAGATACCGAGGAATAGGCAACCATCTTCTTGAGGTTGGTTTGGCCCAAACATACGATGGCTCCCCAAACTAAGGAGACCATTCCGAAAATCATCAGTGCCAGTTGGAAGTGTTGAAGCGCATGTGGGAACATGCTCAATGGCAGCCGGAACATACCGTAGGCGCCCATTTTGAGCATGACACCAGCAAGCAGCATCGAACCACCGGTTGGGGCTTGAACGTGCGCATCAGGCAGCCAAGTGTGGAATGGAACCGCGGGCAATTTGACAAGGAATCCAAGCATGAGCATCACAAACAGGACCTTTTGCATGCTTTCACCCATGTACCATCCTTCCATGTTCGCTGCGGTTGCTGCCTCAACGAGGGTCGGGATATCGAAGGTTCGTCCAGTCATGGTGCCGTACTTTCCACCAGTACCAATTTGATCTGGTTGCATCAAGTAGAGCGTCACCAATCCAAGCAACATGACAACAGAGGCCGTGAAGGTGTAGATGAAGAATTTTTGAGAGGCGTACTTGCGGTCCTTTCCGCCCCAGTTGAGGATGAGGAAGAACATAGGAATCAATGTCAACTCCCAGAACACGTAGAACATGAAGAGATCAAGCGAGACGAAGACACCAATCAAAGCGCCACCCATCAACAGAAGTGTTGGGAAGTAGGTGGCTCCATTTTTCTCATGCCATGTAGCGATGATGGTCACTGGAAGCAAGAAGGTTGTCAACCAAACCATTGGGAAGGAAAGAGCATCGAGGCCTACAGTCCAATGAATTCCAAGTGCTGGGAACCATTCATAGCTGTCATAGAGTTTGTAATCATTGAAAATAATCCCGTTTTCTGGATTAATGCTGGCAAAGACCTCGAAGAACATCCAAGTTGTGTATCCAAACAAAGCCAATGAGAAAGCAAAACTTGCCATTCGAATCGGGTTGTTGAGTTTCTCATGCGCCGATTTCTTGGCATTAGCCACAAAGGCGAGCAAGACAATACCTGCAACCACAGGGAAGCCTACAAGTTGCATCGAAATCCAATCGGTACCTGCCTCGAACAATCAGGCCACCCCCCAGACGAGCATGAAAATCGCTAACATGCCAACAGACACCATAAGGATGTAATCTCGAGCAGATCCGGTGGTGAGTGAGCGAACGACAGTTGAGAGCGACTGCGAACCAGATTCGATTGTCTTGATGGTACCATCGATGACATCGGCATCTGTTTCTGCAGCCTTGTTTGAAAAGCCAGCCACAATCTTGAGCATGGCCATATCGTAGTAGTGGTCAATGTAGAGGCGATTTTGCAATGCGACAGCAAGTGTCGAGTTGGCAAAAGCACTGTTGTCGAAATTGAATCGGGACTTGACCCAGGCGTTGAGACGAATGACAGGCGTCATCCATGGTTTGGCGGATTCGCCTTCTTCCAATCCTCCACCATACAATGCTAGCGCAAGTCCAGGACCTGCTACAGCCCCAAGAGCAATCGCAATGTAGGTGATGATGAAGAAGTAGGGAACTTCATTGGCAAAGGCATGGCCTAATTCGTAAATGATACCATCAACAAGTGACTTTTCCGACATGAAGGCATATCCTTCATCTGGAGCCCAGTGAGTGAAGCCCATACCTGCAAAGAGGATGGAGGACAAACTGACAAAGGTCAGAATGAACAGTGGAGTTTTGATCCATGTATTGGTTGGGCCAACGTGGGCTGCGACCTCATTGTTTGGCTTGCCTGCAAAGGTCTTGAGCCACATCCGGGACATGTAGAAACCGGTCATTCCAGCCCCTATGAGCACACACATGGCAGGCAAGAGGAACCGAGGGTCATCTTGAGCGACTCGCCAAGCGTTAGCAATGATGCCTTCCTTGGACCAGAATCCTCCGATAAGCGGGAGACCCATGATGGAAGCGGAACCGACAAGCATGGCTGTTGCAGTGATGGGCATCTTAGAAGCGAGGCCACCCATATTTTCCATGGATTGAGCATCAAAGTGGTCATCATGATGATCATCTCCGTGGCCGTCTCCGTGGTCGTCTCCGTGGTCGTCATGGTGATGCAGGTGATGATGTGCATGATGCACTTCGTGAATCACTGAACCGCTGGCCATGAACAACATACCCTTCGCCATAGCGTGGTTGAACAAGTGGAACAAAGCAGCACCAAAAGCGACGATAACGATGTAGTGGTTGTCGTAATAGTCTGGGTTCTTGACACCGTCTGGAAGGTATTCGTGCCAATAGAGCGTGTTGGCGAGGTACATAGCGCAACCAAGACCTGTGAAGATGTAGGCGAGTTGACTCATGGTTGAGTACGCCAAGACCTTCTTGAGGTCCATCTGGACAAAGGCAATCGCTGCTGCCATGACGGCCGTGATACCACCGACAAGAGCGATGATGAAAGCGAGGTCAGCAAGGTCGCCGTGAAGTGCATCTGCACCGAAGAATGGGAACATTCGTGCGACGAGGTACAATCCAGCGTTGACCATTGTAGCTGCGTGAATGAGGGCTGAAACAGGTGTTGGGCCCTCCATTGCGTCAGGCAGCCAAACGTGGAGCGGGAACTGAGCAGATTTGCCAACCGCACCAATGAACATCAGTCCAAGGGCCCATTGTAAGGTGCCAGCGGAATGCTCGGCGACTTGTTCAATGTTTGCAGTATCGAAGACAACGGTGTACTCCAGAGATCCGAACAAATCCCATAGCATGACCAATCCAATCATCAGGAATACGTCACCAATACGGGTGGTCAAAAACGCCTTCTTTGCCGCATATGCAGCGCTGGGGCGCTCGTAGTAAAATCCGATAAGTAAGTAGGAACAAAGACCCATAATTTCCCAGAAGATGAAGAGCCAAAGGAAGGAATCTGCAAGGACCATACCAAGCATTCCAGAGCAAAACAAAGTGAATTCTGCATAGAAGCGATGGTTCCGGTTATCGTTGATTGGGTCTGTGTTCATGTAGCCAATACTGAAGGTGTTGATGAGCAAACAAAGGAATGCTGCAACAAATAACAGCATCACAGTGATGTGATCAACATAGATGCCGAAACCAAACTTTTCGGTGCTTACACCACCGGTTGTTCCGTCCCAAACACCTGAGGTGAACCAGTGGAACACTGAGTCATGTCCGGCTTGAACCCCACCGATGAAGTCCATGATGAGGATGATTGAGAGCACAAGCACAGCGCTCATGACACCAAGAGCGATAATGCCGCCTTCCTTGACTGAATTCTTCCACATCGGATTGCCATTGAACACTTTCCCAAGGAAGAGAATGACCGCAAAGGCCAACATTGGGAGGAGTACGATCAATGGTGCCAATTCTGAGACGTGGGGTGCTGCGATGTCTGAAACTTCTGAACCTGCCATACAACCACCTCAGTTCCTTAGGACATCCACATCGTCCAATGATATCGTGTCGTGTTGACCATACATGGCTAGGAAGATGGCCAAACCTATCGCGACTTCACTTGCAGCGATGGCAATAGCAAAAATGGTGTAAACCCATCCGGTTGTGTCTCCGTGATGGACTGCTGCTGCTGCGAATTGCATGTTAGCAGCGTTGAGCATCAATTCGATGCACATGAGTACGATAATCGCGTTCTTTCGAGTGAAGGCACCACCGAGCCCGATGACAAACATGAGGGCTGATAGCCCAGATACCAGTGCTGGGTCAATCATTCCTCTTCACCTCCGAATTCCCACAAGAGATTTTCCATTCGCTCATCACGAACGAGGTAAGCAGCTCCAATCATAGCAATGGACATGAGCACACCGAGAATAAGCAAAGGCAAGGCCCAGTCTGTCAGAAGAGCATCAGCGAGGCCGCTGGTTGTTGGTTCGTCTTCGCTTGCATCGGCCCAGACCGCGTCAGCGCTAAGCACGGAAACGAGGATCATGCCGAGGGCAAGCAGGCCCATACGAGTGGCCAAGGAGAGCACCTTCATTCGAAGTCCTCCTCAAGGATTTGACGGCGTGTTAGCATGATACCGAACAGCACCACCAGGCCGACGCTCGCCAAGTAAACGAGGATTTGAATGGCCGCAAGGAATTCCGCTCCAAGAAGGATGAAAATCCCAGATACGGCCATGAAACTGAAGATCAATGAAAGCATTGAATGAGCGACACGTTGAGCGAGAATGAGCCCGAGTGCCCCTCCTAATGCAATTGTTGCAAAAAGGAAGAATACACCGAGTTCTGCTGCGCTTGCAACGTCCATCTCAAGCACTCTCCTCTGAAGCGGCCTTTGCTTGCTTGGCAGCCTTCTTGGCACGCTTGTCGCGTTCCTTGTTAGCTCGCTTTGCAAGTTCGGTATCAACCGCTTCTTGGTGAACGTTTGGAAGCACACGTGTTCGACTTGCGTCGAACCACAGTTCTTGTCGGGTGAAGCCTGACATACCATCGTACTCATTGGTCATGAAGAACGAAGTAAATCCACAGGATTCCATGCAAAGGCCACAGAACATGCATCGGCCAAGATCGATTCGACCTGACACGATTTGGTCATCAGCGACTCGAAGTTCACTCTGTTCAACCACAACCTCTTCTCCGGAATCATTCCAACGGACGGTTGCAGTGGAGCCGGTCAAGTCGAGCACTTCTGCGAAGCGCCATTCGTTTGGAGTGTCTGTGTGTGCTGTTGCGAGGTTGAAGTCTTCAAGAGTTGCAGCGACTTCAGGTTTGAGCATGGCAGCATGGCCACCAACTTCCAGCTCTGCGCCGAGGCCTTCATGTTCGCCCTCAGCATTGTCGAGCACGTCCACGCGAAGTTCAGTCGTCATGTGGAGGCAGTCGTTCGGGCAAATGTTGACGCACATCTTACACGCCGTACATGTCTCCCAAATCACCCCAATACGACCGTTGTAATTTCCCGGAACGAAGAGCCAAGGCTCCATTTCTTCGAGACGTTCGTATGGGTACTGGACGGTTTGTGGTTTCCACAGGGTTGGGAACAGGTCTGAAGTGACTCTGTCTGGTGCGAATTGCTGGTTGCTGATGTCGTTGAACTCCAGGGTTTTGTCAGCTCGTACTTTGTCTCCATCGCTAAGGAACTCTGGATGTTCAGTGTTGTGATAGCCCATAGCGAGGCGTTTTCCGAAGATCTTTCCAAAGAATGGGAACGTTCGAAGCGCCGTAATCAATGTAATCTTGAATGGGTACCAGAATAGGTTTCTGAAATTAGGTCGTGCGTTAGGGTGCATTGGCATTCTTAATCACCTCAGTCCTTGCCCGGAGTATGCGTTCCCGCGGGCTGTAGTGTGTACACGTGGTACATGCGATCTGGAGCAGCGTCTTTGTCTTCATCGTTCAGCAGAAGGAAGAAGATACCCAGCCATACAATGGTGGATAATACTGGTAGAACAGCTGGGATTTCGAGACCTGGAATCATCCAAGCGTTGCCGCCTGCAGCGGTGTCGCTCATACCAGACGGATCGAATAGGAATAACCGGTAGAGCGTGGAAAGGACCACTTGGAAAACAGAGAGAGGCAAGAGCATGCGCCATCCGAATTCGAGGATTTGGTCGGTGCGAATTCTGGCGAGGGAGAACCTTGCCCATACAAAGACAACCAAGAACACAAGCCATGACTTGAGCAGCACAACAATTGCACCAGGAATTAACACATAAGCGTCACCAAGAACCGGGATTTGGCTAATGGTGCCTTGGAATGGCAAATGCCATCCTGCAAGGAAGAAGTGAGTAAACAAGAAACACGCCGCGTAGGTTCGGATGTATTCTGCCATGAACAGCATGCCAAATCGCATGCCGCCGTATTCGGTCCACCAGCCTTCAACCAGTTCAGCCTCTGCTTCTGGCATGTCAAACGGTACACGCTCAACCTCAGCGATCATGGTCAGCAAGAACAGTGCAGCACCAAGCGGCATGAGGAACAAGTTCCATGCACCAGCGCTGTGTTGGAAGTGAATGCTATCAATGATGTTGAACGTACCAGAAAGAATGGCAACTGAAAGCAGGGTCAGCAACAATGGAATCTCATAAGCCGTGAGTTGTGCAGCAGAGCGGATTCCGCCAATCAACGTGTACTTGTTGTTCGATGACCATCCAGCGAAGAAGACACCAATTGGGGCAATACCGAAGATAGCAATAGCATAGAGAATAGAGAGGTCGGGGTTTGTGGCATAAATGCCGCTGGAGAGGGGAATGATTCCCAAAATCAAGAGCGTGGACGACACGATGAGAAACGGCGAAACTTCGAAAATAAGTTTGTCAGCACGACGAGGGACCATGTGTTCCTTGAGTAGGAATTTCATACCATCTGCTACATTTTGGAAGAATCCAGGTAAGATTGAGTAGCCCATCCACGAACGGTTGTTAACTCGGTCAACGGTTGGGAATTTTTCATCACGGTTTCCGAATTTCTTGTTGAGCCATCGGTTGACTGCACCTATTGGCACACCTGCGCCAAAGGGAAGCATGTTCCACCATTCGCCCGCAGTCACTCCATTTTCGCCAACCCAAAGGGACCGAAGAGCAGTGGTTGCGCCACGACGATCATTCATTCGAGCCACGGCTTTTCGCTCAATCCAGAGGATGGCGAATTGGCTAAAGAACAGCATCAGAAATACAATGTTCACAACAGCAAACGTGCCTGCTGCGAAGGCGATTGAACCTGCGCTTTCCTCGAGTGGAGTGCCCTCAAGAGAGGAGACAATGAGGTCACGGACGGGGCTGTCTTTGCCCAAAAAGATGCTTCGGAGGTCGTAGATGTCATCCATAGCAATCACCTCAACGGTCGGTTTCTCCAATGCACGGGTCAAAGCTACCCATGATTGCAGGGATATCTGCAATCTTGTAGCCAATCATCGTCTTGGCGACGAATGGAATGGTGATGAACATCGGTGAGCGAATCGACAATCGGTATGGATTCTTTCCACGGCCATCGCCACCACCTTGGATGTAAAATTGAGAGGCACCGCGGGTGCATTCGTAGTTGCTGAATCCAGTGGCACCCTCAGGGGCACGTGTTGGAGCCTTGGTGAAAATCATCTCATCGCCTGCAGCATAGTTGGTGTTCATTCCGCCTGGAATCTTGTTCAGTGCGTCAAGAACCATGCGGCAGGATTGGCGCATTTCTTCCATTCTGACACGGTATCGGTCATAGCAGTCAGCGCCCTTCACCGAAGTTGGCTTCTCAACGGCTGGCTCCCAATCAATTTCGTCATAGACGGAGTAAGGGTGGGCCCATCGAACGTCATAGTTGACGCCCGCTGCACGGACGTTTGGTCCTGAAACACCAGCGTCAACCATCTCTTCTGCATTGGCATAGCCAACACCTTGCAAGCGAACAAGCCAAATGGTCGATTCATCGAGCATCATTTCGTATTCGTCAAGTCGCTTTTCGAACAACTTCGTCTTGGCGATTACACGGTCGGCAAACCCGATTGGCATGTCCCGCTTCACACCACCGATTCGCGGGTAATTGTAGTGCATTCTTGAGCCGCCGAGTTCTTGGAGTAGATCGAGGAACATTTCTCGGTCTCGCATGCACCATGTCATGAGGGTGAGGTTGCCAATGTCAGGGCCAAAAGCACCAAGCCACATCAAGTGAGAGGCGAGGCGTTGTAGTTCCGCTGAGATCAGACGGATATATTCGGCTCGCTCGGGAACATCTGCTTCAAGCAAATCTTCTGCCGCATAGATGTATGAATTCGCCCAAGTCATTGCGCTCACGTAGCACAACCTGTCACAGTAAGGTGTCACTTGTGTAAAGTCTCGAGATTCACAGATCTTTTCGACCCCGCGATGGATGTATCCGAGTTCTGCTTCAGTATCGACGACGGTCTCACCATCGACCTTGACACGGAGCGTCCATAGGCCGTGCGTCATTGGGTGCTGAGGCCCCATTGTAATCCACATTTGTGCCATGATAATCCCTCACTTAACGCGGCCCTCGTCCGCTGGTTTACGCATGAAGCCTTGAGCATCATCGTACATTTCGTTGTGATCATGATAGCGAAGTTTGTGCTGCTTTTGCAAAGGATGGAAACCTTCTGGGCTGTCGTGAGGATTGAGAACACGATGCATGTTTTCGTGGCCCTCGAAGCGAATGCCAACCAAATCCCATGTTTCCTTTTCATTCCAATCTGCACCGCCCCAGATCGATTGAATCGATGGAACGGTTGGTGCATCGCCTTGGGCCAACGGCATGAAGACTTCGAACTCCATTGGGATGTTCATGCCTTCCAATTCCTCAGCAACAATGACGTTGTGTGTGTTTGGGGTTTGGTCTTTTATCGGTTGGCGAAGAAAGTGGTAGGCTACTTCCCAGCCACGTTCATCTGGACCGTCGGGAAAGTGTGTTCCTGTGACCATCGAACAGTAGTTGACTCCAAGATCGTGGCGCATCCACTTTGCAAGGGCAATCCAATGTTGAGGTGGGCACGTCAAGCGAACAAAGGCGTATTTCTTGGCATTGTTGTGGTGCTCGACAGAGGCGGTAATGCCTGTGCCTTCAAATCGTGCATTGATGGCTTCCAAACATGCTGCTGCTGCCGATGTGTTCTGCTCCAGGGTGATGCTCGTACCCATGTTCAGTCCTCCCCGACAATCACTGGCTTTTCGCTCATTCGCTCGGCGCTTGGTGCTCCACCGATACGAATGATCTTCTCACGCAGCAACCCAAATCCATCGATGAGTGCTTCTGGGCGAGGGGGGCAGCCTGGAATGTAAACGTCGACTGGAATGACGGTGTCGACGCCTTCGAGAATGTTATACGATTGGAAATATGGGCCGCCAGAGATTGCGCATTCGCCCATGGCGATGCAGTACTTTGGCTCTGGCATTTGCTCCCACAATCGAACGACTTTGTCGGCGAATTTCTTGGTGATTGGGCCGTTGATCAACAGCACATCGGATTGGCGAGGTGAAGAACGGAACAAGACACCGAAACGGTCTCCGTCGAAACGAGGTGTAGCTGCTGCTGCCATCTCGATAGCGCAACACTTGATCCCCAAGTGGAGGGTAAACAAGGACTTGCGACCGGCCCAATTGAAGTAGCGGCCGGCAAGAACGCCGAGGAACTTCTTGATACGGGTTGCCTTCAGTGCTTCATCGGTGACGCCACCGACCATTTCGACTAAAGCTCGGCTGTTGAATGCTGCAAAATTTTCTCCTGCTTCTGCCATAATATCCACCTCAAATGTAAATGCGACCTCGCTTGCGGAACACGTACCAGACGCCTAATGACATCGTGGCAAAGAACACTGAAAGAATGACGAGTGCGTTAATCGCTTCGTCGACCGCCCCCGGCGCTGCTTCAGCAGTGGTCGCATCTGAAGCCACCATGCCGCCGAGAACCATGAACATGAATGCAACATCAAACACGAGGAAGATGATGGCATACCAGTAGTATTGAAAGTGGAATTGAATCATCGCATCGCCAACAGGCTCGCTACCGCATTCAAAGGTCGTCAGACGACGCGGGTAGAGGCTGTGATCACGCTCATAGCCTTCCAAGAGATAAGAGCGGGTGATGTGGGGGCGAGCAGGGTCGACTCGAGGACGAACTACCCACGTGATGACGAAATTTGTCAACGGCATGATGATGCCGAGCACGGTCAAAAATCCAATGGAGAGGTAAGCGCTCGGCACTGATTCAAGTCCGGACATATGTTCACCCTGTTGCAAAGCATACGCTCCGCATTTTAATCGACTTGAGGGACCCACATAAGCGTTCCCAAATTCGACTCGTGAAGGGTGACGTTCGTCGTGGTAAAGAAAAAGGCCACTGCGAGGTTATTGCCCGCATGAAACTCGTAGGTAATTCAAAGCCAGTCTACAATCGGTACATGCGCCAGAAAGACTCAATTCTTTGAGCCTCTGAAGAATCGGGGCAAAAGAGCAACGCCTAGAAGGACAACAAGTCCCAAGCCGAGGGAGCTGACAACTTGATCGCTAAGCCCGAGGCCCAGAAGTCCCTTCGAAGGTTCTCCGGCCACTTCAAATTCGATGTTTTCACGGTCGACAACGCCTGTCTCTGTAGGTTCAACAGAAATTGTGAACTTGAATGTGTCCTCCAGTTCTGCTGAAAATGGTGGGCGGACAAGCACTTCAATCATGAGGGTTTCACCAACATCAAGTTCGCAGGTGAAATCCGGCCCAGTTGTCTCACAATCTCCTGTTTCACTGTCCAAGCCAACGCTCCATCCGCGGAAGCTTTCCGAGGCAAAAATGATAACTTCTGTTTGGGTATTTCCAGTGTTTGTCAGATTAAGTGTATATTCTAAGCGATCAGGGTAAGTTAGACTCATTTCCGTTTCGATTCCTTCGGTTTCAAATTCGAGTTCATAGACAATTTGAACATCGAGTGTGATTGAAATCTGGCCTGACCGGTTCGCAGCATTGGAAACGCTGGTGACGGTCAAATCAAGGACCCCTCCCTCGCCAGTAGAGGCGCTTGGGTTCACGGTCAAGATAAGTTCCATGTAGAGTTTGAAGGGGCGGGCCTCGTGAGATTGATTGCTGTAGACTGGCAATCCAACCATGATGGTTTCAGCACCGTTCTTGGTAGCTGATGTGACAGGATTACCATTGACATCGATCAGGAAGGATTGGTTCGCAAAGTCCCAAATCCCATACCCAGCAGGAACACTGACTGGGCCTTCAACGGGTAAACCATAGAGCAACAGTTGGCGAGTAGCAATGCCTTGCAGCCCCGACATATCGATGATCGCTTCATCGTTTCCATCACCGGTATTTTCGACCCATAGGCCGTATGTTTGCGTTCCAGACGGAGGAAGAACAGCAGTGCCCGAGCGTTGGTCAATTCCGCCATCAACCAATCGGACATCCATGGCAAAGTTACGGTCCGATAGGATGGCTAGGAATTGGAATTCCCTTTGGTTGTCAGGAATCCCGTCGCCGTCCTCATCTGCTGTACTTGAATCGCCTTTGTTGGTCACACGAGTGGTGATTCGGCTGTATGCGAGTTCCTCTTCACCATCAACGCTGACAACAAGGAACACCTCGACACTGGTGCGTGGTTCGACTTCAATTTCAATGAACTGTACGCCGTTGGCATCTTCAAAGTGGACGCCCCAAGCGGGTGTAGCGGTTTGCTGCATGACTGAACATCGGAAGCTGTCCTTGACGTTGCCAAGATTCTCAATTGTGATTGGGAATCTAACCTCGCTTCCTGAACGACCGGTCTGGTCGGTTGCTGGAGCTGAAGCTTCCATCGCATGGACTGCCTTCACCTTTACACGAAGAACCACTTCATCGTATGCAGCGCCACCTGTCGAAGGGAGCACTGAGAAGGTCAAGTCAACTTCCTCTGTAGCGAGGGCATTGATTGGAACATCGACGGTCACGACAACGTCGCTGCTCTTTTCCGAGCCGTGTTTTGAACCAACACTGACGGTTGTTGCATCAAGTCGAACAGTCCATCCAGTAGGTGCACTGGAGGTTGACACACGAAGGTTGTCGGGGCCATTCCCTTCATTGGTCACCGTGATTGTTGCCGACCCGTTGCTTCCTGGCTCAACATTCGACAACAGTGATTGCGACAATGAGATGCTGGCGCCATAGGATTGGCCAACCTTGACTCGAAGTTCTTCACTGCACTTGACTGTCGAACCGTCTTTACCAAGGATATTGATCACGGTTTCGGAGCCTGCAGTCACCGAATCATCGGGTGAGACCTTGAGGTCGAATGTACGGGTACCTTCGCCCCCGTCATAGGGCAGAAGTCCAGAAGATGCGCCGTCAAAACTTACCCATGTAGCGCGGCTCGGTGGCGAGGAGGACTTTGACATAGTGACTGACCAATCGCTGTTTCCTGTGTTGGTCAGAGTTGCGGATAAAGTGCCTTCTGCACCAGGATTGACGGTAATGGTCGTCTTTGACAGGACCATGTCACATTCATGCAGTTCAGGAACTGTGAGGCTGAATTCTTCAGAATCTGTGGCGTTTTGTGTAGGATCGTTGGTGACAACACCTGTCA
Source organism: uncultured Candidatus Poseidoniales archaeon (assembly GCA_964015875.1). Lineage (GTDB taxonomy): Archaea > Thermoplasmatota > Poseidoniia > Poseidoniales > Poseidoniaceae > MGIIa-L1. The sequence goes on from CAXHEV010000012.1 coordinate 24,412, forward strand.
CTTCCCAGCAGTACTTGTCAGCAGCTTGACCGTCTGGAACTTCAACCGATACAACGACCGTCACTGATTCATTTTGGTCAAGATTGACTGAATCTTCATCCAGTTCAACCGTCAGGTCGTCCGTGTTTTGACATCCAGAGCCATCAGTTTCTTCGACCGAAAGAGCGACGGTTTCGTTGCTCTGCCCGGTGTTTTCTACTTCGACGTCATACTCAACGATTGAAGCACCACTCCAAGTCTTTGAGGTGGTTGGCATGCTCACTTCAACCCCGAACAAAGCGCTACCAGAGCCGTCACCAGCAGTCGTTGTGACCGTCTTTGTTTCAGTTGCAGGTTGGCCGGGAGTTTCAGGAGGTTCCGGTTGCTCGGTAGCGGTTGCTGAAATGGTCGTGTCACAGCTTCCTTCTGCTGTTTGAGTCAAGGTGACATTCATTGTGGTTTCACCATAATCACCTGATTCAATCGGACCTGGGATCTGAACAATGCTCGAAGTATACGCACCACACTCTTGGGTTTGTTCCTCGTTTGAGGAAAGGGAGACTGTAATTGGAGTTGAACCTTGATTGTACACTCGAACGGTGTATTCACCCGATTCACCAGGGTTGACTTCCTGTCCGTTGGCTGGCGAGGTTGTGATGAAAATATTGGCATCTCGAGCGCCATCTGCGCTGGCCGATGGAACCACGGTGGGCACCACAGAGAGCAGAAGCAATCCCACGAGCAAAAGGGCACGATGTGAGGCGTGCTTGGTTGGTTCTTGACGGGGGTCCATGACCCCCGGTGGAAGCCTTAGTATCAAAAGGCTCCCCAATGATGTGCAGGTGGCTTTGTCATCCTCAAGCCAAGACAAACGTCGACGCTGCTGCGGAACAGTTGACACAGGTCTCGAGTTCGCTCGATTGGCAGGCTGGATTGTCCGAACGGTGGTACCTTGCGCCGCAACCAGGGCAGCCTTGCATCGGACCGACAATGGTTTGGCGGCACGACCAGCACATCGGGCCTGCTTGAGCGAGACTGGTAGGTGCTGCGGCTTGGGCCACAGGCACGATGGATTGAGTGGGCATTCCAGCATGGCGTGGTGGACCACCGGATTGTTTACGCCGAATGATCAACGCTGCGAGGAGGCCGGCAAGCAAGATCAAGACAATCGGTCCGAACACAGTGACTGGCAAACTGCCGCCGGATGTTGCGGTTGGTTCGCCTTCTGATTCGACTTCAAGCACCACGCTTGATGTAGAAACTGAATCTGCCTCATTCAATGATAGGTCAATGGTCCCTGTGCCTGGGCGTGACGCTTCAACGAGAAGTCGAACCGTCATCGATTGACCTGCTTCTAGATTCGCAATGTCATTTCCATCGATGGAGGCCGACCAATCCTTGCTTGCAACGACCTTGAGTTGGTGAGAAAACAACGTGTTACCGGTATTTGTGAGGGTGACCTCTAGCATGGATTCAGTGCCTGTGACAAATGGAACCGTTCGCTCTTGGACCCAGGAGGCTTCCAAAACACTTGCTACATAGAGCCCGACTTGTTCAGTCAATTCCACTCCATTACCGGACAAGGTGATGCTAAACGAAGGCTCACTGAGTGGTGCGATGCTCGCTGGTATGAGCACCGTACAAACAAGTGGTGATACTTCATTCTCTCCAATAGGGTCGACGTCTTGGCATTCACCGAACAGGCCCTGTTCAAGTGCGATTGAAACCTCGGGCGTCCACTCGACATCCGCAGAGTTGCTGGCAAGCCACGTGAAGACAAGTGGTTCGCCAGCCGGGTGGGAGCCTGGGCCGAGTGGATTGGCATAGCTCGAGCCATCCTCGAGCACCAAACTCACGAATTGGAGGGATGGTTCTGGTAGAACTTCGACCTCAAATTCACCAACCCATGTGTTTCGATCGCCATCAGCATCAAGATGGAACTTGACTTCTCCACTTCGGCCAGTGCCGTCACCTTCGATGCCGATGAGGATGTTCTCTGTCGAGGCCCAATCAAGATTTAACGTTTCTAATCCAGAAGTAACCGCCCAACCTGTTGGCAAGTCAAATGATGGTGAGAGGTTGAGGTCGATGTTTCCTTTGTGCTCCACTGAGAACATCATGCTGAAGGAAGAATCCGGCCTCAACACACCCAAATTGGTCTCGAGATCGATATCGATGGTTCGGATTTCTTCGACCTTGATCGGGATTTCAAAAATCCAACTGTCTTGAATTTCGGTTTGGGATATTGCCGTCAACTGGACGATGCGTTCTGCACCTGCCCCGGTCATCACCTGAGGAGGGATAAAGGTCATCCCAATCGTTTTTTGCGTATCCAAGGCAATGAGGCCTGTCGAACCTGATGTGGCGCCGGGGTCGCTAGAAAGATCATCGAAGCCTGCCGACCAACCTGCAGGGGCCTGCAAAAACAAATCATAACCGATGTCGGCGTTGCCTATGTTGAACAAACGTATGTCGATCGAGGTTGGGTTTGAGGGAGAGACTGGAACAATTTGGTAATCGTATTCTAATCGCAAGTTTGCGAGTTCAGGCACGATGAAATCAAGGTGATATGGGTAGGTCACACCGTTATCGACATCGATGCCGAGCAGATCAAGGCGGTATGCGCCAGGTGTTGGAGGTGTAGGATGAACGAGGGTCACGGTGATGTTTGCAGAGTCTTGGCCATCGAGGGTGAAATTGGACTCCGTCGCTCCAACATACCAAGATTCTGACTGTCCTGTTGCGACGTTGATGATGCCATTAGTGCTCATGCTTGCATTGGTTGCAATGAGAGCGGTGTTGGTGAGTGAAACTGTCCATGAAGTGGTGGAGGCACTGGTGTTGAGCAAGACTTGTTGTTGGATGGCCGAGGTCAATTTAACACCAGGTGCAGTCACATCGACAGGAATATTGTGTCGGTTGTTATTTTCCAAAATTTCTTCGATTTCATCATCGGGGTCGATGATGAACGAAAGTGTGGCTGCACCAGAGGCTTGGGGAGTCCAATACCACACCTGAGTCTTCGTCGAACCAGCGCCAACATCGGTGTTCTTGACGTCGATGAGAACGTCATCAACCCTAAATTCAATATCAAAGAAATCTGCACGAACGTTTCCAACGTTGAACACTTTGGTCGTCAATTGAAGTTGGTCACCCACTTGAGGGATTGAAACCGACATGGAAAACTCGTCGAGAATGAATTCGGGATCGGGTCGCAAGTCATTGACACCGTGACCTCGTACTGCAATCGCAAAAGGTTGTGCGGTGCTCCCGCCGTGCATCGTATCCTTGACTTTCACCGTCCAGATGCCAACCTCAGCGCTGTCGATGAGGACGACTTCGAGGTTGTTGATGGTGTCTGCTGAACCCCCGGTTGTTGAGCGCCCATTCGCAAAGTCATTGCCAAGATAGACGGTCCCTGAGGGAGAAGTGATTTCCAAATCGAGGTTGTTGACAAGTTGGTTTGAAGAAAATCTCGAGCCACGCTCATCCGACCAAGCGAGAACGGATTTGAATCCACCATTGGATTGAGTAATGTTGAATGTATAACTCTTTGAATTTCCTGATGCCGAGAGCACAGAGCGATCATCCACCCAAATGCCTTGGCCTGAAGTTGGAGCAAGAGTTTGTCTCAAGTTGACTTTCCCCCACCCTTCGTTGTTGTTTGGAATGTCCCTCGAGCCTAAATCGGTCGCTCCTAAGACCATGAGAGCCTTGACCAAAGCACCCTGTGGTGAAGGCCGTTGTGCGATTTCTTCGAGGTATTCACGAATCATAGTTGCCGCTCCTGCTGCATTGGGTGTTGCCATCGAAGTGCCGGTGTACTCGAGGTAGTAGGTGTTGGACCATGTGGAACTGCCCGTATCTGTCGCCTCTTGAGCACGGCACGAACGGACATAGCCACCCGGAGCGATCAAATCGGGTTTGATACGACCATCATCAGTCGGTCCTCGTGAGGAACCAGACATGATGGTGTCTGGTGAACCGGAATATCGATTTTGGTGATTGCCGACGGAAATAGTGTTCTTGGCAGTGGCGGGTGAACCAACAGTGCCGGTGTTTGGCCCGTCATTTCCCGCTGCGAAGAGGATGGTTAATCCCTCCCTACCGTTGTAGTATCGATCGTAATAATTGGCTCTGTCATCAACGTCTTCAGCAGACGAGGTATACTTCCCTTGGTCGCTGGTTTGAGAGGAGCCCCACGAATTAGTGTGTGTTCGTGCGCCAGCTGAATATGCTGAATTTAACAAATAATTCAGTGAAGGTGATTGGAAGTTGCCGGTGTTGTCGTTCTCCATGGCTTGGAAAAACAAATCCGCCTCAGGAGCCACACCTGCATAGCCGCCTTGAGTCCCGTCTCCAAGAACTGTGCATGAAACGTGAGTGCCGTGGCCTGAATGCCTGTCGGCTGTTGAACCGTCTCCAATGACATCGTTGTTGCCAACCACACGGGTACCAAAATCACCGTGATCTTCATCCAAACCAGAATCTGCGACCGCCACAATTTGACCAGAGCCATCCAAATCAGTCGTGAAATACGACGTCATCTCGCCTGTTTTCATGTTGCTTCGAGCGTTGTTATTGTACGTGATGAACGCAGGGTCAAATTGGAATAAACGCAATGACGGCTGCATCATCAATCCCAAGATGTCGGTTGTTGAAAGCGTCCCTTCATATCGGCCTTCATCCCACTTCTTCGGCTCTTCAAAGACAAGAGGAACTACATCGGCTAATGACTGAATCAATGAACTCTGAGTTGCGTCGACGAATTCAATCGCATCGACTGGTCCAGTTTCATCCCTCCAACTTTCAATACGCATCAACTGGCCTTGCAAGGTCGTGGCTCCGTCTGCCAGCAGCAGCACATCAAGCACTGCATCATCGACCAACATACCGAGGGGAACTTGGTGTTGAGCGACCACGCCATCGATCAAAGCCGCTTGAGCAAGAGCATGGGGTGTTCCTTGAAGCATCAGGCCGGAAGGCGAGATGAATTCTCGAACAGCCAACCCTTCGATCGCAGCCATTTCGCTACGAGCGGTTTGGAGATGGACTGATGAATCGATGAGGTAGAGTCGAAGGTCTGCACGTCCTTGGAGCCATTCTGTGGACATTGGTCGATCAAGATGTAAGCCATCAAGATCGAAGGTACCGATGTTGGAGATGGCTGTGGTTGGGCGTTGCTCGAGGCTCGAGGTTTGACTCAGGGAGCCAACTGCATCTCCATAGACTCCGTCAACCAAGTCGAACTGAACCCACTCCACACCGTCGTCGTTGTGAAGGGTTTCTTCAGCCGAATCCTTGCTCAAATCCACGGCCGAAAAGGTGCTCTGCAAGACAAATAGAGTGACGAGAAACCACGCCCCCATCGCCGTGCGGCGTACTTGCATGATTTGGCCTTTCATCACGGTGCTTTATCGCTTGGGGTCTGTTGAACAGACATTCTGGTAGAATCGGATTTAATCGATTGGCCAGATTGTTCTGTCTGCCTTGTCATAGAAAAATTCAGTCGCCCAATAACCAACCTCATGTTCCCATGATTCTCGTTGTTGTTCCCCGTTGTAATCTGTCCATTCTAATTCGACGGTAATGAGGTATTCATCCCAAACGCTGTATCCAACTATGAGCATCTCTAGATCGTCGCCTGCAATGGAAGAATGCGCGCCTATGGCGTCCACTTCGATTCGCATGGTTTCATAGATTTCACTTCCATTTGCCGATGAGAAATGCACTTGAACGACCACATCTGTGATGGAACGGCTGCCTGAGTTGTGAATTTCTGACATCAGCAGGTGGCCTCCACGTTGCATGTAATTTGTTTCAACGTCAACTGCGTCTCGCGGCAGCACCCAGTACCAGCCACTGAGCAGAACCCCGAAGAACATCAAGAGCACAATACCCGCCAAGGCCACTTGACGTGGAGATATTTTCTGACTCAAAGCATCAACGGCTTCCTTGGCACGACGGACGTCTGCCATGGTTTCTTCCATATCTTGGTCCGATTCGGCATCCAGTGCTACCAAATCAAGAAGCCCTGTGCCGCCTTGAAGATCATCCTCGTGAACGAGCATCTCTCCATCCTCACCAACGGGGACTTTGCGTCGCTCACCACTCATGTCCTCACCTCAGAAAATCATTGCCAACCCACTGGCAATGAGGGATGTCACGGGTTCGACCAGCAAAACGTGCCGTGTTTCAACCGCACCGCCTGAAAGTGTTCCAATCAAAGAGAGATCGGTGACCATTCCATTGACGCCAATCGAGGATGCTGTTGGGATGATGCCAGTGAATTGTGTATCGAGCAGTACGCCTCGGCCTTCAACATTCCAGTCACCAAGAATTGGGACATAGTAGCCAGGCTCAACGCTGACCTCTGCACTGGCAATGATTCGCCCGTCTGTAATGTCATCAAGAACGATAATGGGGTATTCGCCTGGCCCCGTATAGACATGGATGGTTGCTGAACGAAGATTTTCGCCGATCACTTCCACCCTGTCAATGGTCACGCCGGGCGCCGAAGGGTAATCGGTTTGTTTCATGTACACCCGTTCGACACCTTGACCGTCCGAATCAATGCGCATACCCCAATCATCAGTGGCTTTCATGACGAAGGTTTTCGGTAAGCCTTCGGCAAGCATCAAGACATCGCCTTTGGTATCGACAGCTCGACCGCTTGCAGCAAGATAGAGATCCATATCTTCTGTGTTTGATTTGTAATCAAGGGTCATCATGCCTTGGAATGAAATGTCCGCTCGAATGTCGAATTCCTTTTCTGGTTGAGCGGCAAGGCGCATTTCTCCGGGTAGGTTTCTCATAAACGCCGTTGCTGGCCACCACTGATCGTCAACATAGCGCATTTGCTGAATCATGAGTGAGTCGGCAGAGAATCCATCGCGTGTTTGGTATTGAGTTGGAACTGTGACGTTGATGAGGAAGATATCACCAATGGTCGAGGAGAAGTCCATCGATTGTGGTACGCCGATAATCAAAGCCTCAACACGAGTTTCAGCGCGCCGGTCGATGAAAATGGCATGGACTGAATCAAGTCGAGTGCCAAGGTCATAGGTCATATCGATTGAAACTCGAGGTACTGTGAGGTTATCCTGAGTCGAAAACACAGCATTGGCGAGAATATTGTTTGGTTTGCTGGTGTCCAGTCCATCGATGATGATCTGGGCGTCTCTTCCTTCAAGGCCGTTGATGATAAGACTGAATTGCTCCCTCAATGGCTGCCAGGCATCCATCGCCAAATCGACCTCATAGACTGGAACATCGCCAATCATTCTGAAGTCATACTCTAAGAGAATACGCCCGGATGGTAAACTTGGCATCCAAGATTTCAGATGCCATGCCCTGCGTAATTCAATGGAAATCCCTTGGTCGACCCAAGTAGAAGTGTCAACGCCCTCCAGTTCGCTGTCGAGCACAACCCCATCCTCGAGGATGTTGGCTGCGATTTCTGCGTACGAAACGTTGGCCAATTGAAGAGCATCAATGAACGCTGGTGCTTCGGAAGGCGTCACTTTGTAGTCTTCTAAGATGTCATCAACAATGCTTCTGCCTGTGAGGGTAAAGGTTGGCATTCGGCTGTAGTTGAAACTCACAAGCGTTGCTTCATTGAAGTTGGTGTGGACACCATGCACCCATTCTGGTTCTTCGTTGACATTCGAACCCTTGCGAACATCTGCAGTGACATTGAACGCCTCACCGGTGACCAAATCAATACCGAGAGACATGTTGTTTGCTTCCGTGGTCACACCGCCTAAATCCACCGTCATACCATAGACGAGATCGTTGACAACCGAGCCGAAATCAACCAGATCACCAAGGAAGAACGAAAGCGCTTCAACCCCATCACCATCATCAAAGGTCGGCAATTCAAGACCGGTCGAGTCAACTGCGCTTGGGTAGGCAATGGTTATGTCTGCAGGCAACGGGTCGACAGCAATGCGCCCATTCATGCCTTTGAACCGGTCAACGTGATCTGTTTCATCTTCAAGAATGATGTTGAACGGAGCGGACTCAGCGCGTGTCATTTCGATACGGGAGTTGCCTTCTGGACCAGTCGAACCTGGTTCCAACGGGGAGAGGCGCTGAATGCTGGTGACTTCGGAAATCGCCACGCTGAGGCTGGCTTCACCAATGTCTTCATTCACCCAGAATCTGAAGTGGTCACCATCCATCGTTAGGGGTGTTGTGGCGTTCGTCATCTGAATCTGGATGCGTTCCATTGGTTCGTTGGCAACATAACCTACCGTGTCGCCAAGCACCAGGGAAAACGCAGCAGGTAAGCCTTCTAAACGAATAGCATTGCGTTGGGTCGCGCTTTCACCGCCATACGTGATCGTACCAATTGGATCGCTTGCTGAATAGGTCATTGCTTCCGAAGTCTGTGTGAGATTGAATGTGCTTGGGCGGTTTGAGACAGTGGCAGATTGACGGGTTGCGTTTTCCAAATCACCATCAATGTGTTTCATGTGGCCAATAAGCAACGGTCCACCCTCGAGACCGCGTAATTCCATTTGCCGAATGTCATTGATGGGGTCATAGGAGTGTTCAACATCCGTAATGCCTCCAATCCTCGCACTCATCGCCACTGGCACAAGTGGCTCAATTGGGCCAAGTCTTCCATTGACCGTTCTGGCCTCTGTGTCTTCAGACAGGAGGATGTGATCAATTTCGGGCAACCATGGGTTGTCAGTGCTTGAAATGGAGAAGGTCACTTGACCAATCGGCATTGGTTCTCGAATTGAATCGGCCAGCGTGTTTCGAACTTGAGTTCGGCAGTGTAAGCCGACAGCGCCTCCCTCGGATCCAGCCGTACCAACAATGGCCTCGGGTAAGCCATTGACGATGTCTCCCACGTCAAGGATGACTTCGATAATTGTCAGAAGTGCATTGTCGAAAATCTGCGCAATGGTGTTCAGATTAGGATTATCAAAGTTGACTCTGCTCAGTCCGCTTTCAGGAATCATGAAGCTCCCTTCCACGATGATGACTTTGGGCACGTTGTCGATTTGCATGACCAACGAAGACCGGTCGGATTCGTAGCCGCCGCGTTTGAATGTGGACTTGTACTCCAATCGGTCAATCGACTCAGTGCCTGCGATCAAAATCAGCGTGTTTGGTGGTTCGGCAGGGTTCACCGGCAGCGTAGGATCGTTGACGTTGGTGGTTGAATCGCCTGTGAAGTTCTTGATGGCAATGATTAACGAAAGACGTTCAGGAATGTCGCCTGGGAACTCTTGACTGCCAGGTGCTTCTCCAATCATTGTGAAAATTGCTGCAATTTCTTCAACCGGCATGGTCCCGGATGGAAGACCTCGTACCCAACTTCGTGAGTCGGTTGTGTTTCCGAAGGGATTGTCACCCTCGGGCGTGTTTGAGCGATCTTCGAAGTAATGCAGGAAGAGGTCAACACCGACGTCGGAGAAAATCTCCACCGTGTCAAAGGTGTTCTGGCCAAGGTTGTCGTTTCGTAAAGTGATGTCAACCTCTTCTGGAAGGCGGGTTTCGCCCTTTTCTGGATGGAAGCCTACATCGATATAGGCCATTTCCAATACGGGGGCAGAGGTCCCGCTTCCGTACCCGTCAAATCGAATGAACCCAACACCAACGCCCAAACCACATTTGTGCTCATCACTCTTGGCTAGATGGTCTGCGATTGGATCGAAGTATGATTCATCCTCACAATCGGTTTGCCTGTCATCGCCAGGAGCATCTGGATTGTTGATTCGGATGGCATATGGCGCTGAGATCGAAGTCAGACTCAAGTCCGATGGGGCGATGTTGCCTCCAAGGAGTCCTGCTAAGAATTCGAATGTATTGGTCACCAAGGCGTTGACTGAAAATGTCATTTTCTGTAGTCCAACTGAGAGGGTGTATTGGTGAGGAGGTTGTGTAAATTGAGTATCGATAATGACAGCGTAGGACTCCGAGTCATCCAGAGTCACATCAAACGCTAGTCCTTTCATCAAACTGACTTCTAGATTGGCCAAATCATCCCAAAGTGGATCGTTTTGGTCAAGCGCAGTCACCGCCCATTGGAAGGTCGGCCTCACCCATAACTCCTCGATGCAAGGAATCGTCACTGCCGGCACTCCGGGGCCAGGGCTCGGAGTTACAATGCAATCACCGAATTCCAATCCAAAGCCATCATCTTGGGTGATTAAACCTTGAATGGTCAATCCAACTGACAAATCATCGCCCCCGTCTCCGTCTATGTCGATGTAGTTGTTGAAAAGCACGAGATCTGCGCCGACGAGAATCTCACCGGTGAAGGTCCCATTTTGCCATGCTTCAAAGGATGGTCCGTTGTTACGCGATGAGAAATTCACGTAGATTGCATAGGTGTTAATGCCAACCCCGAGAATATTATCGAAACCCAGAGAATTGACTGAAAACAGCGTCTCAAACAGGTTGTAAGGCCAGCCATCTGGTTGTGTGGAGGTGTCAATCAAAAACTCGTAAGGGCGCGGGTGATCCACTTCAAACGATGAACTGTCCCTCAGCGTGACATTGTCAAGGTAGGCGCTCGCTTCGGTCAAGGCATCGTTCGGTCCAACCGAGCGAGCGCTGGAATCAACTTCATTCAGAGCGGTAAGAGCGGCTTGGGTTGCCAATTCCCCTTCACCACTTTGCGTTCGAGCGTTGAGGGTTTCTTCAAGCGCATCGAGCACTCCGAAGTCATCGCGTGTCACCGAGAGATCGCCCTGAACCGGTTGGCCAATGGAGGCGAACATCAAGACAACGAGGAACACAGCCATGCGCCTTGGGTCCCTTCTCTGGGGCAAACCTGCCCGAACAACACGAACGGCAACCTCACCCATGCATCAAGGAAGCAATGCCACTATGAGAACCCATCCCCTTCGTGCATGGATTCTGTAGTAAATTCCTTGACGTCATGCCTCAACAACGTGATCCATGTTGCATGCGGGACATGCTACAACTGCCTGAGCAATTCCTTGTGGTAAGTTTACTGAGAACGTGGTGCCACAAGCAGAACAAGGAATTGATCTTGTTCTAACACCTGTATCGCTCGTTGGTGCGGGCGAGGTCGGCGTTGGTTCCTGTGGTTCCGGTGCAGGTTCCGGAACTGATGGAGCGGGGGTGGCAGCGACATTTTCGGGCAGTTGCACGCCACCACTCTTCACCACCGTTTGCGGTGCCTCTGCTGGCATGAGATCTTGCGGAATCTCTGTTTGAAGGGGTGCAGTCGTTTCGTTGGAGGTTGGATCATCTGCAAATAATGCCATGGCATCTGCCGCCGCTGCTTGAGAACCCATACTGATGGATGGGCTAGCCGATGGTGGTGCAAAGGCGGAACTGGTTTGGATTGCATTGCTTGACCCGTAAATCGATTCCAGTTCAGCTGCTTTGGCTTGTTCTTCTTGAACGGCTACTGGCGTCACTTCGCCAACATCAAGACCTGCAAGAATCGTTGCTGAAGCGAAGAGTGGTGTCTTGCGCGAATCCACCACATTGGCAATGTGAGCTTTGGCCTCGGGGACCGATAACCCTCTGCCGACGAGAAGTTCAACGGCAACACCGTGTTGCCAACGTCGATGGCCGACAAGGGCGATGCCCATGGTCAGGGTGCCAATGAACAATACAATCAGCAAGATCCCTGCGATGTTGCCTTCCTCAGCAGGCTCGCCGATGTTAAGGGTAAAGGCATGGCTGTCTGAGTTGTTGGATGGGTCAAAGACTGTTACGACAACAGTGTAGGTTCCCGGTTGTTTGAACGTGAGATCCGCCTGCCTTCCGGTTCGGTCTGGGTCATCCCTCGCGTCACCATTGCCATCGCTGTCTAAGTCAGGATTGAGATCCCAATGATAACGAAGAATCGATGAACCATCAAATGGGTCATTGGCTTCAACGATGCACGTTACCGCTTTGTCAATCATTCCACTGGAAGGGAGGACGTTGAGCGATGATTGCTGCAACACAGGCAAGGTATTGTCAATCACCACGACGGTTGTTGAGGTCGCATTGGTATTGCCAGAGGCGTCGGTGACGGTGAGAACAACCTCGTGCGTACCGATTGAAGACCACGAAAGAAGTATCGAACTGTTTTGTCCGAACGGAGTGCCATCGAGGTTCCAAGCGCATGCTGATACTTGGTGATCGTCGCTGCTGCTGTCGCAATTGAGAATCAATGCATCGTTGACCAGCAAACGCCAGCCACCTGCAACAGGTTGACCGTTTCCTCCAATTCGAGCAACTGGGTCAATCACGTCGTTGACAGCAAGCGTTGTTGTTGATGATGCCATCTGCCCAGTCGGCGAAGTTACCCACAAAGTGACCGTTCGCTCCCCGGGTGTTGGCCATGATGCTTGAGCAGTGAAGCCAGTCGCATCGGCGTCATTATTTGCAGTCCCGTCGTTATCCGAATCAACATTTGAATCAAAATCCCACTGCAGAGCGTCAATCTGATTCAAACGATTTGGAGTTGCTGATGCGTCAAAGTTCACGGTTGTACCGACGGTTGTCGAACCATCTACATCGCTGGAAAAGACCGGGTTGAGGGTTGGCGTCAATTCCACTCGAACGGTCATACGAACAAGTTGATCGCCATTGGCACCGCCTGCAGGAGCATCAGTGTTGTCAGCGACAAGGGTCAACGCTTCTCCATCCAATTCGTTGGGAACAATCCACGAGAACGATGCCGAACCTTCAACCGACTGGAGAGATGCACCGGTAATGGACAGCGTCCCCACGCCACCCGAGGTATACAAGTCGTTCATGTTCTGAGTCTGGAGGTAGACATCACCTTGAGACTCAAGCGACCATGCCGTGACCACAACAGTTGTGCCAGCATCTAATCGCAAATCATCACCAGAGAGCAAGGTCTGGTAATCGTTTGAGGGAATAGCTATCAGGTCGTGGTACGGAGTCCAATAGGCTTCATCGATGGCTTCCACATTCAAACTTGCCCGACTTTCATCACCGCCCAAGTCGCCCATGCCTTGATCGCCATCATGGTCGAGGTTGTCGAAAACGATGTACCACGTCTTCTGATTGATGGAAGCTGGAACCTTCCAATGGAATGAATAGGAGCCGAGTGCGGATTCTGTCGACGGAATTTGTTCGTATGAGGAGCGGTAAGATTGACCTAAATCATATGGCTGGATGGTGTTTTGATCGAAGACGAGGACATCCATGGCATCGTCAATGATGTTGATGCTGATATCAAACACATCTCCCGGGATTAAGACACCGAGCGAGACCTTGACGCATGAACCATCTGCAATGGCATCCGAACTCGAAAATGCAGCAGCCGTTGTCTCCGTGCACCCTGGAGCAGCACGGCCTGCGTCCGCTACGGCTGATGGAGGGACCAAGAGCATGACAAACAGCAAAACCGCCGCAACACAGGAACGCATGCTTTGCTGTTGTTCATCGCCCACTTGAATGATGTGGAAGAATGTTTCACGCAGTCCAGTCCTTTCCAGACCACGTGTAGTGACTCACATTCGCATTGTCATGAAGCAGTACGCGATCACCATCATGAGCAAGTGTGATCTCCAACTGAGCTCCGTCAGTGATGCCCTTTGCTTCGGCCAGTGGAACGCTGCCGTCTTTGATCCGAGCACTGAAATGGGTGAGAACAAGGTGCTTCGCGCCACACGCAAGTGCGGTCCGGACAGCACCTGTGGCCGTCGAATGCAAGTGTTCTGTAGCATGGTCTTGGGTGTCTTCGAGGAAGGTCGCCTCGTGGACCAATATATCCACTCCATCCAGAGCGACGATGCCCGGCGCTTGTTCCGCTGTGTCGCCTGAAACAACGACTCTTCGAGGCCGTATTGAGGCGCCTCGGAACGAAGAAGCCTGCAACACTGTACCATCTGGAAGGGTCACATCACGGCCCTGTCCCAATTCTGTTTGCTGTTGTGTTGTCAGACGTAACTCTGCTGCTTTCAAGCGATTGAACTTGCCAGACTTTTCCTTTGATTCAAACATCCAAGCGCATGAAGGAACGGAATGCTCGGTGGACAAGGGGACCAAACGCACCTGTTTCCACCCTTTGGGTTGTGGCATCACAGACAGAGGCGAGGCTTCACCCGTGTCGGAATTCAGTTCAACCCATGAATCAGACTCAACATCACCAAGGATCCAGCGCACTTCGTAGCCCAATCCTTGGCTTGTGGCACCGAGGCTGTGCCAAAACTGCATTTGGCGTGCGAGTTCTGCAGGGGGTGCCGCATCGGGAATTGGTTGGCCACCTATGAGAGCGGCCAAGGTTTCTGCTGAGGTTGGACCGATGATTAACAACGGATTTGTTCTACGGTCGAGAGCCATCGTTTGCAGCCAAGGAAGAAGGCCCCATGTGTGATCTAAATGTCCGTGAGTGAGGCACACGACATCGATTTTTGCTGCCCTAAGCGAGGATGGAGGCGTTTGGCTTTTCAATCGCTTTCGATGCTCCGCATACCGGGTCTGGAAGCCCTCGCCTGCATCAATAACAGCAATCCCGTCATCACACGACATCAGGCTACCACTGACGTTTCTTCGGCTCGCTGGCCGCGCTGAGGCAGTGCCTAAGATGTGAAGTTCCACCTGCATCACCACCTCAAGCATTCAATGGAATTGGTGTTGGCGGGAACCAACGCAGCAAGACGATTTGATCGATGGCTCGGATCCAGCGCCATGGAATAGCCACGTGGACTGAGCCTTCAACAAGCGCTTCATCAGGATCACGAACAAACAAGTGTGTGCACTGCATTCCGTTGGCATCAACTACAGCATCGTGAACAACACCAAGCCTTCGCCCATCCGGAAGGAAGACCTCGAGCCCGGTCAAGCGGGTAACGGTGTCTTCGCCTTGAACCATGGTTGTCCCTCACACTTCCGAGAAGTCGACGGGCAATAAATCAAACCCGAAAAGGATGCAAACAACTGCGATTGGTTGCTTGAGGACAAATCAGCGTGATGCTCACTTGCCACGGTTGAGGTTTGCCTTGAGTGAAGGTCGCAACTTCTCTGCGCCCTTCCCCTTGTTGTGCAAACCACGTCCGCGCTTTCCAGCGGAGGTCTTACCACGGTAAGCTCGTCCACGGTGGGAGTTGTTTCCGTTCGCTCCACAAAACACACCGAGTTGCTTATCCTTGATGATTGCAGGGTGGTGAGTATCGATCATGATGACTTCGTAGAACTTGTGCTTACCGTCTTGGCCGACCCAGTACGAGTTGAGAACTTCGAGGTTGGGGAAGTGGCGGGCAACACGCTCTTCGGCCATGCGCTGAGTGTTCTTGGCCATGGTGATCTTCTTGATACCGGCTTTGGAAGGCTTGCGCTTCATGTGAATCTTACCCTTTCGCAATCCACCACGGCGGATTCGGGTTCTGATGAGGACAACACCTTGCTTTGCTTTGTAGCCAAGGGAGCGAGCCGCATCGAGGCGAGTTGGGCGTTCAATTCGGCAATTGACCGGTTCACGGCGCCATTGAGCCATACGAGTCTGCCTGTACATGTGAGGCAGTGCATCGTTTGGGCGCTTCCAAGTTTGACGAACGTGTTGGTACAATCCTTGAGCCATGATGAACACCTACGCTTCTCAGCATCCAGCCGACAAAACTCCCCTTTATGAGCCTGTCCACGCGACCAAAGAGCCCATCACCCCGCCAAAACGCGTACTGCACCACCACTGAAGTTCAGGATTCGAGTTGGGGAGCGAGGCCTTCAGCAACGATGGCACGCCAGCCACCCCAGAGCGAAAACGCATTGCTGTAGCCCATGTCCTTCAGTGATGCTGCAGCAATTGCGCTACGAAAGCCGCCGCCGCAATACAATACAATGCGAGTGCTGTCACTCAATTCATGTTTCTCAATGTCCCGTTCTAAGACACCTTTGCCGATGTGGACAGAGCCTTCCAAGTGCCCAGCTTCAAATTCATGACGCTCCCTTACATCGATGACCACCAAAGGCGATCCGTCTTCGAGCATGGCCTTGAGTTCAATTGCGCTGCATTCGGGGATTCTCGTGCGCGCTTGCTCGACAATTTGGAGAAACTTTGGACTGTGTTTTTTCGCCATAACCCCGCCAGGTCGGATAGCCTCTTGAGGCCTACGGCCCACGGGCATTCATGGCCGGACAGATCACTGGGGCCGAAGCTGTGCTTCAAGCCCTAAACGATGATGAACCCATCACGATGGTTCTTGTCGATCGTGAAAAGGACACCACGGCAATTCGCGCAATGTGCGAATCAAAGGGCATCCGACTAGAAGAAGGATCAACCAACGATTTGTGGCGCATGTCAGCAGACGGTCACGTCGACGCACTGGCCCTCGTCGGGCGCCGTCCCGAGGCGTCGCTTGAAGAGGTGTTTGAACGAGGTGGGACCATTTGGTTCTTTGATGGAGTGACCTATTCAACCAATCTTGGATTTGCCATTCGAACTGCCGAAGTTGCTGGTGCAGATGCTGTGGTCCTCAATGTTGTCAAAACCCACGAAGAACGCAGAACGATTCGACGCTCAAGCATGCGTGCTGATCGATTTATCCCAGTGGTCTACACCACCACTGATGCTATTCTTGCTGCTTCAAAGCAACACGGTACTCGAATCATCGCTGTCGAAGATGTGGGCACCCATGGCCCTTGGGAAGAAGACCTGACGGGCGATGTGGTGCTCGTTGTCGGAGCAGAAAAGGAGGGCATCAGTCAGCAGGTGCTCGATGCAGCAGATGCTTGCGTCTTGTTGCCAATGGATGGCTTTGTCCCTTCATACAATCTTCAGGTAGCAGTCAGTGTGGTTGCTGTTGAAGCCCTTCGCCAACGGCAACTGAAATCAGCCAAATAGACTTCCCAAACCAGAAAATGTGTCGTCGCCCTCTGAAGACTTTTCTGAGGCATTCAACACAAGGCGTGAAAGAATGTAGTCATTCACTTTTTCTTCTGTTGTATCTTTGCAGTTGGCGTTCAAATAACATTCAATCAGTTCTCGCTCCTCAGCAGAGGTCGAATGGGTGAGGTACCGTACAGAAAGGGCTTGCTTGACCAGCGGGTGGTCAATTTCACACAGCCGTCGAACAACCTCAGGGTGCCAGAATGCTTTCCTGTTTTCGAGGAGGTAAAGGCAATCGGGGAGCGCTTCTTCTCGCGCCATCAAAATGTATGTATCGAGAACCGGGCCAAGCACACAGTGGTGATCAAATCGAATCACCCGTCGCAGGACATGCATGTACTCTGTTTGGGTCGAATCGAGGATTAAACCAAGCATTTGAATGGCGCTTACCTTGCATTCATGTGTTCTACTGTTTGTAAGTTCAACCAGCAGAGGCATGTATGGTTTCATGTTGAAATCTCGACCGTAAAATAATGCCTCCATTGCGGTCATCACAAAGACCTCATTCGATGTTTGGTACAACGCTTTTTTGAGTTGGCGTAGTGAGGCCGCACATTCAAGCTGACCCATAGCGGACAGCGTGTTTTTGACCACGTTTTCGTTCTTATCAGAAAGCATGCCTTGCAATTCTTTGAACGGGAAAAATTTGTACAGGGTTGAGGGGTACATTTCAATCGGGACGTCTTTGGAAGAGAGCAACATCAGTAACGCAGCACACAAATCCAAATCGGGCACATTATGAGTATAGCCTGAGCCCATCTCGATGCAAAGTTCACTCGAGTTGACAAAAGCTGGTACATGCCCGTGGGTCCAGTAGCATTCAGAGAGTGAACGTTCGGCACACAAACGAACGTCGATTTGGATTTTGACCTTGCCCATGTGAGCCGCAACGACGACGCCAGTCGATGTGTTCTCATACTCGAGCGCCCCGTTTGAATCCGCAACAATCTCGTCAATCCAACTGATGGCCATGATGTTACGCTGAAGATCGTGTTTGTCGAAATCGCCTTCAACCTTGATGAGACCAAAGGTGCTTGAGATGTTTCCAGCAGATGTAATGCGTGGTTTTCTTTGCTTTATCGCTCTCGCCATCCCTTAGATAGCGCTCGAGTCTACTTAAACGACCGAGGTGTGAATTATTCCTCTTGCAGAACCTTTTCAGGCGTGCCTGATGAGCCTCTGATCATCAAGACTCCAAACAGGAGAACCGCAGAACTGCCCGTACCAATCGCAATGAAAAGAAGAAAATCTTCCGGTGTCAATGCTTCATCTTCAGCGGCATTCTCATCTGCTGGCGAGTCATCAGCACCTTGCGTCACGCCAAAACTGCTGCCAACGGGCGGTGGAGTGGAGGCGTTGTGGCTGTCCATGTCCTTGAACAATCGAATGGTTGCGTTGACCACTGAGCCATCTGATCGAATGTCCTGATAGCCGTAGTCACCCTCTGTCCAATTGACATCAAAGACAACAAAGAACATCGTCGTGCACTCCGGATCGACCTTCGTGTTGTTTTCATAAGTTTCACAGTAGGCGTGAAGTTCTCCTGAATCCCAATCGAAGGTGCCGTTGTACAATCCATCACCGTCGTGATCATAGACCAAACGGTGCGTGAGGTTTGATCCGTTGTCGGTGTTGTACCAGATGATTGAATCATTGTGAAAGATCTCTGGCGCACTGTGTGAAAAGCCGTCTTCCTGAACAAGGACCGTCGAGGCACTCGCCGTGTGTGCGCTTGACTGGAGGGGAGCCAGCACGACTGCCGCAAGCAGCAGGAAGACGAGGGTCGGCAAAGCCATGCGTCGCATGATTGAAAGGCTCAGGCCCCGATAAATAAAACATAGCGACCATGATGGTTGCAAGATGCGTCAACGGTCCAATTCAAATAGAACCGCTCAAGTCATCGCCCATGCGCCCTAGTGGACTGTTCAAAGATAAGGAAGCGGCAGACAAAGTCATGACCTATGCATTTGTTGCATTAGCCGTCATCAGCTTGCTCTCTGCAACCGGCTACCTTGCTCTTGGTGGAAGTAAAAATGTCGAAACAATGAACGAAATGGACGAATGGGTCGATCCAGTTGTTGAAATCGAAGATGAAAACCACAGCCACACCGATTTGCTCGCTCACCGATTGCAAACCGACAACATGCTTCTCATCGATTACCACAACCTCAACTGCGACGGTAATGTCGCACCCCCTCCAGAACTTGACAACGTGGCAGGAAGGCCATGTTTCCCTGAATACAAGAACGTCGGACCAACCCCTGGTGACTCTTCTGAAATCGCCATTGAGGGCAACTTCATGGAAGATTGCGTTAAGAACGCCGACGGAACTGGTGGATGCTATGCTTATGTTTCTTCATACAACCAATTCGAAATTTTGGACATCTCTGAGCCAAACAACATCGTGCTGCTCTCAACATACTACGCCGAAGTAGGTCGAATGATCGACATCAAGGTGACCCCTGACAACAACTGGGTTTTGGTCAACCACGAATTGACCAACAGCGACCTTGATCCAATCCCAACCGATGATGACGCAAACAGCGGTGCAAACCGACTGGACGTGATTTCTGTGGTCAACAAGAACGAACCAATCAAGGTTGCAGAATGGAACAACCCGCCAGCCGGATTCCACAACCAAGACATGCACGTGGACTGCGACTGGGAACCTGCCAACCCACTATGGTCAATCGAAGAATGCCACCTCTTCCTCTACGGAGCCGACCCCTATCCAGAAATGGTTGAAGGTGACTCGGGTACATTCTACAAAGGCACTCAAATTTTCTATGTTCCTCTCGGTTTTGAATCGTGGAACCCAACCGCAACTGACGAACAACAAAACGACAGTCGCCAAATCCTCCGCTGGGGTGGCTACTCTCCAGAGCCAGAAACCACATGTGGTGGCTCAATTTTCAACCACGACAATGTGTTCCACATTCACCCAATCACTGGACAGAAGTTGCTCTACATCTCCTACTGGGATGCTGGACTAAGAATCGTCGATGTCTCAAACCCACCTGAAATCCCAGACCCAGAAGGCATCAGCTGGCCACAAGACAATGAAGTCGGACGATGGATGGGTTGCCCAACCGCTGACGATGGATGGTACGGCCCAGATGGTGGCGGTCACGCCAACATGTCTTCCGAAGAATGGGGCGGCAGCAGTGGCGCACTCAACGGCAACGGCTGGATCCACTATGCGGTTCCATACGACCACCTGTTGTGCAATGGAGCCAAGGACACCGACCCAATGGAAACATGGGATGCAGAATGTGGCACAGGACCAAATGATGCTGAATTCGGAATCAACTGGCGCCACTTGACCATGATCGCACCGGAGTACGGCACCAACACCAACCACACCGGATACATTTGGACCATTGACACCACCGATCCTGCCAAGCCTTTCTTGATGAGCAAGTGGAAGCTTCCTGGTTCAAGCATCCTTCCTGACGGTAGCGAACACCCTCACCACTACATTCCAGGCGGCTACATCTACAGCCCTCACAACGGTGACACTGGAACCCATGGTCACGTCTACTGGACACACTATCACGCTGGAAACTGGGTCACTGACCACAGCGACATCTGGCAAGACCTTGTTTGGGTTGACGGCGTTGTCGCACCTGAAATCGGCTACCCTGCAATCGCTCAAATGTCTGAAACCAAGACCATGGGTTACTTCCTTCCTTCGGGTCCGACATGGATGGAAGATCCAAAGGAAACCCTAGGTTATGACATGGCAGACTGTTGGGCATCGTGTATGATTCCATTCGATTGGGGCTTGCAGTACGACCCTCGTGGCTACCTGTTCATTTCAGAAATGGTGTCCGGCGTCTATGTTGTGCAAATGGATGAAGATAAGAATCCAGACTTTGCCTATCCGCCACTGTACATGGCTACTGAAGACGCTGAGTGATCAGAACAACCGCTTCTGAATGGAATCGGTTGGTACGCTTTGTATGGCATTTGCCAGCCAGACCTGTTCTGCGGCAGACCACATGTCGTGCTCAATTCGCTCGCTCAATAGATCCGATGGTTGCCCGTCACTTGCATCAGAATAGACGATGATGTGCTGAGTCGTGGGCAATGTTTCAATCACCTCTATTCCTTCTCGTAGTTCAGCGCAGACATCACCAATTGTTTTGATCCCAGAGGATTCACAGATTGAGGCAATCCGTTGTTCCATCCACGATGGGAACAACGAGGCTTCGGATGCATCGAGAGCATCATCTTCGTGTTCTTGAGTTGTGCCAGAATCAACCATTCGTACAGCCAAACCAAGATCAAACAACATTCGGGCCACGCACGTGGCGATGATGCCGGTTCCAATGACAATGTAGATGCCATCAAAATGAGATTGATTGCGCTGAATGTGGGCGTCGTACGCATGCATGTCAAGGCGTGTTTGATGAGTGACAACATCTCGTTTGCGCACCACCCCCATCACCGGCATTGAGGGAAAGAAGGGGCGGTCAAACAAACCATGACACCATTGAATTCCAACAACTGAAGAAGGGTCTCGCCCGTCGAGGGCATACTTGTCGTTGAGCATTTGACCGATGTACAACGAGTGATCCAACGACTCAGTCCACAGAGGCACTGCTTTGCCCCACGTCATGCGGAGATTGTTGTGCAATTCACCATGACGAAGAAGTGAGTGTTGGCAAAGATTCCACAGTTCAAGCGGTGAGTTCGCATATTCCATCTGGTGATCTTTGAGGAGCACAGGCCGAGGGTCATCCGAGGTTTCTCGCCAGGATTGCAAGGCCCACTCGGGAAGATTTGAAGCATCATACGGATTGCTTGCCGAGAAGATGTGATGCCAAGGATGCTCTCGGAAAATCAACAACTCATCGAGGTATTTTTCAGCTGACTTTGTGCCAACCGCTGCTGCTTCTCTGGCCACCCTCATTGGTGAAAGAAAACCATAGTGAAACGCAGACGATAAACGAGAGACGCCGTTTGGGTCCGCTGCGTTATTTCGTCGACGAGCATAGCCATTGAGCCCCTTATCGTAGAACTTCTGCCATTTTCTCAATGCTGCTTGTTCGCCACCCTGCTCACGCCAAACTGGTAGTACGGTCGGGTCGATAGCGCATGTTCGTAAAAGTTCGAAACGACGCTTGCGATCTTTGACCATATCAACCACATTGACTGGCTCAAATGGCAGTGGGCCCGTGTAGGGTTCGGGTTTGGCGTCTAAAGAGGGCCAAGATGCTTGCAGGCGTTTCTTTCTCATTTTTTTCGTCGCATCCCTAAATTTGAACGGGCGATCAACCGACTTGCCAAACATCGGCATCGGGATAACACAGTGGCAGTCTATTTCGAGCACCGGACACGCAGCAGCATTGGCAATAGATTGAACCCAATTGGTCCATGGAGGCAATGGGAAAAGATCGGTGATAATGCAACTTGCTGTTTGGCTAAACGCCTTCATCACCGAGGGCCTATGGCCATCCCTTGCTACGTGTAGCACATACCTGAGGCCTGCTTTCCTGCACCCTTCATCCATGTCAACTGCAGCGTCGAGTAACATCGTATGATGGCGCAGAGAAGCATGAGGATATCGCTCATCGATACCATGGTAAATCAACAGTGGTAACTGGTGTTGTGCAGCAATATGTTTGCCGAGATCAATCGCTGGATTCTCGTGAAGTCTGAACGAGGATTTCAGCCACACGACGACAGGGCCATCGCCTTGAGGCGTGGTGATGGCATTGCGTGCAAGTGCGCGCTCCGCTAAGTGGGTGGGCAACACATCTAGCATGGTCAGAGGATTTCTCCCTGCAATATATACCGCTGTTTGCTTCACAACGCCGGCTGAGCAGTAATAACCACGCAAGGACAGGCTTGGTTGGGTCGGAACATGCGCGTTTGCTATGGATTGGTTGGTATGACTCGCGGTCATGCTGCTCGAGCGCTTGCCATCGGGCAGGAACTCATTGATCGAGGCCATGAAGTGCTGTTCTGCACCGAGGGTGACGCTGAAGAATTGCTCAGCGCTCGGTTTGGTGAGGCATGTGTGCATCGCACCTCCACGCCGAGATATCATCTCAAGCGTGGTCGGCTGTCCATATGGAGAACTGTTGTTGGCAACAGGAGATTCCTTTACAGTCGCAAAAAACTCTCGAAGCCTTTGATTGAGCACCTGAGAGAATGGAAACCAGATGTCACGGTTTCAGATTATGAACCATTGATGTGGCAGGTTTCGAAAAGCCTCGCTATTCCCCATGTGGCCCTGAACAGTCAAGAATTCTTCAACTCAAGTCCAATGCCCAAAGGCTTGAGCATCATGCAACGAATACAAGCCAAGGCTGGTGGTATGATTGTTCGAAGATTCTCTCCCACTGCGGATTTGAGAATTGTTGGGAAAGTCCTTGTTGCTCAGCGACCAAAGAGCAAAGCCAAGTATGTCGGTGCGATTCTTAGAAAGGAATTTGACGACCTCTCCTGGCAACCAAGTGGAGAGTACTTCGTCGTCTACACAATCACGATGTTGGAACATTCCTTGGCTTCCATCAATCAAATGGCAAAGCGGGAGCAGAAACGTGGCAAGGTGTTCGGTGTTCCGCCCTCAATGGTCGAGGGCTATGATTGGCTCGATCATCAGGCCACCTCGGAAACTGGATTTATCGACGCAGTATGCCATGCTGATTTCGCTATTGCCACACCAGGAAACCAATTCATGGCTGAGACATTGAGCCTTGGAATCCCAGTTCTGATGACGCCCACACCAAAGCAATTCGAACAAGAAATCAACGCCAAAATGCAAATTCAAGCGCGACCGGAACAATACGCTATGTTCCACATCGATGCAAAGATTCCACAAGGTGCGAACGCTGAATCGTTGCGTTCAGATGCGAACGGACGTGCTAAAGCCGTTGACTTGCTTGAGGGGTTGACGACGTAGGGCCGCATTCAGAACTCTTCTGCACTCGTTTCGGTGGCAAAATAGCGGAAGAAGTAGTACACCGAAACACCCGTTAACACGTGCCACAATGCATGGAATTGGAATAAGGAATCAGGGTTGCATGCAGCTTCTCCGTCGTGGCCAAAGCGCCAAACAATGTTCGCAACCACATAGCAGACCACGGCAATCCAAAGGTAAGGTTTGGGTGTGCGCACCAACATCTGGCCGGGGTTGGCATGAAGGGCGTAAGCAATACCAATGAACAAAGCACAAAGGATGACAATCTGCATGGTTGGAACGCCGACAGAAAGGGTCACACAAGCGATCAGCGGCAATGCGACCATCCAGCCCAATTGATTTCGGCTGAGGTTTTTCGCCTCTTGGATGATCCACACACCGATGTACAACGACCACAGGTAATCGCGCGTCAGGCCTTGCAATCGCAACTTTCGTCCATCCGAGAAGTTCTCAATCAACACGATATTGTTGCCCGAAGCATAGGTATCAAGGATGGCGGTCAATGCAAACACGGTGAAGAACACTGTTGCGAAGAAACGGTCGCTCCACTGGTACTGACGAGCGAGGTTGTAGTAGACTGGAAACGAGATGAAAAACAACATTCCAGTCCAATCCATCACCGTACCCCAATTGGTGTTGGTACCGTGCATGGCAAAGCTGCCAATACCGATGTACATCGATCCGGTCGCGAACAGAATTGGATACATGCCTCGCCCGAGCATTGGGTTTTCTGTAGCCTCATTTGAGGTAGGCATGCACCACAAAATGAGCATGCCTGCAAAGACATAGGTCAGGTTGGAGAGGGTGTTCATCGGTTCCTTGACCAAGCCGTCTGAAATGCCCTCACAGAACCTCGTGGCCGATTCAATCGGGGCGTCGGCCCATCGCGTTGAGCCTAGAATGCCATACATGCAAGCGAGAAACACAACCACGCCCAATGAAATGAAGAAGGCCCTTTTCTCATTGACCAAGGCCAACATTTCGGACTTCTCCATGGCCGCCCCTACCCACTGTACTATTTGTGCTTGAGCATGGTGTCACAAAACACAACTCTCCACCCGATGGATTGAAGATTAGAAGCAATATGTCAACACAATGGCCAAGACGAAGTTGCCCCCGCTTCACATTTTGTTGACGCCTTTGGGTTCAACTGTCGATATTATCTTGGCACCGCTTGACAAGTGGAGACCTGAAATCATCTTTGCGTTTACGAGTATGGAGGACTCCATCCAGCGAGTTGAACAAAATTTACTTCATGCTTGGAGTACCAATTGTGGACCTGATGGGCCACCTGATGTGAGGAAGGTGCCGATCGAAGAACCATGGTTAGCAAACACCATTCAAGATGTGATGGCGGCTTTTGACCATATCATTGAAACCACGATTCAAGAATTTCCTCATCGGGAAATAAAATGGCATGTAAGTGTCACTGGTGGGACGAACCTTATGGCCATTGGAATGGCCTTGTCTGCTACAACACACCTCATGGAGGTGTACTACACTCTCCCAGGAGACAAACACCCCGAATTACGGTCGACGCCGAACAAACTTGTGGTCGACATTCCACTGTTTGAACAACTTGGCCCTGCTGTTAACTTATTGAGAAAAAGCAGCACAAAGGTCAAGATATACGAGATACTCAAAGACTCCCCAACGCCGCTACGGGTCGAGGCCATCGTCAAAAAAAGTTTGACGACGGACAAGGCAGTATATGCACAGTTGAAGCCGATGGTTAAGCATGGGTTAGTTTTGAAGGGTGATGGATCCACCTACACCACCACCACGACAGGCGATTTGGCATATCAGCGCTGGAAGTGAAGTACAACATCTTGAATTTTCGATAAAGTAACCTCAAAATCGAACAATCTTGGGTTGAATGTGCTTGAATTTTGTAATTTTCAAATTCTATCCTCATGTACTTGAACCGATTTGGGCAGAGGTATGGAACAAAACCCCACGTTAACCAAGAAGACCGCCAAAGATGAAACAATCATCCTCCAAACTTGGCTGAACCGAGATGACCCACTGATTATTGCGACCCACCAACAGGTGGATGCAGATGCAGCCTTTTCGGCAGCCCTATTGAGGGTCATGAAGCCAAATGCTGTTGTTGTCTTCGTACGTGCAGACTCAACAATCTCTCAACCAGAAGTGATTGCTGTTGATTTGATGAATGGATCAAGTGCTGTGAAAGGCCTAGGCGTCGGGAGTTCATTCGGACTGATTGTATCCTCATTGAAACAATCGAACCCTTCGTTCTACAAGGTGCTGAAGCCTTGGGCCAAGCAGTTGAATCTCACCGACCAAGCCAAGCATTGCCGTGATGCCGTGGTGCTCGCCGACATGGTCTCTGCATGGCGCAGTATTGGACTTGATGATCGAACAATTGTGAGTCGGGCGGGTGAATTGTTGCATGGAAAGCTCAAATTCATCCAGCGACGGGAACGACAGAAAATCCAGGCTTCTAAAATCCAGATTCAAGGCGGAGTTGCTGTCCTGGGACCAGATGACTATGTACCGGCAAAGCAATTATTTCAGCGAGGCGCGAAAGCAGTCGTTCGAGAAGGAAAGGAGGGCATGGCCGTGATCTTGTCTCGACGAGCTCAAGAGAGTGGAATCTCTGTTGCAGACCTGCAGTCATCGCTCAATGAACAATGGTTCATCCATCCAGATGGTTTTCTTGCAAGTTATGGCGGTCCAAAGGCACCTAAAGATCCCAAAGAATCTGGAGTTACGCTCAAATCATTGGCGAAGCGAACTCGGAAACTCATCAAGGGGGCGAAGCAATGACGGGGAAGACTTTGTATCCGACACAAAACAAGGCGGAGAATATCGGTGAGCGCATGGCATCCACGTACTCATCCAAAGAACGAATTTCGATATATACCACATCGAGTTTCAAGGGTCGAGAACAGGGTGAAAAATTCAATTCAACCCTAGGCTTAACAGATTGGGTTGCAAAAAACTTCGAACTGCTAGATCTTGGGGAAGCCCCTTATGATTCGAGGCGGGTTGATTCGCTTACTAGGGCTCGTTGGCAACAATTCACCATGGAAATTCTCGAACGATGGATGGCCCCACATGCCACTCGGCACGTTATTCGGCGATCTATGGATGGACGTGATGGCCCCATTTTCATGATGTTCCCTCACCCAGAAGATTCGTTGGCAATGAATCTCCAAGGGCGCAACAACGAACTGCCGTGCGCTTTGTTTAAAATCACTGATCGTGATCTACTACGTGTATTTTCATTCCGAAGTGAACGAATTTCACATATTGAGCCAACAGATCTCATCGCCACGGTTGGATTTGATGAACAGGATGTGGATGCAGAGGGGGATTGGATTGCTGCACCAAATGATTTTCTCAAGACCTTGCGAGGTCTAAAATCTCAGATTATGGATACTGGAAAAGAACTTGAAGATTGGTTTGCTTATCTCGATTGGTATGAACACATGCTCAACGAGAACGCGTGGACTGGAGAGATTGTCTCGGCTGAAGTGGTTAATGATGACCCCCTAACGCTCTCACTCACTCTGAAGTCGAGCGGGCGCTCTTTGGGATTGATTAAACGATTACCTGGGCGCAAAGGCCCGGTTGCGTATCTAATCCCTAGCCCTCAAGAGGGTGATCTAGAAACTGCATCTGACGAAGCAATCAAAGCCTTCGGTGGAAAAGTGGAGCTCGGTTTTGTCACAAGAGGGTATAATCGATCGAAGAACAAAGGAAAGGGCAAATCGAAAACGAGCAACTTTGTTTCAGTAAGTCTCCGACCTTGGGATGATTTTTCAATCGAACAAATTGGTTCACTGATCGGGCAAACATTGGCGAATGATACCTCTGATGATTACGGGACCCTCCGCCGAGAACGAAAAGGGTTGGAGCGACTACGAAATTTGGAGGCCCCATCGGACATCCACAAGTGGGTCTTTGACATTTCCAAAGCCTCCTCTGGCCCCCTAGAACCTCCTGAGTTGAAGCATCCACTCGTCGATCGTCTTAACGAACGACAAGAATGGGCGGTTCGTTCTGCACTTGCTGCACCTGATGTTTACTTCATACAAGGGCCGCCAGGGACAGGGAAAACAACCGTCATCGCCGAATTGGTCAATCAGATCACACAAGAAGGTGGGCGGGTGATGGTGGCAAGCCAGACAAACTTAGCCGTTGATAATGCGTTAGGGCGTCTTGGTCACAAAACCAATGTTCGTCCAATTCGCTGGCTGGGTAAATTCGCATCGATTGATCCTGACCCTGAATCGAAACCGTTCTTGGAAGATAACGTGGTTCAATCTTTCTTTCTCCCATCAATACAAAATGAATGTGAGAGGGCACAGGCAGAGGCCTTGGCGCTCCGTTCATATTGGCAAGCCATCGATGAATTCAAGACAAACAGTTTAGATCTCACGGCTCAAATGGATTCCAATGAGGCAATATTAGTACAATTGAAACAACAACGAGATACGCTGGTTCGTGACCGTTCGACGGCTCATGCACAGCTTCAATCTGAAGAGGAACAAAGGACCATTCTAATGCAATCGATATCGTTTATTGAGCGAGAGGATTGGAACTCAATCGATTTGAGTCGGCTGAAGAAAAATACCGAACTTGTGAATCAGTTGAAGCAGATTAACACCCTCAACGACCGTCAAAAAATGGCTCCGGTTCTGCTTGAGGGCCTTGCCATGTTGAACAATTTTGAGACTGAGGGGGAAGTTGACCCTGTTCAAGCAAAATTACGACAAGAAATCGACACTGCTGCTGCTGATTATGACTTCGATAAAGCCAAGGCTCTCAAAGAGGAGCTGGAACAACTTGAACAACACCAGAGCAATAAAGCAAGCAGTGGATGGGCTTCAACAAGCAAGGAAATTGCTCGCCTGGGTCGTAAACTCGATCATGCTGGGTTGAACGCTTTGGCCTCATCGCTCAAACCTCCTGCTGACATCGAACAAGTCATCGAGCAACTTCTAGTTGAATTTGAGGAACAACTCTCTACAGTAGAGAATGAATTACCATCGTTGGATGAACTCAAAATTGCAGTTGGCGAACAACTACGCTTCCGCATGGGTGAAACGTCAAATAAAACCAGGAGTCCGGAATCTAACCAACAACATGACAATGAAATGAACCAATTAGATCAAAGGATTTCGATTGCATCTCGAAAAATCAATGATCTCAATTTAGCCTACAATGACCTCCTCCAACCGCTTCCTGAGGAAGTAAAGTTTACCGAAATCAATCCCACATCTGTCGATTCATCTCCGGAAGTAAAGTCAGTCAAACAAATCTTAGCTTCTGGGAAAGCGTGGCAGAAGGAACATCAGACTCAGTACCAGAATGAAGAGCGTTGGATTGATCTTCGTAACGAATGGATTAATGCTCTCAACGAAACCTCCGACTCATCCATCGAGGACCTCAAATCACTCTATCTTAATCTCGTCAATGTCCATGGCGTAACAACTGCTCAATCCGGCAGTCGGTACTGGTTCAGTGAGCACGCAAGCGATCCATTTGATGTTGTCATTATTGATGAAATCAGCAAGGCGACCCCTCCGGAAATTATTCTAGCAAGTTTACTCGGCCGGAAGGTAATCTGGGTAGGTGATCATCGCCAACTTGCTCCCGAATTCAACGATCCGAGGAAGAAAACATCGGAGGATGATGATACGTATGACGATGAAGGAAAGGGGCGATTTAGGGACATGGTGACCACAGCCTTATTCGAACGACACTTCATTGAAGCTGACACATCCTTGAAATCAAGTCTGAATATCCAATACAGGATGCATGAACAAATCATGCGAGCGATCAATCCATTCTATGAAGGAAAACTAGAGTGTGGGCTCGATTCTGCATCACAAACTGCCAACAAGCAACACGGCTTGTCCATTAGGAAAAAGGATGATTATGGACTCGAGAATAAAGGATCAGAGTTGATTCATCCTCGTCGACACATGTATTGGGTTGATTCATCACTGACTCGGAACAACACCTATTGCTCAGAAAAGAAAAGAGGGACCACTTACATTAACGAGCGTGAGATTGAACTCGCAGAGTACATCTTTGATGAACTGAATCGACAAGTTGGCGAATGGAAGAAGAGTCGCCCTGAGGAAGAGTGGGCGAACCATCCTCACCTTCGCCATGTCGATCGTCATGGCATGCTACCTGTGGCATTCATC
>CAXHEV010000013.1:0-51967 GCA_964015875.1 uncultured Candidatus Poseidoniales archaeon
ACACGCCGATGCAATACACCTACCAGGGTAATGCCATTGTCGAACTCGAAGTTTCCTACGTGCCCAGTCATCTTTCACCTCGTGCATATGGAGTGATTGTCATTGAGTTGTTTGAACAATGGGCTCCAATCACGACGGAAAATATGATCGCACACATCGAAGAAGGCATCTATGATGGTATCTTCTTCCACAGAGTCATCGATGATTTTGTGGTTCAAGGTGGCGACCCTACATGTTCAACGATCCTCGTCTATCCTGCAACAAGCCCACAATGTGGAAGCGGTGGTACTGGTGAAACAATCCCCCTCGAACTTAACCCAAACCTCTCTCATGTCGATGGCGCCATAGGTATGGCGCGAAGCCAAGATCCAGATTCTGCTGATGCCCAATGGTACATTGCAGAAACAGAGGCCCATGGCCTTGATCCCGAAAACAGAGAGGATGAGGGGTACGCTACCTTTGGTATTGTGCGAGACGGTATGAGCCACATCCGAGGCATTGCGCTCACGCCGACCTCAGACGATCCGACGGGGGAAGAAATCGTACAAAATCCAGCATCATCAGCGGGTCGCCCAACCTATGAAGCAGAAATCATCACCGTACGGATGATTGGCGTCTCAGATCCTGACGGCACCCTTCGCTTTGGAGAAGTTGACACAGAAGACGACAAGGGTTGGCTTTCAAGCATGAGCGACGCACTCGGAATTATTGGCTTGAGTCTTGGATCATTGCTCGCGCTTGCTGGAGCGAGTTTCCTTGTGTTTTATGTGGCACGAATCGATCCACCGCTTGGCATCGAACAGGGCCAAAAACCGCCCACTTTTGATGCAGTGTTGCTCGATGAATCCTACAAGTCCTAGGGTTGATCATGCACTGCAATGCACATCAAGAACCACATGAAGCACGCCTGGTGAGTATGATTTCACCCGCTCGAGGTGGTGACGACTCACGGTCCAACTCCGCCCCATCGCCTTTGCTATGCTTCTCAAGCGTCTTAACGTTGCATCACACCATGACTCTACATTGTCCGTTTCGATGTTCATGTGAATATGAAGCCATCCTCCGCTTGGCTTGAGGCAAGCAAGAGCATGGTCCCACACCGCTTCGGAGGAAGGCAATAATCCAAGGTGACATCGGTCTGCAGATTCAGTCAACAATGGCAACGTTTCTTGATTGTCGCCGTGGTGAACGGTCAAACGATCTTCAACACCATTTGCTTGAGCGCCCCAGACCAGACCTAGGACTGAAGCAGGATTCAATTCACAAGCATGCACATGGGCTGCTCCACTTCGGACCAACATTGGGAGCGTGTAATATCCAGTGCCAGCATAGGCGTCGATGACAGTTTCTCCAGTCATGTCGATCGATCCAATTCGATGACGTTCAGTGACATTGCCAGATGAGAACATCACTTGTTCCGCATCAAAGCCAAATTCAACCCCATGGTCGGTAAATTCGACCCATCCTGAATCGCCATGCAGGAGGGTCAATTGTGGACTTCGAGTGATGTTATCTTGGATTTGGTGCTGTCGTGCAAGACGATGTCCTCCGAGCGCTCCGGCCACATCGCTGTACAATTTTTCTTTTTTCCTCGCACCAACACCATGGAGCAATCTCTTCCATTTCGTTGTGTTGAATGCATCGATGGGGAGAACGACCAGATCACCAAGCAGTTCCCATTTGTGTGGTAATTCGTATGGTATGAACTCTGCTTCAGTATCCTTGTTTGAGGCAAGCCAAGCTGAGACTGCTTGCTTCAGCCGTTCGTGGGGGTTGACGGACGGACCGATGGTTTGAACAGCTTCAAGGCTGATCTTCCATGGTGTATCGAACAGTGCGTTTAACGACTCGATTTCGCTGGTTGAGCACTCTTTTTGTTGGCGGCATGGAAACCCGATTTCCCCGCTATCATTCGCCTTGGATTGTGCCAAGGGGTAATGCCAGCCAAGGGTCTTGAGTGCAGAGTGTAGGTTTGAGGCATTCTCTTTTGCAGTCCATATTACAACATGCAATGGTTCATCTTGACCAGAACCACTCATGCTTCAACGAAGGGGGTAACCCCTATCAATGTCGCGTGACAAGGCCCGTGCATGAGCGACAGGGTAGGTTTGTCGAACCTTCGTCAACAGGGCCTCGCTCATCTTCTCATCGGGTTGATGGCCATCTCAATCCTCGCTCCTATGGCCTCAGCAGCGGGAATGACTTCCTGTGACAAAGATCCCGGTGCCGGTGTCGATGGAATTTGTGACACCTATTCTGATTCAGATGACGGCACGCCGAACCTCCAAGATTGGGTAGAGGGCACCTATGAATTCACGATGCTGGGGACTGAACAGATTCAACTCGAATTGAATTGGGCGATTCGTGAATTTGACCGAGATGCGCTCGGTTTTACAGACCCGTTCATTTCAAGCGCCCTAGCCAACGATGGTTTGGATGAGGATGATGGTGCGCCAGCGGACCTTATTCGAAATTACTTCGATCAAGAAACAGCAGGCTCCGGCTCGCCAACAGTCGGTGAGAAACTCAGAATCGAACTTTCAAATGCGATTGAAGACTCCCTTGAATCAAGCTTCGGCGAGGTTGCGGTGACAACAGATTACACCAATCAGTACGTTGATGGAACAACCACCACCGCCTGCTCGGTCAACCCTTCCACAGACTCAGCCGAAGAGGGCGCATCTGCAAACGATGTGTTTAATCCACCTATTTGCATCTCGACCTCTGCACTGATCCAACTTGATCAGTCGACATTCAATCTGCTTCCAAACCCCGATCTTGACCTTGAGCGAGCCTACCAAGGGCTAATGGTCATGGGTTCAGAAATCACCTCCACATTCAATTTTGTTGCACGCCCGGGTCATATTGCCACTTACACGGTGAATCCACCAAGTTATGCGACCATCGATTCTATTGACGCGTCAGGAACACTCATTCAACATGGCGGCACCTCGCCGTACAATTCCAGTTCATGGGTTCTTGATCACACTCTGGCACAAAGCACGGACAGTGACCTTACACAAGGCGTGGAATTGACCCTCAAGCACCGAAACCGAACCGGCACAAGCACAGTCGAAGTGCCAAGTGGCGAGAAAGCATTGGACCTTCACATCACCCTTAATCTGGAAGATGAATCAGCAGCAACGCTTGATTTCGTGGCAGGGATGCACTACCTCGATGAAGCCACCCTCGACGACTGGGGTGTTTCCCTGATGTCGGTTGCGGAACGAGCTAAGGTCCCTGTCGTCACTGCAGATGGAATTCGATTGGCCTATCACAACGGGCTTGTCGACCTCGAAAATTTCACCTCGCAGTTCCCCGTTGATCTGATTGCAGAAGGCGTCTCCTCGACCGTAGCAGGTATAGAAACAATTGAGATGGGAGAAATGACTTGGATTTCCTCACAGCCAGCAACTTCGTCTCTCCCAGCAGGAGGCCTGAACTACTCACATTCCACTGGATGCTCCGAGGTTGCACCAGCTGGTGTTGAACTGCGGTTTTGCGTCGAAGGCGAAGACGCCATGGGGTTCAATCACCCGGTGTACCTCACCACCACCAGCCAACCCTTCTCTATGCGCCTGCTCGATATCATTTCTGAAAATAACAACAATGAGGACGTGGCTGAACTCATCGATGTCCTCACAGAAGACGATTTCGAACGTGTACTCAACGGTGGGCTTACGATCGAAACCTCGCTTGACAGCGACTATCTTTCAGCCATTGTGCCCTCCAACCTTCCACCATCAGAAGTGACATTGGAAATCATTCTTCCAAGTTGGGTTCGAACAGCAGACGGCGGCGATCGCTTGATTTTGAGGGATACCATCGAAGGAAATCAAGACAACTCGATTTCATTCGCTGGAACCAATCCATATGATTGGCGCAATGTCGTACGCGACGATTATCAAAACGTCAAGTGTGAAAGCACCGAGAGAACGTGTGTAACAAGCGCTGTTGAAATGGATGCCATGTCTATCAATCTTAACGAATTCACTCGAACAGCTGCACTTGAATTTGCTTTGGATGCAGATGTTTCAGTTCATCGAATCAACATCCCACAAGAATACATTCCTGCAACTGGGGAGCACAGTGTCAACATGGAAGTTCTGCCCTCAGATCTTGTGCGCCTGGCGCTTGACATCGCAAGTCGGGTCGAAGAACCAATCAACCGAACATACAATCTGAGCGAGACCCTTGGCGTGATTTGTGATGATTACAATTACAGCATTTGTGAGGAATCGGTTGAATTTGTGTTGACTTCAGAAGGTTTGATGGCGTTTGTTAAGCAAGTTGGCGAACTTTTCACCCAGTTCATCCACGAGGCTGCAAAGCGATTGACCGATCTTGAAGATTCGTACTTCACAGCCGTTGACATCAGCGAATTTGAATTCAAGACACGATTGAAAGGCGTGGGTGCGCCTGACCTCATTGTGAGTGACGAAGAGCCGTTGAGCCTCACGCTGAACATTCCCAAAGTGACGTTCAAACTGCAACTCGATGGCGATATTGGGAAAATCTTGAGTGGGGATTTAGAAGGTCTTGAAGTGAGTTTGCTAACAAGCACGATCCGTTCGACATTTGTCCATCCAATGGCGATGATGATGCAGAGCCTCACCGGTATGCTGACGAACGGAATTGTCGCATGGGATGGCGTCACCCTGCCCAATGGGGCAGATTCGAGCGATGTCATGACGATTCCTTTCCAATTTGACAGCACCCTCAATGAGGATTTTCAAGTGGCAATGAATGGCCCATTTACCTTGTTGATGCCTAGTGGAATTACCCTAGAAAACCTAGAATCTTCTCAGGGGAACATCGATGTTCGCACCGTGGATGGGCGGCAAGAAATTACCTACACGATCCCAGCCGGCGATGTTGAAGACACCGTGACCTTCCAACTTCATTTCAGTTGGCTGTACTTCTTTGTGCAGTTTTGGAAGTATCCAGCCATCTTGGTAATCTTGTTGCTTCTGTATGTTCGACGGCGCCGTAGAAAGCGAAGAAAGAAGCGCGCACGAAGGGCTGCGAATGTGGCTGCAAAACCTCAACTCAGCAATGATGAGTTTGCCGATCTTTCAGGATTTTCTAGCAAAGCATTCCATGGCGACCTCGATGAGTTGCGTGAGTTCAACAACGATGCACCTCCGCCGATTCCACCAATGCCGCCAATGAACGTCCCAATGGAGGCATCAGTTCCATCCTTTGACGAGACGCTCCTGCAAGACCTTGGCGACGAACGCTTCGATTGATTAGGAGTGCAGGGCATCATAGATTCGTTGAGCGAGCGCTGGACCAATGCCAGGTACGGTCATCAAGTTGTCCGCAGATGCGTGCTGAATCCCCTGCCGTCCGCCAAAATGACGCATGAGGTTTTGCATTTTCTTTGCACCCAGCCCCTCAACGCCTTCAAGTGGGTCTGACATTCGACTCTTCCCTCTTCGTTTACGGTGATAGGTGTTGACAAATCGGTGCGCTTCATCACGTGCATGGACCATGACACGGCCCTTGCGATCAAGCACAATGGGTTGGTGCCCGTTTCTGTAAATTGTCTCCTCACGTTTTGCAAGTGCAGCGAGTTCAAATTGATTCAAGACATCATGTTCTTTCAGGAGTGCAGTGATTGTTGAAAGATGTGTTTCACCACCATCAATAAGAAGCAAGTCAGGCCAGGAATCCTGTCGCTTTAGCCAACGCTCGACCACTTCTCGCATCATTCGAAGATCATCCATGGCATCAGTTTTGACGATGTATGTGCGGTATTCCTTCTTCGCAGGCCTTCCGTTTCTCAAGGTGACACTCGCACCAACCCGTTCATCACCGAGCAATTGAGCCATGTCGAAACAGACGATGTGGTTGAGTTGGTCCATACCAAGGACAGCAGCGCCCTCATTGGCAGCGCGTTGTTCGAGTGAACCACTTGTTGCATTGGCAAGGCGAGTCATTTGAATGTCGGCATTTTGGCGAGCAAGGGTCAGTAAAGTGACCAAATCACCACGCAATGGGGTTCGAACCTCAACCTTGGCTTCACGTCGGCTGCACAACCATTCTTCAACACCATCGAGTAATGGTGTGGGGGTCAGCAAGAGACGTGGAGGCCTCCGATTGACATAGTGCTCTGAAACGAAATTGGCCACGGTTTCACCAATGTCTCCGCGATGAACCATAGGCCAGACTTCCTGTCCCTTGACCACTCCTTGGTCGGCATGAATGACCACAACAGCCGCCATTTCTCCTTGGGCTACAATACCTATTGCATCGCAATCGCGATAGACTTTGCTGGAAACAACATGCTGACCGGTTGTGGCTCGCACTGCACGAATCGTGTCCCTCTTTGCTGCCGCTTGTTCAAAGTTCATCGCTTCAGAAGCGGTGTCCATTTCTTTGGCGAGTTCTTCGAGCAAAGCCGCAGCGTCGCCATTAAGCACCCTGCGAGCGGTATCCACCTTTTCGCTGTAGCCTGTCGCATCAATGCATGGTCCCGCACACAGGCCGATATGCATCGACAAACAACCTTGAGGGAGAAGTTCTTTGCAATCGCGAATGCCAAATTGCCTTCGAAGAAGTTGCATCACTTGCTTAGCTGCACCAGCGTTAGGAAACGGCCCCCACCTCAGGCTTGATTTTGGTGGGTGGCGTGTGTACATGATTCGGGGAATTTCTTCCTTTGTCAGTACCAAATACGGATAGGATTTGTCATCCTTGAGCATCGAATTGTATCTCGGTTTGTGTTGGCGAATCAATTGTCGCTCAAGAATAAGGGCTTCTTCTGGAGAATTCGTCACAATGCATTCAATGTCGTCTGATCGTTTCACGAGTTCAGGAATCATTTGACGGTCTGGTGTCTGTGCAAAATAGGAGCGAATTCGCTCATTCAATTTTGTCGCTTTGCCAACGTACAAGACTCGACCTTGGTTGGTTTTGAACAAATACACCCCCGGCCGCTTGGGGAAATCCACCGAAGCGAGGGTGACAGGCATGCCCTTTCCTCACCGCCGCCCCCAAAAAAGGAAACCCTTGGATGAAACAAGATGATGCAACTAAAGCGGTGGTTAGAAAGCAACCTGTGCATGCGTCAATTATGGTTGGTGATCTTTCCGTTCCCCAAGAGCGCATTTTGCGCTGGCTTGGTGGATTTTCTCCAGCCATGGAAAAAGCATGGGACGTCACTCGGCATCTATCCCTGCCCGGGATCAGTGAAGCACTGGGGGTTGTACGGAGTGCGCTCAATGGGCCTCTTAGCGGTCTTGAAAAGTTTGATCTTGTCTTCAAACGCAAAGCCCACGTGATTGGAGGTGGTTCTCGACGTAGGCACGTCTACCATCTTACAGAAAAAGGACGAACACTGCTTGAATCTCTTGGGACAAAGAGCGTTTCGAAAAAATCATCTCGTGGGAAATCCTACGGGGACGTACCCATACTCGGCGAAGTACATGGTCGTCATAGCCTCGCCGTGGAAGTCAGTGAACAGGTCGTAGAAGCAACATGTATGGTGCTAAGCGGTCTTCCCGGAATTGGAAAAACCACAGTTGGAGGCCTCGTGAGTGAACACTTGATCGACTCGGGAATTAACGTCCGCTGGGCCCAAATCGACGAGTTTTCTGACCTTCATGGGCTTTGCAAGCAATGGGGATTCCGTGGTCCGTTTCCAAAAAACAATCAAGCGCTTGCAGAGTATGCCGCGCTCAAGTGTAAAGGGGATGTACTTGTCATTGACGATGCACATTTGATTCCAGAGCGCCACATTGATTCCATACGTTCGTTTTGCGGGGAGCTCGAGAAGGCTCAATCCGCTCACGTACTTTTGATTGGCCGAGAACCACTTTCATTTCCACAAACACTGTCACGAATTGCAGTACCATCCATGAAGGTATCAGATGCAGCCTTACTCTTGGGTGAGTCTGTAACCGAGTCTGAGCGAATGCATATTGCCGAAAGCCTTGGTGGTCACCCGCTGGCTATTTTGCTTCATGAAGAAGGCTCGCCCTTACCTGAAGCAGGTGCGGATGTACAATCCTATGTGGAGAATGTTGTTCTGTCAACCTTGGATTCTTCCACCAGGGACGGGCTCGACCATATTGTGATGGTCCCTATGCCCATCGAAGCGAGCAAGGCGTTTGACAGTGACGTGGTTGGCACCCTTGATGATTATGCGTTTTTACGGTGGAGTTCGAATCTTGAGAAGATGGAAATTCAACACCTCGTCAGAAACGTGCGGCGTTCCGCCCTCGATGATGATTCAAAGCAAAGATTGCACAAAGCAGCAGTCAAACATTGGGAAGGGCTAGCAGAGACCAAAGAGGACCAAATCATCCTCCTTTACCATCGAATCGCCAGCCTCGAAGAGAGTGTAGATGCACAACTTGAAGTCGAGATGGAGCGTTTACTGGAAACGCATTCAGGTGCCTTTTCTGTATTATTGGAACAGGCCATCAATGTCTCAACGATGCCTTCACAACTCCATTACATGGCTGGAAAAGTGGCTATTGAAAGGTGTGAGCCGGATCACGTTCGGCGCCATCTTGAGGCTCTGAGTGAATCACCTGAATCTCGTCATCTCTCACTTGGCTTGGCCATGCTCGAAGGTCGCATTCAGGACGCAGATGATATCATTGAACAGGGCCTTGCAGAAGGCGACGAATCCGAGAAGAATCGAATGGCACTCGCCGCAGCATCAAGGCGACTTGATGATCGTGTTTTTGATCAACTGGATCCATCGTTAGCAACAGAAGTGAAATCGTACCTCCAAAGGGTAAAGATTCCCAAACAAAGTTCCGATGAGCGTTCAGTGACTCTTATCGCTCTCTCAATGATACAACACGCCCTCGCACTTTGGGAAAAGGAATTTGAGAAAGCCAAACGGCTCCGCTCTTCGCTTGCTTCGATTGGTGGTTTTGCTCAGCCACTTTTACAAGGACTGGAAGCGAAAGCCAATCTCATCGCCGCCCAATCAACGGAACAACGAACGATGGCAATCAATGAAATACAAACTGCTATTGAAGCGCAAACCAATTTGATTCGTGCAGACGCATTGCGTCTTTCCTTGGTCGAGCAATTCATCGATGTTGATCAACTTAAGGCCAAACAAATGTTTTCGATGATTTCAGAACCATCTCAAGCTGCCAACAGCGCTACCCTCCATCGTCTTCATGCTCGTTGGTGGACATGTAAAGCCAGACTACAACCAAACATGCGCCGTATTTCCCTTAGAGAAGCCATCACACAGCACCGGGCAGCAGGATGTCCAAGGGCTGCAAAAGCGCTTGAAGCCGAACTCCACTCGCTGTTGTGATCAGAGTTCGGCACCAATCAATGTCTTTGTGTCAGCAATGCCTTCAATGACGCGAATTTCCTCAACGATACAACGAGTCAATATGTACTCGTCCTCTGCCTGAACACGTGCAATGAGGTCGTATTCTCCGAATAACATCCAGCGGTCAGTGACAAATTCAATACCGTCGAGTGTAGCACGGACCTCATGTTCTTTGCCCGGTTCAGTGGTGATTAAAACGAATCCAATAGCCATGCACCGCACCTCAATATTCGACCGCAATCAAGGTCTGTGTTTCTTTTACTCCAGAAATCATTCTGAATTCCTTCATCAGCATCGAGGTTAAGTCCCCAGCGTTGTCTGAACTGACCCTTACCAAGAGATCGAATTCACCATACAGGGCGTGCACCTCGGCAATGGCCTCGTGTTCAGAGAGCGCAAGGTAGACGTCCCTCTCATGCGAGGGCAGGGTTTTGAACAACACAAACGCCTCAGGCATGACTCGTCCAGCCAAACTCCGGTCTTATTGATTGCTAAGCCATGTCATGACTTACGACGAGGCTCATGGCATGCATGAAGCCGAACCCTTGAAGTGCGTTCGCGAACGCCTCAAGGTATGGACACCAATGTGCATCGTCACTGGCTGGCTCTCGTCTTAGTTGGCTTGTTGGTGAGTATGCCATATGGTGGTGTTCTTTCTCCTGCCGAAGACCGGCTGGATGAAGTTGAGTCGAATTCAAACGAAGCCTCACCAAAAGCCCAAACAACCTGGTCAGGGACCGTGACCGTTACAACGAGTTACACTGTTGCTATTTTTGATGAACTCATCGTGAGTGCTTGCACTCAAATCGAACTTGGTGCAGGAGCACGCATCTACATCGAAGGGCGATTGACGGTTGAGGGCACCAGAAGTTGCCCCGTAGTTATGTATTCATTCGCAAGTACAGACCACGAGGGCCTCCAATTCAACAGCAGTTCAAACGGTCGTGGCTCAGTGATTGACAACCTTACTATTGAGGATTCGATTTACGGGGTGACCATGTACGGTAGCAATCCATTTTTTGCTAATCTGACCATCATCAACCCGGACAGAGTGGGGCTGGACCTTTTCAGCAGTTCTTCGCCAACAATTCAAGATCTTTACATCGATCAAGCAGGCCGTTTGGTCCCTTTCCAAAATGATTGGCGATATGGACTTGGCCTATCGATTGGAGCTGGAAGTACTCCCATTGTTGATGGTGCTTATTTCACTGACCATCTGACAAGAGCCATCAACATCTGGGGCGGTTCAGGTGGATTGCTTCGCAATATTGTGATGGATAACATCAGTGGTTCTTCTTGGGCTATGGTGGCTGGGGTTTGGGTTGAGGACAGCCAACCGCTTATCACCAACATTACCATCGATAAATCAGACAACGGTATTGTGATTCGTCATGTCGATGATGGTGGCTATACAAGGGCTGTGGTCAAGGATGCTACCGTATCCAATTCGATGTACAGGGGCGTCTACGTTGACAAATTGAACCATACCAATTACACCAATTATGAAACGGCCGATTTTACCAACCTCACGGTGCTAGGTACTGGAGGTTCCGGCGCAACAACAGCCAACATTGGCTACGCCGCTATCGACGTCAACGCTACAGGAGCATGGTTCGAAAACACCCTAGTTCAAGATTCAACCACCGTCGGCGTTCGACTCTATTTTGTCGATAGTTCGACGACCTTCAGGAACCTCACCGTCGTTGATTCAGGAGATCCCGGGCAAGGGCCTCACGAATCAGGTGTTGCCGTTCGCTCATCCTTTTTCGCACCTCATTTCGACGGCCTCACGGTCACTGGCTCGGTTGGAGCGGGGGTCACCTCGACTTCTGGAGGCGCAATGCAAGGTTCGGATTGGAACCTTCACAACAACACTAGGGACGGGCTGTACATCGACAAAGCCACTGTCATTGTTGATGGGCTCAATCTCTCTTCAAACGGAGAATCAGGTGCTCATGTCTATGATGCAAGATACGTAACCTTCGAGAACCTCAGCGCACATGACAACGGTGCAGATTCGACGTCATCTTCCCTTGGGGATCAAGCGGGTCTGTTCTATGAAAAATCAAATGACATTGAATCTTCATCAGGCGACGTAACCTGCCGCCATTGCACCATCACAGGTTCTTCTGGTTCCGGCCTTTATGCTCTGAATTCTGTTGATTTGTGGTTGTATGATTTACTTCTTGAAGAGAACAACCCTACCCGCTCACCTTTGGTTGTTGACAATCAGGGGTTGACGCTTGGCCAACAAGGTGGGCGTGTCCAAATTCTTGGGGCGACCATCGATATGGATTCACCCGGCGTTCCAGCGATTTCATTGGACCATGCTGCTGCAGAATTAGATCTCATTTCCATGCATGGAAACCACAGTGGAATTCAGTGGAATGCTGACAACAACGGCAACTTCCCATCAAGCTTGAGCAGAACCCAACTATCGGGTGACACATCTTGCCTAGAATTGACTGACCATACCGCTCTAACAGGGTATGGCAACACCATCTCTGCAGATTGTACAGGTTCAATTGTGTTCCAGAACAGCCATGTGAATTGGTCCTCATTGACAGATGCCACCGGTGGACAAGCGCTTCAATTGGACAGCACATCATCCCTTCATCTCCACCAGCCAAGCGGTGTTGATTTGACCCAAGCAACCATTGCCTCTGGCGCCACGATTGATGTTGCTTGGGACATCACGGTTTGGGTCGTGAACACAGTCAACAACGGTATACCAAACGCCAACGTCAACGCCAACTTTACAGCATTTGAACCCTCCTTACAGGAAACGACCAACGATCTTGGCTACGTTGAATTGCCAAATTTCGTCGGCCAACGCTGGACCAACACCGGGGCATCGAACCACAACACGGTCGAGATTGACTGTGGCTACGACAGCGTTTCGAACACCACCAGCGTCGTCCTCGATCAAGACCGATTCATCAATTGCGTCCTCCCGCTGGAGAATCAACCTCCATTCGTTATTTGGGA
Organism: uncultured Candidatus Poseidoniales archaeon; assembly: GCA_964015875.1. Taxonomy (GTDB): domain Archaea; phylum Thermoplasmatota; class Poseidoniia; order Poseidoniales; family Poseidoniaceae; genus MGIIa-L1. The sequence continues at coordinate 12,299 of CAXHEV010000013.1, forward strand.
CACACCGTTGGACAGCATGGTCTACCCTTCCCAAGGCGCTGTTCTGTTCAACGCCTCTCACTCTTGGGATTTGGACAACGATCCTCTTGTGTGGGCATGGACCAGTGACCTCGATGGCAACATCGAAGATTCCTGCCTCGTAAGTTGGGATGGCCCAAATAGCCCGGCTGACGGCGTACCGTTCACGGCTAACGTCAACGACAATTGGTCCTGTGAACTGTCCGATGGCATCCATGTCATCACAATGAGCGTTTGCGATGATGCTGCGCATTGCGTTGCTGAGCAGAGAGTCATAGAGCTGAGTAATCAAGCACCAATCATTGTGCTCGATGTTGAACCAGCCCTCTCGCCTTGGTCTGAATTAATCATTCCACGGACACAACATGTCATGTTCAACATTTCAGGCACCTATGATCTTGAGAACGATCCACTGGTGTGTTGGTTGGAGCGTTCCTATATTTCTGCTGAAGTAGAAGCCACCACGTGCCCCAACGAGTTGTGGATGAACCTCACCATGGAGGAAAGCGTTCCATCAACGTTTGAGGTCGTGATTTACGCCTTTGACAACATCAACCCCCCCGCTGAGTACCGAATTCCTGTTGAACTGTACAATGAGGTTCCAGAACCCGTATTTGAAATCCAACGAGCAGAAAACAGCAGTGAAAGCCTGGTTGTGCTCGACGGAACGGCAACCATCGATCCCGAGGGGGACACCCTCGAAGTTGAATGGTGGTCGAGTTTGGATGGACAACTCGCTTGGTCGAACGAGGCGAACGCTACATACTGGGAAGGATACCTCTCGCGAGGCGTTCACTCCATTGAGATGCGAGTGGTCGATGATCGGCCCGAACACATCAACTCAACTCAGACCACATCCATGCTTTTGACCGTGACCAATTCGTTGCCCAAAGCCAGCATTGAAACACCTCTCGACACACAAACATACACCTCGTCAGAAACAATTTGGTTCTCCGCAAATGGATCTGGCGACTACGATGCTGCGTGCTTCACATTCCCAGTCAACGGCTCGTGGCATTGTGCAGAAGCCCAGCCCTTTGCGGGCTCTGAATACCTTGTTGTGGTGTGGTCTAGCGATCTTGATGGCCGACTTACGCCTGAGGGCGAGGATTACCTGATTTTTGAGGGAAGGCTTTCGGCAGGCACCCACACCATCACGTTGAGCTTAGATGATGGAATTCACGAACCAGTCCTTGTTTCTCGAACCGTTGAAGTGACGACATCCGCTCCTGTTCTCGATTTGGTCTCTCCGCTGGACGAGGAGATTTTCCGTTCCTCAGACCCAATCTTCTGGAATGCTGTCCCATCCGTTGATTATGATGACGACAACTTCACACTCACTGTGCGCAGCGATCTGTTGAGCGAACCTCTTCTCGATGCAGTCAATCCAGGTGAGACCCACATCAGCAATCTTCCCGCAGGAACCCACACTGTTGAGGTGACTTTGGAAGATGAAACTGGTTTATCCTCGAGCACATTCCTCACCATTATCGTGGGCCAATCAGATCCAATTGCAACCATGGTTACGCCGTCGAACCGAGATTCGATTGAAGCTGGTGGCGTTCTTATCCTCAGTGAAGAATCAACAGATGCTGATGATGATATGGTCGCTCGTGAATGGCGACATTGGGCAATGGACGGTTCCTATTCTATCCTGTCAACTCGCAGCATGGATGAGGTCAGTCTTTTGCCCGGTGAACACATGATTTCACTTTACATCCGGGATAGCCGAGGGGGTGAAGATGAGGTGTTTGCGAACGTCACCTTCCAATCAAGCCTCCCCCGATTGTCGAACCTCGTTTACACGCCAACGACCTTGATTGCAGGTGAGGTGAATACGTTGGTGATTTCAGTCACGATGACAGACGCTGATGGAACGACAGAAGACGTCCGTGTGACCGTGAAGTATGACCAACAGGAGTGGCAATTGAACCTCACAGATACCAACGGTGACGGCGTCTGGGAAGGCGATCTGGAATTGCTGCCTGATGGTGCAGGCCGGCCAAACATGAAGGTCATCGCTACCGATGGCGAAGGAGAAAACGCAAACGTCGATGTCATCAGCATAACCCTCGATATTTCTGATCCTCCCAGCGATGGCCGAACAATGATGCTTGTTGGCGCTATTGGCGCTTTCGTGGTGTTGCTCGTCGCTGTTGCTATGATTGCATCGCGTCGTAGGGCACGGTTTGCAGATTTGGATATGATTGAATCATGGGATGCATTCAGGTCCGAGAAACCTGTTGAGCCAGTGGAATCCTCAACTCCAATTTCATTGGAAGGCGGCGTCACAGAAGCAGCAACAGAAGTCGAAGCCGACATCGAAGGTGAGCCAGAGGAAGCAAAACCATTGACTGGTGTTGACCTTGATTGGGACAACGTCTGAATCAGGTCCGCTTGATTTTGAAGACTGACGATGTGATTTGAGATAGGCCACGATCTTTCTCATCTTCTAGGTTGATGCTCTCCAAAAGTTCAACCTCAAATCGATTGGAGAAGACTTCGAACACCTCTTCATCAGGCAATGAAAATGGTGGTCCTTGCATTTGTTCTTGCGGGTAAGCGAAGGTGATCATCAAGCCGACTGCACCAGGTGAGGAGAGGGAATAGATTTGATCGACATAGCGTGCCCTCATCTCCGATGGCAGCGCCACCATCGCTGCTCGATCATACCAAGCTTGGCAATTGGCCATTGTTTCTGGAAGGGTGAATAGATCGCCTTGAACAATCGTGATATCTTCAGTGGTGAACATGGTGTGCTCACCTTTTGACTCGATGTGCGGTGTTAATTGCGCATCCTCAAAAAAAGAGCGAGCCGCCTTTTCCACAAGTTCGATACCGATGACGTTGTGACCTTGCTCTTTGAGCCAATGCATGTCCAGAGTTTTTCCACACAACGGCACCAATACATTGGCTCCCGGTTGGCACTCAAGCGAAGGCCAGTGCTTGATCAGCAAGTCGTTTGCAACAAGACGGTGGAAGCCAATTTGGTTGTTGAACCATCGCTGGTGCCAAAATTCCATTGAATCAACTCAGGCTTGTTCTGGTAAATCGCCGTTGGTTGAATCCGGGTTTGATGGCCTCGAACCCCACGGAGTACGGGTTCGGTGAAGGCCCACCCGACGGGCAAAAAGGAACTTGAAATTCTTCCAACCATCGCCCCATGTGTGAATTTCTGCTTCGCCAACACGAGGGCGGTAAGGTACTGAGATTTCAACAGCCTTTTTCTTTCCGAGCACTCGGCGTGCAAGAATTTTCATCTCCTCAGAAAGAGGCATCCCATCGTTGGTTGGGCGCATTTCTTCATTATCAAAAATTGATTTTCTGAACACCCACATGCCGGATTGTGAATCCTTGATTCCATAACCGAACAAAAGTCGAGCTGTGAACGAGAGCGCCCAGTTTCCAAAACCGTGAATGCCTGGCATTGAACCTTCTTCAGCAAGTGAAAGACGGTCGCATGTGATGAAATCAAGGTCATCATCCAATAACCGCTTCACGAGTGTCGGAACGAGTTCTGCAGGATACGTGCAGTCTGCATCCATGGTGACGATGATGTCGTTTGTCGCAACGTCAAATCCAGTTCTGTACGCTCGACCGTAGCCCTTACGATCTTCTAGGTGAACTCTGATTTTCTTCTCTAGGGCGATTTCACGAGTGCGGTCGCTTGAGTTCCCATCGACAATCATGATCTCGAGTTTTTTACACCAACCACGGGGTATTGCATCGATGGTTGGACCCAATGCTTCCTCTTCATTTCGAGTTGGAAGAATCACCGTCACAGTGACAGGGAGTTTTTCGCCCATGAATCCCCGACAAAGACAACCCCCTTCAAAGCATTGGAGCGAGAACTTGAATCCTACGCTCATGAATTCGGTGACATTGAAACCCAAGAGCGTTCTCGGTCCGTTATGCACATCGCCATGGTGTCGGGTGAATACCCTCCTCGATGGGGAGGGATTGGCTCGGTGGTGTTCCACTTGGCTGGTCATTTGGCGGCACGTGGCCATAGCATCACCATCATCACCAGAGCGCACAAAGGACGAGCGCCACCCCAACAGGGCGTCTCCATCATTGAAGTACCGTGGTTGAAAGCGCCTATGGCCTTCACGAGGTCGTACGGAAAACATGCTCTGCGGGCCCTCAAGCAGTTGCATGCCAGTGTCCCTGTTGATGTGGTTCACACACTTCTTCCTCTCGTCAGTTGGAAGCGCAAAGAATTCCAATGGGTCGAAGCAAACATCGCACCAGTGGTATCAGCATTGAACGGAAGTTGGATTGGTGAGCGAAATGGAATGAAATTAGCAGCTAAACACAGAGAAGCTGCGACGTGGAAGAATCCTAACGATTTGGCCATTCTCACTACCGGTGGCTGGTATGCCAGATACGAGCAAGCCGGTGTCGAAGCGTCCTCTGTGAGTGTGGCCATCAGCGAATCAACAAAACAGGAGTTTCAACAATGGTACAAGCCTCCTGAAAATTGGCGTTGTGAGACCATTCTGTATGGTGTCGACCACCTTGTCTTCCGCCCGAGCAATACTGACGATGAAGAGGAACAACTCGCCCATGAAGCATTGAGAAGAAAATACGATGCTGCGGATGAAGATGCCTTGTGTGGCCGCCCTTCAAAATCCACGCCCCTGCTCCTTGCTGTCGGCCGACTTGTCGCACGGAAGGGTCATCGAACTCTTTTGCGGGCGATGCCAGAAATTCTCGAGCAATATCCGGGGGCACGCCTGTGTATTGTTGGCCGTGGCCATATGGCCAAAACACTGAGAAAACAAGCAACAAAACTTGGTGTTGATCATGCGGTATTCATTCAGCCGGGTATGCCGTTTGAAGAACTCGCACAGCACTTCCGTTCTGCAGATTTGGTCGTCTATCCGTCCTACTATGAAGGACAAGGTCTGATTCCGCTCGAAGCGCTTGCGAGCGGCACCCCTGTCGTGACCGTCAATCAAGCCCCACTCACCGAGATGATCGACGAAACCGTTGGCGAGTTGTTTACGACTGGTGATTCGAGTGATTTGGCGAAGGCAGTGTGCCGTTCTCTTTCAGATCCTAAAGGTCGAACCGAACAGGCACAACGCGGTAGGGAACGGGTGCTTTCAACCTACACCTACGAGCACAATGCAGAAGCCTACGAGGCGATTTATACTTCGTTGAATAATCATTGAAACGCTGAAGAATACATATCCTTGCTTTCCTTAAACGACACCCGTAGGGTGTCAGGGCGCTCGGGTAGTGTTCATAGGCACACCGCCTCTTGGGCAACCATGCTCGCGAAGCGTGTGCTGGCCTTATCGCTCGCCGCGCTGATGCTCAGTTTTGTTCCGCACGTCGTTGCAGACAACGATATTCAAAGCGCTTCACCTCTGACAGACGGCGTCACGTCAAGCGGTTATGTCTGCGATCCCGATTGCGATGCTGGAAGAGATCAAACGGATTTTTGGAAGATTGAGGCAAAGAAAGGCGACATCGTTCAAATTTCATTTTCTGGCACCATGAACGGCGCTGCATGGTGGTGTCCAGGTGACGGCTGGCAAGGGCGAGTCTCGTTGCTGAACGCCCAGGGCAGCACCATTGTCGATTCGTATGTCGATGACAACGCAGCGTCAAAAACACTCTCGACGACTGTAGCCGCCCAAAGTTTCGTTTATTTCAAGGTCAAAGCCGATGATTCTTGGTGCAATGACGGGTTTGATTACACGATTACGCCATCGATTGACAAGACCAACCGAGACAGCGATGAAGACGGATTTGTCGACATTGATGATGACTGTGACGATGTTGTAGGCACCTCCTCAAACGATCGAAAAGGATGCCCGGATACCGATGGTGATGGCTGGTCTGATCCTGAGGCAGGATGGTTGGCCCAAAACGGTGCAGATGCCTTCTTTGACGAGCCAACGCAATGGCTTGATAGTGATAATGACAACTATGGTGATAACCTCGATGGCTACCAGGGTGATCACTGCCCATTCCGCCGTGGTTATTCTTCACTTGACCGATTCGGTTGCCTGGATTCCGATGGCGATGGATACTCAGATGACGATCCTGGTGGTCTTGACGGCGTGACCCCTTGGTACGCTCATCCGCTTGGAATGGGCGATGCATTCCCAGTCGATGCTTCGCAATGGAATGATACAGATGCAGACGGCTATGGCGACAATTGGGCCGATGGGAATTGGAACACGTCCCGACTCGGATGGGGGATTGGATCCTACATTTTCAATGCGACAACACCTGATGCTTGTCCGTTCATTACAGGAAATTCATATGGTGATCGCTACGGTTGCACCGATAGTGATGGTGATTCGTTTTCAGACGGTGACGTCAACTGGACGGTTGTCAACGGCTCTGATGCCTTCCCGTTTGAAGAGTCCCAATGGCGAGACCGTGACTTTGATGGTTGGGGTGACAACCAGAGCGAAGGTGCAAACCTTGTCGATGATTTCCCTGACAACCCAACCCAATGGCTCGATACTGACGAGGATGGTTGGGGTAATAACCAAACATATGGCGCTTCTCAAGTTGATGATTTCCCATTCATCCCCTCACAATATCGCGACACTGATGGTGATGGTTATGGCGATAATTTAGACGGCTATGAAGGGGATGTTTGTGTCTTTTCCTCACCAGAGGAAGTGGAGTCCGGTTGGATTTCATACGCTGACCGCTTAGGTTGCCGAGACTCTGATAAGGATGGATTTTCCAACCCCACAAACGATTGGATTGCCCATCCAGCAGGCTTTGCTGATGCTTTCCCAGACGACCGGAGCCAGTGGTATGATACCGACGATGATGGTTATGGTGACAACATGGAATACTTCGATGGCCAAACCCAGAGGGATGCCTACCGTGGAGATGGCTGTAAAACGACAGAAGGGTCCTCAACATTCGATCGCTGGGGCTGTCCTGATAGTGACCAAGATGGTTGGTCAGACCCAACAAGTGCGTGGCTTGCAAGCCCCGGAGGTCGAGGCGATGCTTGGCCGATGGACCCAACTCAATGGCATGACATCGATGGTGATGGACGTGGCGATAACCCTCGAGGTACAACCGCCGACGTTTGTCCAAACCAAGCAGGTACCTCAGTCGGGCCCTCTTCAGGTGGCGACCGATGGGGTTGTCCTGACACCGATGGTGATGGCTGGTCCGATCTAGGTGATGCCTTCATTCATGAGCCCACACAATGGCGAGATTCAGATGGTGATGGCTACGGTGACCGTGAGGATGGTAACCAAGGCGATGCTTGTCCTGAAGTTCGTGGTACATCCATGCTCGACCGACTGGGATGCCGCGACACAGACGGCGACGGTTGGTCAGATCCAACCGCCTCATGGGAAGCCCACCCTGCCGGTGCAGCCGACGCTTTCCCAACAGAAGCCCTCCAGTGGCGCGACCTTGATGGTGATGGCTATGGTGATGTCCCGCTCGGTGCGTTTAGAGATGATTGTCCTGAACAAGCTGGAGCCTCGAAGCGAGACGTCCAAGGTTGTGTTGACTCGAACAACGACGGATGGTCGGATGACTATGGTGAATTTGCTGCCGCTGTCGCCATCCTCGGCGAAAACCCCGAAGCATCCTGGCTCACTTACCTTGTCATAGGTTTAGGCTTCATAGTTGGTGCAGGTGCAGCCCTCATTGTCAAATCGGGTCGTGACGACCATGACCTCGAGGAAGCTCTTTTCGAAGAAAAACAAACTCGCACCCTCGAAGAAATGGGTCAGCCTCAACCCGGAATGATTCCACTCGAGAATTTACCTCCCCTCCCATTGCCCCCACCAGAACCTTCCGAGGTGAAGGCAGATGATTGAAGCACATCGAAACAGCATTCTCATGCTGAGCATTCTTTGTTTGAGCCTCATGGCGCCGATTGGTATGACAGAGTTCGCATCGGCGGAACCCACCTCTTCGGATGAAGCATTGGAAGCTGAAGGATTGGCGTTGATTGCTCTACGAAACGACACGCTTGACCTCAACCAAGATGGTGATGCTGATGCCATTCGTGTTGTGGTAATCATGAACACAACCAATGAATACACCAACATCGAATTGCGCTTGTATGGCGTTCACAAGGACAGAGAAGTTCACGATAGCCGCACTATGTCCTTTAGCGGTCAATCGAATGCCAGCATCATCTATGATGCTTGGGCTCAAGGAGAACATGCTCTCCGCCTAGAAATCGTAAATCAAGATGGCGAAACCATCACGACGATTCAATTGCCAACCTATGTTCTTCGGCCTGCATTGAAGACGCCTCAAATTATTCTTGATCTTGAAGCCCCTTCGTGGATTGAAACAGGAGATGCGTGCACCATAGACCGAATCTTTGCAGATGAAACAGGGCCCCGCTATGCCGCAGCAGGGGTTCGAACCTTCTCAGGAGCGCCATTTACAGTGCTTGACAACCAAACCTCACTCAATTGTTCGCATTGGCCCGCTGGTGAATACATGCTCAAGGAAGCATATCGAAACGATTTGGGCCAAACTACGGAGTCTTGGCTCAACATCACGATTCACAACAGGCCTGCTCCAGCGTTCTCTCTGAACGTACGCGGTGATGGTAACACGACAGATACGCCTTGTATGGTCACTATGGTTCCAAACATGGCAGGCGTAGATTTCTCGACCTTTGACAAAATTTGGTCGGTTCAGGGCCAACAATTGGACGGCACTGACAGCAATTCTTACGATTGCTCAGTTCTTCCTGCAGGTGTTCACCTCATCAGTCTCGAAGTGATCAACAATGAGCAGATTCGAACCGTTCACGGCCTCAACCTAATCAGGCAGCCCGGAGAAGATTTGACCAAAGAGGAAGCAGAAGCCCTACCAAGCCGTTCCTTCGGAGAGGACACTGAAACTGAATCGGTTGGATGGTACTCGATTGGCGCTTTGGGATTCATCGTTGCTATCATTGTGTTTTTCATGCTTGTACGGGTCAAAGATGAAGAGGAGATGACCGGCATTCGATCATTAGGTCCAACCCCAACAATTCTTCCAGACGGTTCTCCGGATCCTGAAGGGATGCCAACAACAACCGACGACAGTGGAACCCTTTGGCGACAACAACCAGACGGTTCGATGGATTGGTGGGACGAAGACCTACGCATTTGGCATAAGTGGTGAAACGATGGCGCTCAGTTGGTTGACTGTCTTGGGATATACTGCAACGACACTCATCGCTTTACTCGGTCTTTCGATTCTCATTTGGATGGTTCGTGTTCGTCCCAGAGTGCCTCAACTGGAAGATGATTGGAACTCTGATTGTGAACGAACAACCACAGCTGAGATTGATGGTGATTCGATTCGGTTCAAAAATGTGAGAGATTTTTTTTGGAGAACGACCCGCGACCGCGATGAATCTTGGGATGATACGCTTGATGTGAGGGCTGACGAAATCAAAGACGTGTGGTTCGTTGTCGATCATTTTCACAAGATTCACGGCATGGCTCACACTTTCTTGACCTTCGAATTCAATGATGGTACTTGCCTGTCGTTTTCTTTTGAAGCGCGGCGACGCAAGGGACAGCGGTACCACCCATGGCCTGGTTTTTGGCGCCATTACGAATTGTACCTCCTTGTCGGCTACGAACGAGACCTCTTGGGCCTGAGAACAAATGCGAGAGGAAACAAGGATTACATGTTCCGTGGCATCACTCCACCTGGCAAGGACAAAGCCCTCCTTCACGCATTGACGAACAAAGCGAATGCCTTGTCGATTAAAGGCGAGTGGTACCACTCTTTCCTGACCACATGCAATACCTCAATCGTTGGTATGGTGAACCGGATTACGCCTGGAAGAGTCCCATTCACCTGGCGCAACTTCTTTCCTGGCTACACGCCGCGTGCGGCTTACAACCTCGGTTTGATCGAAGACTGGGGTGGCTTTGAACAAACATTGGAGCGAGCACGAGTTGACGAACACGCAATCGGTTGGGATGGCGAAGGTGACTATTCTGTTATGCTTAGGGACTATCTGCCTAAGGGCCCTATTTGATTGGCTCAATACAGACAAGAACAGCGCCCTCTTCGACTGTGAATTCAATCTTCGACAGCGTTGCTATGTTGTTGAGTCCTTGTGTTCCTGGCTGTAACATGTCCCCATCGAGCCCCCATTGACAACCTTTCAAATGAACACCATTTGCGGACCCCAAGGCGAACAGTGAAATGCGACTTCCAATTTCTATAGAATCTATTGCTATTGAAGAATTTCTCACACAAAGAACCCGCCCTCCATCAAGATGAAGTGTGGTGTTGGATGGAGCATCATAGAGGGCAAAAAATGGAGCGATTTTGTGTCCGAGCGCTCCTCCATCTACTCCGATGACATCAATGATTTTTGCATCGTGTTCTTGCGCGTATTCAAAGGCCTTTGACAGGTCACTTTTCTCTTGACTGGCTTTGAGCACCCACCTTGTACCAGATGCTTTCTCGGTGTTCTGAACACTATCCATGTCGCCAAGAACCACATGTGGCAAGAGGCCATGCTCAAGGCATTGATCATAAGCGCCATCACAGGCCACAACGACGTCCGCTTGTTCTACAAGTGGTTCGCGAACAGCTGGAATAGGCCACGTTCCGTTAGCACAAATTAACCAACGGCCCCCGTTCATGACCACAGCACAAGGTTCTCTTTTGTCAACTTCTCTGTTTTGAAAAACCGGGTTCTTCCGTTGAGCGACCTTGACCCCCTACGGGGGTCATGACGAACTTTTTTTGACAAGCGTTTTCAAGGAGGGGGGGCGTGATGACGCTATGGCCGCAGAGCGCAGTGTCTCATTTCCCACAATTGCTCTGACAATTATGGTCCTATTTTTGATTCAATCAATGAGTCCAATGGCAACCCATGATCTGTCCACCGAGGCGCTTGATGAGCACCCAGAAGTCCTGCAAACAAGCGCTCATGTGCCTTTTTCAAGCGGATATGGGCATGATTTCGCTGGAACACAAATTGATTTTGATGGTTTGGTTCAAGGTGTGGTTCGGGAGGAATCTGGACTCAACACATGGATTGAATCATCCGATTCCTTGTTTGGCAATTCAACACCAGGGACGCCAGATCTTGTGCTCGCTCGCAGAGAAAATGTCAATCTTTGCTGGACCACTGCCGAAGGGGAACTGCACTATGCAACGCAATCTTCGAACGGAAGTTGGAATGATGCACTTGTTGACACTGTAGCGCCAACACCAGAGGCAGACCTTGTCGATTGCTCATTGGCAATCGGTGAAAATGCTCGCCCGTACATGATGTATGCCGATGGGCCTGACATCAAGGTGGCGAGGGTGGCTTATGCAGGTCAAGTGTATTTCGAAACAACATGGTTGACTCGGACGATTGTGGAAGACGTCAACCCTACAGATTTCCGACTTGGTCTGCGCCAAAACGAACTTGAATGGGGTGTGTTCCGGGACAGCAATGGTTCGCTGTGGGAGATTACATTCAGCGGCACACGTTGGTCACATGCATTGCTTGATTCAGGGCCCGTGAGCCGGGATATTGAACTCGCAGTTGATACAAATGATGTCGTCCACATCGCTTACGCCGTACCAGATGATGGAGAGATTCGTCTTATTCGTGTAGACGGTTCGACATATGACCACCGAGTATTACTGCGTGATTCAAACGTGGTTCCTCACATCGGGATGGGACTTGACGGAAATAATTTGGAACAAATTGTCACTACAGTCGGCCAAGGCAACAACATCACACTGCAGTTGCTTCGCAGTTTGTCAGGTCAAGAGACCGGACGAATCAATCCCACACCTTCGACGACCATCATCGGAACACAAGGTATCGAAGAGGGTTCGATTGAGATGGGTGACTTGAACGGTGACGGATTTGACGATCTTGTAATCGCAGAACCTGAGTACGATGGCGACGGCTTGCAAAGAGGACGTGTTCTTGTCCATTATGGCTCGACAAGCGGGGTTGCATTGGATGCTGATTTCACGCTCACAGGTGATATTGATGATGCTTTGTTCGGTCACGGACTATCAGTGGCCGACTTCAACGGTGATGGATACGCAGACGTTGCCATCGGTTCGCCTGGCTGGAATGACACAGAAGGCAATTTCACTGGAGCTCCTGGCCAAGTTGAGGTTCACCTTGGTAGCGCGTTAGGTCTAGAGAACACATCGTGGTGGAATGCGACTGGCGAGGACAACACATCGCTTGGCTGGGCACTTACTGCGTCACAAACCATGAATGGAGATTCAATGGCCGATCTGGTTGCTGTTGCTTACCGGCACACTGAACAGGTGACAAGCGTCATTCAGCACAATGGAAAAGTCATCATTTACAGTGGAAACACGTCAGGACTTGACTTTGTTCGAAACATAACTCAGTCGACAGACGGGCCACGCTTCGGTCAAACCATTGCAGCAAACGGTGATCTCAATGGGGATGGAATGAGTGACTTACTGGTTGCAAATACGGGCAGTTTCGACAATCCGCTTGGCTACTCAGCGGTTGAAATTTTCTTCGGCCAGTCTACGGGATACAACGGTACAAGTGACCAAATCATTCAGTCAAACCTCCAAGGAAAACTGCTTGGATGGTCGCTGAATTACCTTGGTGACGTTAACGCCGATGGATATGATGATTTCATGTTTGGAGAACCCTTCAACGGGAGCGGATATCGCAGTGGTAAGATTTGGGCGTATTACGGAACGCCTGGGGGAATCACCTCTGCGGAGCCCGATTACGCACTCGAGTCAGGTGTTGCAAATGCCGTGCTTGGCCGAACCTTTGAACCAGCAGGCGATGTCAATGAAGACGGCTATGATGACGTGCTGATTATGCAAGCCAATCCGGGTAAAAGCGGTCAAGTTGAACTTATTCTCGGATCTTCCATCGGTCTTCGCTCAGACTGGGAACTGCTCGCAACGGGTCAAACCGGCGACAATATCGGTCTTGTTGCCGCGACACATGGAGACTTGGACGGCGATGGTCTAAGTGAAATTGTCCTCAGCAGTCGAGACACAACGACGTCCTCGCCAACCATTGTCTATCAGGTGCACTCTGAAAGGGATTGGGAATCTTCTTCCTTTGCTTACACATCTGGACTTACACAACTAGATCTCAGCACTTCTGCTCGCGGTGAAACAAGTATGTTCGTGACCTTTGTCAACAATGCTTCACATTTCATCGAACATGTTGATGATGCCACACCTGCAGGCGTTTGGAGCGACACCGTCGTGATTGAAAGCAGCAATCAATCGAGTAAGTATGCTTTCACCACCACCGCCTCTGGCCGCCCAGTCATCTACCAAGTTGATGAGGAAAACAGCTTGACGGTTCGGACAGCAGTTGGCCATACTGCAGTCGAACAGTCAATCGTAAGCACAGGTCAATTTGGTGAGCACCTAGGCATGACACTGGATGCCTCAGGTCAACAACGCCTTGCCTTTGCTTCCATCGGCTCAAATCAACTCTTTACATCCATCGAATCGACAAGCGGGTGGACCACTTCACTGGTTAGGTCGCAGATTGTTCTCGATGGGCCTGTTTCTGTGATGGCTCAAGGCCTTGAATCAACAAATAACGAAACTGTCCTCGTGTACAGGGATGCAACAAATGATTCCCTTCAACTCGCTCGCCAAGCAGACGGTGGATCGACATGGACCTATGAATATCCTTCAGCGCTTGCTTCTGGTGACTTCATGCAGGTAGTTTCAGAACAGCAGTCTGCTGCGTATTTGCACGACGGCTCTCTGGCGGTGCTTGCCATCAATGATGACGGTGTTGATGCCAACCTCGCACTATGGGTGATCAATTCAACCTCAACCGAAATTCACAATATTACAGGGCTTACCGACCTGTCCTCTGACATTCGTCTTGCTGTTGCAGATGATGGCACCATCCTCGCTGCAGTCCTCACCTCGACTGGGTCTCTTTCGGTTCACGAACGCAACATGACTGAAAGCAATTGGACAAGCTCAACGCTTCACCAACCCGCAGGTAGCCTTGGTCAGTACAACCTCGATCTTGTCGGAGGGAGTGAACCAACCCTTGCGGTCAGAAGTGACATGTCCACGCCATCGCTCTACACCCGCACCAATGCCAGCGAATGGACGGCCTTCGCCACACAACCAGCATCGGCTTTGGGTGGTGCTTGGGACCTTGTGGTGATGGATGACCATTACCTGCTCTTGACAAGCACTGGTACTGGAAACGATTTGACTTGGAATGCAATTGCAAAAGAAGCCGCAATGCACAACAGCTCGGCTTGGTCAACGCTGGCTTTTGGCTACAAAACCGTAGGCAGTCAGACCAACGCTCAAGTTGACAGCAATGGCACGATTCACCTCGGACTTTGGGACAATGACCTTGATGATGTGAGTGTCTTGCGAATCTACCAAGATACGGACAGAGACCTTGTCTTTGACCTGGTGGATGACCTACCATCGCTTGGCAATCAATGGACTGACAGCGACGGTGACAATTACGGCGACAACCCTGACGGGCCAATGGCCGACAGTTGCACCTCTGTTGCAGCGACTTCCTCCTTCTACACCTTCGGGTGCCCAGACTACGACTACGATGGCTATGCTGACACTGATGACGGATGTCAAGACGCTTCGGGCAGTTCTTGGCTGGGGCGGCTTGGTTGTCGAGATGACGATCAAGACGGTTGGTCAGACAACGATGCCTCCTACTACGACGGGGATGAGTTTATTCTAAACTGGAAACAATCAAAAGATTCTGATGGCGATGGTTATGGAGACAATTCTGGACCAGATTGCTGCGCTACACCTCTTGATCCAAACAGCAACGATGGTGATTTGTTCCCATTCAACCCTTCACAATACGCTGATTATGATGGTGATGGTTGGGGCGATAACGAATCAGACACAGTGACTGGAGACGCATGCCCTTGGGACTGGGGCGCCTCATGGCGAGACCGCAATGGTTGCCTGGACACCGATAATGACGGCTCATCAGACCCGTCCGGGATTGATACTTTCCTTGAATGGAACGAGTCAATGGGTGCTGACATGTGGCCTCTTGACCCGACGCAGTGGACGGATTCAGATGGTGATGGCTATGGTGACAACAGCTCGCTTGGCGCCACAGATCCAGATATGTTCCCAGATAACATCGCAGCAGCGGTTGACAACGACAGCGACGGTTACCCAGACCGCTGGACTTCATTCTACGACCTTTCCGATGAAGATTTGACCAATAATGGGGCGGGATTAGAACTCGATGGTTGCCCTGGTGTATGGGGGAACTCAACCAATCCTGTGTTCGGTTGCCCGGACTTGGACGGCGATGGCTGGGAGGATTCCTCCGATGCTTTCCCACTTGAGCCAACTCAATGGTTAGATTTCGACAGTGATGGCTTCGGTGACAACCCAGATGGCTTCCAAGCAGACGAATGCCCGACAGTCGCTGGTGTCCTTGAGGGCACCGTTCCAGCGAATGGTGAAACCGGTATCGGTTGTCGATTCATTGACGACACGGATGATGACGGAGATTTTGTTTCCAATGAACAAGACACGTGCCCGGACACAGACGAAGGGCTAACGGTGAACCAAGCAGGATGCGCTGAGAATCAACTTGATGAGGATCAAGATGGCATTATGAACGACATGGACCAGTGCCCACAGACCGAATATCAAGATGAAGTCGACAGCAATGGATGCAGTGCAGCTCAACGTGAAACAGACTCCGATGGTGACGGCGTGTTCGATCCGGACGATTTGTGTCCTTTGACGCTTGAAACCGAGGTCGATGCAAACGGTTGTTCTACCGCTCAACTTGACACCGATGATGACGGTGTCAGCGATGCGGATGACCAATGCCCAAGCACTCCAGCCGGCTTCCCAGTCGATTCAACAGGGTGCACCGATGAAACAGCCCTTGACGAAGATCTTGACGGAGATGGCTACAAAGGAGCCTACACGTACACGATCAATGCTACATCTGGGCTTCATGAAAACGAAGCAGGCGACGCCTTCCCAACCGATTCAACTCAATGGTTCGACCAAGATGGCGATGGATATGGCGACAATATTGAAGGCAACAATGCCGATGACTGTCCGATTGAAAACGGCACCTCGTACATCGACTTCCTTGGCTGTATAGATGATGGTGATGGCTACCGAGATTTGTTTGAGCCTGTTGGACTTGCAGGCAACCCAACCCAATGGGAAGACAGAGACAGAGATGGCTATGGGGACAATGCCTCAGGCACAAATCCAGATCTTTGTCCAGATACAAAACCAGCGTACAAAACATACGTGGATTCGGATGGATGTGACCCAACACAAAGCGATGGTGATAATGACGGGGTTGCCGACTATGACGACAACTGCCCTGATGAACCAGCAGGCGCTGATGGAGGCTATGGTGATGGCTGCCCAATCACTGCTTCAACCGATGATGATTCTTCCGAAGGGTTGTTTGGCATGAGCACAGGTGTCGCAATCCTTGCCGGCATTGGTGGTTTGATTGGCATCCTTGTTCTCTTCGCTGTGATTGTTCGTTTGTTCCGAAGTGATGAATTTGACTATGACGACGATGATGAAGACGATTGGGACGATGAGGATGACAATTACGGTTCATTCACTTCGTCATTCAACTCCTCTCGTTCAACCAACACAACAAGCACATCAAGGCCAAGTCCTGCTCCGTCCACACGCTCGAAAGCCCGGGGGCCAACGGGTGCTGCACCAAGCAAACCCAGTGGCGGTCCACCAGGTCGTGGCCCGCGCTCTGGCCCACCTCAATCAAAGGCTCCATCTGGTCCTGCTCGAGGGCGCTCTGTACCAAGCAAAGTGCCTGCAGCAAAGGTTGTTGCTAGCAAAGTTACCACTGAAGAGAGCGCAGAAGACGATGGTTCGGCCAAAGTTCGAAAAGCAAAAATCAAGGTGGATTTGAGTATCTTTGAAGACTGGCAAGCCGATGATCGAGAGTCTGCGGCAGATTGGGTACGAACAGCAATTGATGACGGAGATAAAGAACGAACCATTCTGATGCAATTACAAGAAACAGGCTGGTCAGCACCCCAATCTCGTGCAATATACGACCTCGGTAGGAGTCGATGATTGAATGATGATTTCACGAACAATGGGTGGCATCATCCTCAAGAACCGGACACAGGTGGGCAAGGCGTAGGCGGTTGAATCATGGTTGATGAATTGCCTGGAGAATCAATGCCTGATGGCATTGAAGTCGACGAAGCTGCTGCTTACTTCGGTATTACAGAATCATCGGATATGGTTCATACCCTCATGGCCATGGAACGCTTAGAGGCCATGGAGAAATTTTTCGAAGTGCTCTCTGACATTGTGCTTTTACCAGGTGAATTTGACTTCAATGCTGCAAGCGAACGAATTCAATGCGAAGGCGGAGAAATCTACTACCTCGTTGCAGGCCATTTGGGCATCATGACAATGCCTGACCCGTTGCTGAATTATCTCGGCCTTCCCGATTCCTCTGGAGAATCCTCCGGAATCGCTCCTTCGATCAGTGCTGACGAGATGACGAAACTCTCGAACCTTGCCAACCCAATGAAGATTCTCAAATTGTTGGCCATTGCTCACGCCACGGGTGGGCAAGGCGAGGTTTCACGATACCTCAACGGCATCGAATCGTTCCTTGCACAACCTGATGCGAACACCTCATCCCTCTTGGCTGTCGCAGACGAACTCGAAGCAGCGCTGGACGTCGCAGGTCATGCACTGCCAATTCCAACCCTTGCAAGCCGAACAGCAGCGTCAGCAAGTGTTCCAGTTGTGCCAAAACCAACTGTTCCAGCCTCAGCACCAACTCCATCCGCCCCAGAAGCAAGTATTCCACTCCCAACAACACCAGAACCATCCGTGCCTCTTCCGGGGGCAACAGCGGAACCAGTCATTGACAAAGTGGAACTTCCACCAGTGGCCGATGAACCTGTGCTCGAGGAAGTTGTTGTTGATACCTCCAATGAAAAGCAAGTGGCTAAGGCGACTCAAGACGCTTTTGCAGGCGCTTTTGATCTTGGACTTCAGGAGGAGAGCAAGCCATCTGAACCCGTCGAAATCGAGGAGCCAGAAATTGTTTCTGAGCCTGAGCCAGAACCAGAAGTTGTCCCACAACCTGAACCGGAGCCAGAGCCCATGCCAACCCCACCAGCGCTAGAGCCGATGGTTGAATCGGCACCCGAGTCAAAAGTATCGCCTTTGGAAATGCCAGTCACTGAAGAGGAATTATTCACAAGTGCAGCCGAACACTTCATTGCTGCAGACACGGATGGAAGCGAGCAGCTTTCTGTCGAAGAATTAGCAGTTGCTACTGGTACAACCATCGAAGAAGCTACCGCACTTCATGCAGAGGCGGATACTGACGGAGATGGCAGCGTTTCTTTGTCAGAATTTATGGCGTCTCCCGCAGCTGGAAAGGCAGCATCGCTCCCCCGTCCAGTGACGCCAATCAGGAAACCATTGAGTCAACCAGCACAGCAACAGCAACCACCTCAACAACCACAACAACAGCAGGGCTGGAATCAACAACAACCGCAACAACAGCAGGGCTGGAATCAACAACAACCGCAACAACCGCAACAACAGCAGGCGTGGAATCAACAACAACCGCAACAACAGCAGGGCTGGAATCAGCAACCAACGCATCAATGGAACCAAGCACACCCGACCATGCCATCCGTTCAACCAACCATTCGCTCAGGCGTTATGTGCCGTGGATGTGGTATTGGATTAGATCCGTATTGGCGTTTCTGTCCAGTTTGTGGAACCCAAAACGTGGGCCAGTAATCACAATTCGAGCAAGAATTGGCCCTTGTCGAGGACATGGGTATCATCAAACCACAGGCTTGCTTCTTTGAGAACACCAGGCATGTGGATTCCAACAGATGAAGTTCCACCCAAGGCCGTGTTGTCGCCCACTGCAAAATAGCATGTCCCAAGCCGTTTCTCATCTTCAAGGACATTGCCGAACAAGCGAGCGTGTGAGTTCATACCGAAACCGAATTCTGCAACGGTCCATACATTTTCTCTGTCCTTTGCCCGAAGCCTTCCTGCGGCTTCACCAAATTCTTGGCGAATAGATGCCGCTATTGTCCCCCCGGTCACATCGATAACCATTCCAGCTTCGATGGTCAGCGTGATCGGTTCATCGACTAGATTTGATTCCCATGACCCATCGATAACGACTTTGCCATTCATTGTACCCTCTCGAGGCATGATGAATGCCTTTCCCGCAGGGAGGTTGGTCAACATGCGTGGGCGGTTGCATATGCCATTGTCATCGAGTTTCCACTCCCTCCAATTGACTTCAAAGGTGACGTCCGTTCCTTGTTCAGATTTGACATTGAGAATTCTTCGCCGACGCAGGTGAGGTTGAAGCGCTCCAATCCTTCGTTTTACTTCGGTAAAATTCGCAGACATACCACCACGACTGAACATTTCGTTGGTCATGCCAGGCATCGTTGCCACCCTTGCGCCATCTTTGAGGGCTTGTCGTATTGCCTTTGTGTGGGTGAGGGAATATCGGGTTGGTGCGATTACGACTTGTTGTTGACGCATCAGGTTGGCGACCGGTGAAGGAGGTTCTTCCCCGTGATGTCTCGCTTTTGGCATGACAATGAGCAACACGCGGTCAGAGCGTTCGTTTGCTGCTTCGTGCAGTGCTTGACCGATGTCCCCTGTGGTAGGATCGCAAACGATGAGCACATTCTCACCTCTTCGAATATCCATGCAAGTGTCGATGACCATCTTGGCACTTCGTTTTAAGTGCTCTGCCACCTCTGGGATAGAGAGATCATCGAAAGGGGTCTCACCTTCTGGTTCGATAGCGGATATTGGTTTTACATCAGTTTGGCCTTCGTTAGCAAAAGGAATTCCTTCAAGTTCTGCTACAGCCAACTCGATTTCATGGTCTTCATTAGTGGCCATCGAGGTGTCGTCCTCCTCGGAAGTTTTGGCCATGCGTAAGGCAGAGCGTCTTGCATATTGAAGGTGTGGCCGGATTGTGCTCCCGATAGTGGACCGGGGTGGAGAAATTTATCGATACGAGCGTTCATGTGCAATGAAGACTTGGTCAGCCCATGAGCACCTACGACGAGTTCATCACAGCCGTAAAAGACATCCATCGACTGCAAGCTTTGCAAGGCCATCTTGGATGGGACCGTGAGACGATTATGCCTGAAAAAGGGGCGTCATCCCGGGCCGACATGCTGTCATGGTTGGCCAAGGAGGCTCATGGACGGCTCGTGAGTTCAGAACTTGGTCGAATGATTTCTGAACTCGAAGCTGTTGGTGATTTAGATGAGGATCAACGAGCGAATGTTCGTGAAATGAGACGTTCACATGACAAGGCTGTCAAACTACCAGAACAGTTCGTTGCTGACTATGCGCGAGCAAAATCGGAAGCCATGATGGCTTGGCAAGGCGCGCGCGCCGCTTCAGATTTCTCAGCATTTGAGCCTCATCTGACTCGCCTCATATCAATGACAAAACAAAAAATATCCTACCTTGAGGTTGAGGGGACTCCATATGACGCCCTTCTTGACGAGTTTGAAGTGGGCATGAAGGTCTCTGATTATGACCCGCTTTTCGCCGGATTGCGTGAGAGGCTCGTGCCACTTCTTGATCGAATCATGGCGGCCAAGAACACAACGCCTGACCCTCCATGGCCTGAGGGATTGCACTTCCCAATTGAGGAACAGACTGCGTTCTGCACCAAGGTTTCTGAAGCGATGGGCTTTGACTTCAAAGCAGGGCGAATGGACGCATCGACGCATCCCTTTTCTGCGGGGCTTTGGCCCGGAGATACCCGGTTTACCACTCGATATGATCTGAGTGAACCCTTTTCCTGCCTCTATGGTGTCATGCATGAAACCGGTCATGCGCTTTACGAACAAGGCCTTGATTCGAATCATTCCTACACCCCTCGTGGTGCAGCAGTTTCGCTCGGGGTCCATGAATCGCAAAGCCGCTTCTGGGAAAACCAAATTGGCCGCACTCCAGCGTTCTGGAAGGTCGTATTACCTTGGTACAAAGAGCACTTCCCCGAGGCACCAGAGTGGGATCCAGCGACGCTCAACCGTATCGCAAACAAAGTTTCCACAGGGTATGTTCGTGTCGAGGCCGATGAAGTGACCTACAATTTACACGTCATGCTCAGGTATGAAATTGAAAAGCAATTGTTCAATGGTGACCTTGCGGTCAAAGACCTACCAAACGCTTGGAATACGATGTTCATGGAGTGGTTTGGTGTTGAAGTTCCAAACGATCGGCTCGGATGCTTGCAAGATATTCACTGGTCGATGGGTGCGTTTGGGTACTTCCCAACCTACACCCTTGGAAACCTCTATGCTGCTCAATTATTGGAGTCGATGGCAGAAGACCTCGGGGATATTGATGCACTCGTGGAAACAGGAGATTGGTCGCCACTTTTGGCATGGTTGCGTCCAAGAATTCATACAGAGGGAAGTAAAATGTCACCTTCAGAATTAATCGAGAAGGCAACCGGTTCAGCACCAAGTCCAGACCCGTTTTTACGGTATGTTGAAGACAAGTACAGCCGGATTTACGGCTTGTGAAGTGTTCACTCTTCTTCGCCAAGCATTGAGTTCATTCTTGCAGTGAGCTCGTTAATGGCGTCCATCAAATCGTTGGTCCGATCATCCTCATGACCAGTGCCAAAGGAAATACCAAGCAGTGTAACCATAGCACCAGAAAGCATCAACAATGAGGGAACATAGACATCTGCTGCCGTCATCGCCCCGTCAACAGATTCTAACCATCCCATCGTCGCACCAATGATAAATAGCACAACGCCGACAATTACCTGTTGATATCCTTCTCCAATATTTTCTTCTAGCCAACCCATGTAGACTTCCTCATTCCGGAATCAAATATCTTTGCATATAATGTTATCCGGCAAGGAATGGATTTAATCTGTGGTTTTCAATTAAATCCACGGAGCCATCTTGATGGCGGTTCCGGTTTCGCCCGGTTTCACCAATAAATGCCCTTTTTGGCCCGTTTCGGGCGTTCGCTCGAAGACTGGAACGCCGCCAACAACAGTGACTACTGGCCATCCAGTAAGCGTTCGCCCTCGGTACGGATTCCATCCAACGCGGCTCCATGAATTTTCATCGAGGACCACGGCTTCCATTTCCATGTCAACAAGGACAAGATCGCCATCATAACCTTCCATGAGAGAGCCTTTATTGACCATGTTGTAGCAATCTGCCACATTTGTTGCCATCCACTTTACAACATCCTCAAGTGTACATTTCCCATCTTTCACATGGGTTAACATTGCGGGCAGTGAGGTTTCGACTCCTGGCATACCGCTAGGGGCTGCAGGAAAACCCTCGGCCTTTGCCTCTAGGGTGTGAGGTGCATGGTCTGTTGCGATGCATTGGACGGTACCATCGTGTATGCGTCGCCAGAGAATATCGATGTCTTCCTGATACCTAATTGGTGGGTTCATCTTCAATCGCACACCCTCTCGGTTGACATCATGCTCGTTGAATGTTAGATGTTGTGGTAGGACTTCTGTGGTGATGATGGTTTGTCCATTTGCTTGGCTTGGCAGGGTTGTTCGACCCTCCAACCAATCGGCTTCCAACCCTGAGGTGAGGTGCAAGACGTGAAGCCTGTGATTGTGTTTTTCAGCAAGACCAACAGCTAGTTTTGTGGCCAATAGAGCCGTCACATCGTCACGCCATTCGGCATGAGCTGCCATGTCAGTACGATCTTTGAACGATGGATAGCGCTCGTTCAATCGTGCTTCATCTTCTGCGTGAACGGCGATTAAGCCACCAATACCCGAAAAAATGGTATCGAGCGCCTCATGTTCGTTGACCAAGAGCGTCCCTGTTGAAGAACCCATGAAAATTTTCGTCCCACAGATTCCAGGAATTGCTTTGGGTGCAGATGGCGTTCCAACAACCTCCTGCAACTGTTCAAGATTGTGAGGTGTTGCTCCGATAAAGAATCCGTAATTGCTGACGCATGTAGCAGCAGCACTGTCCAGTTTCATTTGCATGCCTTCCATGTCGACGATGGCAGGTTTGTTGTTTGGCATGTCTAAGAACGAGGTGACACCGCCGCTGACCGCCGCCGCTGACCCGCTTCCGAGATCTTCTTTTTCGGGTTGGCCCGGTTCTCTGAAATGCACTTGCGGGTCGATGATTCCGGGGAGCAAGTACAAACCGCTTGCATCGATGACTCGTTCATTTTCCTTAGGTTCCATTCCCCCATTGATTGCAATCTTGGTAATGGTTCCATTTTCTACCCTTAGGTCACCAAGAACGGTCTGGTCAGGCAGGACCATTGTGGCGTTGAGAATCAGTAAATCTCCGTTGTTTTTGCGCTCCATGTGGATAGTTCAATGAAACCACTCAATGAACCCTCCCTTTGATTTCTATTGCATTCTACGCCTTGCTGAGGCAGGACGAAAGGCTTTGCACACTTCATCAACGGTGTCGATGTAAGGGCCTCCAATCAAGTCCACGCAATAAGGAACGGCTTGCCAAATTTCGTCGATGGTTTCTCGAATTGATTTAGGGCGGCCAGGGAGATTGAAAATCACGCATGTGCCGCGGGTTCCTCCAAGTTGCCTTGAGAGAATTGCTGTCGGTACATACTTGAGCGAGATGGCTCGCATCTGCTCACCAAAACCAGGCAAGGTTCTGTCGAGGACACTCTCTGTAGCTTCGGGAGTGACGTCTCGTTTGGATGGACCTGTCCCTCCTGTGGTGACTACGACATCACATCCAACCATGTCGACCAGTTCGATTAAGGTCGATTCGATGATTTCTTGTTCATCAGGGACGCATCGATAGTGCACCGTGCATGGACTTGCAATTGCCTCTGAAATGAAGGTGAGGATTGCTGGACCTCCTTCATCGGCGTAGGTTCCATCGCTTGCCCGATCGCTCACAGTCACGACCCCTATCACCGCCATCTCACCAACATGACCGGGACGGCCTGGTGTCACTGTGAGTGCATCCATCGTCATCCCTCATCCTTGCTCGCCGTATTTGGCTTGGATGTTGGCGTGGAAGTTGTCAAGAAGTGTATCCTCAAACAACTCGGTTTGGCGACGCATTTTCGTGGAGCGTATGTGTAAGAAAGCCGCTCCAATGAAGACGATAATGATCAATGGAATTACAGCTTCAAGTTTGTATTGATGCATGAATTTCACGATGCCTTCTGCTGTGTAGGCCCATGTGACAGAGGCGATGGCACCTCCGATGAACGTCGCTGAGAGAACGCGCATGAAATTCATTCTTGATAGCAATCCAAGCATGGCACCAACAAGGACTCCAGAGGCCATGAATGGAATCCAAACGAATACAATGAGGCCCCAGAAGCCCCATTTGTTAATCATTTCACGCTTTTCGTTGGCCATGTATTCGACAGTTGAGAGGGTGTCCCCAAGAAGCTTGGTTTGCAGCATCTTGCCCCCCAAACCGTCTTGCCGTGCAACGGCAACAATGCGTTCATCACTCTTCGATGCACGTTCGACTCGTCCAGCACCAGATCGGTCGGCAAGCGTCGAGACCTGGTTTCGGCCCTTGACAATGAGATCCTGTGATCCAAGTAGTTCAGCGTTGCGTTTTGCGATGAAACGATGAAGTTCAGTCTGCACTTCATCTCTTGTTTTCTTGAATCGGAAGAACGCAAATCGTTGTGTTGGACGATAAATCACTGAGACAAAGATGACTCGATCATCGCTGGTGACAACAGCACCTTCCATTGAGAGGTCGTTTCTCCGAGCGAAGAATAATTCTAAACTCTCTCTGACTTCGTCTTCAACCCTTGAAAGGGTATGAAGTTCGGAGAAGAATGAAGAATAGTTTTGGGTTTCTTCTGTATCTTCATCAGCAGAGGTACCAATTCCAACACCAGAATCAAAGTCAATTCCTGAATTTACGCCGATGGTGCGAACGGTCAACTGGACTGGCTTGAACACACGGAAAAGGGCGAATTCATCCAGGATTTCACGAAGAACTTCGGCACGAATATCCTTGCTGTCAGAAAGAGTTGATTCCGTATTTTTGTACGGGACCATAATGTCGATTGACAACTCTCTTGGCTCAAACTTGTACAATTCCCAATCCACATCGATGGAAAGTCTAGTGGCGGTTTTGGTCAAAATTTCTTCTACCAGTCTGCTGATGTGAGCGCGAGAGAGAATGTCGTCGCTTTCTTGGTGGTAAATTTTGTACATCAACGGATAGATTACGAGCAGTGTAATCGCAGACAGTGAGAGCGAGGTAAACGCCATCCACCAGGCAGGAATGCCTGCAGAGCCACCGGAGAGCATGGCTGTTTCACGACCGCCTCCCAGTTCAGCACCGATCAGGATGTATCCCCAATCTCCGAGCGCTTGTACGCTCCAACAGGAGCGTGCCCCAGTGTCCGTCACTCGAATGTCTTGCTTTGTCTCATCGTTGACAAACGGAAGGAATGCGAGTGGCTGACCGGATTCTGAGATTTCGAATTCGATCGTTTTACTGATTTTTTCCCCGCCCTCGACAACACTGGCGCCGGTCATATTGGATTGATTGTAAACTATGATGTCGAATGTAATCGAATAGTGACCTTCCTCAAGTTCATCATAGGCGGCTTGGTAATTTGAACGCCCAGTCTCAGATCCACTCTTGAATTTGACACTTGACACCGTTGAATTTGATTCAGACCATGCTTCTCGTCCTTCATCAGTCGATGTGATTTCATAGGTCAAATTCGCGAACCCATCAGGAAGGTTGTGCCCAGCCAGTGAAAAGACATGGAGGTCTTCATTTGGAAACATGTGAACCCAAGGCTCTTCAGTGATTTCTTCACATTCGCCGCCAATGTCAAGGAAGGTTCTGGAAGCAGCGTGGTCGAGTGCCGTTGATTCGCCGAGCATGCCGGACGACATGGCAAAAATCATGAGTGCATAGACGCCACCGTAAACGATTCCTCCAAAAAGGACAAAATTTTCCTTTTTGGCCAGGAAACTACGTCCTGAGCCACCGGTTCTTCGAGTCCGGATGACTTCCAGTTCTTTGCTGAGTTTGTCTTTTCGAGCTTCGTGTTCCAGCCCATCATGCGACGCAGGACTCTCACCGTCTTTGCCGCCCATACCAACGAGAGGAGGTTCATGCAAATGAACCCAACGATTGTTCATTCGAACGATGTTGGTTTTCAGGGCTAAATTCGAGGGAAGTGTTTGGGTAAAGCTTGCGCTGTTCTTGCGTCGAGGTGGGTCAGGCCGGACTTGAACCAGCGACCTCGGCATCTTCAGTGCCGCGCTCTCCCAACTAAGCTACTGACCCGTGCAACTTGGCGATGACCCCTGCCATATCAAGGCTTCCGCCCGGACGCTATGCCTTACTCGATGCCATCGAGGATGGCGACTTGCGCATCAAAAAGTGCTTCAAGTCCTCCATCTGCTCGTGCCAGTAGAGCAACGAGTTCATCACCGGAAAAGGTTGACTCTTCACCAGTGCCTTGGATTTCAACGTACTTTCCGTCAGCGGTTTTGACGACGTTCATGTCAACATCAGCATTTGAATCCAGGACATAGTCAAGATCGAGATAGACTTCACCATCGATCAATCCTACAGAAATTGCGGCCAAATCATGCGGAATCACGGTATTTTCGTGGTTGGTTCGTTCGGCATCTGAAAGCGATGGAGATTTCCACCCATTCCTTCGATCATCTTCGGTTGGACGCATGTCAATCGGTAGGCAATCCCCCCGTGCAATGAGGCGACGAACAGCAAGACGGAGGGCGATGTTTGCCGCAGTAATTGATGCACATCGAGTGCCACCATCTGCATTCAGAACATCACAATCAACATTGAGAGCGACTGGTCCGAGTGCTTCGAGATCGACTGCCGCTCGCAGGGAACGGGCAATGAGACGTTCAATTTCTTGTGTCCGTCCTTTCGCACCGCGTCGTTCTCGACGGAACCTCGAATCTGTGGAGCCGGGTAGAAGTGAGTACTCGGCGTGCACCCAACCTTTTGTCGAGTCACGAGGGAACCAACCTGGCAAACGCGCTTCCTTGGTGCAGCAAGCGAGGATGACGGTGTCGCCTTGTCGATAAAGGATTGAAGCAAGTGCGTTTGGAGTGAAGTCAATCTCGACTTCCACATGTCGCATTTCGTTCGCTTCTCGGTCCGTTGTGAATCCAGTCTTGAATTTCGCCATGCATTGGCCAGCACCTTCTCTTCATCAAGGCTTCTCCTCATCTTAGCGTGAAAAAGGGGCGCGCACATTCAAGAATAGTGCACCATTAGGTCGGCCATGCCACAGCCCAAAGTCGCCATTTGTGCCGTTGCTCGGACCCCTATTGGTAAATTCATGGGCTCGCTTTCAGGCTTTACCGCTGTAGAATTGGGAGTTCTTACAGTCAAGGAATTGTGTCAACGTGCAGGGATAGACCCCACCTCAGGAATTATTGAAGAAGTGATTTTTGGCCAAGTCCTCCAAGCCGGTGCTGGACAAAACCCTGCACGTCAAGTCGCTATTGGAGCACATTTGCCATACTCCACTGCCTCGGTAACCATCAACAAGGTATGTGGCAGTTCACTGAAAGCGGCAATGTTGGCAGCAAACAGCATTCGGGCCGGGGAATACAAAGCGATCATTGCAGGTGGCATGGAGAGCATGTCAAATGCACCGCACCTCTTGAAAAACCATCGCAAGGGATCAAAGATGGGGGATTCAACGCTTGTCGACTCCATGGTTCATGATGGATTGTGGGATGGCTACAATGACATGCACATGGGCACAACTGGAGAAACCATTGCAGAAGAATGCAACATCTCCCGGGAAGATTCAGATGCTTATGCTGCACGAAGCCAACAGCGAGCATCGACGGCCCAAGAAAATGGGTGGTTTGATTGGGAAATGTTCACAGTTGAGATTCCACAACGGAGAGGTGACCCAGTCATGTTCAACTCAGATGAAGGCGTTCGTCCAACAACCACTGCAGACTCGCTTGCAGGGCTTCGTCCAGTCTTCAAAAAAGGAGGCCAAGTGACTGCAGGAAATTCAAGCACCCTTAATGATGGCGCAAGCGCAGTCCTTCTTGCAGAGGCAGAATACGCTCGACAACAAGGTTGGGAGATTCTGGGTTATGTCGAAGACTATTGCACGAGCGGGGTCGAACCAGCCCGTGTGATGAGCGCTCCAATTACAGCAGTTGAGATGCTTCTTGAACGCAATAATCTGGATGTCCTCGATGTCGATGTCTACGAACACAACGAAGCCTTTGCTTCAGCTTCATGTTCCGTCGCACAAGAACTGAACATCCCACATGATCGATTCAATCTTCATGGCGGAGCAGTAAGTCTGGGCCACCCTCTCGGGTCAAGCGGCACACGTTGCCTCATTACCATGCTTGGTGTCATGCGTCGAGTTGAAGCATCAAGTGGAATTGTGACCCTTTGCCTAGGTGGGGGCAACGCTGTTGCAATGCTTGTTCGGCGCGCATGAATACTGATTGAGCCGTCAATAAGGCCGCTTATTCCAACTATGGGTTTCAAATAGGGTCGGACGGCGGGTCCGAACGGGGTGCGTGTATGGTGTCGTTCAGTGATTTGGGTATTGAACCAGTTCTGGTGAATGCTCTAAAAACACAAGGCATCCTTGAGCCATTTGAGGTTCAGCGAGAGTCGATTCCTGATGCTATGCTTGGAAGAGATGTGTGTTGCAGAGCCCCAACAGGCTCGGGTAAGACCCTTGCATTCGGACTTCCGCTCCTCTCTCGGACCACAGAAGCAGAACCCCGTCGACCAACTTCGCTTATTCTCACACCGACACGGGAATTGGCAGAGCAAATTTACAAAGTTCTTGACCCGCTAGCATACGATTTGAAATTGTATGTTGAAGCGATGTATGGCGGTGTTTCATACCAGAAGCAATTCCGAGCCCTCGACCGTGGAGTCGATGTGCTTGTGGCCTGTCCGGGTCGCTTGCTTGATTTGATGGATCGAGGCTCGTTGACACTTGACGATGTTTCAGTTGTCGTGCTTGACGAAGCAGATCGAATGGCTGATATGGGATTCATGGAACCAGTCTGCCAAATTCTTGATGCGTGTCAAAAGGACCGGCAAACAATTCTCTTTAGCGCCACACTCGATGACGAGGTTGCCGACCTTGTCCGTGATTATCAAACTGAACCAGTCACCATCGAAGTCGGACCAAAAGAAGTGAGTATGGAAAGCATGACTCACCACTTTTGGTTGATGCCAAACTCCAAGAAACCAGATATTACATCTGAACTCATTCGAAAGTGTGGTCGAACCATTGTCTTCTGTCGAACTCGAGCAGGCGTCGACCGAGTCGGAGACGATCTTACCTATGACGGCCTTGCAGTACAAACCCTCCATGGTGGATTGACCCAACGTGGTCGTGATCGAGCCATGGAACGTTTCCAGCACGGTGAGTGCATGGCGTTGGTCGCTACTGATGTCGCTGCTCGTGGCATCGACGTGGCAGGCGTGAATTGTGTGATTCATTACGATCCTCCTGAAAATGGTAAGGCGTACAAACACCGAAGCGGCCGAACAGCTCGAGGTGGCGCATCAGGTGTCGTGGTTTCGCTTGTTCAACGACCTCAGAAGCGCTCCTATGTTCGCATCCAAAGAAATGTTGGTATCAATGTAGAATTTATGCCTCCAGAGTTCTCAGTGCTTCCGGAATTTGAAGTTGTTTACATTGCAGCCGATCGCCGTTCACGTGAGCAAAATAGAGGCGGCTATGGCGGCGGTGGTCGAAGCGGCGGTGGCCGTGGTGGCTATGGCGGCGGTGGCCGAGGCGGTGGCGGAGGTTACCGTGGTGGCGGTCGAAGCGGTGGCGGAGGTTACCGTGGTGGCGGCCGAAGCGGTGGTGGAGGATACCGTGGTGGTGGTCGAAGCGGCGGTGGAGGCTACCGAGGCGGCGGACGCAGTAGTGGTGGTCGAAGTGGCGGTGGCGGACGCAGTAGCGGTGGCGGAGGTTACCGTGGTGGTCGCAACAATGACAGTGGCGGCGGACGCAGTAGCGGTGGCGGAGGCTATCGTGGCGGTGGTCGCAGCAACGACAGCGGTGGACGCCCTCGATTCCGAGATGGTGGTCGCAGCGGCGGCAATGATTCAAAATCAAACGATCGAGGTTCTAACGGTTCTTCGAAAGGATACAGGGGCGAAGCCCGAGGTCAGACGTACAAACCTTCCAAGAATTCGAAAAAAGGCTATGGCAACAGCCAAGCAAACAGGAATAACAGGCCTTCAAAGGGCGGATTCAAGCGTTCGGGCAGAGGCAAATGACTGAGTGATTTCATTCCTCTTCAGCGAGTGATGCCGGGGGCGAAAAAATCCCAAAGTCTTCCAAAATGTCGGACGCACCGGGTAATACAGGCAATACATCGTCAGTAACAAGCCCGGTATTTTTGTAGATGCGATTCGCCAGTTGTTCCTTTTTTGTTAGTCCTGGTCGAAGGATAGCGTACCTCTGACACGTCGTAGCAATGGTTTCAGGGCGCCCTCCCATCAAGAGTGGTACTCCGTTTATTGCCACAATCCCAATACCGATTTGAACGTCGAGGTCCTTGAACCACTGGCGTTGGCCACGAACAATAAACGAACCCTTGCCAACAAACTCACCGGTTTGCGCCGTTTTAGAAACCTGAGCAGGTTTGACCGAATAGACGGTTCCGTGTGCCCCGCCCCCAGCCCATGCTCGGCTCCAACACAACGCCATCGAAGCAGCTTCGAGCAACTTTTCATCGGTGATTCGCTCGTCTCCAAGCTTGTCGACGATCCTGAACGCTGGAACATCTTCGGGGATATGGGCAGGTTTGTGTTGATCAACAACAAAGCCCTGGGTTGCCCTCAAGCTACAACTTGGTGCACCATGCAAATCTGCGTGCAGGTATCGGTCTTCACCGGACAAGTGCTTCTTGACAATCGAATCATTTCCTTTGGCGTCCTTTCCTCCAACGAGCAAGTGCCCTCCAGTGATCATGCTCCAACGGTGATGCTCAAACCAGAGTCGCTTGCTGCGTTTTATTTTGTTCAATTTGCCGCTGGCTTGTTGCTTTGCCTCTTTCTTTTGAGCACGCTGAAGCTGAAGCATTGTGTCCTCTAAAGCATCGACAGCACCCTTTGTTTTGTCCTTCTGCTTTCGAGCAGATTCGAAGTACCGTTGGGCGTTTTGATGGACGGTCTCGTCGATAGAAAGTGTGGCTTGAGGCCCTTTTGGTTCTCCATCTTCATCGGGGAGGACGCTGAGGAAACTTCGCTCTGCTGGATTGAGTGACACAATCCAAGGAATGGCCTTTGCCATGGACTTGACTTCCTTCCACCCCATCGTTTCAATCGCTTCTGTGACCTGTTTGAGCAGGCTTTCCACATGCGTCCAATTATTTTGAATGATATGGCCAAGCATTTGCTGTTTCTCAATCTTTTTGGAAAAGCCTGCAAGTGCTTTTTCTTGCTGGACTTTTCTTCGCTCGAGCCGCTCCACATCAGTGGAGTGACCTCTTCCAGGAGCGGCAATATCCAATTTCTCAGCCTCCCTGCGAGCGAGTGCTCCAGCATCATGAGCGCCCTTCCAAGCGTCAACAGCCTCACAAAGTGTTGGGAACATTGCTTGGGCCATGCCTTCATGCGAGGGAAGCAATGTTGGCGTTGCCTCTGAAGCGTGTTGCTCAAAGAAACGATCACGCAATCCATTTGCTTCCATTTCCCCTGCCTCACGTTCTAGGTTTAGGACGTCTTTTTCTTCAGTGGGTTTCATCAAGAGGATCCCTTGACGTGTTTCGGCTAAATTTCTCAGCAGTGTTTGCAACGCGACGTGCACGTCTTTAACAGGCGCATCTTGTGTGGCCATGTTTGGTTCAAGACCTGCTAAATCACAGACAGCATTCGCATGAGTGCCGCCAAGATTGGCTTTCCCGCCAAGGGTTGAAACGAGGTCTCTGTCAGATGTTGAAAATAATTCAGAAAGTGTTGCTTTGTCAAGTTGATGAGGATCCATTGCTGCTGGAGGAGGTTGGTACACAACCCCTTTTTTCAGTGTGCGACCAGCGTATGAGGCATGGGTCAAAGGTTGGATGATGACACCGTCTTGATCTGTGAGGATGATGTTTCCATCTCTGAATACTTCGACGTACAAATGGTATGTGCCATGCTTTGTGTCAAAATCAAAGCCCAACACTCGATCAAACCCTAACTGCCTGACTGCAGTCATTCTTGCATTCTTCAAATGCTTGCGAAGCACCATAGCGAAGGGCGGGGGCGTCATTGGCATCGGACGGTCCCGTTGAGATGTGTAAATTCTCGAACCTCGCACAAGCACCAAGTCAAACTGATCACTTTCTTTTGGATTAATTCGAAGCACAATCTGTTCATAATGAGGCATGTACGCTTTTTTTACGTACGCACCAGCAAATTCGTCCAGCTCTTGCGCCACTGCGCGAAGATCGAAACCGGACATTGTTGCTTTCATCTGCTCCCCTCACCACTGTGTTATGTTCACGCTTCTTGAATGCTCACTTGAAGCGGAGTAAGACCTTTCCAATATTTTTGCCATCATGGATATATTGGTGTGCCTTCGCAACATCCTCGGCATCAAAAACTGAATCGATGACTGGGGCAAGCCTTCCACTGTTGATGCCTTCGAGGATGCGCTGCAACTGTTTCAGCATCACTTTTTCATCTTTCCAAGTCCCCATGTGAACCCCAAACACTCCACGGTTTCGTGTCATTAATCGAAGGGGGTCGAATTTTGGAGTCTTTCGCCATGCTAAGTACGAACGGAAGAGGTTTCTCTTGGATGTTGGCGCGGCTGCTGACATGCCGTAGGTATAGAGGCGCCCTCCTTCCTTGAGCACCGAGAGTGAGCGGCTTAGGTTATCGCCTCCAATTGGATCAAGAATATGGTCGACTCCCTCATTGTTGGTGGCTTTTTTTATGACTTCAACAAAATCCTCGTTATGCCGGTCTATGGCAATTCCCCCAAAGGCCTCGATGGTTGAACTCTTGTGACCAGATGCGGTCGCCCAGACCTTTGAAACGCCAGCCCATTGGCAAATTTGTAACGCTGCAGTCCCAACGCCACCTGCTCCTCCGTGAATCAAGACAGCGTCATTTTGTTCCATATGACCGAGATGATGAAGCATGTGGTGTGCTGTCAAATAGGTCACTGGAATGGATGCAGCAACATCCAAACCAACATCATCAGGGAGCGGTAATGCGCGTTGTGAATTGACGATGACATGGCTTGCCTGCCCCCCATTGGGGAGAGCGGCTACAACCCGTTGACCGATCGAAAAATCAGTGACGCCCTCGCCAACAGCATCGACAATGCCGCTCATTTCATATCCTGGTGTAAACGGGTACTTCGGCCTTGGTTGGTACAACCCCAATCTCATCAAGAGGTCGGCGAAATTGATCCCAGCATAAGCGACTTCAATACGAATTTCACCTGCCCTTGGCGTTGGCATCTCCATTGGGATGACGGCAAGGGTGCTTGGACCTCCTGCTTTTGTGAGGACAATTCGCCTAGGCATGCCCTTGCCAATTGTTTTCCTTGAATGAACCCTGCGGTATCATTCAATCAGTATCCAACCATTCTCTGACTGACGAACTGTACCATCCCGCTCATGAATGAGTAAATGCGAGAGGGTTTGGTCCTCGGCTAAGCCGGGGTGGGCATCGGGAGTATCTGCATAGGCAAGCGCTGCAATCTTACGAATAGACTCAGCTTGGCCTACGGCTTCGAGCACCCGCTGATGCCTTGCCTTGCGATGACTGATGTATCGATTGAACACCTTTGTTGGTTGTGCAATTACTGGTCCATGAGACGGGAATAACAAATGTGGTTGACGTTGTTTCAATCGTTCAAGTTGCTCAATGTAAACTGCCATGTCGCCCGAATAAGGAGGGATCAAGATTGTTCCAATTCCTGCAACCATGTCTCCAGCAATCAGCCCAGCCTCGCTTAACAGGCAGACATGGCCCGGATGATGGCCAGGTGTAATCAGTACCTCCCACGTTGTTGAACCGAGCGTAAGTTGGTCACCATCATTCAAAATCCGATCACATTTGACGCTCTTGTTGGTATGTTCACTCCCCCAAATAGGGACATCAAAAGCCTCTCGAAGCAGACCCATGTCACCGATGTGATCTCCGTGGGAGTGGGTGAACAAAAGAGCGACGAGGTTACCATGATGTCGTTCGACAGCTGTCGCTAAATCTTCCATGCCTTCTCGTAGATGCGCTGCAGGGTCAACGAGGATAAAATCGCCATGCGGATCGCCGACAAGGTAAGCATTGGTGTGGTCTGCAGGAGGTAATGTCGCTGTTTTGACCGGAACGACTTCCACGCCATGAGCAAAGAGAATTGATCGTCGACCTGGGAGGCGACTTGCAATGTCGCTCGCCGCCTCTTCCATCCGACCATTGGTGCGCTGAAGGACACGGTCGATTTCCATGAGTAACGTCACAACGGGTGGTGCCACTTTGATTTCATGCCTTGACCAGCGTTCCAATATCGTGCTCGGCTTAGCCCACATGATCTCTGTAAACTCTGTTTGCGGCTCCAAATCAATTTCAGGCATGCTGTTTGCTTCACCAGCATGAATGTGAAGAAAGGCATTGTCAAACTGGACGGGTCCAAATGGCGGAGTAATACGATGACAGAGCACCTTCAATTTGCTTCGGTCATGGGGGACATGCCCGTCTAAAGCAAGCTGAAGATATCGTGTTTTG
The DNA here is from genome assembly GCA_964015875.1 of uncultured Candidatus Poseidoniales archaeon. GTDB lineage: Archaea > Thermoplasmatota > Poseidoniia > Poseidoniales > Poseidoniaceae > MGIIa-L1. Next base: position 47,038 of record CAXHEV010000013.1, read on the forward strand.
TCAGCGATGATTTCCGCACGAACCTCTGGTGCGATGGCAACCAATCCCTCGCTCGATGGAGCGAGGCCCAACTCTTCGCTCATCTCCCTCAGAATACAGGCGATTGTCTTCGATTGTGGCCCTTCAAGCCCTTGGAGTTGTTCAACCGCAGCAGCATCGACCCTTGACACGCCACCGCCGGGAAATGCCCAGTATGAAGGAAAGGCTCGCATGGTAGATGAACGGAGGCCAAGCAGCACTTCGACCCCATCAGGCCCGTCTCGTGTCATGGTCATGGTTGCAGTTGGACGAGGCGGTCGGCGTTCCAACGAGGCAAGCGTGACACCGTCGGGGACCTCACTCATGAATTGGGCTCGAACGCCCCGGCTTCAAGGCTTTGCATACTCGCGGAAGCGTGAAGGTCTTGTAGCGGTGTGCAGTGGAAAATCCATGGCGGCGCAATCCGTGGAAGAAGAACTCGCTGAATTAGCGGAACTCGTTCGCGAGGCAGAGCGCCTCGGCATCGATCCTTGGCCACCTGAAAAGAAAGAACGACCATGGGCCAAATGGGCGCTTGGTTCCTTCATGATTATTCTCATGCTCAGCGCAGTATCAAAGGTCTTGTTTCGATTCGTCAGCATCGAATGATAAGGCCACTGTTGACACCACTTCATTGAACCGCTGAATTGAAGAGGGAAAGGCGATTAATTCCATTCTATCGTTCACTCAACTATCATTGTACGATTTGATTTTAATGACTTTCAACTTAATCGATTCTTCTTTGAAGGGAGAATGCTCTTCCAAGAAATCAAGTTCAGGTTTCAAGGTCAGTCCTTTTTGTTTGATTGAGTAAAGCCCTTGTCTGGTTGCAAAGGCCATAAGCATTCGAATATTTGTAATGACATTTGATTCCACCTGGGCTTCTCTATCTATGAATTTTTCAAAATCACGCTTTTTTGATATAGTTCGTTCTGGTAAATGCTCATTGATCAATTCTTTAATGATGAACGATCGATATTCCTCTAAGTCGTCCCCGGTACTTGGATATGGCTCATCTGTTTCGATAAGCAATTCTCCGCTTTCTTCCAAATACACTTTTGTTAACCAACTCGCGAAAGAATCCGCACAAATAAAATTAAAAATCTCGTTTTCTATCAAATTTCTAGCAAATAAAAACTCCTTCATGAATCCAAATCCCGAGTCAACGACCCAATCCAAAATATCGAGTTTGGTTTCATCGAATACTTCCATTTTCGGCAACTTAACACCTCTTGAAAATAATTCATTACGTTTCTCAAGATAGGCTTGCATCTGATTACTCGACCATAATTTATCTAATACAATCGCTGCATCTTTATCGGAGATAACCCTCATTCCCTCTGCTTTCAGGGCTGATGTTTCTTCTCCGTTCTCCTTGAGGATTTTTATGTACTTTTCCAATTTCTTTTGATCTAGTTTGTTTGTATCTATATCCTCATATTCATTAATGAAAACTATGTTTTTTCTCTCCCATTCTGCGACATTTAATTTACGATTTAAATCTTGATTACCTAAATTTTTCAGTTCCGTCCAATACTTCGGCTTGATTTGGACATCTCTGTTAGTCATGTAATTGATAATGAAATTCCTTTCACAATCATACAAATTTGATGACTGCGACTTCGAATTGATTATTGCTTCAATGCAACTTTGTCCTGCCAATGATAAGTCCACGCCCTCGAAATCAAACCAAGAAAACAATTTCGTCAAAATTCGTTCGATATTTGCCTTGTAAGATGTTGAATTTGCATATCTGTAGAAATTTCTAAACCATGCCTCAAACTCTCTTAAGCGAGTCTGTTTTTCGTTTGTTCCTTTTTTCCCACGTATGAATTGGTCTCCCGAAATGTTCTCTTTCCAAATGTCTTTAGGTTCTTGACCTTGGTACTTCTCGTCAATAGAGTCCTTCCACAATTCATTGATGTGGCTGTCCAGCATGTCCTTGTAATTTCTATGATTAAACCATCTTAGGTTTGGATAATCAGTGAACTTTTTTTCTTCCACCGAGAAGCGTAAACTTGGAAGCAGTTTCTCTACGATTTCTGTATGTTTGAAGATCAATTCGCTTGAATCTTGGCTGGATGCCTCAAAAATCTCCGAGAAAATCCCCAGTTGGTGCTTGACGTCGCTGCTCTTGTGAATCCTGCGAGCTAACAGAACCCCTCTATTTTGGATATTTTGGATTGAAGAAGGGTTTTTATCGATATTCTCCTGGTTCAACAGGATATCGAGTTTCAGCCGGGGTTTTCTTACTTCGGGTAATTCTCTTAGCATCCTCATATCTATTGAATAGCGTAAGTCTTTCCATTGTTTATTCCTTTGTTTATCTGATTTGAGATTGCTTCTTTTATCGTTTTTGGCATAATAAATTTCATTCATCTGGTCCGTGCTGGATTGAGATTCAATCAACTGACAAAGCAAGTCATGGTAATTACCGGACCAGAGGGCGGTCCTAGTCTGCATCCTAAATTCGAGCAATTTTATTCGATCTTCGACCAGTTTGAATGATTCAAATAGGTCATGAGTTGAAAAATACTGATTTGATTTTGTGTTCTCCAAAATTTGAGTTAGTGTGTTGGACTTAATGATATGATCTTCAATTATCGATCTTCCATAATCCATCGGCGTAATTCTTTGCCATGCACCCTTAGGGATGATATCGCGGTCCAAGCCGCTCATTAATTCTTCAATTCCCAAGACCTTCCAATCAGGGACTCTGTCCTTTGTTTTAGGCTTCTCTAATTTGATTTGACATACGATTTTAATAAACTTGTAAAATTTATTTTCAGTTAAACCATCCATCGTATTCATACACTCTTTGTAATTCTTTGCGGAGTAATGAATTGGTGCAACTTTTTCATACTGTTTAGCTTTAGTGAATTTTTCCATTGCTTCTTTTTGCCATTTCTTTTTGGCTGATTCTTCTAAGGAAGGGCGCCTTGATTTCATCCATGCCCTCTCGCCTTCCAAATCCAATAATTCTAATTCTAATTCTATTGTCGGTGCCTTGTCGAAAAGCCTTCTACCCAATCCTATTGCTGATTCAAGATTCACAACAGAGGAAGGGTCCTTTCTGAAGGAATTACGTTCACGTTCATAATTTTCCTTTGTAGCGTTTTGTTCGGGTTTTAGGTCTTCTGCAGTGCATGCTACTATGGGGTTTGTGAAGTTAATGAAGTCAATAAAATGGTCAATATTTTGACTCACACGATCTGAATCCGTTATGTCCATGCTCTCCCAAAATGCTCTCCCATCTCCATCTTCGATAATGTAGACGCGGTCAAATGCCCGAGTTAGCGCAACGTAAAGCTTGCTAAATTCATACCGAACTGCTATTTGGTTATCTTTTGATACTTTGCTAACATTTGAAGGTGGTTCACGTAAACTACTCAAATTTTCTCTTGCATTTTTCGTTCCTGCGAAACGGTACAACACAACGACTTTGTATTCAGCACCTTTAACCGAAGAAGCCGAGTGTAAATATAGAGCATCCCTAAAAGAAGATAGGTTCAAATTTTTATTTCGATTGCAGGCGTTTTCCCATACGCGTTTCATGACGGGGTCACCATCTCCAATCCCGCCCAAGAGATGTTGAATTCCAGTGTCATCTGGTGCGGGTGTTATTACGATTGCTCTCGATTCACCAGAGTTCTCCAATATTTCCTCAATTGCGGCCATGTGACCGTTTGTTGCTAAGTCAAATTCGATAAATCTAATTCGCTCGTCACCCTCTTTCTTAGGGATCATAATGGTATTTTGGTCCTCGCCGAGAGCCTCTCCACGTTTGATTTGAATTGCATTCGCAAACTCCACAATTTTTCTTTGAGAGCGATAATTGAAGTGGAATTGTTGTATTCCCACATGTTTTTGTTGGACATTATTTTCAATAAACATTGCTTTCAAACGATTCCAATCAAATCCGGTAGGGTTTAGCGTCTGAAGTGGATCACCTGCAAAAACGAGTCTCCGAAGATTATGTCCTATGAGCAATCGTTTGAGCATTTCAAATTCCACGGAAGTGATATCTTGGCACTCGTCAAGAATAATTTCATCAAAACCAGCATCGGGTAATTCGCGTATAAACAAATCAAGGTTCAATGTCTCTTGCTGGGGGTTACTTATCCCCGGCCCAAGTATGTAATTCATGTTAAATTCAACCTCACCCCAATCACCCCTTTTTGAGATCTTGTCCATTGTTTCAGATATTCGTTGAACAACATGGTCCTTTGAGGCTAAAACCATCACTTTTGTACCATGAGGGCTTGCTACACAGCGGGTGACTCCTCGAAATGATAGAACGCTTGTTTTACCAGTTCCAGCAAGTCCATCAATAAGCAATGGTTGATTAGATACAATTGCCTTTTCTTGAATCTCATCTAAGAGTATGTTCGCATCATCAATGACATTTTCAAGTTGCCCAAGAGAAACATCTTTTGAATGGGGCCAGGGTTTGGAGGGGCCATCTCCTGGCAGTTGATCAATTTCAAAGTCAACGGCACCTATGATTCTAACTTCATCATTTTTCTTTTCAAATTTATGATTTTTTAGAATTTTAGTGAGCCGGGGATCTCCCTTTTCCTTTTTCAAACAAAAGTCGTACACAACAATCTGTATTTCATTTCTTTTCTTTTGATTTCTAGGAGTCCAAAAGATTCTACCTCCTTTGCCGAGGGGTGATTTGTATATTGGGATTCCAGCGTTAGTTTCAGCAACGCACTCTGCGTTGATTTTGCTAAGTTGCTCTGAACGGAATATTTCGTGATCCAAAATATTTCTTGTAAGCCATCCATGAAGTATTTTTTTGTTCGAATTTGTAAGATTTTTTCCAATTTCTTTTTCTGCTGTTTGGCGAAAGATGACTCTATCACTGTCTCTTATACACATCTCCGAGCCCACGAGACTGTCGACTATC